>NZ_JAVTIZ010000004.1:0-348187 GCF_031843845.1 Microbacterium sp. WCS2018Hpa-23
CGTCGTAGGCGTCGCGGACCAGCCATTTCTCGTTCACTCGCACCACCACGACCATCTGCTCGATGTGCTGCGGCGCGGGCCCATCACCGATCACTGCGATCGATGAGACCCGGATCACCGCGACATCACCGTACTCATCGACCGCGGCCAGCTCCGGCTCCTTGTCCCCCGATGCCGCCCCCGTGAGCGCCTCTACGATCCCGGACGAGCCGGGAGCCGCCGCGTCGGAGCACGCCATGTCACCCGTCTCGGCGCAGTGCCGTATGGCGAGCAGAAGCGCCCGCGCCGCCAGCACGGGGTCCGCAGAGCCGGTCGACTGATCTGCCGACTCCGCGGACGGAATCGGAGATGCCGGCGGCGCTGGCGGTGTACCTGCAGAACTCGGACTCACCGCAGGGGACGGTCGCGCTCTCCCGGCCGCGGGCTCGCCGGTCGCGCCACCCGGCCAGAGCAGGCCGCCACCGAACACGACCGCTGCCGCAGCGCCCGCCACGACCAGTCTGCGCCGACGACGCCGAGGCAGGTGCTCGACAGCACCGGTCACGCCCTCTGAGGGTTTACCCCCGTGCGCAGATGGCCTGTCTCTGCCGGTCTTCCTACGCCGCCCGCCCCATCCCTCGAACGCGGTCCTGCCCTCCTCCAACCGATACCTCGCCCACTCGATCGTTCGATCGATCACACCCCGGGGTCCCCGAGCCGTCGAGTGGTCCGAGCTGCCTCCCCGCGCCTCACGTCTCGTCCCGGGCACCGGCACGACGCGGCGGGCGACATCGAGGTCCCGTGCCTTCTCCGACACATGCACGTCACGCCTGAGCGGCCGCGAGGCCGCAGTCGCGAACAGCTCCGCCTCCCACCGCTCGAGCTGTCGAACCGGCATCCCCGGACGCTCACCGCTCTTCTGCAGCCCGTCTCTGATCTCTCCCAGCAAGCGACTCAGCGAACGGTCGCCGCAATCGCGCTGCATCCGGTCGATGAGACGCGACGTGGCCGACCGCGCGTCGTCGCCCACGCCGATCACGAACATCGGGCGCCCGTCGTCTGTCAACCACCAGTCCCCGGTGACGGCTGGGCCGTCTGCACGAGCGAGTTCACCGAGACCCCTCAGAAGACTCGCCACCATGGTGGTCAGCTCACCCGCGGCGAACGCGACCTCGGCGGCTGCTCGGCGCCCGAGAAAAGCGCCGATCCGCTCCGCGCACCAGGGAAGCAGGGCATCGTGGCCGTCCTGGCGCCGCACGATGTCGACCGGCCCCGCGACATGCTCATCACCCGCGTGCTCCCAGCCCGCCCATCCCGCGAGCGTCTCGCTGTCGATCTGCACCGCCACGGAGTCCCCGCGCGTGACGAGCGCTCCGGCATACGGGCCTTCATCGGCGTCGAGCTGTCGGATCACTCGATGCGCTCCGGGCACCGACGACGCACCGCGAACGGGCACTTCTGCGACTGTCATGCCCCCATGTCATCGCATCGCTCCACCCCTGTGGGTTCCAACTGAGCGATGTGAACGGATCCGCGTCCTTTCCACGCCGTGCAGGACGAGTGCCCGGTGCATGAGTCCGCCTGACGCGAACGACGACGTGAGTGCGGCCGGGAGTCGGTATTCTTATGGACATGGCAAACCGTTCGTCCGCGCCCGAGAAGCGTCCGGGGTTCTTCTCCCAGATCAAGTCCCTCTTCAAGTTCACGAGGGAGATCTACCCCTGGCTTCCCTGGGCGCAGATCGCGCTGCTGGTGCTCGGTGTCCTGATCGGACTCATCGTCGGCTACCTCATCCCGCCGTTCCAGGTGTGGACGCTCATCCTCTGGGGCATCTCGGGCCTGATGCTCGGCATCCTCGGTGCGATGTTCCTGATGACCCGCCTGTCGACCTCGGCCATGTACCAGAAGATCGACGGCATGCCCGGCGCCACCGGTCACGTGATCAGCACCAGCCTCGGACGCAATTGGCAGGGCTCTGAGACGCCGGTCGGCATCAACCCGAAGACGCAGGACGCGGTGTACCGCACCGTCGGCCGCGGCGGCGTCGTGGTCGTCGGCGAAGGCTCTCGCGGACGCCTGACGCGTCTGGTCAACGACGAGCGCAGCAAGGCCGCCCGAGTGGCCCACGGTGTTCCCGTGACCGTGATCTACGTCGGGCACGGCGACGACGACGTGGCGATCGCCGACCTCGCCAAGACCATCAAGAAGCTTCCCAAGGTGATCGACAAGGCGACGATGGGTGCCGTCATCCGACGCATCGAGTCCGTGTCGCAGTCGATCTCGTCGCTGCCGATCCCCAAGGGAATCGACCCGACCAAGGTCAGGGCGCAGCGCCCCCGCTGATCCAGCCCGTAGACGAAAGAAGCGCGGCCGCACCTCGGATGAGGAGCGGCCGCGCTTCTTCGTTCATTCCGAGAGCGGCTGACGCGGAAGTCGGCGCACCTTGGCGCGGCGACGGCGGCGCTCGGGAACCATCGAGCGCATCTCATCCAGCTTGCCGAAGCAGAACAGGCGGTCGTCCGCCTCGAGGACGACATGCTTGCGCGGGTTGGGGATGACCGAGACTCCACGGTGGAGGGTGAGCACGGTGATGTCGCGCTCCCACAGGCCTGCCTCGCCGAGCGTCTTGCCGACGAGATCGACCGCGCCGTGCACCATGAGCTCTGCGACGCCGTATCCGGTCGAGACCGTGAGACGCTGGCGCACGTCGATCTCGGGGAAGGCGACCTGACCGGCGATGTAGTCGATGATGGCGCCGGCCACGTCGAGCTTGGTCGCGGTCTCGATGCCTTGCAGACCCGGAGAGGAGTTGACCTCCATGACCAGCGGGCCGTCGTCGCCCTCGAGCATGTCGACACCCGCGACGCGCAGTCCCATGATCTGGGCGGATCGCACGGCCGCGCGCTCGTAGATCGGGTCGAGTTCGACGGCTTCGACGGATCCACCGCGGTGGACGTTGGAGCGGAACTCGTCTCCTGCGGCCGAGCGGCGCATAGCGGCGACGACGCGATCCCCCACCACGAGTGCGCGGATGTCGCGTCCGCGGCTCTCCGAGATGAACTTCTGGATGAGCACGTTCTGCTTCGTGGAGTGCAGCGTTTCGATGATCGCCTCGGCCACCTTGACCTGCGGCGCGAGGATCACGCCGATCCCCTGCGTGCCCTCGAGCAGCTTGATGACGACGGGGGCACCGCCGACGCGCTCGATCGCGGGACGGACATCGGCACGGTTGCGGACGAACGCCGTCGGCGGCATCGCGATGTTGTGGCGGGAGAGGATCTGGTTGGCGCGGAGCTTGTCACGCGCGCTGGAGATCCCGTTCGCGGTGTTGGGCGTGTACACGTCCATCTGCTCGAACTGGCGGACAACAGCAGTGCCGAAGTAGGTGATCGAATTGCCGATGCGCGGCAGGATCGCGTCGTAGTCGCTGAGCTGACGCCCGCGGTAGTGCAGATCCGGCTCGTCGGCCGTGAGATCGATCGCGAAGCGCAGCGTGTTCAGCACCTTGACGGTGTGACCACGCTGGAGCGCGGCAGCACGCAGTCGTTGGGTGGAGTACGCCTGCGGCGCACGGGAGAGCACTGCGATCTTCACGGGGGAATTCCTGCCAGGATGGTCGGGTGAGTAAGTCATCCCATTCAAACACTCTTATCGGGTGGCGAGAGTGGGTGAGCCTGCCCGATCTCGGCGTCGATTGGCTCAAAGCCAAGATCGACACCGGCGCGCGCACCTCTTCGCTGCACGCATTCGAGATCCAGGAGTTCGAGCGCGACGGCGTGTCGTGGGTGCGCTTCCGGGTGAAGCCCTGGCAGGACAGTCAAGAAGACGCGGTGGTGGTCGAATCCCCCGTGCATGATCGCCGTGCGATCCGCAGCTCGTCGGGTCACGCGCAGGAACGACTCGTCGTCGAGATGCTCATCCGGCTGCACGATCGTGAGGTGCTCGCGGAGGTCACTCTGAGCAACCGGGACGAGATGGGATTCCGCATGCTCATCGGTCGCGAGGCCCTACGACAGGGGTACATGGTCGACCCGGCACGATCGTTCCTCGGAGGACGCGCGCCTCGCGAGGCCAGACGCCGCAACCGCGGCAAGGAATGACTGCGCTCAGGCGCGGATGAGCACGAGCCCCGCCGCCTTGTCGTGAAGACCGCGCTGATCGGCATCCCAGATGACGGCCGGAATCACGACCACGAGAAGCAGGGTGCGCACGAGCGGACGCCACAGCCCCACCCATCCGCCGTCGAGACGCACGACCCGCATGCCGAGGATGCGGTGTCCGGGGCTTCCGCCGGCCGTCGGGATGAACAGGATCTGCAGGACCGCGAACACCGCCATGGGAGCGAACTGCGTCAGCCCCGCCTCGCCGGGAAGCGCGAACTGGTCGTATCCCAGGAAGCCCGTAGCGATGATCGTCGCCGCGACATAGTCGATCAGCAGAGCACCGATCCGCCGGCCTGGGCGGGCGATGCTGCCGGTCCCCGTCTGCGGCATTCCGAGTCGTTCTCCGGGGTACGTGTTCACAGCGTCCGTCACGTATCAAGCCTACCGGCGCGTAACATGCCCGAAACAAAGCGGATACCGTGGGGTAACGCCCCGCACGTACTGTGCACAATGGCCGTGAAGCCATCGATCCGCAATCCAGGAGTCGTACATGTTCAAAGATTCGTCCGAGGTGCTGTCCTACATCAAGGAGAACGACGTCAAGTTCCTTGACATCCGATTCACTGATCTCCCTGGTGTCCAGCAGCACTTCAACATCCCTGCCTCCACCGTCGACGAGGACTTCTTCGTCAACGGTCAGCTGTTCGACGGCTCCTCGATCCGAGGCTTCGCGAGCATCCACGAATCCGACATGCAGCTCATTCCGGACGTGACCACGGCCTACGTCGACCCGTTCCGCGAGGCGAGCACCCTCGTGATGGTCTTCGACATCTACAACCCGCGCACGGGTGAGATCTACTCGAAGGACCCGCGTCAGGTCGCGAAGAAGGCGGAGAAGTACCTCGCCTCGACCGGCATCGCCGACACCGCGGTCTTCGCTCCCGAGGCAGAGTTCTACATCTTCGACGACGTGCGCTACTCGGTCACCGCCGGCGAGAGCTTCTACAAGGTCGACTCCGAAGAGGCCGCCTGGAACACCGGTCGTGAGGAAGAAGGCGGAAACCTCGCCAACAAGACCCCGTACAAGGGCGGCTACTTCCCCGTCAGCCCGGTCGACAAGACCGCTGACCTGCGTGACGACATCACCCTGAAGCTGATCGACGCCGGGTTCATCCTCGAGCGCTCGCACCACGAGGTCGGCACCGCCGGCCAGCAGGAGATCAACTACCGCTTCGACACCATGGTGCACTCGGCGGACGACATCCTGAAGTTCAAGTACATCGTCAAGAACACCGCCGAAGAGTGGGGCAAGGTCGCCACCTTCATGCCGAAGCCGCTGTACGGCGACAACGGCTCGGGCATGCACACGCACCAGTCGCTGTGGAACGACGGCAAGCCGCTCTTCTACGACGAGGCCGGCTACGGCCAGCTCAGCGACATCGCGCGCTGGTACATCGGCGGCCTGCTCGCGCACGCCCCCGCAGTGCTCGCCTTCACCAACCCGACCCTGAACAGCTACCACCGTCTGGTCAAGGGCTTCGAGGCTCCGGTCAACCTGGTCTACTCGGCAGGAAACCGCTCGGCTGCGATCCGCATCCCGATCACGGGCTCGAACCCGAAGGCCAAGCGCATCGAGTTCCGCGCGCCTGACGCATCGGGCAACCCGTACCTCGCCTTCGCCGCGCAGCTCATGGCGGGCCTCGACGGCATCAAGAACCGCATCGAGCCGCACGAGCCCGTCGACAAGGACCTCTACGAGCTTCCCCCCGAGGAGGCCAAGAACATCCCGCAGGTTCCGAACTCCCTGCTGGATTCGCTCGAGGCTCTGAAGGAAGACCACCAGTTCCTCCTCGAGGGCGGCGTGTTCACCGAGGAGCTCATCGAGACCTGGATCTCGTACAAGTACGAGAACGAGATCCTGCCGATGGCTCAGCGCCCGCACCCGTTCGAGTACGAGCTGTACTTCGGAGTCTGACCCTCAGACACGCAGAGAGCCCGCCAGGTCCGTCCTGGCGGGCTCTTCGCATTGCGTCAGGCTTCGAGGTCGAGAACCCATTCGTTCATCGTCAGTTCCGCGCCGCGGAACTCCTCGGTGAAGGTACCCACCAGCTCGAACCCGGCTCGCCTGCAGACGCCGTTCGAGCCGGGGTTCGTGACGGACGGGAAGGCGACGAGGAATCGCCGGCCACCGCGGTGCTCTCGAACATCCTCGATCAGAAGCCGCAGCGCCCGTGAGGCGACTCCCCCGCCCTGAGCATCGGGAACCACGAACCAGCCGGCCTCGAGAGCTGATTCGCCGCGCCAGTCGGCATGCCAGAAACCGATCGAGCCGACCGCGCGACGATGCTCGTCTTCGATGACGAACATCCTCGCCTCGCCTGCTCGCCACAGGCGCAGATAGCGCTCGTTGCGTTCGATGAGCTGTTGCTCGGTCTCGATGCCGTTCAGGTGCGCGGTCATCTCGGCGGTGTTCGCGATGCGGAGCAGACCGAGGTCGTCGGCGGACCAGCGTCTGAGCGTGAGAGTCTCCATCCCGGAACGCTCCCATGCCCCTCCGACATCCGGCTCCGTTCTCACCCGGACCATGACCGTGTCGCGCTTGCTTCGAAGGGCTGCGGGTGGTGCACTGAGAGGTCGGGAACTACAGAGGGGACGACGCCATGCGCCGGAAGACCGAGAAGCAGCTGCTCAGGCACACGACGGAGACTCCCCCGGCGCAGCCGAAGTCGGCGGCCGCGGCGATCGCCCGCATCAACCCGTTCATGTACGGCCTGCTCGGAGCGCTCGGCGTTCTCGTGGCTCTCATGCTCGGCGGCATCGTCAACCAGCTCGCGACCGTGCTGGTCTACATCGGCGTCGCGATCTTCCTCGCACTCGGACTCGATCCGATCGTCTCATTCCTCGAGCGCAAGCTCCCCCGGCCTGCGGCGGTCGCGATCGTGGTCGCCGGAGTCGTGCTCGCCTTCGCAGGCATCATCCTCGCGATCGTCCCGATCCTCGTGGAGCAGATCGCGAACCTGATCGAGAACGGCCCGCAGATGGTCAAGGACATCATGGCCTCGGCCTGGTTCAAGGACCTCAACGACCAGTTCGGCTCGACCTTCGAGGATGCCGCGAACGGCATCCTGTCGTTCCTGCAGGATCCGGGCAACCTGGCAGACATCGGCGGCGGTGTCTTCGCCGTCGGTGCCGGCATCGCCGGCGGATTCACCGGCGTGACGATCGTGCTGATCCTCACGCTGTACTTCATGGCGTCTCTGCGCAGCATCAAGAAGGTGGCCGCGCGCTTCGTCCCCGCCTACCAGCGCGACACCTTCAGCGGTCTCCTCGACGACGTCTCGGGCGCTGTCGGGCGCTATGTGATCGGCCAGGCGAGCCTCGCGCTGGTCAACGGCGTTCTGAGCCTGATCGTGCTGAGCATCATCGGCGCACCGGTACCGGCGCTGCTCGCTCTGATCGCCTTCATCGGGTCGATGATCCCCCTCGTCGGAACTCTAAGCGCCTCGATCATCAACTCGCTGATCTGCCTGATCGTGAGTCCGGTCACCGCACTGATCGCCTTCATCTACTACCTGGTCTACATGCAGATCGAGGCATACATCCTGTCGCCCCGCATCATGAACAAGGCAGTGGCCGTTCCCGGCGCACTCGTCGTCATCGCGGCGGTCGCCGGTGGAGCGCTCGGCGGCATCCTGGGCGCGCTGGTCGCCATCCCGGTCGCAGCGAGCGTCATCATCATCGTGCAGAAGGTCGTCTTCCCGACACAGGACCGCAAGGTCGTGCCTCCGGGAACGCTCAGCGAACGATGAGTGCTGCGGGCTGAACCCGCACAGAGAACTTCGAGACCTCGCCGACCTCTTCGCCGTCGATCTCGAAGGCCAGCGGCGACGACAGTTCGATCGTCGCCTTCTCTGCCGAGATGTGGCGCGTGGAGTCGCTGCTGACGGCCTCGTCGACGCTGCCGAGAATACGACGGATTCCGTTCTCCCAGACGAACGTGCGCACGGTGTCGAGCCACTGGAGCGGCCCGTCGGCGCTCACCAGCAGCATGTCGAGCAGACCGTCATCGAGAACCGCGTCCGGAAGCAGACGGATGCCGCCCTGCACCATCCCGCAGTTGCCGATCAGCATGGTGTGGCCGCGCAGCTCCTGCGCGTCGCCGTCATCGAGCGTGACAGTGATGTCGGTCATCTCGGTGCCGGCGAGTGCGCGACCCATCGCCTCGACGTAGGCGAGCCAGCCCGCTTTGTCCTTGAGGTCGTCGTCGGTCTCGACGAGCATCTGCGCATCGATCCCGAAGCCGACCATCACGACGAACACGTGTTCGGTGCCGTCCAGGTCCACCCAGCCGATGTCGATCTTGCGCGGGTCCCCGTCGCGGACGCGCTTCAGCGCCGCGGGGATGTTGTTGAGCGGGATCTCGAGGTTTCGCGCCAGCAGGTTGCCTGTTCCCTGCGGGACGATTCCGAGAGCCGTCTCGGTGCCCGCGAGCGCTTCGGCCACCGCTCGCACCGTGCCGTCGCCCCCGACGGCGACGACGACGTCGCAGCCGGCCTCGACGGCCTGAGCCGCCATTCCGCGACCGGGATCGTCGACGCTGGTCTCCCACCACTCGACGTCCGAGGTGAATATGTCGGACACGGCGGCGCGCAGTTTGCCCTCATCGATTTTCGAGGGGTTCCAGATCACACCGAGCTTCGAGATCGTCATGCGCTCAGCCTGAGCGACGAACAGGCGAAAAGCAAATGACGCGCCCGCCCTTGACTCGCACGGCAGCGCCTACCCGTAGAAGAGGTGCTCGAACGCCCGCCGCGCACGACGAGTGACACCGAGGTAGTCGTCGTCGAGCACGCTCGCCGAGCGGTCGGGGTAGCCGAGCAGCCGGCCGATCGCGTCGAGCTCACGGGGGTCGGTCGGCAGCACGTCGCTCGTCTTGCCCGTGTACAGCGTGATGGCCGAACGCAGTCGGCTCGACAGGAGCCACGCATCGCGCAGCAGATCAGCCGACTCTGCCGGGACGTACCCCGCGGCGACCGTCGCCTCGAGGGCCCCGAGCGTCGATGTGGTGCGCAACTCGGGCACCTCGTGCGCATGCTGCAACTGGAGCAGCTGGACCAACCACTCGACGTCGCTCAGGGTGCCGGGGCCCAGCTTCAGGTGGCGCCGTGGATCGACGCCCTGGGGAAGCCGCTCTCCCTCGACGCGGGCCTTGATGCGCTTGATCTCCCTGCTGCCCTGCAGATCGATCTCGGCGGGATACCGGATACTGTCGGCGAGGGCCGTGAACTTCTCGATGAGCGTCGTGCTGCCGGCCACTCCGCGCGCCCGCAGCAGCGCCTGCGCCTCCCACGACAGCGACCAGCGCCGGTAGTACTCGGCGTAGGCGTCGATCGATCGCACGACCGGCCCGTTGCGTCCTTCAGGGCGCAGATCCGCATCGAGATCCAGCGGCACCCGGTGATCCGTGAGGTGTTCGCGCAGCCCGGAGACGATGCGTGTCGCGAGGGTCTGGGCGCGCTGCGGCTCGACACCGTTCGCGTCGTAGACGTAGAGGATGTCGGCATCCGACCCGAAACCCAGCTCCGCGCCGCCGAAACGCCCCATGCCGATCACGGCGAAGTCGAGCGCCTCGTCCTCCGGCGGAACGAGCTCGCGGCGCACGGCACGGAGCGCGGCCTGAATGGTCGCATCGGTGATCTCGGTGAGCGAGGTGGCGACCTGCTCGATCGAGAGCACGTCGAGCACACCGCCCATGGCCGTGCGCAGCAGCTCGCGGCGACGGAGCGCGCGGACAGCCTGCAGAGCGTCACCGACGCTCGTGTGGCGGGTCTGGATCGCCCGCGCCTCCTCGTCGATCGCGGCACCACTGCGCGGGCGCAGCAGATCGCTGCTGTCGAGCCACGCGACGGATTCGGGGATCCACTCCATGAGCTCGCCGACGTACCGCGACGACGACAGGAGCCTCGTCAGGCTCTCCGCGGCACCGGAGGAGTCGCGGAGCATCCGGAGGAACCAGGGCGTGTCGCCGAGTCGCTCGCTGATCCGGCGGAATGCGATGAGGGCGTAGTCGGGATCGCTGCCGTCGGCGAACCAGCGCACCATGACCGGCATCAGGTGCCGCTGGATGGTCGCCTTCCGGCTGAGGCCGGTGGTCAGGGCACCGATGTGACGGAGGGCGCCGGCGGGGTCGCGGAAACCGATCGCCATGAGACGGTCGTGCGCCTGCGCCGTCGACAGCGTGCGTTCCTCTTCGGGAAGCGAAGCCACCGCGCTGAGCAGGGGGCGATAGAAAAGCCGGGTGTGGATGTCGCGCACCTCGCGGCGCACACTCTCCCACCGCGCCCAGATCGCCTCACCGGACTCCCCCAGACCGGTGCTGCGCGCGAGCACGCGGAGTCCCGCGGGCGTTCGCGGCATCAGGTGGGTGCGACTGAGCTCCTTCAGTTGAAGACGATGCTCCATCAACCGCAGGATGCAGTAGTCGTCGGCGAACGATGCGGCCTCGGCCCTGCCGATGTAGCCGCCTTCGACCAGGGCATCGATGCTCTCGAGGGTTCCCCTCGTCCGCAGACGGGGGTCTGTGAGGCCGTGGACGAGCTGCAGGAGCTGCACGGTGAACTCGATGTCCCTCAGCCCGCCTGAGCCGAGTTTGAGCTGGTACGGGGCATCCTCCGGATCGATGTGCTCCATGACGCGCTCGCGCATGCGCTGCACGCTGTCGACGAAGTTCTCCCGAGCAGCGCTGGAGAAGACCTTGGGCTGTACGGCGGCGATGTATTCCGCACCGAGGTCGGGGTCGCCCGCGAGGGGCCGAGCCTTCAGCAGGGCCTGGAACTCCCAGCTCTTGGCCCAGCGGTCGTAGTACGCCAGGTGCGAGGCGAGCGACCGCACCAGAGCGCCCTGCTTGCCCTCGGGGCGCAGCGCCGCGTCGACCTCCCACAGCGGCGGCTCGACCTCGATCCCGCTGAGCCCGCGCATCGTCTCCCTGGCGAGGCGCGTCGCGATGTCGATCGCCCGGGCCTCGGACACGATCTCCTCGTCGGTCGTGCCGCCGACGAAGATGACGTCCACGTCGCTGACGTAGTTCAGCTCCCGCGCGCCTGCCTTGCCCATACCGATGATCGCGAGCTGGGTCGCCGCGACCTGCTCCCGGCTCAGGGTGTCTGCGAGCCGTCGGCGGGCGACCGCGAGCGCGGCCTCGAGCGCGGCTCCCGCTATGTCGGCCAGCGCCGCGGCGACGTCGCCCACGATGCGCACCGGATTGTGCGCCGTGAGGTCGAACGCGGCGATCTCGGCGAGGTTGCGCCGGTAGGCGACGCGCAGCGTGACCACCGCCGCATCGTCTGCGGACTCGGCGAACCCGTCGCGCGCCCCCACCGCGTCCAGCAACCGCTCGCGCAGCTGATCTGCCGACGGCAGCTCGCTCGTGGCCTCACCCAGCACCGTGATCTGGTCCGGGTGCCTCAGGAAGAAGTCCGCGAAACCCTGCGATGCGCCGAACACCCGCCAGACCCGTCGACGCGACTCCGGATCGACGAACAACGCGGCCAGCGGCGCGGGGTCGCGCCGCGCCACGCGCAGCATCCCCTCGACCGCGGCATCGGGGTCCGCGCCGTCCGCCTCACCGAGCAGCAGCGATCGCTCGACGCCCAGCAGGGTCGCAAGCTCCGCGAGGTTGGCCGCGGCCTCGCTGAGCTCGGCGAACCCGAGCCTGGCCAGCGCGGAGAGAGAGACGGAGTCGTCCGAACGGGCCATGCGCGACGCTCAGAGAAGCTCGAGGTTGTTCTTCAGCTCCAGCGGCGTGACCTGGCCTCGGTAGGCCTCCCACTCCTTGCGCTTGTTGAGCAGCACGTAGTTGAAGACCGACTCCCCCAGCGTCTCGGCGACGAGCTCGGAGCTCTCCATGTACTCGAGCGCGTGGTCGAGGCTCGCCGGCAGCGCCGAGTAACCCAGAGCACGACGCTCGGCGTCGCTGAGCGACCACACGTTGTCCTCGGCCTCGGGAGGCAGTTCGTACTCCTCCTCGATGCCCTTGAGGCCGGCGGCGAGCATGAGCGCGTAGGCGAGGTACGGGTTGGCCGCGGAGTCGAGTGCGCGGTACTCCACGCGCGAGGAGCCGCCCTTGTTCGGCTTGTACATCGGGACGCGCACGAGCGCCGAACGGTTGTTGTGGCCCCAGGTGACGAAGCTCGGAGCCTCATCGCCACCCCAGAGACGCTTGTACGAGTTCACGAACTGGTTCGTGACCGCCGCCATCTCGTTGGCGTGCCGCAGGAGGCCTGCGATGAAGTGCCGGCCCGTCTTCGAGAGCTGGTACTTGGCGCCCTCTTCGTAGAACGCGTTGCGCTCGCCCTCGAACAGCGACATGTGCGTGTGCATGCCGCTTCCCGGGTGTCCGCTCAGCGGCTTCGGCATGAAGGTGGCGTAGACGCCCTGCTCGATCGCGACCTCTTTGATGACCGTGCGGAAGGTCATCACGTTGTCTGCCATCGTCAGCGCATCCGCGTAACGGAGGTCGATCTCGTTCTGACCGGGGCCGCCCTCGTGGTGGCTGAACTCCACCGAGATGCCGAGATCCTCGAGCATCCGCACCGAACGACGACGGAAGTCGTGCGCGGTTCCGCCCGGAACGTTGTCGAAGTAGCCGGCCGAGTCGACCGGAACCGGACCCTCGGGACCGAACGACGAGGACTTCAGCAGATAGAACTCGATCTCGGGATGCGTGTAGAACGTGAATCCTGCGTCCGCCGCCTTGGCCAGCGTGCGCTTGAGGACGTGTCGGGGGTCGGAGACCGCGGGTCGGCCGTCGGGCGTGGTGATGTCGCAGAACATGCGCGCGGTGGGGTCGATCTCACCGCGCCACGGCAGGGTCTGGAACGTGGTGGGGTCCGGCTGCGCGAGCAGGTCGGACTCGTAGCTGCGGGTGAGTCCCTCGATGGCCGAGCCGTCGAAGCCGATTCCCTCGGCGAACGCCCCCTCGACCTCGGCCGGGGCGATCGCGACGGACTTGAGTGTGCCGATGACATCGGTGAACCACAGGCGCACGAACTTGACGCCGCGCTCCTCGATCGTCCGGAGGACGAAATCCCTCTGCTTGTCCACGGTTACTCTGCGCCCTTGCCGATGCCGGCGTCCCAGCCGCTCTCGGCTGCTTCCTCGTCGGCCCAGGCGCGCGAGCGCTCCTGCATCTTCTCCGGGGCATGGGCGGCCTCATGCTCGGTGTCGAAGGGACCGACCCGATCGGCGGACGGCGAGATCATGCCGAACTCCACCTGACCGGTCTCCAGGTTGTACCAGTACTTCTCATCGCCGTTCGACATGGCAGATCCCCTTCATCACGTGGTGTCATCGATCCTACTGGCGCTGGCGGCGGTCGCTAAGCTATCGACCATGGCAAAAGCGATCGGCGTCGACATCGGCGGCACGGGTATCAAGGCAGGTCTGGTCGACCTCGAGCACGGCATCATGGCCTCCGACAGGGTGCGCGTCCCCACTCCTGAGGGCGCATCGCCCCAGGACGTCCTGGAGGCCGTGAAGACGGTTCTGAAGACTCTCGACGTGCACGACTCGACTCTCCCCCTCGGCGTGGCGTTCCCCGCCATCGTCAAGCGCGGCAAGACGCTCTCCGCCGCCAACGTCTCGAAGGAGTGGGTCGATTTCGACGCCGAGCGGTTCTTCCGCGACGGCCTCGGGCGCAACATCGTCTTCGTGAACGACGCGGATGCGGCCGGCGTCGCCGAGGCTCGCCACGGCGCCGCCCGCGACGTGCGCGGCTTCACGCTTCTCACGACCCTCGGCACCGGCATCGGGTCGGCGTTCCTCTACGACGGCGTGCTGCTTCCGAACACCGAGCTCGGTCACCTGAACTTCGGCGAGTACGAGTCCGTCGAGACCTACGCCGCGACCTCGGCACGCGAGCGCGAGGGGCTCAGCTGGGCCGATTGGGCAGAGCGTCTGCAGAAGTTCTACTCGCACATCGAGTTCCTGTTCAGCCCCGATCTGTTCGTGGTCGGCGGCGGCGTGTCGAAGAACGCGGGAGACTTCCTGCCGCTGCTCGACCTCAAGACGCCGATCGTCCCGGCGATCCACCGCAACAACTCGGGCATCATCGGCGCAGCGTCCCTCGCGGGCGACTGAAGCCCCCGAACACGAAGAAGGCCCCGCTGGATCAGCGGGGCCTTCTTCGTGTCTGGGCGAATGGGCCGACCTGTACGCCGGGTTCTGTTCCGGGGTTCTTCGCCCCTTCGACGGCCATCTCTCTCGGCGACACGTTGCCGTGGCACTCTAGCGGTCTACCCGAGGACTCGGCGAGCCGCGTCAACATCCTCTGTCTGACCTTGCTCCGGACGAGGTTTACCTGGCGGGCCATGTCACCATGGCCCCCGGTGGTCTCTTACACCACCCTTTCACCCTTACCCCTTGCGGGGCGGTCTACTCTCTGTGGCACTTTCTCGCGGATTGCTCCGGGTGGGCGTTACCCACCGTCCTGCCCTGAGGAGCCCGGACGTTCCTCGGTGCGGTTGCCCGCCACGCGGCCGTCCAGTCGACCCATTCGCAGTCCCAGTCTACGTCGGCGCATGACTACTTCTCGGCCGACTCCGCGATGCGGAGGTCGAGCGGCACATCGATCGGGAAGCCGCCGAAGAGCCGTCGGGTGGCGACCGCTGCGGCCTCGCGCACGGCATCCGCCGCCGCCTCCGCCTGATCGGCCGGAACGTGCAGGATCACCTCGTCGTGCAGGAAGAAGGCGAGGTGCGCGCGGGAGCGGAAGACTCCGGATGCCGTCGCCGGCCGTTCCGCATCGGGCAGCGCCTGCAAGCGGTGTCTGATCTCGGCCAGCCAGATCAGCGACCACTCGGCAGCCGTCCCCTGCACCACGAAGTTGCGGGTGAACCGGCCCCAGTCCCTCGCTCGTCGTCGCGCGATAGCGACGTCTGCGGGATCGGCGTCGGCATCGGTCGCCCGCGCCTGCATTGCCTCCCACTCGGTGGAGGGACGAGGCGAAGAGCGTCCGAGCCAGGTCGAGACGACTCCGCCGTCCTCTCCGAAACGTGCAGCCTTGTCGACGAGGGCCATGGCCCGCGGATAGACCTTGCGCAACCGAGGAACGAGGCGGCCGCTGTCGCCGGTGGTCGCTCCGTACATCGCGCCGAGCACGGCGTACTTCGCCTCTTCGCGGGTGGCGACGGCCCCGGATTCCACGACGCCGGCATACAGATCCTTGCCCTGCGCGGCCTTCGCCATAGCCCGATCGCCGGCCATGCCCGCGAGCATCCGCGGTTCCAGCTGCGCGACATCGGCGACGACGAGCGTCCAGCCCTCGTCCGCCCGCACAGCCGCGCGGAGGTTGCGCGGCAGCTGGAGCGCACCGCCGCCGGCAGACGCCCAGCGCCCGGTCACGACGCCCCCGGTGATGTAGATCGGCCGGAAGCGGCCCTCATGCACCCACTCCGCGAGCCAGGCCCACCCGTTGGCGCTGAGGAGGCGCGACAGCTTCTTGTACGCCAGCAGCGGCTCGACGACCGCGTGGCTGTGCTGGGCGAGCTCCCATCGGCCCGTGGACTCGACCTGCACGCCCACCCTGTGCAGTGCGCGGAGGAGCTTGGGCTGGCTCTCGAGGTTCAAGGTCGGGTCGCTGAGGATCGCACGTACACGCTCTCCCTGCGCCACCATCCGGCTGGGCAGGCCCCCTGCGGCAGGGCGCGTGCCGAGGATCTCGGTGAGGATCTCGTCGTGCGCCGCCTCGTTCCACGGCAGACCCGCGGCGCGCATCTCCTCGGCGATCAGCCCGCCCGCAGACTCTGCCGAGGCGAGCAGCGTCAGACGCCCGTCCTTGCCGTCACGGAGCACGCGGCGCTGCTCTCGATACTGATCGAGCGCGTCGCCCACGTGGTCGCCGGACTCGCTCTCCTCGACGACGTCGAAAAGAGCCGGCGCTTCATCGACGGACTCACGACGTACCCACGACGAGGAGGGTGCGAGCGGCCTCGCCACCTTGTCGGTGTCGCGGAGGATGGCATGGCAGAGCAGCAGGTCGTGCGAGCGGCCGAGGATCACGCCCGCATCGAGCAGCCTGGGATAGATGTCTCTCGCGCTGCGGATCACCCAGCGTGGCGCGTCGGTCGCCTCCTGCTCGGACACCCACGCCGGCATCTCTGCCGCCGAGAGCTCGACTCGTCCGACTTCCGAATCGTCGGCGGCGAGTTCCACCGCCGTGTACCCGCCGGCTCGGGCGAGCAACGCCACACGCCGTTCGGTGCTCTGCGGCGAGCTCACCGCCGTCGTGCGCGCGGCGCGGAGATCACAGCCCGGATTCCTCGGTGCGGACGAGGATGCAGCCGCACTCGGGACACGAGACCACGAGGTCGTCCGCCGCGTTGCGGATGTCGTTCAGGTCGGTGCCCGGAAGGAACATGCGGCAGCCCTCGCAGGTGCCGCGCGTGAGAAGAGCGGCACCCGCGCTGTTGGCGGCACGGCGCGTGTACTCGGCGAGCAGCGGTGCGGGGATCACCGCGGTCACGGCCTCACGGTCGCGCGTCAGCTGGGCGCCGAGCTCGGTCGCCGACGCGACGTCGGCTTTGGCCTGCGCGGTCAGCGCCGAGCCCTCGGCAGTGGTCGTCGCGAGCAGCGCCTGCTGGGCGGCGACCGCCGCATCGGCATCCTCGACGCGCCCCATCACATCGAGCTCGATGTCCTCGAGGTCGCTCTGGCGCTTCGTGAGGCTGGCGATCTCGTGCTCGAGCGCCTGCGCGTCCTTGGGGTTGGTCGCGACGGCGAGGCGGTCCACATCGCGTGCCCGACGCTGCTCGACGAGCTTCACATCGGACTCGAGCCGAGTCAGCTCGGTGCGCACGTCGTCGCGCGTGCCGGTCAGTGCGGTCAGCTCGCGGAGCTGCTCCTGGCGGATCGCGACGAGTTCGGTGATCCGAGCCGCCTGGGTGGGCGTGGTACGTGCGCGCTCCGCCTGCGCGATGCGCCGGTCCAGGTCGGCGACGTCGAGCAGGATGCGCTGGTGTTCTGGGCTGGCGTTCACGCTCTCAAATCTAGTCGCTGCGCAGTCGTGTGCATCACCCGACCTGCCCGTCGAGGTACAGCCACGATCGCCCCTCCCGCACGAAGCGGCTGCGCTCGCGCAGCGAACCGCGCTCCGCGCCTTCTTTGAAGAACGCCTCGAACTCGACGACGCCCTCACGGTCGAATGGACCGCCCGCGACGCGATCGACGATCACGAGCCGTTTCCAGACCAGGTCGTCGTCGAAGTCTATCGTCGCGGGACGTGTCGACCCATGCCAACTGGCGCGGAGATACGACGCATCGTGCAGTGCGAAGGCCGTGAATCGCGACCGCATCAGACGCTCAGCTGTCGGGGCGGGAGCCCCTGAGAGCAGTGGGCCGCAGCATCCGCCGAAGACATCGCCCGAACCGCACGGACACCGGCTCGAGTCACCGGGGACACCGCCGTCATCGACTGCCACGCTTCGCCCTCCCGTCATGCCACAAGCGTACGCTGGCGGCATGACGGCTCTTCCTCGATTCACCGCACACAACGGCTTCGCTCTTCCCGCCCTCGGCTTCGGCACCTACGCCCTCAACGGCGATGCGGGGGCAGACTCCGTGGCCACGGCGATCGGTGCGGGCTACCGCCTTCTCGACTCGGCCTTCAACTACGAGAACGAGGGATCCGTCGGCCGCGGGGTGCGCGCGGCCGACGTCGACCGTGCCGAGATCATCATCACGACGAAGCTCCCCGGTCGTCATCACCCGCGCGAGAAGGCCCGCGCCAGCATCGAGGAGAGCCGCTCGCGTCTCGGCGTCGACGCGATCGACCTGCACCTGATCCACTGGCCGAACCCGCACCAGGACGAATATGTGCAGGCCTGGGAGGCACTGGTCGAGGCACAGCAGCGCGGGACCGTCAGTCAGATCGGCGTGTCGAACTTCCTCCCCGAGCACCTGGAGCGCATCGAGCGCGAGACCGGCGTGCGCCCGGTCGTGAATCAGATCGAGGTCCACCCGTACTTCCCGCAGGACGAGCAGCTGGCGTATCACCGCGAGCATGGGATCATCACCGAGGCCTGGAGTCCGCTGGGACGAGCCAAGGAGCTGATCCAAGAGCGGGTGATCGGCGAGGTGGCCGCCGCGCACGGAATCTCCCCCGCACAGACCGTTCTGGCCTGGCATGTCGCCCGCGAGACCGTCGCGATCCCGAAGGCGTCGTCTCTCGAGCATCAGGCCTCGAACCTGGCTGCGGGCGAGATCGTGCTCTCCGCCGCCGAAGTCGAGGCGATCACCGCGCTCGGACGCCCCGACGGCCGCCTCTTCGACGCCGACCCGGCCACGCACGAGGAGTCGTGATCGGAACCCGCTCGTAGACTGGCAGCCATGCCCGTCATCGCAGGCATCCGCATCACTCCGGTGACGGCGCGGGTGTATTTCGCCCTCCAGGCTCTCGCGGGGGCACTCTGGTGGATCGCGGTCCCGCTGTCGGACGCGGTGCGTCGTGCCACGCTCGGAGACCTTCCGGTCGCACCCGTGGCGATGCTCGACATCCCGCTCTTCGTCATCGCGTCCGCCCTGGTCGCCGCCGGGTTCCGCTGGGCGCTCTGGGTTGTCGCACCCTGGACGGCGCTGGTGGCGGCGGCGATGTGCGTCTACGCCACGCTCACCTCGCTCGCCGGGTGGGGCGCCCTGCTGATGGTCGTCGCCGCCGGAGCGAGCATCGTGTCGGCGATCATCCTGCTCCTCGGCAGGGCTCCGGTGGAGTGGATGGTCATCGGCCCGCTCGCGTTCCGATCCGCCGATCGGGTCGGCACAGGGCGGCTGCTCGCCCGCACCAGCCTGCAGACGCTCTTCTTCTGGGGAACCTTCCTCCTGGTGATCCCCGTCGTCGTGTCTCTGATCGAGGCGCGCTGGATGCTCCGCATCGAGGTCCCCCTCGGCGTGCGGATCGCAGGGGGCGTGCTGCTCGTCTGCGCGACGGCACTCGGGATCTGGTCGGCCGTATCGATGTCGGTGAAAGGCGAGGGAACGCCGCTCCCCTCGCAGATGGCCCACCGACTCGTGATCACCGGCCCCTATCGCTACGTGCGCAACCCGATGGCCGTGGCCGGTATCGCCCAAGGGGTCGCTGTCGGCCTCCTGCTCGGGTCCTGGATGGTCGTCGCCTACTCGCTGTTCGGCTCGATCCTCTGGAACACGGTCGTCCGGCCGCTCGAGGAGGCCGATCTGGAGTCCCGCTTTGGGTCCGAGTTCGCCGCCTACCGCAACCGCGTGGCGTGCTGGGTGCCCGTCAGACCCGTTGCGTCCCGAGCACTCTGAGAAGCTCGAGCTTGCTCGCGGCGTCGCTGCCCGGGGCGGCGGTCAGCACGATGAGCGCCTGCGACTCGTCCTCGGTGAAGAGCGCCTGGCAGTCGACCTCGATCGGCCCGATCTCCGGGTGGATGAGCACCTTGTGGTCCTCGAAGCGCCTGCGCACCTCGTGCACGTCCCAGAGGTCGGCGAACTCGGCGCTGCGGGAGGAGAGCTCCCGGACGATGTCGCCCGCGCGCGATCGCTCGCCGAGCGCTCCATAGGCGGCCCGCAGCGAGGCGACGAGCACCCGGCTATGCCGCGGTTGATCCTCCTGCGGGTAGCGCCCGCGCTCGTTATCGGGGTGCGCGAACCACCGGTAGATCCCGCTGCGCTCGAGTCCCTCCAGCCCGCTCGAGTCGCCGAGCAGAGCACGCGCCGCATCGTTCTGGATGAGCACCTCATCGAGCACCGACACCACGAAGGCCGGTGTGTCGTCGAGGCGATCCAGCACGCGGAGCATGCCGGGGTGCACGTAGTCGGTGAACATCGTGCGGTCAGGCGCGCTGTGTCCGCAGATGCGATGCAGATAGTCGCGCTCATCCGGGGTGAGTCGCAGCGCCCTCGCCAGTGACGCGAGGATCTGCACACTCGGCTGCGGCCCTCGCTGCTGTTCGAGACGGGCGTAGTAGTCCGTCGACATCGCCGCGAGCTGCGCCACCTCTTCTCGACGGAGGCCCGGTGTGCGGCGTCGCGCTCCGGCGCCGAGGCCGACGTCCGACGGCTTCAGCTGCTCCCTGCGGCGCACGAGGAACTCTGCCAGTGCTTCTCTGTCCACCCCTCGAGTATCCCGTTCGCGCCGGCGGTGATCCAGGGATCGCGGATCCCTGGATGAGCGCTCTCTGGTGGGCCGATCCCGTCGGACGAAGAGTGGAGGCATGAACATCAGCGGAAACACCATCTTCATCCCCGGGGCGACCAGCGGCATCGGGCTCGCTCTCGCCCAGAAGTTCGTCGAGCGCGGCAACACGGTCATCGTCGGCGGACGCCGCACCGACCTGCTCGAACGGATCGCCGCCGAGAACCCCGCCATCGACACGGTCAGGATCGACACGGCGGATGCCGACAGCATCCGCGTGGCGGCGCAGACGGTGCTCGCCGACCACCCGACCCTCAACGTCGTCGTCACGATGGCGGGCATCATGCATGCCGAGGACTGGACGACGCCGGCCGGGTTCCTCGAGACCGCAGAGGCGACCGTCACCACCAATCTGCTCGGCCCGATCCGTCTGATCGCCGCATTCATCGAGCACCTGCGCACCGTTCCCGATGCGACGATCATGACGGTCTCGTCAGGCCTGGCCTTCGCGCCGCTGCGAGTGACGCCGACCTACAACGCCACGAAGGCAGCGATCCACATGCTCAGCGAGTCGCTGCGCCTGCAGCTCGAGGGCAGCACCGTGAAGGTGCTCGAGCTCGAGCCGCCGGCCGTGCGCACGTCTCTCATGCCCGGCCAGGAATCCAGCGACTTCGCGATGCCTCTCGATGACTTCGTCGACGAGGTCGTCGGGCTGATCGAGACGCGACCGGAGGCGACCGAGATCCAGGTCGAGAACGTGAAGTTCCTGCGCTACGGCGAAGCGCGGGGCGACTACGCCCAGGTAGTGGAGACACTCAACCGACGCGACCCGCACGGGCACTGATCCGGCCGGGCGGTCGACCTGGTGGCATCAGAGCGCCGCGTCGACCGCCTGCTGCGCAGTCGTGTGCGTGAACTCGAAACCCGATCTCTCGAGCGCCGTCGGTCGCACATCCGCATCCGACAGGAGCAGCGAGTCGGCGGCGGACCTGCTCAGCGCGAGACGGAGCGCGAAGCTGGGCGCGGGAATCCAGAACGGGCGACGCATCCTCTTCGCGAGCGCCCGACCGAAGTCGTTCGCCGACGCCCGCGTGGGACCGGTGAAGTTGACGGGGCCCTCGAGACGGGCGTCGATCACATGGCGGATGCCGCGCACCTCGTCATCGAGCGATATCCAGGGCCAGATCTGGGTGCCGGGGCCGATAGGACCGGCCACACCGAATCGGGTCAGTTGGATCAGCGGCTTGAGCACTCCCTGACGGTGGATGATCGGCGCGGTGCGCAGCAGTGCGACCCTGGTCTGCTCCCCCGCGCGCTGCGCCTCCTGCTCCCACCGGACGCAGAGCTGCGCGAGGAACGTGTCACCCGCGAGCGACTCCTCGGTCAGGGTCTCCCCCGGAGCCGAGCCGTAGTAGCCGACTGCGGATGCCGAGACGAACGCCGGTGCGTCATCTCGCAGCGTGCGCACGGCTGTCGCGAGTGTGCGGGTCGTCGTGAGGCGGGATTCGACGAGTTCGCGGCGGTACCGGCGCGTCCAGGGAAGTCGGCCGACGCTCGCGCCGCCGAGCGCGACGACGGCATCCGCCCCCGCCAGCACGTCCGGGTCGAGCTCGCGCTCGCCAGGGGACCACTCGACCTCGGAGGGCACACGCGGCGTCCGGCGGACGAGCGTCGCCACCTCCACGCCGTCGGCCCGGAGCGATGACGCGAGTGCTGTGCCGATCAGACCCGATGCACCGCTGATCACGATCCGCTGCGCCATGGCTGCTCCCTCTGTCCGTGTCCCGGCTCGTCCGTCTCACGGCGCGTCCGTCTCCGCGAGTCTGGCACGTCCGGTCCTTCCTCGCGATGTCGGCGGCTGCGGGTAGCGTCCTCGCGTGACCGATTCCGTGCAGTCGTGGTGGGCGAGACGCCAGTTCTCGCGCGGACGCGACGTGCCGTACGAGAAGGGCACCTACAGTGCCGCCTGGGCGGCATATCCCGAACTGATCCGCCAGTACCACCCCGAGCTCAACCATGGGATCGCACTGTCGCAGGTGCCGCTCGCAGCCGACGTACTGCTGTGCTGGGAGTGCCGGATGGGTCACCGCTTCGCAGCCACGCCGACCGAACAGCGCGAGCGCCCAGGACGCGTGCGCCGGCAGTCGTCATGGTGCCCGGAGTGCTCTGCTCTCGCCCGGCCGCAGCCGGTGGTCCTCGGAGAAGCGCGCGCGATCCCGAGACGACCCAAGCCGCCCACGACACTGTGCGCGAAGACGCCAGACCTCCCCGTCGGAGAGGCGTTCCTGAGCGTGTGCGCCCCGGCACCGGCGTCCGCCGCCGAGGCGAAGTTGCGCGCGGCGCTCGAGTCCCGGCTCCGCGTCACCACCGGCGTCAATGCTGTCAAGGTCGCCCGGCCGTTCTTCCGGCACACCGAGGTCTGGCCCGACATCCTCCTGCCCGAGCTGCGGGTCGCGATCGAGTACGACACGGTCGGCCGACACGGCCTCGAGCACGTCGGCACACGCCAGGACGCCGATCTGCGCAAGGATCGCGCTCTGCGAGCCGCCGGCTGGGAGGTCATCCGCATCCGCACGGGAAAGCTCGAACCGCTGGGGCCGCACGATCTGCAGATGCCGTCCGTCACGGCGCGCGGCGTGGATCGTGTGATCGACACCCTGCGTCACATCCGCGGGGCGCTGCTGGTGAACGCCTACCTGGTCGACGACTGACGATTACGCACTATGCGTCGTCGATCTCGTGCTCGATCTCATGCACGACCGCGTCCCACTCGGATCGCAGGAACCTCGCATCGCCCGCCGCGACGATCTGCGCGTTGTCGTTCGGCCCGACCTCCGGGCGCATCGTCAGGCCACCGACATCGAGACTGGGAATGCTCCGCCGGATGCACTCGATGCTGCCACGCACGAGCAGGTCGGCCGTCTGCTCCGGAGACGTCGCGGCACCGATGACAGCGTCGTCATGAGCGATAAGGATCGCCCTCCATGCGGGCTGGCGCGCATCGGGATCGAGCGTGTACTGCATGAGTCCCTGAGGCGCCGCCTCGACCATGACGACGATCGATCCGTCGACCGGCTGCTCCACACCTTCGTACCCACCCATGACGGCCCCCAGACCTCGGACGTCCCCACGCCCGCTATCCGCTCAGGGTACTGCGAAACTCTCTTCCCGCTCGCCTTACGGCGCGCAGATCTCGACCGATATGTACAACGGGGAGCGAAGGAGGAGGACCTTGACCAGCACCTACATCGAGACGGGTGGACACGTTCGCGTCTACGACGACGCCGTCCGCACACATCAGGTGTTCCCGCTCGGCACCTATCGGGTGCATTTCACCTCGAAAGAGGGCTTCAGCCTCATCAAGATCGACGACCTCACCGTCGGCACCGAGCGCATCTACGGCGGTCGCGACAGGAAGGTCGACAAGATCTTCCGCTCCTACGCGCTCACCGACCGCAGTCTGGGAGTGATGCTGTCGGGCGACAAGGGCATCGGCAAGACTCTCTTCCTGCGCATGGTCGCCGAAGAGGCCCGCGAGCAGTGCCTTCCTGTGGTGATCGTCTCGGAGGACAATGACGGCATCGTCGAGTTCCTCGACACGCTCGACGAGTGCCTGATCATCTTCGACGAGTTCGAGAAGATCTTCCCCGCCGGCCGTCGCAGCGGCGGAGACGGGAGCAACAGGCAGAACCAGTTCCTGTCGCTGTTCGACGGGCTGTCGTCCGTGAAACGCATTTACTGCCTCACGGTGAACGACATCGCCGACGTCAGCACCTACATCGTAAACCGGCCAGGTCGATTCCACTATCACATGCGTTTCGAGTACCCGGGGCCCGACGAGGTCAGGCAGTACCTGATCGACCAGGCGCCGAACGCCGACCCGGACGAGATCGAGAACGTGGCGCTGTTCTCGCGCCGAGCGCGACTGAACTACGACCACCTCCGCGCCATCGCGTTCGAGCTCGAGCAGCCCGACACGCTCTTCTCCGAGATCGTCGAAGACCTGAACATCAAGTCCGTCGAGCCCAGCACCTACCGCATCGAGGCCCGATTCCCCGACGGCAAGGTCTGGTCCGAGGAGGTCGAGATGAACCTCTTCGAGCGCGGCGACGTCGGCCGGACCTATGAGCTGCGCAACTCGACGCGCTCGATCTTCGCTTCGTTCGTCCCGAAGGATCTCATCTTCGAGCCGGACGGCGGTATCTTCGTGCCGATCCACAAGCTCGATCTGCTCGACGACGAAGACGAAGAGCCTGAGGTCTACCCCACCACTGTGAGTCTGATCCTGGTCGGGCAGGCCAGCTACGGCTTCGGCCTCTGAACGGAGATCGAAGGGCGGATCCAGAGGTCCGCGCGGCGTGCGCGGTCAGGCGCCGACGGCGTGCGACAGGATCGCCCGCGTGAAACGCTGACCTCCGGTCGCGAGCCGCTCGAAATACGCCTCGAGAGCGGATGCGGAGGAGCGCGACGTCGGCGCCGTCTCGCCGAGGGGCGCGTCGGCGTAGTGCCGGTCGAGGGCATCGCGGAGCATCCGCACCGCCTCGGCGCGCTGCTGCGACACGGCCGCGTGCGAGACGCCGAACTCGTCCGCCAGCTCCTTCACGCTGCGGTCCTCGAAGTAGATCGCGCGGATGATCTCGCGCTTGCGCTCCGGGAGCGCATCGACGGCTCGGCGCAGGAACTCGTCCCGCTCGGACGCGATCGCCTGCTCCTCGGGGAGATAGCCGGTCCAGACGATCTCGGGCGCGTCGGGGGCGTCGAGGCTCAGGAGCATGCGCTCGGCATCGGCCAGCCCCTCCCGCACAGACCCCGTGTCCACGCCCATGGCCGCCGCTATCTCGACGACGGTGGGCGTCCGCCCGAAAGCCGCCGACAGCGTCTGGCGCACCTTCGTCGTCTCCTTCGCCCGTACGCGGATGTCGCGCGGGGCCCAATCCATCGACCGCAGCTCATCTTTCAGCGCCCAGTTGATGCGCCCGCGTGCGAAAGCGCCGAACGGCACGCCGAGAGTCGCGTCGAACTTCTCCGCCGCGCGGACGAGTGCGAACGCACCTGCCGAGGCCAGGTCATCGCGGGAGACCTGTGTGAGGCGGGACGCCACATATGCTGTCGCCGCACCGACGATGTGCAGGTGCTCGACCACGAGCTGGTTCCGTGCGCGCATCGGCATCGAATTCCGTCTCTTCCACTGTAAGTGCAAGCCCTCCCCAGCGACTCACAGCGAGGCCCCTCCCCAGCGGCCAGAACTACATTCAACTACATGCTAGGGGCGCAACGGGCAAGAAAGATCCCCGAAGGTCGAAACCTTCGGGGATTCTCGTTTACGTTCAGATAACGATGGCTAGTCGTTCACCTTCACGCGTCGGTTCACCTCACGCGTCGCGGAGAACTTCAACACCGTGTAGTCGTTGACCTCGGCGTCTCCCTCATCCTTCGCGAACTGCACGCGATGTCCCTTGTGCGTCTGCGGGTAGAACTTGCCGAAGTTGGTGAGAGTCACCGTGTTCCCCCGGCCGACCAGGTCGAGCAGCTCGTCGATCATCGCGTTGTAGGCCGTCTGCGCGGCCGGGACCGAGATGCCCCCTCGTCGTGCGAATCGCTGCACGAACTCGCGCTTGCTCACCCTGTTCGTCTCGAGCGTCCTTGATGTGCTCATGTCGTCTTCCGTCCCATGGAATGTCGCCCGTCACCGGGCTTCTCTGCGCTGTACCCCTACCAGCCGCATCCGCAGCGCGCGCAGGCTTCCCCTCTCCTGCGACGACGCCGGGATCTGCCAGTACCCCAGCCTGTGCTCCCAGAGCCTAGAGGCTCTTCCTTGGTATATGCGGTGAATCTCGGTTTTCTTTGCTTTCAGAAGACCACCGCACTCCCTCGGCTATACGTGCGAGAGGACACCGCCCGCCGACTCACTCACGAGGGCGCGCGCGGCATCGCGCGCTCTCCGCGCCGCAGCCACCGAGTCGGTGATCTGCGCGCGGATGTCGCGACCGTCCGCGTCCTCGCCGACAGACAGCTCGGTGGGCGCCAGAGTCTTCGTGTTCACGACGACCTCTCCGCTGTTGATGAGCAGGTCCGCTCTCACGCCGAAGGCTCTGCCGACCACCCTCCCCGACGCGTCGGTCAGATCGGCGACGTTGTCGGCAGCCGTCTGTTCGATGGACGCCAGTTGCAGCGGCGTATACCGTGCCGAGTTCGCGAAGACCGTCGACGACCTCGTGCCCTTCTTCGACACGAGCGCGAGACTCGACTGCCCCGGTGCCCTGCGATCGCCCGGGTGCACCCGAGCGTCGAGGTAGTGCGCGGTGATCACGCCCTCGGCGTCGGACGCGACGCGGTCGTGAAAGGCCATCACCACGAGGTTCACCGCCTGAGTCGCCCCGGCGCCATGGATCTTCGATCGCAGATCGACCACGTCATCTCTCCTGTGCGTTCTGGTCGGCGGCTCGTCGCGGCACGCCGATCACTGGGTGTTCGCGCTGGGACTCAGTCGCCGAGGAGCGCGCGGATCGGGTACGCCTGGTCATCCAGGATGACCTGCGCGGCCTGCCCCGTCTCGCCGTGCACGAGAACCGGGGCTCGGAGATTGATGTACACGCCGTCGTCGGCGGGATTCGCCACCACGAACACGCGGATCTCCGAGTCGTCGGCGGCGCCGAGCTCGGACAGCACAACGGCGGGCAGAGCCGGGGCGTACCCGTAGTCGCCCGAGAGCGGATCGAGGAGGAAGAGGCGCACGTCTGCATCCGCGGCGCGCAGCGTATACAGCCCCTCCGCGCCGGCGATCTGCTCGAGTGCGAACGACGTGTACGGGCTCAGGCCTGGCATCGGCGTGGTGAACTCGACGGCGAATCCCGTCGTGTCGGCGGTCGTCGCGGTCATCGGATGAACTCCAGGAGGTTGGTCTGCAGAGATTTCGCGGTCACCTGCAGAGCGGATTGGAAGACGAGCTCGGCCGACTGCAGCCGCACGAGCACCTCGAGGCTGTCCACGTTCTCGACCTCGGCGCGGCGCGCTTCGAGATCGATCGATGTCGACAGGTTCTGAGACGAAGCCCGCTCGAGCTGCACCTGGCGCGCGCCGGTCGCACCCCTGGCCGCGATGACGTCCTTCAGACGTCCGTCGATGTCGGCCAGGCGAGCACTGACCTCCCCACCGCCGCGCAGCTCCGCGGCGATGTCGTTGAGCAGCGCGAACGCGCTGTTCGCGCCGTCGCCGAAGGCCTGCGAGCCGTCGAAGTCGACGCGGACCGTCTCGTTGTCACTGATGCGGCGCTGCACTCCGGTTCCCGGGCTGCCGTTGAAGGTGAAGGTCCCCGGGTCGAATGCCGCGCCTGAATCACTGGTGCCGGCGAAGACACTGCGACCGAGGACGGTGGTGTTCGCCTTCGCCAGCAGCTCGGCGCTGATCGACTCCAGCTCCTGGGCGATGGACTCGCGGGCCGTGGGGCTGAGCGCACCCGAGTTCGCGCCCTGCGCGGTGAGGTCCCTGGCGCGGTTGAGCAGGTCGACGCTCGCCCCGAGAGCGGTGTCGACCGTGGTCACCCATGCCATCCCGTCGCTGAGGTTGCGCGCGAACTGCGCGACGCGGGACTGGTCGCCGTGCACGCCGAGCGCCGTCGCGGCCGCGGCCGGATCCTCGCTCGGCGAGCGGAAGGCGCGCTGCGAGGCGGCCTGGTTCTGCAGCCGCTCGCGATCCGCGAGGTTCGTCTGCAGCGTCCGCAGCGACTGCTGCGTCATGGTGTTGCTCGTGATGCGACCGATCATGATGGCTCTCCCCAGAGTCAGCGGCCGACGAGGCCGGTGCGGTTGATCAGAAGGTCCAGGGCCTCGTCCACGGCCGTCAGCACGCGAGCCGCCGCCTGGTAGGCGGTCTGGTAGGTCAGGAGGTTGATCGTCTCCTCGTCGCCGTCCACCGAGGCGTTCGACTGCTGGGCGGTGACTGCGGCCACGGCCCCCATGTCGGCGATGTCGGCGCGCTGCACGTCACCGGCGACCGCGACCGCGAAGCCCGTGACGAAGCTCGACCACGTCTTGCTCGGTCCCGTCGCCGATGCACCCAGAGCACTGATGCGATCGGCGATCGTGGTGTCCTTGGCGCCCGCGCCGGGTGCGGCGAGAGCGAGGTCGTCGAGGCCTGCGGGAACAACGCTCAGCCCCAGGGCTGCGGGTCCGGTGCCGCTCATCGAGAAGAAGTCGCCACCTGCGGCACCCGACGGGGTGACACCTGTGCGGTGGACGTCGTTCACGGCTGTCGCGAGAGCGGTCGCGGTCTCGTTGTACGCGGCGGCGACGCCGGCCAGGGTCCCGCCGTCGGCGACAGGCGCCAGCGCGCTGATGGTGCCGCCGACCAGCCCGCCGGTGATCGTCACCGGCAGTTCGGGGCGATTCGCCCACGCGACACTGATGCGGCCGGCGTCCGCGATGTCCCGCGGCCCGCTCGCGACGAGGGCACGGCTGCTGTCGGCGGTGACGAGCGCGTTCCCGTCGACACGGAGCGTGAGGGTCCCGTCGGCTTCGACGTTGCCCTTGGCTCCGACCGCGGTCGACAGCTGCTGGGCGAGGACGTTGCGCTGATCGATCAGCTCGTTGGCGTTGCGGCCAGACTGCAGCGCGTCTCGGATCTGCCCGTTGAGGGTGGCCACCTGCCCCGCCATGGCGTTGACGTCGGCGATCTGACTGTCGACCTGACCACGGAGGTCGGCCCACTGCCCCGCGATCGACTGGTACCCGGCCGCGATCTGCCCGATCAGCACGTTCGCGTTGGTGAGCACGACCTGCGCGGCCGCCGAATCCGGGGTGTTGGCGAGATCGGACCAGCCCGCCCAGAACCGGTTCAGGTTCGCGGCGAGACCGTCTTTCGTGGGTTCGGCCATCACGGCCTCCGCCTGGCCGGCAGCCGTCGCCCGCGCCGCCCAGAAGCCGGAGGTCGAGAGCGCGTCGCGCACTCGGGCATCGAGGATGTCATCGCCGAGCCGGGCGATGCCGGTGACGCTCACACCGCCGCCGATGCCGAGTCCGGACGGCCACAGTCCGGTCTGACCGGGAGCCGAGATCGGAACCTGGTCGACCCGCTGACGGGTGTAGCCGGGGGTGGTCTGGTTGGCGATGTTCTGCCCGGTGACGGTCATCCCCGCGCGGGCGGCGGAGAGAGCGGATTCGGCGAGACGGAGACCTGCGAACGAAGACATGACGCCTCACACCCTCGTGTCGAGGAGTCGGGCGTCACCGTCGCGGACGACACCGCCCTGCGGGTCGTACTCGCCTGTGGGCACACCGAGGCCGGCGATCGTCTCCTGCGTGACACGGATGGCGGTGCGCAGGCGCTGCTCGTTGACCTTCTTCATGTCGCCGATCTCGTCGGCGAGGGCGGTCATGGCATCCAGATGGCCGGAGAGGACCTCGCGCCACGCATCCGTCGGCGCGGCGTCGATCAGCTCGCGAAGCGTCGTCGCCTCGGGCACTCCCCATTCGTCCGCCACCGAGATGACGAGCGTGTCACGCGAGAGCGCCACCGTCGGCATGGCCGCGAGCACGCGCTCGATCTCGTTCGCCGCATGATGGATCCAGCGGTTGCGCCCGGTCGCCAGCAGCATCTGCTGTTCGTCGAGCTTGAACAGCAGCACCTCCAGCAGATCGCGCTCTCGCATCAGTTGCATGCTCAGGTCGTGAGCGGCCACGATTCGTCACCTCGTCATGTCACGGTTTCCGTGACGGGATCGCCCGTCACATCCACGACTATCGCGACAACCCCCTGGACAGTAACTCCGAGCGTGAGGAGAACGGCGCAGGACGGGTCAGTACGTGATGGCGGCGCGCCCGAGCGCGCCCAACAGCTGCGACTCGGCCGACTCGTCCGACGACGCCTGGACGGCTTCCTGGTTCGCGTCGCTCACCGCGATGACGATCTCGGCGCGGTTGATGCGCTTGTCGCGCGGGGCATCGATGCCGACGCGGACTCCGCTCGGCGTCACCGCCAGGATCGTCACGGTGATGTCATCACCGATCACGATGCTCTCATTGGCGCGTCTCGTGAGTACCAGCATGCGTCGTCTGCCTTCCATGGCGTGAGCGCCGATGCGCCCTCTGCTCACAAACGTATCGCACTCGTCTCGTAAATGAGCAGATTATGCCACTACACCGCTGCGCTGGGCAGAGCGGACTGCGTCATCCGGACCACCCCGACCACGTCGGTCGCGAGTCCTCCGGCTGCAGCCTCGTCGTACGAGAGCACGGGGAGTCCACTCACCTGTGACGAGACCATCCGGCGCACGGCCTGGCGCAGCGACGGCGCGCACACGAGCACCGGTTCCGGCCCGACCTGCTCGAGTTCGGCGACCGTTCGGCGGACGTTCTCGAGCACGTGCATCGTCGTCTCCGGTGTCAGCACGATCTGCGGGTTCCCGTCGATCACACGCATCCCCTCGAGCATCTGCTGCTCGAGCATCGGCTCGAACATCACCACGCGGATGCGTCCGTCTTCGGCGAATCGTGCGGCGATCGCAGGGCCCAGAGCTGCTCGTGCCGCATCGATCAGGCCCGCCGTCTCGGTCGACGTCTTTCCGCGCAAGGCGAGAGCCTCATAGATGCGGGCGAGGTCGTTGATCGGCACCCGCTCGGCCAGAAGGCCTGCAAGGACCCGCTGAATGCCGGCGAGCGACAGCACGGCCGGCGTCAACTCCTCGACGGTCGCGGGGCTCGACTGCTTGAGGTGCTCGGTCAGCTGACGGACGTCCTCGAGCGAGAGCAGGCGGTCGGCCTGGCTCTGCACGATGTCGGAGAGGTGCGTGATGATCACGCTCGCGCGGTCGATCACGGTGGCGCCGGCCATGTCGGCGGCGTGCGACATCTCGGCGGGCACCCACTTGCCCTCGAGACCGAAGACCGGATCCACGACCGCGGACCCCGGCAGCTGCTCCAGTCCCGTGCCGATCGCGAGCACATGCCCTCGCGGCACGGATCCGCGGCCCGCCTCGACCCCGGCGATCAGGATCGAGTAGGTCTGAGCCGGCAGGTCGATGTTGTCCCTCGTCCGCACCGGCGGCATCAGGATCCCGATGTCGAGGGCGAGCTTTCGCCGCAGCGACTTCACACGGGTGAGCAGGTCACCCGCTCCCCCGGAGGCCAGATCGACGATGTCGGGCGAGAGCGAGATCTCGAGGGCATGCACGCGCATCCGGTCCATCAGCTCTTGGGGCCCCTCGACACCCGCCTCGACGGCCTCCTGCTGCAGCGCGTCGGCCTCGAGCGCGGCGTCGCGATCCTCGTTCGCCTTGACCCGGGATGCGGCGAACAGCAGCACGCACCCGATAGCCAGGAACACCACCAGCGGCATCCCCGGGATGAACCCCATCGCGATGGCCGCGAGCCCGGTGATGACCAGCGCGTTGCGGGACTGCATGAGCTGCCTGCCCGCTGCCTGCCCCATCTCGCTCTCCGCGTTCTCGCGGGTCACGATCATGCCGGTCGACACGGCCATCAGCAGCGCGGGGATCTGTGTGACCAGGCCGTCGCCGATGGTGAGGATGCTGTAGGTCTCGAGCGCGTCCCCCATCTCCATGCCGTGCTGGACCATGCCGATGATGATGCCGCCGACGAAGTTGATGACGACGATCACGATGCCCGCGATCGCATCGCCCTTCACGAACTTCGACGCACCGTCCATCGCGCCGTAGAAGTCGGCCTCTGCGGCCACCTCGGCTCGACGCCGGCGCGCCTCGGTATCGGTGATGAGCCCGGCATTGAGGTCGGCGTCGATGGCCATCTGCTTGCCGGGCATGGCGTCGAGGGTGAAGCGCGCGCCGACTTCGGCGACGCGCTCGGCACCCTTCGTCACCACCACGAACTGGATGACGGTGAGGATCAGGAAGATCACCGCGCCGATCACGAGCGATCCGCTGATCGTGATCTGCCCGAACGCCTGGATCACCTGCCCGGCGTGCGCCTCGCTGAGAACGAGACGGGTGGAGGCGACGTTGAGGCCGAGTCGGAACAGGGTGGCGACCAGCAGCAGGCTCGGGAACACCGAGAAGTCGAGCGGCTTCTTCACGAACATCGCGGTGAGGAGGATCAGCAATGCGAACGAGATGTTCAGCACGATGAGGACGTCGAGCAGTCCCGTCGGGATCGGGATGATGAGCAGGAGGATGATGCCCACGACGCCCACGGGCACCGCGCCCTTGGACAGGATCTGACCGATCATGCGTCTTCTCGTTCTCTCTACTCGTCCAGATGCGGATCCGGCGGCTCAGAGGCCGCGATCCCTGGTGCTGTCGAAGGGCATCGTGTGGGTGCCTCGCGCCGATCCGCGACGCTTGAGGTGCTCGATGAAGGCCAATACCTGCGCCACCGCGGTGTACAGCTCCTCGGGGATCTCGCGGCCGATGTCGCATGCCGAGTGCAGGGCGCGCGCCAGCGGGATGTCGCGGACCATCGGGACACCGGCCTCCTCGGCCTTCTCGCGGATCTTCTGCGCGACGATGCCCGCGCCCTTCGCCACGACCCGCGGGGCGGACTTGCCCGGCTCGTACCGCAGCGCCACAGCCACGTGCGTGGGGTTCACCAACACGACGTCGCTGTCGCCGACCGCGGCGATCATCCGGTTGCGGCTCATCGCGAGCTGCCGCGAACGGCGCTGGGAGCGCACGAGCGGATCGCCCTCGCTCTTCTTGTGCTCGTCCTTCGCCTCGTTCTTGGTCATGTGCGTGTGCTTGCGATTGCGTCGCATGACCACGGCGACATCGATCGCCGCCAACAGGATGCCCACGGCCACGGCGACCTGCAGCAGCGACACCGCTCCCCCGGCGGCCTGCTCGAGAAGCCACGTGATGTTGTGGCTGCCGCTCGCCATCAGCACGGGCACGAGACCCGATACGACGATCCACAGTGCGACGCCGATGGCGGCCGTCTTGAGGAGCGCCTTCGCGCCCTCCCACAGAGCCTGCTGGCCGAACACGCGCTTGAGACCCGACACGATGTTGAACTGCTCGGTGCGCATCGTCACGCCGCGCAGGTGGATGCCGCCCTGGGCGACAGCCGTCGCCGTGGTCGCGAGCAGCACGACCGCCAGCATCGGCAGCAGGATGCCGCCGAGCGAGGAGATCGCAGAACCCAGCACATCCAGTGCGGCCCCGTCTGTGGGGTTCTTCGCCACCGGTGTCACGGCCAGGAACAGCTCCGTGAGCACCTGCGTGCCCGACGAGATCGTCGGCACCATCATCACCGCGGCGGCGGCGATGCACACCCACGCGGTGAAGTCCTGGCTTCGGCCGATCTGGCCCTTCCTGCGTGCCTCCTTGAGGCGACGGTCGGTCGCCTTCTCGGTGCGCTCGCCGCTGTCGGTCTCGCTCATCTGGTCACCCCCAGCAGGAGCTTCGCCGCGTCTTCGGCGATGACCGCGACGACACTGGGAAGCGCGGCGTAGACGAAGCCCACGAGCAGCAGCGTCAGACCGATCTTGACCGGGAAGCCCATCGCGAACGCGTTCAGTGCGGGTGCGACCCGGCTGACGAGACCGAGCCCGACGTCGGCGAGGAAGAGCACGATCAGCAGGGGACCCGCGATCTGCACGGCGCTGAGCATCATCTGCCCGGCGGCTCCCACCAGCGCCTCCGCCGGCTTGCCCAGGTCGATCATCCCGGTCACCGGCACGGCATCGAACGAGCGGAACAGACCGCCGAGCACGAGCTGGTACCCGTCGGAGGCGAAGAGCAGCATGATCGCGGTCATCTGGAAGAGCCGCGTGAACTGGGCGCCGTTGATCGCCATGCCCGGGTCGAACGCCTGCGCCATCTGGAACCCGCCGAAAGTGTCGACCAGATGGCCGGCGCCCTGGATGGCGCTGAAGAGCACCATCACCAGGAATCCGAGCAGTGCCCCCGTGAGGGCCTGGCCCGCCAGAGCGAGCATGAATCCCCCGGTGTCGAGACGTTCGTAGCCCGCGGTCACCACCGGCGACACGGCGAGGGCGAGCCCGACGCCCAGCATCGCCCTGACTCTCATCGGGATCGTGCCGTGGCTGAACGGTGGCGCGAGCACCAGGAAGGCCGTGATGCGCACGCACGCGAGCGACGTGGCCTCGAGCCAGGTGAAGTCGATGGGGATGTTCATCAGCCGCCGTTCAGCAGCGACGGTATCCGCGCGAACATCTCGTTCGAGAAGGCGATCATCTCGGCGATCATCCAGTGCCCGCTGATCAACAGCGCGATGCCCACGGCGACGAGCTTGGGCACGAACGAGATGGTCATCTCCTGCACCTGGGTGATCGACTGCAGCAGCGAGATCGCGAAGCCGACCACGAGCGCCGTGATCAGAAGCGGGGCACAGAGCTTCGCGCCGACGATGAGCGCCGCCTGTCCGATGTCGATGACTGCTTCCGGGTTCATCAGCCACCCCCGTTGTACGACTGCACGAGCGCGGTGATGACCATGCCCCAGCCGTCGATGAGCAGGAACAGCAGGATCTTGAACGGCAGCGAGATCATCACCGGCGGGAGCATCATCATTCCCATCGACATCAGCGCACTGGCGACGACCAGGTCGATGACGAGGAACGGGACGAAGATGATGAACCCGATCAGGAAGGCGGCCCGCAGCTCGCTGATCATGAAGGCCGGCACGAGGGTCTGCAGCGGGATGCTGGCGGGGTCGGTCGGGTTGTCCATCTGCGCGGCCCGGTACATCAGGGCGATGTCCTCTTCGCGCGTGTACGAGAGCATCCACTCTCGCAGCGGTTCCTGGGCGAGCTCGAACGCGCGGCCGAAATCGATCTGCCCTTCCGTGAACGGGCTGACGGCGACCGTGTTGATGTCAGTCAGCACGGGCCACATGATGAACAGGGTCAGGAAGAGGCTGAGACCTGCCAGCACCTGGTTCGGGGGGATCGAGGGCAGCGAGAGCGCGTTGCGGGTGAGGGCCAGCACCACGAAGATCTTGGTGAAGCTCGACATCATCAGCAGCAGCGCGGGGGCGACACTGAGGACCGTGATCCCGAGCAGCGTCATGATGCTGTCCGACGGCGTGCCGTTGATGCCGTTGATCGTCACGCCCTCGCCGTCACCGGTCTCCATAGGGACGAGGGCGGATGCCGCGTTCGCGCCCGTCGCGTCGAGCACCACCAGGACGGCCGCGACGCCGAGGCCTGCTGCGATCAGCATCCACGCGCGTCGCGGCAGGCGCGGCGCACGCGCGAGCGGCGCGGTGGCAGCGGCGGCGGATACGGGCACGGCGGCACTCCGAAGATGGGTGACGTGGCCGATCCGTAGCCAGGGGGGCGAGCGATCCGTGCTCGCAGTCGACTATCGCGACACGACGGCGTGCGCGTAACCGTGAGGCGGTTGCCCAGCGCCGGTCGGCGTCAGGCGACGGACTTGAGCGCCCTGTCGACGATGTCGTTCGACAGGTCGTCGACGACAGGTGACTCCTCCGTCGTCGATTCCTCCTCGACGGGAGGCGCCTCCTGCGTGTCGACGACGTTGATCCCGTGCTCGGTCACACCGAGGACGTAGCGGATGCCCCCGAACTCGGCGACCACGAGCTGCGCCTTCCCGCCGATGCCCGACCGCGCGACGACCGTGATCTTCTCGGGCCGCGGCTTCGGGCCCGCCGCCGGGCGCGACGGCCTGAGCTCGGTGAGCCGGGCGAGCTTCTTCGGCATCAACCCCGCGAGCGGGCTCACTCCCCTCGCCTGCGACTTCTGCAGCCGACGGCTGAGGAACAGCAGCAGACCGAGTACCGCTCCCAGGGCGACGATCGCACGGAGCGCGACGAGGATGTCGTCCATGGGTCAGACGACCTCTGCGCCGTCGAGGATGCGCTCGACACGGATGGCGAAGTCGCCCTCGGCGACCACGACGGTGCCGTGCCCGATCAGGCGGCCGTTGAGCTTGATGTCGGCAGGCGAGCCCGCCGCACGGTCGAGTTCGACGACACGGCCGGGTTCGAGGGACAGCACGTCGCGCACCGGCATCCGCGTGCGACCGATCTCGACCACGAGCTCCATCTCGACGCCGGCGATGCGGCTCAGGCGCTGCGGCCCCGACGACGCAGCGGCCCGCGCTCCGTCGATGCGCACCGCGGCCCGCGCGACGACGCTGCCCGCGGCGTCGATCATGTCGAACACCTGGGTGCCGGTGTCGGTGAAGACGCCTGCGGCATCGACCAGTTCGCCGTCACCGAGCGCGCCGCTGCCGAGTACGGCGACGGCCGCCTCGAAGATCGGATGCAGTCGATCGGCCAGCGGAGCGTTCTTCGAGCCGTCCTCGAGCTGCGACGGATCGACGACCTGGATCGCGAGGCGGGCCCCGGGGCTGCCTGCGAAGGTGACCGCGACCGCCTCACCGGATGCGCCGGGATCGGTCGAGGGTGCGGGGATGACGGGGTAGCCGAACGGCAGCTTGCCGGCGATCGCCGCGGCGATGGCGGTCTCGTGGAAGGTGCTCATCAGTGGGTCTCCTCAGGGGTGGTCGTGATCTTGCAGGTGAGGCGCGAGCCTCTGCTCCCAGGGGTGGCGAGGGCAATCCGGGTCTCCCCTGCCACGAGCTCGTACGGTCTCGTCTCCGGATGCGGCAGGCGCAGCAGATCGCCGGGCGCGAGGTCGAGCACCTCACCCGCGCCGATCGTGATGGGCGCCAGGCGCAGTGTGATCTCCATCGGCGTGCTGCGCAGCTGCTCCAGCGTCTGCTCTGCCGTGTGGGCGGAGCCCGCATCCGACCCTGTTGCGGCCAGGCGGTCGACGACGGCGGATGCCGGGAGCATGACCGTCGCCGTCGTCTCGGCATCGCCGAGATGCATCGTGTACCGCGCGACGATGACCGCGGCGGTCGCTGCGATCACCTGCATGTACTGCGGGTTGTAGTGCACGGCGCTGAATCGTGGCGCCCCGGGGAGCAGTGCGTCGAGGCTCGCGTGGAGGTGCTCGAACGTGCCCTCCATGAGGTTGCGGACGAGCGCCAGCTCGATCGGGGTGAACGTCCGCGCCTCGGGCAGGGAGGTGCTGCGCCCGCCCATCATCTGCACGACCCACAGAAGCGCGCTGTCGAGACCGAACTGCACCACGCAGGGCTCTTCGCGGTCCGCGAAGGCACCGGCCACCATGGCCGTCGTGCCGGGCAGCGTATCGGCGTACTCTTCGTACGACACCAGGTCGACGGACTCGAGCGTCAGATGGGCGCGCACACGGATCTTCGCCGTCAGCTGCGACGACCACAGGCGCGCGAACGACTCGAATGCCGCCTCCAGGTGCCGGGTGCTCTCCCGTCCGAGCTGGGCGGGGCGGCCGAAGTCGTATGCGGGGTAGCGCGCGGCCGGGTCCTCAAGCACGGCGGCTGCGGTCATGGGTGTCTCCTCGACGGTGGTTTTCACGTGTGCTCAGCTCGTCGCTGCGGCAGCTGCGAGGGCCGGGATCAGCGCTCGCACCTGCTCTTCCTCGGTGGACTCGACGACGATGTCGACGCGTCTGTTGCTGGCCAGGGCCTGCGGGCTGTCTCCCTGCACGATCGGTCGTGTGTCCGAGAACGCGGTCGCCTTCACCCGCGGCCCGCCGACGCCCTCGTGCTCGACGAGGAATCTCGCCACCTGTGTGGCACGCCCTCCGGAGAGCTCCCAGTTGGTGGCGAACGGTGCGGCCGACACGCGGTGGTCGGCGTGCCCTTCCACGCTGACCTGGTTGTCGACCGTGACGAGCACGTCGCCGATCGCGTTGAGCACGGCATCCGCCTTCGCCGAGAGCTCGGTGCTGTTGTCGGCGAAGAACGTCTCGGCGCCGACCAGCCCGACCTGCAGCCCGCGGTCGTCTATCACGAACGAGACGGTGTCCTGAAGTCCTTGGGCGGCCAGGGCGGAACTCATCCGATCACGCAGCTCTTCCAACGACTCGTACTCGGCAGCGGCTCGGGCGGCGAGATCGACCACGCCGTCGTCATCCTGCAGCTCGGGCGGGACGATCAGCCCCTCAGCGCTGTCGGCTCCGCCTTCGGTGCTCTCCTGGCCGAACCCCGTCGCGAGGCTGTTGGCGAGCATCTCGAACTTCGTCTTGTCGACGTTGGAGACTGCGAAAAGCACGATGAACAGGCACATCAGGACGGTCACCATGTCGGCGTACGACACGGCCCAGCGCTCGTCCGGCTCGTCGTGCGAGTCGTCCTCATGCCCGCGGCCGCGCGCGCGGCGGGCCGGGCTCACAGGATGTCCTCCACGGAAGACTCCTGCTCCCGCTTCTGCTTCTTGGCCTTCGGCTTGACGCTCGACAGCGCCTCGAGACGCTCCTGCAGCAGGTGCGGTGCGCTCCCCGCCTGGATCGCGAGCATGCCCTCGGACACCAGTGTCATCCGCTCGAGCTCGACCGCACCGATGCGATTGAGTCGACCGGCGATCGGGTTCCAGATGAAGTTGGCCGACAGCAGACCCCACAGCGTGGCCACGAACGCGGCGGCGATCATGGGGCCGAGGTGGTCGGGCTCGTCGAGCTTCTCGAGCACGTGGGTGAGGGAGACGACCGTGCCGACGATGCCGATCGTCGGCGCGTAGCCGCCCAGAGAGCCGAAGAACTTCGAGGCGACGCGGTTGCGAGACGAGGTGGCCGCGATCTCGTCGTCCATCACCATCTGCAGGTCCTCGGCGTCCGTGCCGTCTGCGAGCGCCTGAAGCGCCTGCCGGGTGAACGCGTCCGGTGCGCCGTCGAGCTCCTGCTCGAGCGCGAGAAGGCCCTCGCCACGCGCCTTCTCGGCGTAGCCGACCAGGAACGGGATCACCGCCTCCGGAGTCATCTTCGGCCCGCGCACCGTGCGCCCGAGGCTCTGCACCGCGAGGATGGTGTCGCGCAGCGTGTGGCTCGCGATACCCACGCCGATGGTCGAACCGAGCACCAGGATCATCGGGGCGGGGATGAGCAGCGCCTCGAAGCTCGCGCCCTCCATCGTGATCATCGCGACGAGAGCGCCGAACGCCAGGATGACGCCGATGATGAACGCGGGATCCACCGTCACGCCCCAGTCTGCGGGGTCAGCGCGTGGGCCGCACCGAGGACGCGTGCCCGGTAGGCGACGATCAGGTCGATCACCGCGTCGAGCGTCTCCTCGATGACGTAGACCTTGCCGTCGACCATGTGCAGAGTCGTGTCCGGCGACGAGTGGATGCGCTCGATCAGGTCGGGGTTCAACGCGAACCGGGTGCGGTCGAGGCGGGTGACGATGATCATCGCGGGGTCTCCGGGCTTCGGACGAGAGGGGGAAGTCTGCCCCGACTATCGCGACGCGGCCCGCCCCCGGTAACCAGGGGCGGGCCGCGTCTCTCGACGGTGCCACAGACGAGCACGCCGCATCTATTCGTGTTTAGCAGGCCTAAACCTTAGTAAGAAGTGCGATGATCGGTGCGCGGGGTCACCCGCAACGCCGTGGTCCCTCTCGCAAGCGGGCTTCTCGCAAGACGCGATGACTACTTCGCAGCCCTCGGCGCCTACCGGCGCGGCGATCCCACGCCTCTCATCGATCTCTTCGCAAGGTCGGTGCGCGCCGCTGCCCTGTGCTCACGGGAGTCCATCGCCCGCATCAAGGCGTTGCCTGCGGAGTGGGATGCCGAGCTCCGCCCGCGCGCCGGATCCGCTGTCGCCGCGTTGATCCCCGCGTTCTACGACCATCCCGTCATGTCGGCAGCCGAGATAGATCGACGTTCGCGATCTTCTGAACAGCAGACCTACAGGGCCATAGCTCAGCTTGCGGACAGGGGCTTCATCCAGGAGATCACCGGCCGCAAGCGAGACCGTGTCTGGGTGGCCGCGGAGCTTCTCGCCGAGTTGGACGACCTCGATCGGCGAATCCAGGCCGAGATGCTCCGCTGACGTCTCCGCTCGCGACCGCCCGGCGACGGCGTTTCCGAAGGCCCCCGCACGCGGCGGGGAGCCTGCCGGAAACGGCGTCGAGCACGGAGTTCCTGAATGCTCGTCGAAGTCAGCGCTTCAGCTGGGTGAGCTCCTGCAGGACCTCATCGCTCGTGGTGATGATGCGCGCGTTGGCCTGGAACCCGCGCTGCGCGACGATGAGGTTGGTGAACTCCTGCGAGAGATCGACGTTGCTCATCTCCAGCGCGCCGGACACCAGGTTGCCGAAGCCCGCCTGCCCCGGCTCCCCCATGCGCGCGGCTCCCGAGTTCACCGAGACCCGGTATGCCGTGCCTCCGGCCTTCTCGAGTCCCTCGGGGTTCGCGAAGGTCGCCATCGCGATCTTTCCGAGCGTCTGGGTGGCGCCGTTGCTGAACGTGCCGACGATCGATCCGTCACCTGTGATGCTGTACGACTTCAGCGAACCGGCCGCCGAGCCGTTCTGCTCCGAGACGGCGACGGTCGACATGTTCGCGTAGCCGGTGACCGCGCCGAGGTCGACGCTCACGGTGCCCGCCGTCAGTGTGAGACCGGCTCCCGCCTGCTTGCCGTCGGTGAACGTCAGCGAGCCGGTCGCTCCGCTGACGGGCTCCGTGACATCCCAACCGGTCGCGGTCTTCGTGAACGTCAGGCTCAGCGTCGACGGAGTGCCCTGCGCGTCGTAGACGGTCACGTCGCGGACGAGCTCGTCACCGTCTGCCGCGGTCGAGGGGAGGTTGCCGGTCACGGTGGCGCCGGTCGTCGCCTTCGCCGGTGAGACCGCGTCGAGCGGAAGCACGATGTTCCCCGTCGCCTGACCGGTGTTGACGACGCCGTTCTGCGCCGACCACCCCTGGACGACGGCGCCGTCGGCGGTGACCATCTTGCCCGTCGGGTCGAACGAGAAGCCGCCCGCACGGGTGTACAGCGTCTCTCCGCCCGAGCGGACGGCGAAGAACCCGTCGCCCGAGATCATCAGGTCTCCCCCGCGCCCTGTGGCCTGGGCCGAACCCTGCGCGAAGTTCGTGCGCACTCCGGCGACCTGCACACCGAGGCCGACCTGCGCGGGGTTGCGGCCGCCGACCTCGTCGTCGGGGATGCCCGGGTTGCCGATGAGCTGAGACAGCGAGTCCTGGAACAGCACGGACGAGCCCTTGAAGCCCGCCGTGTTGACGTTGGCGATGTTGTTGCCGGTCACGTCGAGCATGGTCTGGTGCGAGCGGAGTCCGGAGATGCCGGAGTAGAGCGAGCGAAGCATGTGATTCTCTCTTCCTGTGTGAGACGGAGGTCAGGCTGCGGCCGGGTTCGGCACGGCAGGGGTGGTCTTGGAGGTGACGCCGGTGATGGCATCGAGGGCGACGGTCTTGTCGCCGATCGTCACCTGCGGAATGGGCCCGTCGAACGACACCTTGGTGACGACGCCCGAGAGCGTCTTGCCGTCGGCATCCTTGTAGCTCGCCTCCTGGCCGATGAGCGCGCTCGCGGCCTGACGCATGTTCAGGGCGAAGGCCTCGGCGCCGTTGTCCGCGAGGGCGGTGAGCTGCTCCATCATGGCGAGCTGGGTCGTCTGCGAGATCATCTCGTTGGTGTCCATCGGACTCGACGGATCCTGGTGGGTCAGCTGGGTCACCAGGAGCTTCAGGAACACCTCGCCGTCCAGCACCTGCTTGCGCGCGGCGGGGTCGGTCGTGCCTCCTGTGTAGATCGAGCTCGGAGCGCTCACTGCGTCGACGGTCATGCGGTCGTCCTCTCAGGCGAAGATGTCGAGACCCGCGCCGACGGCGGCGTGGGGTGTGGTCTGGATGATGCGGGGAAGGTCAGGCGCTCGCTCGGCACCGGGGCGCTGTTCCGAACGTCCGCGACTCGCGTCGCGGTCGGCGCTGCCCCGGTCTCCGGCGGTGTCGCCCGCGCCCTGGCCGCTGCGGTCGCCGTTCGCGTCCGCTGCGGAGGTCTGGGTGAGGCTCAGCGTGGCGTGCGGCATCGCTGCGGCCAGGTCCCGGCGCAGATCGACGAGGATGCCGCGCAGGGCATCGCGCCCCGCATCCGTGGCACCGCTGAGCTCGACCTGCACCTCACCGCTCGCGCTGATGTGCGCACGCACGGTGACCGGTCCGAGGCTGTCGGGGTTCACCGTCATGGTGAGGTGGTGGGTTCCCATCGGTCGCTGGGCGACGCTCACGACCACCGGCGACACCTGGGCGGCGACGGCGCGGTTCGCGAACGCGGTCTCCGGGGTCGACACGGGGGTCGCAGCCGTCACGGCGGTCTGGGGTGGAGCGAGGGGTGCGATGCTCGGAGCGGGCTGGCTCGACGGTGCACGTTCACCGGAATCCATCCGCGCGGATGTCTCGCTCAACGGCGCGTTCGCCCCTGACGCATTCCCGGCTCCGGTGAACCCGGAGGACGCCACCGCGAGGTCAGGAGTGGGAGCCGGAGCAGTCCGTCCGGCGGATGCGCCCGGGGACTGCGCTCCGGGCGAGGGCTGCGCCCCGGGTGCGTCGGGGGCTGACGTGGAGGATGCGAGTGCCGGAGCAGAGGATGCGGCGTCGCCGGCCCCACCGTCGACCGGTGCGGCTGCGGCTCCGGCGGTTGGGGCGGCTGCGGCTGCGGCTGCGGGCGGTGTCGCGCTCGCGGTCGCGGGCACGGGCTCGCCCTCCGGCTGCACCTCGACGAGCGACTGCTCCGTTACCGGTGCCGTGGACGTCTCGACGCCTGCGACCGCTGCGAGCAGCGACTGCTCGGAGCCGCCCTCGTGCTCATCCGAGTCCACCGTCGCCTGTGCGTCCGGTGCGACGGGACGCAGCGGGGCCGCGAGCCCGAGCAGGGCGGTGGAGGCGGCATCCCCCTCGAGCGAGGTGTCGGATGAGGCGCCCGGCCTCCCGTCACCGGGATCCGCGTCGCTCTCCCCCTTCGCACCGGGAGACATCGCGGACTCGCCGTCAGCACCGACGAGCATCTGGCCCGCGGCGGTCAGCGCGTCTCCGAACCGTGATCCCGAGTCGCCGGCCGCGCGCCCAGCGCCCTCACCGTCGGTCGGGGTGCCGAGCGAGACCGCGAACAGGCTCACCGCGGTCATCCGAGCATCTCGATGAGCTTCGGCATCGACGCAGCAGATCCTGCCGAGCCCGATGTGTTCGCCGAGAACAGCGTCTGCAGAGCCGAGACGAGCTCGGCGTTGTTCGCGCTCGACGTGGCATCCGTCGCCGCACCCGCCGCTGACGTGAGGGTCGTCGTCTCGGTGGAGGAGGCCGCCTTCGCCGCCTCGAGCACGCCCGAGAACGTCGCCGCGCTGGCCGCACTCGTCGCGCCCGCCTCAGCGGTCGACTCAGTCGCTGTCGCAGCCGCTGCCCGAGCCGCCGGATCGAGTGAGACGATCTGGCTCTCGATCGCGTCGACGCGCGCGATCACGGAGGCGAGGCCGCTCATGCGGCGCTCCCCTCTCGGCGTGAGGTGCGCACCACGGCGATCTCGTCGAGAGCCGTCTGCTCCGCGGCGAGCTCCGCCTTGGCGGATTCGACCCGGTGAGTGCTCTCGAGGCGCTCGAGACCCTTGAGCTCGCGGCGGGCATCGACATGGGCGGACTTCGCCTCCGACTCGGCGCCTCGCCGCATGTCGACGAGTGCCTGCAGGTCGCTGAGAGTGCTGCGACCCGCGGACCGGGCAGCAGCCATGGCCATCAGCGCGCGGGGGTCGTCGATCTGCGCGCTGATGTCGGCGAGGCTCGAGATCGCGCTCTGCTCGGCGGCTTCGGCATGCGCACGCTCGGCGCTCGCGCGGGAGAGCCGCTCGGCGGCGACACGCTCCTGGGCGCCTCGCACCCGGAGAAGACCGGCCAGGGGGAAGGTCATGGGGTGAGTCCTCCGAAATCGGTGGTGAGGGCGGCGAGCTGCCGCCAAGAGTCGTCGGATGCCGTGAGATCGTCCATCCGCTGCATGAGGAAACGCGAGATGGTGGCTTCATGCGTGAGTGCGGCATCCACCAGCGGATTCGCCCCCGGCCGATAGGCGCCGATGTCGATCAGGTCGTTCGCGCTGCGACGAGCGGCCAGCACGCTCCGCAGGGTCACGGCGTTCTGTCTCTGCTCGGCGGTGGTGATCTTCGACACCACACGCGATACCGAGCCGAGCACGTCGACGGCCGGGAAGTGTCCGCGGATGGCCAGCGCTCGGTCGAGCACGACGTGTCCGTCGAGGATTCCCCTCGCGGCATCCGCGATCGGTTCGTTGTGGTCGTCGCCGTCGACGAGCACCGTGTAGAGACCCGTGATCGATCCGACCTGCCCTGTTCCTGCGCGCTCCAGCAGGCGGGCGAGAACCGAGAACGTCGATGGCGGGTAGCCGCGTGTGGCAGGCGGTTCGCCGGCGCTCAGGCCGATCTCGCGCTGCGCCATCGCGACGCGGGTCAGCGAATCCATCATGAGCACGACGTCGAGGCCGTCGTCTCGGAACGCCTCGGCGATACGCGTCGCGACGAACGCGGACCGCAGTCGCGCCATGGCCGGCTGGTCAGACGTCGCGACCACCACGACCGAGCGGGCGAGACCTTCAGGTCCCAGATCGTCTTCGAGGAACTCCCGCACCTCGCGCCCGCGCTCGCCGACGAGAGCGATGACGTTGACGTCTGCGGTCGAGCCGCGGGCGATCATCGACATGAGCGACGACTTTCCCACCCCGGAGCCGGCGAAGAGGCCGAGTCGCTGTCCGGTGCCCACCGGCGTCATGGTGTCGAGCACCCGCACGCCCAGGCCGAGCTGGCTGTCGATGCGCTGACGATCCATGATGCTCGGAGCGTCGTGGTCGAGCGACACGAGCGTCGTGGTCCGCTCGAGCGGCCCCTTGCCGTCGATGGGGCGACCGAGACCGTCCAGCACACGACCGAGCAGAGCCCGTCCGGTCGGCACCTGCAGCGGCGCTCCCCCGTGACGCACGCGGGCGCGGGCCGTGATGCCGTCGAGACGGCCGAGCGGCATGCATCTTGCTGAGGCTCCATCGACGGCGACGATCTCCGCATCGACCGATCTGCCGTGCGCCGCATCGATGCGGATGCGGTCGCCGACGGCGGCATCGATGCCGAGCACCTCGACGCCGAGCCCTCGCACGGCCTTCACCGTGCCTGAGCGTTCGGCCTTCGCGGCGTCGAGGACCCGCTGCCATGACCTCGTCGCGGCAGTCACGTGATCACCTCGCCGCCGAGCTCGTCACCGAGCTCGTCAGCACCGCGATGCGCTGCCGCGGCGCGGGCGAGGGCCTCGGTGATCCTCGTGTCGACGGCGCCGTCCTCGATCTCGACGATCGCACCTCCCGGGTCCACCGCATGCGAGCCGACGATGTCGACCCCCTGCAACGGATCGATCGCCGGAGGGTCCGACCGGAGGGTCTGCAGGTCCTGCTCGCTGAACGACGCGCGCGTCCAGCGGTCGACGGGCATCTCCGCGATCGCGCGTCGCACCGCGTGGGCGGCCGATCGTGCCGGATCCGACAGCTCGGCTCCGAGGATGGTCGTGGCGAGCTCCACGGCGAGCCCTTCGATCCGATCCGCCGTGAGCAGGCTCAGCTCGTCGATCCGGTGGTCCAGGAGTACCTGCGCGGCCTCCAGTGCGCGGAGCGCCGAGCCTCGCTCGTGCAGGTACAGCTCCTGGAGCTCCTGCATCCGCTGCTGATGCGCATGCTGCGCCACCTCGGCTTCGTCGAGCGCGAGACGGCGTCCCTCGGCGAATCCGTCGGCGTATCCGCGGGTGCGTGCGCGATCTGCCTCGCTGCGGATGTCGATCGGCGTCTCGCCCACGCGCGGCACCACCAGGGGTGTGAAGGCGGAATCGAGCACGGTGGACACCTCGGGGTCAGATGACGAGGCCTGTCCGTGGCCCGAAGGGCGAGCTATCCGTGCTCTCTGCCGACTATCGCGACGATATTCTGCGGCGGTAACCGCGTACGCCGAATCAGTCGTGGTCACGGAGTCACTCGATGAGTTCATCCTCGTCCTCGCGTGAGATCGTGATCTCCTCCGCGGCTTCCAGCTCGCGGATGATGCGCACGATCTCGGCGCGGGCCTCGTCGACCTGGCGCATCCGCACAGGACCGAGCACGCGCGTCTCCTCCGCCAGGTTCTCCTGGTTGCGCTCGGTCATATTGCCCTTCACCTTGTCGGTGATCTGTTCCTCCGCGCCCTTCAGCGCCAGGGCGAGCATGCGCAGGTCGATCCCGCGCAGCACCCGCTGAGCGTCGCGATCCTCGAGGCGGGCGATGTCGGCGAACGTCACCATGCGGCTGCGGATGTCCTCGGCCAGCGCCAGGTCCCGCCCCTCGAGGCTCGCGAGCAGAGACTTCTCGAGAGCGGTGTCCGAGCGGTTGATGATCTCGACCAGCGGCTGCACTCCCCCGATCGACTCGTGGTTGTCGCGCATCGCGAACACGCCGGTGCGCGAACGCAGCGAGTCCGCCACGATCGAGATCGCCTCCTGCGTGGCAGTGCCCATCGTGGCGATCGCCTGGGCGACGTCGGTGCGCAGCGGATCCTGCAGGGCGGCGAGAACGGCCGCCGCTCGATCGGCGCGAAGATTCGCCAGCACGACCGCAACCGTCGTGGGGAGCTCGCCCTCGATGATCGTGGCGAGCTGCGCGGGGTCGGCGGCGTTCAGGAAGTCGAACGAGACCGACCCCTGCGACATCACGCGTCCGACCATCCCGACGGCCTTCTCGCGCCCGAAGGCGGTCTCGAGCAGGCCGGTGGCGAACTCCTGGCCGCCACGAGACGGCACCGACCCGCCGATGGCGATGCGGCGGAACTCGCCGAGTGCGCGCGCGGTCGAGGCGACGTCCACCCCGCCGAGCTGGGTGAGTTCCGCGGCCAGCATCTCGGAGCGCTCCTCGCCGAGATGACGCAGCACCTCGGCGCTGGCGGCGCGGTCCATGTTCATCAGCACGATCGCGGCCTTGCGCAGGCCGCTCATCTCGGGGACCGGTGCGGCGACGGTGTCGGCAGCGGTCGACACCTCGACCGTGTCGGCCTGCGCGTCCAGCACATCGGTGAGCAGGCTCATACCCTCGCCTCATCCATCAGCTCGGCCAGGGCACTGGCGATCGAGTCCGGCTCGCGCTTGGCGAGGTCGTCGATCTCGCGACGCCGACGTTCGACGAGCACCTTGTCGGGCTCCGGCTCGTCGTCGAGGTCGACCATCGCCGACGGGAGCAGCTTGGTCGGTGCCGTCGGAGCGATCGCATCGGCGTCCTTCAGACCGCGAAGCGACTTGAGCTTCTGCTCCTCGCTCTCGGTCACGGTGGCGAAGTACTCGATCGGACCTTCATCGGTGTACAGCACCCGGCGCTTCATCCGACGACGCACGACCAGGAAGACGATCAGGATGATCACCGCGAGGAGTATCGAGCCGCCGATGATCGCGGACTTCAGCAGCTCCTGCTGGAACAGCGAATCACGCTCGGCCTCCGCTGCCGCCAGAGCGGTCTGCGCAGCCGTCGCTCCCGACTCGTTGAACTCGACGAACTCGACGGCGATCTCGTCGCCACGCTCGACGTCGATCCCGGCGGCCGATGCGACGAGCGATTCGATCTGGTTCGCGGTCACACCCGTGACCGTTCCTCGGTTCAGTGCGATGCTGACCGTCTGCCGCGTGACCTCGCCGGCCGGGGTGATCGTCTTCTCGGTCGACTTGTTGACGGCATTGCTGCGCGAGGTCTCCTCGAACTCGTAGGCGCCGTTCCCGTCCGCGCCGTTCGGTACCGCGATGTTGTCGGGGCCGAGCACTCCGGTGCCGCCGCCCTGACCGCCCGTGTACGTCTCGGTCTTGGTCTGCTCCGACGCGCTCAGGTCGCCCTCGGGGGCGGAGTAGGTCTCATCCATGCGCTCGGAGGTCGAGTTCGCGACGTCGGCCGACACCGTGACCGTCGCGTTGCCGGCGCCGACGATCGTCTCGAGCATCTTGCTGACGGATGCCGCGACCTTCGCCTCGTGCTCGGTGGCCTGCTTCGACGAAGAGCCAGTGAGCCCCGTGCCCACGGCCGAGAGCACCCTGCCGTCCTGATCGGTGACCGCCACATCCTCGGGCGTCATGCCCGGCACCGCGGCACTGGTCAGGTGCACGATCGCCTCGATCTTCTCGTCGCTGAGAGTCGCTCCGCTGCGGGTCTTCACGAAGACCGATGCCGTCGGGCTCTGACGCTCCGAGACGAAGACGCTCTCTTCGGGGATCGCCAGCTGCACGGATGCGGTGGAGATTCCCTCCATCGCGCCGATCGTGCCGGCCAGTTCCCCCTCGATCGCGCGCTTGTAGGTGACCGACTGCTGGAACTCGCTCGCGGTCACGCCCATGTCGTCGAGCAGCGTGTATCCCTCGCTGGTGTCGCCGGGAAGGCCGGCGGACGCTGCGGCGAGCCGCTGCGCGTAGACCTGGTCGTCCGGCACGAGGATGGTCGCGCCGCCCTCGGTGAGTTCGTAGCCGACACCGGCGGACTTCAGCTGCTCGACGACGGCCGAGGCGTCGCCCGCGCTCAGACCGGTGAACAGCGGGCTCATCTGCGGCTTGGTCAGCCACGATCCCAGCGCGATCGCTCCCATGACGAGCAGCGCGACGCCGATGATGGCGATCGTGCGCTGAGCGAGCGAGAATCCTCCCACGACCTGCTTCGCGCGGTCGAAGTATCCCGTGAGCATCTTCGGCATCAGGCCTGCATCCTCATGATCTCGTTGAACGCCGACACGCTGCGGTCACGGACGGCGACCACGAGGTCGAGCGTCACCGAGGCGCGGGTCGAGGCGATCATCGCCTGGTGGATGTCCTGCAGGTCGCCCGTGACGGCCTGCACGGCCAGTTCGTTCGACGTCGACTGCAGCTGCTGGAGGTTCTCGACGGCACCCGTGAGCGTGGTCGCGAAGGCGCCCGCCGACGACGACGCGCCGGTCGCTCCAGGACCGGTCTCGAAGCTGAGGGGAGCGAGCGGGGTGACGCCTGCGGCGGAGACCGCCTCGACAGCGCCGCTCATCAGTTGCGTCCGATCTGCAGCGCGGCCTCGTAGGTCGTCTTGGCGCGATCCACGACGGCGGCGTTCGCCTCGTACCCGCGCTGGGCGAGGATCAGCATGCTCATCTGGTCGCCGAGCTCGACGTTGGGGTACTGCACGTATCCGTCCTCGTTCGCGTACGGGTGCTCGGGGTCGTAGACGAGCTTGCCCTCGGCGTCCGACTCGACGACGCCCGCGACGTAGACACCGGGGCTGTCGGTGCCCGCCTGCACCGTGACGAACTTCTCACGGAAGGCCTCCTGGCCCGCAGGGGTCGCGGTGTTGACGTTGGCGATGTTGTCGCTGAGCGCATCGAGCCACTTGCGGTGCGCTGTCAGTCCCGTGCCGGCGATGCCGATGGCGTCGAAGGTCATGAAGAAGCCTGCCCGATCGCCTTGGTGATCGATGCGGCCTGGCCGCCGATCGCCTGACTGGCGAATTGGAATCGCAGCACGGTGTCGATGTTCGACAGCGTCTCGGTGTCGAGGTTGACGTTGTTGCCGTTCAGCCTGGTCGGCTCGAGCGACCGCTCGATCGTGGCTGCGACGGTGCCTGAGCCGCTCTCGACAGCGGACCGCAGCTCGTCCTCGAACTGGACGCGCTGGGACTGATAGTCGGGGGTATTGATGTTGGCGATGTTCTCGGCGATCGAGCGTTGGCGCAACGCCAGCCCGTCGAGAGCGCTGATCAGCGCGGAGGAGGTGACGGATTCGAGCACGGGGGCACTCCGGATGTTGGTGGAGAGGCCGATCCCTGGCCAATCGTCGAGCGATCCGTGCTCTGTATGGACTATCGCGACGGCAGGTGCTCGCCGTAACCGCGAATGCTCACCCCTCGACGTCGAGGTAGATCGGCACGTCGTCTCGTCCGCTGGGGACGCGGCGCAGTGCGGCGATCTCGCGTGCCACGTGGGCGCGCGACGCGGTGAGTCCGCTGATCATGAGCTGCTGTCGGGTGAGCACCGCTTCTGCTCGAGCCCTGAGCTCATCGGGGATGGGTCCGGAGGGCGGCTCGAAGGCCCGAGGTTCCAGCGTCTCGTCTGCCGCGTCGAGCGCGCGCTCGAACTGCTCGAGAACTGCGAGCCACTCGGTCAGGTTGTCGGGCACGTCGTCTCAGCCCAGGGCCGAGACGCGGGGCGCGGCCGCGGTCGTGATCTCGGCTGCCGCGTGCCAGGCGTCACGCAGAGGTGCGACGAGGTCCCGGCACTCCGCGGTCGCGGCTCGATCGCGCGAGATGTTCGCCGTGATCAGGCGACCGGTGAGGTAGGTGTACACGCCGCGCAGCTCCTCCGCACCGTCCCAGACGTCGGTGAGCGAGCCGTTGAGCTCGGACACGATCCACTGCGCGTGCGTGAGGTGCGGGCCCGCGCCCGGCCAGTCCTCGGCATCCTGCGCCGACGCCGCACGGTCGATGTCGACCAGGAGCCGGTCATAGAGCAGGGTGAGCAGACGCTCAGGGGTGGCCGATGCCACCTGCTGCTCCAGGTACTGCTGCTTGGCCCGGTCGAGGGAGGTGAGTGCCATGAGTGCGAGCTCCGATGCGGTGCGTGGTCAGGATGACGGTGTCTGGGTGCCGGAGGGGTCAGGAGTCCGAGGACGACGAGAGACCCGCGAGCTGGCTGGTCAGCCACGACGACTGCGACTGCAGCTTCGAGAGCTGAACCTCCAGCTGCGCGTATGTGCGCTCGAGTGTGGCCTGGCGCTGCTCGAGTCGGATGTCCCACCGCTCGACCTGGGTCTTGAGCGTCTTGACCTCGGCCTCCTGGCCGGTGATTCGCTGGGTGAGCAGACCGTCGTACTTGTCGGAGTACTGCGTCGTCACGCCCTCCACACGACCGGCGATCGACGAGAACAGCTCCTGTGTCTTCTCCGGATCCTCAGCCAGCGCTTTCGCGAACTTCTCGGCATCGAAGGAGAGCACGCCCTTGTCGCTGATCGAGATGCCGATCGTCGACGGCGAGACTCCGTCGACCGGATGCTGCATCGCGCTCGTGAGTGCACCGCGAAGATTTCGGACCGTGCTGTCGCCCGTGAAGACGCCCAGTGTGGTGGTCTCCCCGACCGCTCCGACCGTCGCCGTCGATCCTTTGTCGATGCGGGTCAGGAGTGCCGCGATCTCTTTGACGAACGCCTCAGCCGTCGTGGTCTGCTTCTTCGCATCCCGCGCCACGGTCACCGTCACGGGGTCGGCGCTCGCAGTCGTCACGGTGACCTCGATGCCTTCGCCCACACTGATCGTGTTGCTGGCGCTGTTCAGCGTCTGCTCGGCGGCCGTGCCGGCGAACAGACGGATGCGGGCGTCAGTGCCCTGAGTGATGATCGCGGCCCCCGGCTCGGCGCCGAGTTCCGTCGAGGTTCCGGCGGCGACATCGGCCGCCGTGCCGCGGTGCACGGTGAACTCACCGGCAGCCCCAGTGTCGATCGACGTCAGCTGGATACGCGAGAGAGGCTTGCCGTCGGCATCCGTCCCGGCCGGGACGACAGTGGCGCTCACTCCCGCCTTCGAGGCATTGATCGCCTTGGCGAGGTCCTGCGGGCCTGTGCCCACCGGAGCCACTTCGACGGATTCGCCGTCGGCGCCGACGAGCGTGAACGTGCCACCCCATGCGGTGGATCCTCCTGCGGCGGTCACGACCGAATGTGCGGTGGCGACGGCGTCGACGACGACCGCGGTCGAGAACGCGCTGGCCTTCGCGCCGGCTGTGACGGTGACGGTGTCCGATGAGGAGGACGCGGTGAACGAGGCCAGCGACGTCGCACCCGCAGCGGTCTTCGCCTTCGTGACGAGGTCCTGCAGCGTGGTGTTGAGCGACTGGAGGTTCGTGATGATCGAGTTGCGGTCCGTGATCTTGTTCGTGATCAGCGTCTTCGGGATCGCCGAGACGTCCATCAGCGCCTTGATGAGCTCTTCGGTCTTGAGCCCTGATACGAGTCCGTCGAGTTTCATCCCGGTCGTCTTCCGTGCGGTGCGGTCAAAGGTGTCCTACAGGAAGGCGCCCGAGCGGAGGTGACTCCGCCCGGGCGCCTGGTGCGCCTCAGGCGCAGCGACTCAACGGAGAAGCTGCAGGACGCCCTGGCCCGACTGGTTCGCCTGCGCGAGCATGGCGGTGCCGGCCTGCTGCAGGATGTTCGAGGCGGTGTACTTGACCATCTCGGCGGCCATGTCGGTGTCCGCGATACGGCTCTTGGCTGCCGCGAGGTTCTCGGCCGAGACCTGCAGCGAGTTGATCGTCGACTCGAAGCGGTTCTGCACCGCACCGAGACCGGCGCGAGCCGTCGAGACGCCGGTGATCTGCGTGTCGATCGTCGCGATCGACGCGAGAGCGGTGGCTGCGGAATCGACGGTCAGGCCGCTGATCGTCGCACCGAGGCCCGAGAAGTTGGTCAGGGTGACCGCGATCTGGTCCTCTGCGGCCTCCGAACCGGCACCGACCTGGAACGTCAGCGTGCTCGCGCTGTCGAGCAGCTTGATGCCGTTGAAGTTCGTGCTGGCCGCGACGCGGGTCAGCTCCTCGCCGAGCGTGTTGATCTCGGTCTTGATGGCGTCACGCGAATCGGCGTTGTTCGAGTCGGAACCCGCCTGCACCGCGAGGTCGCGGACACGCTGCAGGATCGAGTGGACCTCGGTCAGGGCGCCTTCTGCGGTCTGGATGACCGAGATGCCGTCCTGGGCGTTGCGGGCTGCGACGTTGAGGCCGTTGACCTGCGAGCGCAGGCCCTCGGAGATGGCGAGGCCGGCGGCGTCATCGGCTGCGCGGTTGATGCGCAGACCGCTCGAGAGCTTCTCGAGCGACTTCGAGACGTCGTTCTGGTTGACGGACAGGTTGCGGTACGCGTTGAGCGCGCCGACGTTGGTTGCGATCTGAAGACCCATGAGTGTTCCTCCGTGGTTATGGGACTGAATGCCGGTCCATCCGTGGACCTGCACAACCGATATTCGCGACATCCGACGTCGGCGTAACCACCGATCGCGAAGATTCTGACGTCGCCTCAGATCGCGACGAGGAGCTCACCCGATCGCAGGCGCGTGTCGACGCGGGCGGGACCGAAGAGCGTCTCGAAGAACTCGGTCTTCGCCTTGGTGGAGCGGTCGCCAGTCGTGCCGCTCTCCCATGCCTCCATCGCCTCGCGCACGAGGGCGAGGCCTCGCGAGCGCAGCTTCGATACGTAGGCGTGGCTGACTGCGAGTTCCTCGGCGATGTCCTTGACCATGCGGTCCTCGAGGTAGATGCCGCGCACGACCTGCTGCATCGCCGCGGGAAGAGCATCGACCACGCGATTCACCATCGCTCGTGTCTCGGACTGCTCGACCGCGTGTTCAGGGAGGATCACGCTGTCGGTGAGATCGACCGCCTGACGACCGGTCTCGACATCGAAGTGCTCGTCGAAGCTGATGGCGGTGCGCACCATCTGGTCGAGCTGCATCATCTCGGCGACGGCATCGACATCGAGGCCGGATTCCTTCGCGAGCTCGGCCAGGCTCGCCGTGCGCCCGGTGCGGGCCAGCACGGTCTCGCCGGCCACGCGAACTCGCTCGATCTTGTCGCGTCCGCGTTCGCCGGCGGGGTCTGCTCGTCGCATCTCCGAGAGCATCGCCCAGTTGATCTGACTGCTGGCGAAGGCTCCGAACGGGATGCCGCGAGATGCGTCGTACGTCATCGCCGCGCGGGCGAGGCCCAGTCGTGCGGCGGAGAGCAGATCGTCGAGATCGACATGCGTCGCTGATCGCGCCTTCTCGACTGCGAGAAAGGTGGCGAGCGGCATGTTGTCGCGCGCGAGTCGATCGGGTGTCACGGGTGCGTCGGCGACGATGCTGGAATCAGCAGAAAGAGCAGAATTACTCAGCAATGTGACTCCGAGGTTAGATCAACTGTTTTACGAGTGAAGCTAGCATGAAGTTCACGTTTATGAGTAAAAAATGCACATAACGATCTCGCTCCGACCGCCCATAGAATCAGGGCGACACGCGTGCATCAGGCTTCGACATGTGCAGGACGACTGTGGCCGAGCGATCGGGTGGAATGAGTTCGACCGACGAAAGAAGACGAACATGGCTGTGATCTCCCGCGGGTTCGGTACACGGCGCAGAGAGTCCGACGATCGACTCCCTCCCGGTCAGTACCTCACCGAAGACTTCCCCGTTCTCTCCGCAGGTCCCACCCCGCGCGTCTCCACAGACACGTGGGAGTTCGCGATCGTCGGGCTCGACGGCATCCGCCGCACCTGGTCGTGGGAGCAGCTGCACGAATTCCCGATCGATGACATCAGCACCGACATCCACTGCGTGACCCGCTGGTCGAAGCTGGGCACGCGGTGGCGCGGCGTCTCGCTCGACCATCTGCTGCAGGATGCCGGCGGCGGCGACTTCACTCGGGTCTTCTCGTACGGCGGCTACACCACCAATGTTCCACGGGCAGACCTGGCGGGCGGCAAGGCCTGGATCGCATTCGAGTTCGAGGGCGAGCCGCTCGCCGCCGAGCACGGCGGACCCGCGCGCCTGCTCGTCCCCCATCTCTACTTCTGGAAGTCCGCGAAGTGGGTGCACGGACTGGACATGCTGGAGCACGACGAACCGGGGTTCTGGGAGCAGAACGGCTACAACATGTACGGCGATCCCTGGAAAGAGGAGCGGTACTGGTGACGACCTCATCACCGTGGCTGGTCGCTCGAGTCGTCGAGACCCGACCGGCGACGCCGCACGGTCGGGTTCTTCACCTTCGAGTCGCCGGCTGGCCGGGCAACCTCGCGGGGCAGCACGTCGATGTGCGCCTCACGGCCGAAGACGGCTACCAGGCCGTTCGCTCGTACTCCCTCGCCTCCTCGGGAGACTCCGAGATCCTCGAGCTCGCCGTCGACGAGCTCCCTAACGGGGAGGTCTCTCCCTACCTCGTCGAAGACGTGCTCCCCGGCGACGAGCTGGAAGTGCGCGGCCCCATCGGCGCCTACTTCGTGTGGACTCCCGAGCGTGCGGAGCCGGTGCAGCTCATCGCCGGCGGATCGGGCATCGTCCCACTCGTCGCGATGGCGCGGGTGCACGCTCTCGCTGCAGGCACCGTGCCGATGCGACTGCTGTATTCGGTCCGCTCGCAGGACGACGCGTTCTACGCCGATGAGCTGATCGGCCTCGAACGCGATGCCTTCACCGTCGATTGGGCCTACACCCGTTCCGCACCGCCGGGCGTCCTCCGCCCGGCAGGACGAGTGGATGCGGCGACGATCGCCGCATCCACGATTCCCGCGGCCGAGCATCCGTCGGTGTACGTGTGCGGACCGACCGGCTTCGTCGAGGCCGTCGCCGACCTGCTCGTCGCGGCAGGGCACTCCCCCGACCGCATCCGCACTGAACGCTTCGGAGGTGCCTGATGAACACCACCCACCCGGGTCATCACCACAGGGTCGACGGCAACGCCGCCGGAGGCCTCCTGCTCGAGATCTTCGGCAGAGACATGACGGCCGCACGCGCGACGTGCCGACACTGCGCGCATGAGGCAGCGCTGGCCGATGCCGTCGCCGAGCTCGACGACGCCGGAGTGATCCTTCTCTGCCGCGGATGCCGCCACACCCTGCTGACCTGTCTGACGCTCGACGGGGCGCATACCCTGGCGATCGGCACACTGACTCGGCTGCGATGGGCTGCCCTCGACGGTCAGAGCTCCACAGGCGGTGCGGGCTCCGAGTCCGCAGCCTCCGGATGACGCGCGAGGTTGACGATCGCGGCGATGAGGCCGCCCCAGATCGTCGCCATCGCGATGATCATCATGACGATCGCTGTCGCGGTCATGCGCCCGCTCCCTTCTCCGTCGCGCCCGGTTCCGAGGTCGTGATCAGCGGGATCGACGACGTCTCGGCATCCGGTTCATAGTCTTCCTCGGTGAGGAACTCGTCGTACTCGGGATCGTCCTTCGCGTGCGAGCGGCCGCTCCAGGGCAGTGCCGACAGCAGCAGTGCGATCACGACGAGCGCGATGACCATGCCCCACCCGAAGACGGCGAGGAACCACCCGGGGTAGCCGCCGTACGGTTCGGAGATCTTCGAGATCAGCTCGGTGACGAGCAGGTAGCCGAGCACCAGCGGCGCGAGCGCGCCCACGAGAAGCATCCAGAACCGGCCGACCCGGAAGCTCGACCGACGATCGAGATGATCGACCAGGGCCGGCAGCTTGTGAAGCAGCCAGGCCACGACGACCACCGCGACGAGAGCGACCGCCATGATGCCGAACGCGTTGACGAATGCATCCGCCGTGTCGAGCACCGACAGTGCCGTGGTCGTCGAGAACAGCGCCATCGAGACGATCGCGAGCGGGATCGAGACCGTCAGGGTCGTGCGGATGCGAGCCCAGCCGAGCTTGTCCTGCAGAGCGGCGACGATCACCTCGAGGATCGAGATGAGCGAGGTGACACCCGCGAACACCAGCGCCCCGAAGAAGAGGACCCCGATGATCGAGCCGCCCGCCGCTTGAGAGACGATCGTCGGGAAGGCGATGAACGCCAGCCCGATGCCCGACGACGCCACCCCTGCCACCTCGGTGCCCTGCGCCTGCGCCATGAAGCCGAGGGCTGCGAACACCCCGATGCCGGCGAGGATCTCGAACCCGGAGTTCGCGAACGCGACGACCAGGCCGGAACCGGTGAGGTCGGTCTTGCGCTTGAGGTACGACGAATAGGTCACCATGATGCCGAAGGCGACCGACAGCGAGAAGAAGATGTGGCCGTAGGCCGAGGCCCAGACGGCGGGGTCTGCCAGCGCCTCCCAATTCGGCGTGAAGAAGGCGTTGAGTCCGTCCATCGCGCCGGGCAGGAACAGCGACTGCACGACGAGGATCGCGAACATCACCGTCAGCAGGGGCATCAGGATCATGTTCGCCCGGCCGATGCCGCGCTTCACTCCGAGCGCCATGATCACGATGACGATCAGCCAGACCACCACGAGCGGGATGCCGACCTGCGGCACGAACTCGGTCGAGATGCCCGTCTCAGCGACGTCCGCCGAGCGCAGGAAGTCGATGAAGAAGAAGTCGTTCTCGTTGCCGGGGCCCCACGTCAGCTGCGCCGAGAACCAGGTGTACATCGCCGCCCACGCGATGATCACCGCGTAGTAGACCGCGATGACCACGCAGATGAGCACCTGCCACCAGCCGAGCGGCTCGGCCCTGCGGTGCATCCGTCGGAAGGCCAGCGGAGCGGATCCGCGGAATCGGTGGCCGATGGCGTAGTCGAAGAAGAGCAGCGGGATGCCCGCGGTCAGCAGAGCGCACAGGTACGGGATGAGGAACGCACCGCCACCGCCCTCATACGCCACGTACGGGAAGCGCCAGATGTTGCCCAACCCGACGGCAGAGCCGATCGCCGAGAGGATGAAGACGTTACGAGAGCCGAATGCCTCGCGTTTCGGGGTCTGCGTCGTTGCGGTGGCCATGCGCATGAGGATACCCGCCTTCGACGGCCCCGTCCTCGCTCCCCCGCGCAGCCACCCGCGATCCCAGACCACGACGGGTCCTGCTGCGAGGGTGCCGGCGGATCGGGATGTCCAGATCCCCGGGAACGCATGATCTGCGCGAGGATCTGACATGCAGTGACGGTGGGCCCTGCCGGGATCGAACCGACGACATCCACGGTGTAAACGTGGCGCTCTACCAGCTGAGCTAAAGGCCCTGGTGCGTCCCAGTCTACAGACGACCCGGTGCGCGCTGATGCCGTGGAAGGGGGATAGGGTGAGGGAGGCACGCGTTGTGCACAGCCGACAAGGCTGCCCGCGTCGCTTCCCGTTTCAATGGCATGACCTGCCAGCTTGACGAAAGGCTCCCCCGTGACTGTGCACGACCAGGATCCGTATTCCCAGGGCCCCCTCGACAGCGATCCGGAAGAGACGGGCGAGTGGCAGCAGTCGCTCGACGAGCTCGTCGACGCCAAGGGCCACGGTCGTGGCCGCGAGATCATGCTCAGCCTGCTCAAGCGCTCGAAGGAGCTGCACCTGGGCGTGCCGATGGTCCCGACCACCGACTACATCAACACGATCGCCGCCGAGAACGAGCCCGAGTTCCCGGGTGACGAAGAGATCGAGCGCCGCTACCGGGCGTGGATCCGCTGGAACGCCGCGATCACGGTGCACCGCGCGCAGCGCCCCGGCATCGGTGTCGGCGGCCACATCTCGACCTACGCGTCGTCGGCCGCGCTGTACGAGGTCGGCTTCAACCACTTCTTCAAGGGTGCAGACAACCCCGGCGGCGCCGACCAGATCTTCATCCAGGGCCACGCCTCCCCCGGAACCTACGCGCGTTCCTTCCTCGAGGGCCGCCTGAGCGAAGACCAGCTCGACGGCTTCCGCCAGGAGAAGTCGCACGCACCGCACGGCATCCCCTCGTACCCGCACCCGCGTCTGATGCCGGAGTACTGGCAGTTCCCGACGGTCTCGATGGGTCTCGGCCCGATCAACGCCATCTACCAGGCGATGTCGAACAAGTACCTCGAGAACCGCGGTATCAAGGACACCTCGCAGTCGCACGTCTGGGCATTCCTCGGCGACGGCGAGATGGACGAGGTCGAGAGCCGCGGCCAGCTGCAGGTCGCAGCCAACGAGGGCCTCGACAACCTCACGTTCATCGTCAATTGCAACCTGCAGCGCCTCGACGGCCCTGTGCGCGGCAACGGCAAGATCGTCCAGGAACTCGAGTCGTTCTTCCGCGGCGCCGGCTGGAACGTCATCAAGGTCGTCTGGGGTCGCGAATGGGACGACCTGCTCGCCCGCGACAGCGAGGGCGCGCTGCTCAACCTCATGAACGTCACCCCCGACGGCGACTACCAGACGTACAAGGCCGAGTCCGGCGCTTACGTCCGCGAGCACTTCTTCGGCCGCGACGAGCGCGCCGCAGCCCTCGTCAAGGACTACTCCGACGACGACATCTGGAACCTGAAGCGCGGTGGCCACGACTACCGCAAGGTCTACGCCGCGTTCAAGGCCGCGACCGAGCACAAGGGCAAGCCCACCGTCATCCTCGCGAAGACCGTCAAGGGCTACGGCCTCGGTCCGCACTTCGAAGGCCGCAACGCGACCCACCAGATGAAGAAGATGACGCTGGACAACCTCAAGACGTTCCGTGACGCGATGCACATCCCGATCACGGATTCGCAGCTCGAGGAGAACCCGTACCTGCCCCCTTACTACAACCCGGGCCCCCAGGACGAGACGATCCAGTACATGCTCGAGCGTCGCCAGGCTCTCGGAGGCTATCTGCCGGAGCGCCGTTCCACGCACGTCGGACTCTCGCTTCCCGACGACACCGCGTACGCGCTGCCCAAGAAGGGCTCAGGCACGCAGGAGATCGCCACGACCATGGCGTTCGTCCGTCTGCTGAAGGACCTGCTGCGCTCGAAGGACTTCGGCCACCGCATCGTCCCGATCATCCCCGACGAGGCTCGTACGTTCGGAATGGACGCGTACTTCCCGTCCGCGAAGATCTACAACCCGAACGGCCAGCACTACACATCGGTCGACCGTGAGCTCCTCCTCGCCTACAAGGAGAGCCCGCAGGGCCAGATCGTGCACGTCGGCATCAACGAGGCGGGCGCTCTCGCGGCGTTCACCGCAGCGGGCACCTCCTACGCCACGCACGGCGAGCCGCTGATCCCGATCTACCTCTTCTACTCGATGTTCGGATTCCAGCGCACCGGCGACGCTCAGTGGGCCGCCGGCGACCAGATGGCCCGAGGGTTCATCATGGGCGCGACGGCAGGCCGCACCACCCTCACGGGTGAGGGTCTGCAGCACGCCGACGGCCACTCGCACCTGCTCGCCGCCACCAACCCGGCGACGGTCTCGTACGACCCGGCTTACGGCTACGAGATCGCGCACATCATGCGCTCGGGTCTCGAGCGCATGTACGGCGGCGACCACGAAGACCCGAACGTCATGTACTACATCACGCTCTACAACGAGCCGATGGTGATGCCCGCCGAGCCGGAGAACGTCGACGTCGACGGCATCGTGCGCGGTATCCACCGCGTCTCGGTCGGCGAGGGCGAGGGCCCCCGTGCCCAGCTCTTCGCATCGGGCGTCGGACTCCCCTGGGCCCTCGAGGCGCAGCAGCTGCTGAAGAACGACTGGGGTGTGATCGCCGACGTCTGGTCGGTCACGTCCTGGACCGAGCTGCGCCGTGACGGCCTCGCCGCCGACGAGCACAACTTCCTGCACCCGGAAGAAGAGCCCCGCACCGCGTACCTCACGCAGAAGCTGCAGGGTGCCGAAGGTCCCGTCGTCGCCGTCAGCGACTTCATGCACGCCGTGCAGGACCAGATCCGCCCCTGGGTCCCGCAGCGTTTCGCGACGCTGGGTGCCGACGGATTCGGATTCTCCGACACGCGTGCAGCTGCGCGTCGCTTCTTCAAGATCGACGGTCCGTCGATCGTCGTCCGCACGCTGCAGTCGCTCGCCGAAGACGGGGTCGTCGACCGTTCTCTCGCCGCGCAGGCCATCCAGAAGTACAGCCTGCACGACGTGAACGCCGGCACCAGCGGCAACGCGGGCGGCGAAAGCTGAGCCATCGGTGACGGGTTCCTCTTCGCGCGGCATGGACAAGGCCGCCACGCTCACCTGGCTGCGCCGGATCTCCGGTGACATCGCCTCGGTGACGATCAAGCGCCTCGAGGACACCCTCCCCTGGTACGCCGACATGCCACCAGCCCGCCGCTCTGCGGTCGGGCTGGTGGCTCAGGCCGGCATCACCTCCTTCATCCAGTGGTACGAGGATCCGACCTCGACCCCCTGGATCGCCGCGGACATCTTCGCCGCGGCACCACGCGAGCTTCTGCGCAGCGTCAGCCTGCAGCAGACGTTGCAGCTCATCCGCGTCACTGTCGAGGTGACGGAGGAGCGGGTCGCCGGTCGAGGCAACGATCTTCGCGAAGCGATCCTGCTGTACTCGCGCGACGTCGCCTTCGCCGCCGCGGACGTCTACGCCCGCGCCGCCGAGGCCCGTGGACTGTGGGATGCGCGACTCGAAGCTCTCGTGGTCGACTCGATCCTCACGGGTGAAGCCGATGAAGAGCTGCCGAGCCGGATCGCCGCACTCGGCTGGCACGGCCACGGCGAGGTCGCGGTGCTGGTCGGCACGACTCCTCCGCAGTTCGACGTCGACCTCGTGCGCCGCACGGCGCGCAAGCTCGCGGTGGACGTCCTCATCGGGGTACAGGGCTCACGGCTCGTGCTCGTCATCGGTCGCGCACGCATCGCCGGACAAGAACTCGACGAGGGCGAAGAGGAAGAACTCGGATTCGAGGAGATCGCGTCCCGTCTCGAGCCCTCGTTCGGTCCCGGATACGTCGTCCTCGGCCCTGCCGTCGCCGCGCTCGTCGACGCGAGCCAAAGCGCACGCGCCGCACTCGCAGGTTTCGCCGTCGCGCGCGCCTGGCGCAGCGCGCCGCGGCCTGTCGACGCAGACGACCTCCTGCCCGAGCGCGCACTCGCGGGCGATCCCCTCGCGAAGCAGACGCTGATCGAGCGCATCTATCGCCCGCTGCAGGCGCACTCGACCGATCTCGTCACGACGCTGTGGAGCTACCTCGACAACGGCCGATCACTCGAGGCCACCGCACGCGAGCTGTTCGTGCACCCCAACACGGTCCGCTACCGCCTGAAACGCGTCAGCGAGGTCATCGGCTGGGATGCCACGGGTCCGCGCGAGGCGCTGATCCTGCAGACGGCGCTCATCCTCGGCTCGATCGGCGCGGCCGATCAGGTCCGCCGTCGCCCGCCGCTGCGTCGCCCCTCGCGCTGATCAAGGCGGCAGACACCGAACTGCTGTACGCCACACACAAGGGTTCTTCGGAATGTTGTGATGAATCATCCACCACTTCCGGCGGATCGTTGGCAGACTGGGGTGGTGATTGTCGTCGTATGCCCTGGACAGGGCTCGCAGACCCCCGGTTTCCTCTCCCCCTGGCTAGAGCTGGAAGGCGTGACGGAGGCCCTCGCCGCCTACTCCGAAGCCGCGGAGGTCGACCTCCAGCAGCACGGGACGGTGTCGGATGCCGACACGATCCGTGACACGCGCGTCGCCCAGCCGCTGATCGTCGCCGCGTCGCTCATCGCCGCGAACGCCCTGACTGCCCGCGCGGGCCGCCGTGCAGACGGCGTCGCCGGCCACTCGGTCGGTGAGATCGCCGCACTCGTGGGCAGCGGTGTGCTCGACGCCGAGACCGGGATGCGGCTCGTCGGCATCCGCGGTCGTGCGATGGCCGATGCCGCAGCACAGACCCCGACCGGCATGAGCGCAGTGCTCGGAGGAGACGAGGAGACGATCCTCACGCGCCTGAGCGAGCTCGGCCTCTCCCCCGCCAACTACAACGGAGGTGGTCAGCTCGTCGTGGCCGGCGAGCTCGCAGGGCTCGACGCCCTCGCCACCGAGCCGGTCAAGGGCACCCGCGTCATCCCCCTTCAGGTGGCCGGCGCGTTCCACACGTCGTTCATGGGATCGGCTGTCGCCGCCCTGCGCGACGCCGTGTCGACCGTGACCCCCTCCGACCCCGACCTCACGCTGTGGACCAACCGCGACGGTTCGGTCGTCACCGAGGGCGCGAAGGCGCTGAGCTACCTCGTCGATCAGGTCTCCTCGCCCGTGCGGTGGGATCTGTGCATGGCCTCCTTCGCCGATCAGGGCATCACCGGCCTGATCGAGCTCGCTCCTGCGGGTGCGCTGACCGGGCTCGCCAAGCGCGGCCTGCGCGGCGTGCCGACAGTCGCCGTCAAGACCCCCGATGACCTCGATGCGGCCGTCGCGCTGCTGAACGGAGAAGCCGCATGAGCCCCACCCTGAACCAGGTCACCGGTCCCGCGTACACCCGGATCTACTCCTACGGGGCCGCGCGCGGCGAGAACGCGGTACCGAACGACGACCTCATCGGCCCGATCGATTCGAGCGACGAGTGGATCCGCCAGCGCACCGGCATCGTGACCCGCGTGCGGGCCGACAAGGGCACGGATGCGATCGATCTCGCGACCACCGCTGCCGCCGAGGCGATCGAGAAGTCCGGCATCTCGGCCGACCAGGTCGATCTCGTCATCGTCGCCACCATCAGCAACCCCAAGCAGTCGCCCTCGGTATCCGCGATCGTCGCCGACCGCGTGGGCGCGAACCCGGCAGCCGCCTACGACATCAACGCCGCGTGCGCCGGATACGCCTACGCCGTCACGCAGGCCGATGCACTGATCCGATCGGGCGCCGCGCGCTACGCCCTCGTGATCGGCACCGAGAAGCTCTCGGACATCGTCGACCCCGCCGACCGCAGCATCTCGTTCCTGCTCGGCGACGGCGCGGGCGCGGCACTCATCGGCCCGAGCGACACGCCGGGCATCGCGCCTGCGGTGTGGGGTTCCGACGGATCGAAGGCCGACGCGGTCGGCATGAACGGCACTCTCACCGAGTTCCGCGACGGCGAGGTGCCGTGGCCGACGCTGCGCCAGGAGGGCCAGACGGTCTTCCGCTGGGCGGTGTGGGAGATGGCCAAGGTCGCTCGCGAGGCTCTCGATCGGGCTGGCGTCGAACCGACCGACATCGCCGCGTTCATCCCGCACCAGGCGAACATGCGCATCATCGACGAGTTCGCCAAGCAGCTCAAGCTGCCGGAGTCCACAGTCATCGCGCGCGACATCGAGACGACCGGCAACACCTCGGCTGCGTCGATCCCGCTCGCCAGCCACCGCCTCATGGCCGAGCACCCCGAGCTCTCGGGCGGCCTCGCGCTGCAGATCGGCTTCGGCGCGGGCCTCGTGTTCGCCGCTCAGGTCGTCGTCCTCCCCTGAGAACGCGCCGACCTTCCCTAGACTGTTCCACGGTTCCGATATACAACCCGTAAGAAAGAGGAAGACCACATGGCTTTCACCAACGATGAGGTCCTCGCTGGCCTCGCAGAGCTGATCACCGACGAGACCGGCATCAACGCCTCCGAGGTCGCCCTCGAGAAGTCGTTCACCGACGACCTCGACATCGACTCGATCTCGATGATGACGATCGTCGTCAACGCCGAGGAGAAGTTCGGCGTCACCATCCCCGACGACGAGGTCAAGAACCTCAAGACCGTCGGAGACGCCGTCAACTTCATCGTCGCCGGCCAGGAGTAATCCACGCAGGATGCCACCCCCGCGTATGCGGGGCGTGGCATCCTCCGCCTTGCCCGCCTTCTGCTCGACCCGCCTGACAAGGAACCACACATGACCAAGCGCATCGTCGTCACCGGCATCGGCGCCACGTCCGCCATCGGCGGGACAGCTCCCGACAACTGGACCAACCTGCTTGCAGGACAGTCCGGAACCCGCACCCTCGAACACGACTGGGTTCAGCAGTACGAGCTGCCCGTCACCTTCGCCGCCGAGGCGATCGTCCGCCCCGAAGAGGTCCTGCCCCGCCACGAGGCGAAGCGGCTCGACCCCTCCTCTCAGTTCGCCCTCATCGCTGCGCGCGAGGCCTGGGCGGATGCAGGTTCCCCCGAGGTCGCTCCCGAGCGCCTCGGCGTCGACTTCGCCACCGGCATCGGCGGCCTGTGGACCCTCCTCGACGCGTGGGACACTCTGCGCGAGAAGGGCCCCCGCCGCGTGATGCCGCTGACCGTGCCGATGCTGATGCCGAACGCCGCAGCCGGCAACCTGTCGCTGCAGTTCCAGGCTCGCGCCTACGCCCAGACCGTCGTGAGCGCGTGCGCCTCCAGCACCGAATCGATCATCCACGCGTTCCACCACCTGCAGGACGGTCTCGCGGACGTCGTGATCGCGGGTGGCACCGAATCGGCGATCCACCCGATCACCATGGCCTCCTTCGCATCGGCGCAGGCGCTGTCACGCCGCAACGACGACCCTGCCACCGCATCCCGCCCCGGCGCGATCGACCGCGACGGCTTCGTCATGGGCGAGGGTGCCGCGGTGCTGATCCTCGAGACCGAGGAGCACGCCAAGGCTCGCGGCGCCAAGATCTACGGCTACGTCCTCGGCGGTGGAGTGACCGCCGACGCCTACCACATCACGGGCAACGACCCCGAGGGCAACGGGGCGGCACGCGCTGTCACCCAGGCCCTCGAGGAGGCCGGCATCACCGCCGACCAGGTCGCTCACATCAACGCTCACGCGACGTCGACCCCGGTAGGCGACCCGAACGAGTACGTCGCGCTCAAGAAGGTCTTCGGCGACCGCATCGACGAGATCCCGGTGTCGGCCACGAAGGCATCCACCGGTCACCTGCTCGGTGGTACGGGAGCCCTCGAGGCGATCTTCTCGCTCCTCGCGCTTCGCGACCGCGTCGCTCCGCCGACGATCAACATGACCGAGCCCGACCCGGCCGTGCCGTTCAAGCTCTCGGGCGAGGCGCAGCCCCTCGGCGACGGCAAGCTCTACGCGATCAGCAACTCGTTCGGCTTCGGCGGTCACAATGCCGTCGCGGTCTTCGCGAGCGTCGACTGACTCGCAACCGCAGAGAGAACGGCCCCCGGGTGATCCCGGGGGCCGTTCTCCTCTTCCGGCAGATGGGACTATGCCCGGGCGAGCTGCCGCGAACGGGCTGCCCGCAGACGCGTGGTCCAGGGCAGGAACCAGCCCACGAGCGGCCCGACCCCGAAGGCGAAGAGCACAGTTCCCACGCCGACCGGCCCTCCGAGGAGGAAGCCGATCAGCAGCACGCTGCCCTCGATCAGGGTGCGCACCAGCCAGACGGGCCGACCTGTGCGCGCCACGAGTCCGGTCATGAGTCCGTCCCGCGGTCCTGGGCCGAAGTCCGCGGCGATGTAGAGGCCCGTCGCGAACGCGAGCAGGAGCAGCCCCGCCACGAACATCGGCGCGCCGATCCAGATCGACGAGGGTTCGGGGATCACGAAGAGGGCCAGGTCGGCACTCGGGCCCACGAGCAGGGCGTTCAGCAGCGTGCCAAGGCCGACGCGCTGGCGGAGCGGGATCCACAGCACCAGCACGAGCACCGACACGAGCACGGTGACGACGCCGTACCCGATGCCCGTCTGCCCGGAGATCCCCAGCGCGAGCACGTCCCACGGTGCGACACCGATGCCGCCACGCACCATCAGACCGAGGGCCACGCCGTAGAGGAACAGGCCCGCCAGCAGCTGGACGATGCGCTCGACGACGTCGCGTCGGCTGGTGGCCGTGATCGGGAGGAAGACGGAACGGAGGTGCATTGTTCCATCGTGGCCCCGCTGCTCTGCGTGATGCCGAGGCCACTCGGTGAAAAGTGGCCTGCTGTGACGAGTCCACTTTGCGGCATGCTGGAGTGATGACATCACGACTCGTCGAGCATCTCGGCGCGCAGAACGTCGCCGGCGCCACTGCCGCCTCACTGGCCGAGCAGATCCGCGCTCTGATCCTCGACGGTCGGCTGACCGTCGGAGAGCGACTGCCCAGCGAGCGTGCCCTCGCGCTCGAGTTGCGCCGCTCACGGTCGACGACAACGCGCGTGTACGGGCTCCTCGAAGGTGACGGCTACGTGTCCCGTGTGCACGGCGGCGGCACACGAGTCACCCTTCCGCACTCCACACGCGCCTCCACGAGCACGGACGACGACGACGCCATCGACCTCTCCATCGCCTCGATGGACTCGACGCCGGGGCTCTACGACGCCACCGTGAGGTCGCTCCCCCGGCTCGCCGCTCTCCGAGGCACGAGCGGCTATTCGCTGCGGGGACTCCCCGAACTGCGCGAGGCGGTCGCGCGCCGCTTCACCGAACGCGGAGTCGAGACAAATGCCGACGAGATCATCATCACGTCGGGCGCGCTCAATGCGTTCCACCTCGTCCTCGCCACGATCGGCCGACGGGGAGAACGAGCCCTGGTCGAGCAGCCGACGTTCCCCCACGCTCTCGAGGCCCTGCACCGGCACGGGTACCGACTGCTCCCCACCCCGGTGGACGTCACAGGATGGGACGAGCGCCACCTCAGCGACACTCTCCTGCGCAGCCGCCCGCACGTCGCGTACCTCATCCCCGATTTCCACAACCCGACCGGGGCGACTCTGAGCGACGCCGAGCGCTCCCGCATCGCGACGACCGCGCGGAACGCCGGTACGCACGTGATCGTCGACGAGACCACCGCCGAGCTCGACATCGACCGAGGATGGTCGCCGTTGCCGATGGCCGCCTACAGTCCGCAGATCATCACGGTCGGGTCGATGTCCAAGATCGCCTGGGGCGGGCTCCGCATCGGATGGATCCGCGCCGAGCGCTCACTCATCACCCGGCTACTCGCCACCCGGCCCTCCTTCGAACTGGGCACAGCGCTCCTCGAGCAGTGCATCGCGGTCGAGCTGCTCCAGGACATGCCGGCGCTCACCGCTCATGTCACGACAAGGCTGCAGGCGGGGCGAGAAGCAGTCGCGGAGGGCCTCGCATCCATCGGTGGACTGTCGATGCCACCGGCGCCCGGCGGTCTCTCCGCCTGGCTCGATCTCGGCGCGCCGATATCGACGGCGCTCTCTCTCGCCGCACGCGACCACCGGCTCGTCCTGCCGCCGGGGCCGCGATTCTCGACCGGAGGAGTGTTGGAGCGACGCCTGCGCATCCCCATCACGCTGCCGCCGGAGCGCACGGCCGATGCGATGGGACGACTGCAACTCGCCTGGAACGACGTGATGGTCGGCGGATCATCCGCGCTTCGGGAGATGCCGAGCACCGCCGTCATCTGAGCGCAGACGAGGACCCCGTCCCTGATCCAGGGGCGGGGTCCTCGTCGTGTGGAACAGGGATTCGCCTTCTCAGCGTCCGGGATCACTCACCGGCATCCGATACTCGCGCCTTCCCGCTCCAGGTCTGTGCGGTGTCGTCGATTAGCCCACCTTGTGGAGCCAGACGACCCTGGCGTCGTCGCTCGCGTGGCGGAAGGGCTCGAGCTCCTCGTCCCAGGCCGAGCCGAGTGCGACGTCGAGTTCACGCTGTAGCTCGGTCGCACTGCCGGCGGCGATCTCCATCGCGTAGCGGATGCGATCCTCGCCGATGACGATGTTGCCCGCGGCATCCGTCTGCGCATAGTGGATCCCGAGATCCGGAGTGTGCAGCCAGCGTCCGCCGTCGCTGCCGGGGGTGGGATCCTCTGTCACCTCGAAGCGGAGGTGCTCCCAGCCGCGGATCGCGGTGGCGAGAGCCGCACCGGTGCCGACCGGGCCGTCCCAGTAGAACTCGGCACGGCGTGCACCGTCGAGCACCGGCTGGTCGCTCCAGTCGAAGTTCACCGCGCGACCGATGGCGCGTCCTACCGCCCATTCCAGGTGCGGGCAGAGCGCGCGGGGTGCAGAGTGGACGAAAACCACTCCGCGTGCGTAAGCCGTCGCCATGATCTCTCCGTTTCATCAGGTGCGTCTTCCCCAACGACCTGAAACAACGAGAACTGGCGTGAATATGCGGTTATGGGGCCATTCTCGCCCAGACCAGGCGAAATCACAAGCATGTGATTCCACGAAGAAGGCCCCGGTCGCGAGGACCGGGGCCTTCGGACCGTCGCCGGTCCTGATCGAATGAGGCTCAGGCCTCGCTCATCGCCTGCTTGACCTGCTGGCCCTTGGCCGCGTAGTACGCGGCACGGGCGGCGTCACGACGAGCCTGCTCGGCGTAGCCGGCCTCGAGCACGTCCTGCGGGACCTCGACGTTCGGCACATCCTGGGTGCCGTTGTACTTCTCGATGTAGGCGTCGAGCTCGGGGCCCGACGTCCACGACGTGATGAGGCAGTAGCGGGGCTCGGTGCCGACGTGGGTCGCCGCGTGCCACAGACGCTGCGTGTCGACGATCAGCTGCGCTCCGGCCGGCAGAGCGATGCGGTACTCGATGCTCGGGTCGGTGCGGTTCTCGCGGAGGACGAAGAAGCTGTCCTTGTCGTCGCTGAGGTTGAAGAAGCCGCGCACGACCCAGCCGGTGCCGTCGGGGTTCAGACGGTTGTTGTCGTCCTGGTGGAGGTTGTACAGGCACTCGCCGTACGGGGTCGGCTGCAGCTCGATCACGCGGCAGCGACCGACGTTGGCACCCGGCTCCTGCGCACGACGCGTCAGGTTCGGAGCCTTGGAGGTCTGCTCGTCGATCCAGACGCCGTCCTTGTCGGTACGCGGCGGCTTGTGGTTCCAGAAGCCGTTGCACTCGATCTCGCCCTTGGCGCTGGCGAGAGGCGCGAACCGGGTGTCGCCCGACGACTTCCAGTCGTTGTACTCGATGTCGAGCCACTCCTTGGGGTCGAGCTCCTGGTTGTAGCTGTCGAGCACGACGAAGCCCTTGTCTTCGAGCGCGGCAGATTTGATGTATCCCATGATCTGAACCAGATCCTTTCATCGGGGGCCAGCACGTTTTAACAGGCCCTGATAAGGCAAGCCTAACAGGGCACCTCTGGAGCGCCGCAGAGGGTCGCCGTGAATAAGCGAATAGACTGAATCGGGTGCCTGGCGACTCCTCGGCGCCCGGCGTTACGGGAGGACGAGACACCAGCATGAGCACTGCGACCAACGTCGAGGCGACAGCTGTCAACACGATCGAGTGGCTCGCAGAGGACTCCACGACCATCGTCGTACCGGTGTATCAGCGTCAGTACCGATGGGACATCGGCGGATGCGAGCAGCTACTCTCGGACGTCCGAGCCGTCGCCCGCGAAGACGAGTCCCATCGCCACTTCATCGGTTCGATCCTGTCGGCCGCAGACGACTCCGACGCCGACACCGACCTCGTGCTGATCGACGGCCAGCAGCGCATCACGACGCTCATGCTGCTCGTCGCAGCACTGCGGCACGCGGTGCAGGACTCCTCCCCCGAGCTCGCCGCCGAACTCGATCGTGTTCTCGTGCGCCCGGACGACGCAACCCGCACCAAGCTGCGCCCGCACGACGCCTGGGCGGACCTGTACGAGTCTGTGGTGCTCGAGCGCGGCGACCAGGCTGACCGGGAGTCGCGCTTCGACGACAACTACGCCTTCTTCCGCAGCCAGGTGCACACCGACGAGGCTCCGATGATCTGGCGGGGGTTGCAGAGACTCGAGCACGTGTCGATCACCCTCGGCGCCGAGGCCAACGCCCAGCAGATCTTCGAGAGCCTCAACTCCACCGGCGAACCGCTGCGAGATCACGAGCTGATCCACAACTACATCCTGATGGGGCTCACCCACACCGAGCAGCTCGATGTCGAAGAGCGATTCTGGCTGCCGATCGAACAGCACACTAGTGAGACCATCGGCGCGTTCTGGCGGCACTACCTCGTCATGACCACGGGCCGCGAGGTCGCCGCCAACGGCGAGCACGGCGTGTACAGCGCGTTCCGGCATTCCTTCCCCCGCGTCGACCTCGACCACTTGCAGGCGGATGCCGAGGTGTGGCGGCACTATGCCGAGATCTACGGCATCCTGCTCGATCCCTCTCTCGAGAAGGACGCCGAGATCGCGCAGCAGCTGCGGTTCGTGAACACCTTCGGCCGTGCGTCGTATCCGCTGGTGCTGAGCGTGTACAGCGACCATTCGCGCGGACTCATCGCCCGCGACGAGCTCATCGAGACGCTCGAGTGGATCCAGACCATGTATCTGCGTCGCACGCTGGTGAACCTTCCCAACGAGCGGCTCGTCGCGCGTCTCTGCCGCGCCCGCTCCGACGGCCGAGACGCGCTGGCCCGGGCCTTCGCGCGCATCACTCCGTCTGACGAGCGCGTGAGTGCGGTGCTGAAGTACAGCGAGCTGCCGCATCCCGCCTATGTGCTCGGGCGTCTGGAGGGTGTCGACGACGCCGCCGACTTCGACGTCGAGCACATCGTTCCGACCGTTCCGAGCGACAGCTGGTCGGGCGACGGCGTGCGCCCCTGGATCGATTACTCGGATGACGAGCGCAACGCCCACAGGGCTCTCGCCCCCAGTCTCGGCAACCTCACCCTGCTCGAGCAGCACCTCGCGGAGCGCGTGTTCGGCGAGTCGTTCGCGGTCAAGCGCGACTCGGCGTATGCGCGCAGCACGGTCCCCGAGACCAGGATGCTCGAGCGCATCGAGACCTGGGGCACCGCCGCGATCTCCGAGCGGACGGTCCGCCTGACCGCCGATCTGCTGCGCATCTGGGCGCGCCCGGCCCTGCCCGAGATCGACGACGACGGATTGACGCCGATCCTCGACGCCGTCCGCCGACGTGGCTGGCCGGCGGGCTGGGAGCGGGAGTTCGACTACGTCGAGTACCGCGGCGAGCGGTGGGAGGTCTTCGACGTCCGATATCTCTTCAATCGCGTCTTCCGGCGCGCGTGGACCGACACGCGTGCTGCCGCCGTCTCGTACTGCGCCGCCCACGGCGGACCCATCTACGACGGGATGGCGTGGAAGGGCCAGTGGGACCAGCTAGACGAGTCGCACCACCTGTACATGGGGTGGGATTCGAACTACATGATGAACGCGGTGCAGGGCGTGCTCCAGGAGGCGGGCATCGCCTCCGAGGTGTTCGTCAAGTACTCCTATATCGGGAATGTGATGTGACATGACCACCACCATCCGTCGCCTGCTCGACCTCACCGTCGAGGAGCACACGCTCACCGTGCCGCTCGTATGGGGCGACCCAGCCGACACCCGTACGATCGATGTCTTCGCCCGTGTCGTCACACGCGAAGGAGGCGAGAGGCTTCCCTACCTCGTCTTCCTGCAGGGCGGCCCCGGGCACGAGGCGCCGCGCCCGTTCCACTCGTCCACCTCCCCCGCCTGGCTCGATGAGGCTCTCGCGCACTATCGGGTCGTGATGCTCGATCAGCGAGGCACCGGACTCTCGACGCCGGTCGGCGACGCCGACCTCGAACGCGGCTCCGCCGAGGTCGCCGAGTACCTCACCCATCTGCGCGCGGACTCGATCGTCCGCGACTGCGAGGCGATGCGCGAGCACCTCGCGGCCGAGACGTGGAGCGTGCTGGGACAGTCCTTCGGTGGCTTCACGACCCTGGCCTACCTGTCGACCGACGCGGACTCGATCGCCGACGTCTTCATCACGGGTGGGCTCAGCACCGTGAACCGGCACCCCGACGAGGTCTACGCGCTCTGCTATGACAAGATGCGCTCGGCCTCCGAGCGGTATTACCGCCGGTTCCCCGAGCACCGCGACGCCATGCGCCGCCTGGTCGAGCGGGCCGAGGCAGGCGACATCGTGCTCCCGGACGGCGAAGTGGTCTCCCCGTCACGACTGCGCTCCGTGGGTTCCGCCCTCGGCACGAACGACGGGTGGCAGACCGTGTGGTCGCTGCTCGAGCGCGATCCCGCGTCGAACGCCTTCCGGCACGACCTGATGCACGCGATGCCTTACGGCGGCCGCAACCCTCTCTACTTCGCCTTCCATGAGTCGAGCTACGCGAGCGGGCACGCGACACGGTGGTCGGCGGAGCGCACCGAGCCCCAGGACTTCCGCGATGACGTCACCCTGTTCACGGGCGAGCACATCCGGCGCGACTGGACCGAGACGGTGCCGGCGTTCCGGCCGTGGCGTGATGTCACGCTCGCGCTGGCGGAGTTCGAGTGGCCCCGGATCTACGACGAGGTCGCCGTCGCCACCTCCGGAGCGACAGGCGCCGCGGCGGTGTACGTGAACGACGTCTACGTGCCGATGGAGTTCTCACTCGAGACCGCTCGGCTGCTGCCCGGCGTGCAGCTCTGGGTGACCAGCGAGCACGAGCACAACGGCGTCCGCTCGGGCCCCGTGCTGACGCACCTCTTCGACCTCGCGCACGGCCGCCGCATCCGCTGAGACTCCTCTGTCGGAATCCTCCTGCAGACGGATGCCGATACTGCGCACGCCGAATAGCCTGGACTCATGGCCGACACCCTCGGGATGCTCCTCACGGTCGCGATCCTCCTCATTGTCGTGATCGCGATCGTCGTCGTGATCGTGGCGACCTACGCGAAGGCACCTCTCGAGAAGAAGTACGAGAGTGCCGGCGGCGGGATGGGCGGATCGTTCGAGGCGGTCTGGATGCCCTCGGCGCACGAGGCCGGCATGGAACGCGACAGGCAGACCACGCGCACGGCTCCCGCTCCCTCTGCCGGCGACCCACCCAGCAGGATCGACGGCGAACGCATCGTGATCGACATCTGACTCTCGCCACAGGTACGACGAAGGCCCCGTGTTCCGAGGAACACGGGGCCTTCGAGTGCGGCGATCGTTACTTGGTCGATCCGCCGAAGCCCTTGAAGCGCTGGTTGAACTTCTCGACGCGGCCGGCCGAGTCCATGATGCGCTGCTTGCCCGTGTAGAACGGGTGCGATGCCGACGAGATCTCGACGTCGATGACCGGGTACTCGACGCCGTCGAGCTCGATGGTCTTGTCGCCGGTCACGGTCGAACGGGTGAGGAACGTCTCTCCCGAGCCCAGGTCGCGGAACACGACAGCCTTGTACTCGGGGTGAATGTCAGTCTTCATGGGATTCCTTAGTTGCTGCCCTGGATTGTGCCAGGGACGAGGGAAGTCTGTGGTGCAGAGAGCACCAAGGATCGATTCTACCAGATCGTGATCAGGATGCCGCGCGCGCGGCGTAGCGGCCGTCTTCGCTGGTGAGCACGATCGGCATGCCGAACGTCTCGGTCAGCGTCTCGGCCGTGAGCGTCTCGGCGACGGGGCCGGCGGCGACGATGCGCCCCTCGCGCATCAGCAGCACGTGCGTGAAGCCCACCGGGATCTCCTCGACGTGATGGGTGACCATCAGCATCGCGGGGGTGGTCGGCGACGAGGCATAGCCGCTGAGCAGAGCCAGCAGCTCTTCGCGCGAGCCCAGATCGAGGGACGCTGTCGGCTCGTCGAGCAGCAGCAGCTCGGGATCGGTCATGACGGCCCTGGCGATCTGGACGCGCTTCTGCTCGCCGTCGCTCAGCGTTCCGAACGTGCGGTCTGCCAGGTGCTCGAGACGCCAGTCGCCCAGCACGCGCAGTGCGCGACGCTCGTCGATGTCCTCGTAGTTCTCGTTCCAGCGGCCGAGCACCGAGTACGCGGCGGTGAGGACGGTGTTCAGCACGGTCTCGTCGCGGGGCACGCGCTTCGCCATCGCCGAGGACGCGAAGCCGATGCGCGGGCGCACCTCGAACACGTCGGTGCGGCCGAGGGTCTCCCCCAGCACCGTCACTGTCCCGGAGGTCGGGTGCATCAGCGTGTCGGCCAACTGGAGCAGCGTGGTCTTGCCGGCGCCGTTGGGTCCGAGGATCACCCATCGCTGATCGTCGTCGACCTGCCAGGTCACGTGATCGATGATGTTGCGGCCCTCGCGGCGCACGACGACGTCGGTGAATTCCAGAGCGCTCGACATGCCTCCAGCCTATCGGCTCAGGAGGTCAGCTCCGCGTACAGCGCGCGCGTGGTGTCGGCGATCGCACCCCAGCTGAACTCGTCCCGAGCACGCTCCCGCCCGGCTTCGCCGTAGGCTCGTGCGCGCTCCGGGTCGGAGGTCACCTCCGTGAGCACTCCGGCCAGATCGGCGATGTAGCGCTCAGGGTCGACAGGCGTGCCCGTGCCGTCCTGCAGCTGCTCGATCGGCACGAGCCGTCCGGTGACACCGTCGGCCACGACCTCGGGGATCCCGCCGGTCGCCGTGCCGACGACCGCGGCGCCGCAGGCCATCGCCTCGAGGTTCACGATGCCGAGCGGTTCGTAGACCGACGGGCACACGAAGGTCGTCGCGGCGGTGAGGATCGCCGAGAGCTCGTCGCGCGGCAGCATCCGCTCGATCCAGACCACTCCGTCGCGGGTCTGCTGGAGGAGCTTCACGCCCTCCTGCACCTCCGCCATGATCTCGGGGGTGTCCGGGGCGCCGGCGCAGAGGACGAGCTGCACCTCGGGCGGGAGCAGACGAGCAGCCTGCAGCAGATAAGGAAGACCCTTCTGGCGGGTGATGCGCCCGACGAAGACGACGGACGGCCGAGCGGGGTCGATCCCGACGGATTCCAGGAAGGCGGGGTTCTGCACCGGGCGCCAGCGTTCGACGTCGATCCCGTTGTGGATCACGCGCACCTTGGCCGGGTCGATCGACGGGTAGCTGCGAAGGATGTCGGCGCGCATTCCTGCGCTGACCGCGATGACCGCTGCCGCGTTCTCGTAGGCGAGCTTCTCGATGCCGCTCGACACCGCATATCCGCCCCCGAGCTGCTCGGCCTTCCACGGACGCAGCGGCTCGAGGCTGTGCGCGGTGAGCACGTGAGGTATCCCGTGCAGCTGGGAGGCGATATGCCCGGCGAAGTTCGCGTACCAGGTGTGGCTGTGCACGATATCGGCGTCGGAGATCGCCGCGACGATCTCGAGATCGGTGCCGAGCGTCTGCAGCGCGGCATTCGCGGAGGCGAGTTCTGAGGGCGTCCGATAGGCGAAAGTGCCCGCCTCATCGCGGGGAGCCCCGAAGGCTCGAACCTGTACATCGATATTCTGCCGGAGCGCCGTGACGAGCTCGGCGACGTGGACGCCCGCACCTCCGTAGATCTCCGGCGGGTATTCCTTCGTGATCATCTCGACGCGCATGTCTAGACGGTAGTGACTCACTTGTCCAGATGCTAGTTCGGCGGGCCGATTCGCCTCTATGGTTGGTGCATGTCCGCACCAAAGAAGATCTTCGGCATCATCCTCGCCGGCGGCGAGGGAAAGCGTCTCATGCCTCTCACGGCTGATCGCGCGAAACCTGCTGTGCCCTTCGGCGGACAGTACCGATTGATCGATTTCGCGATCTCGAACCTCATAAACTCCGGCCTTCGCCAGATCGTCGTCCTCACGCAGTACAAGTCGCACAGTCTCGACCGCCACATCTCGCAGACGTGGCGCATGTCGGCTCTGCTCGACTCGTACGTGACGTCCGTGCCCGCGCAGCAGCGGCTCGGCAAGCGCTGGTTCTCCGGCTCCGCCGACGCGATCCTTCAGAGCCTCAACCTGATCAACGACGAGAAGCCCGACATCGTGGTCGTGATCGGTGCCGATCACGTCTACCGCATGGACTTCCGCCAGATGCTCGAGGCGCATATCGAATCCGGCGCGAAGGCCACCGTCGCCGGCATCCGTCAGCCCCTCGCGATGGCCTCGCAGTTCGGTGTGATCGATGCCGACACCGAGACCGGACGAATCAAGCAGTTCCTCGAGAAGCCGACCGACATCGCGGGCCTCGAAGACTCGCCTCACGAGGTGCTCGCATCGATGGGCAACTACATCTTCGACGCCGATGCGCTGATCGCCGCCGTCGAGGCCGACGGCGAATCACCGACCTCCGGGCACGACATGGGTGGCGACATCGTGCCGTACTTCGTCGACCGTGGCGAGGCCGGGTACTACGACATGAAGCAGAATGACGTCCCTGGATCCTCTCCGCGAGACCGCTCGTACTGGCGCGATGTGGGTACGATCGACTCCTTCTTCGACGCCCACATGGACCTGATCTCGACGCTCCCGATCTTCAACCTCTACAACATGGAATGGCCGATCCATTCGCAGGCGGTGAACTCGCCGCCCGCCAAGTTCGTGCGCGATTCGGTGGGCCGCATCGGAAACGCGATCGACTCGATCGTGTCGCTCGGATCCGTGCTCTCGGGCACTCATCTGGAGCGCAGCGTCGTGGGTCCCTGGACGCTCGCCGGCGGTGGCTCGACGATCACCGACTCCGTGGTCTTCGATGGGGTGAGAGTCGGTGCGGGTTCCCGCGTGCATCGTGCGATCCTCGACAAGAACGTGGTCCTCGCCGACGGTGCGACGGTCGGCGTCGATCGAGAGCGAGATCTCGCCCGAGGTTTCACCGTGACGGAATCCGGCATCACCGTGGTCGGCAAGGGCCTGTTCATCGAACGCTGACCGCGTCGCCGCGAGTCGGGCCGCACGTCGACCATCACGGCTGTCGATAGGCTCTGAGGCGTGACTTCCACGCGCTTCCTCGTCGTACTCGATGCCGATTCCACCCTCATCCGCAACGAGGTGATCGAGCTGATCGCCGACGAGGCGGGGCGCCGTGCCGAGGTCCAGGCCGCGACCGAGGCCGCCATGCGCGGCGAGATCGACTTCGCGACGAGCCTGCGCTCCCGCGTGGCGGCTCTCGCGGGGGTTCCCGTGTCCGGTTTCGCCCGGGTGCTCGCCCGCATCGAGCCGACCCCCGGTGTGCGCGAGCTCACGGCCGCCGTCCACGCACGCGGCGGTGTCGTCGGCGTCGTCTCGGGCGGCTTCCACGAGATCCTCGACGACGTCGCCCCAGGGCTCGGCGTCGACCGCTGGCGCGCGAACCGCCTCGAGGTCGCAGACGGCACCCTCACCGGCCGGGTCGACGGCGAGATCGTGGATGCCGCAGCCAAGGCCGCGTCACTGCTGGCCTGGGCTGACGAGCTGGGAGTACCGCGCCACGCGACGATCGCGATCGGCGACGGCGCCAACGACCTGCAGATGATGTCGGTCGCCGGGCTCGGACTCGCGTTCAACGCGAAGCCGGCCGTACGCGCCGCCGCCAGCCTGGTCGTCGGCCCGCAGGACCTGTCCGAGGTCATCGCGCTGCTCCCGTAGCGCATGTCGGTGGCCCGGTCTATCGTCGGGCCATGGACATCATCCTCATCCCGGGCCTCTGGCTCGATGCCTCCAGCTGGAGCGACGTCGCCGTCGATCTCGAGCGCGCCGGTCACACCGTGCACCCGTTGACGATGCCCGGCGTCGGAGCCCCCGCCACCGAGTCGTCCGATATCGGCATCTCCGAGTGGGTCGACGCCGCCGTGGCCGCGGTCGATGCGGTCGGCGGGCCCGTCGTGGTGGTCGGGCACAGCGGCGGCGGCAACGTCGCCTGGGGTGTCGCCGATGCGCGCCCCGACGTCGTGACGCGAGCCGTGTTCGTCGACACCGTCCCGCCGCCCTCCGGGTTCGGCATCAGCGAGTTCGAGGTGGTCGACGGCGTCGTGCCCTTCCCCGGCTGGGACTACTTTCCCGCCGAAGACGTCGACGATCTCGACGAGGTGACGCGCGCGCGTACCGCGCCGCTCGCACGAAGCGTGCCAGCCAGAGTGCCCACAGACGAGATCACGCTCGGCTCCGGGGCTCGGCATTCCGTCCCCGTGACGCTGCTCATGGGCGGCATGGACCGAGAGACTCTCGAGTCCGAGCTCGAGCAGTGGGGTCCGTACGCCGACGAGTTCCGGGCGATCGCCGACGCCGAGGTCGTGCGCGTCGGCTCAGGCCACTGGCCGCAGTTCTCGGTGCCGAGCAGACTGGCCGACCTCATCGACGCTGCGGTCACCCGCCACTGAGGCAGCGCCCCTCACTCGACTCAGTGCTGTGCTCGGCTCAGCCCTGTGCTCGGCTCAGCTCTGCGCTCAGTCAGTGCCCCATCCCGAGTCCGCCGTCCACAGGGATGACGGCGCCGGAGATGTAGCCCGCGTCGTCGCCGGCGAGCCAGGTGACGACGCCGGCGACCTCGTCGGGAGTCGCGAAGCGCCCCGCCGGGATGTTCGCCTTGTACTGCTTCTGCGTCTCTTCGGGGAGCTCTGCCGTCATGTCGGTCTCGATGAAGCCGGGCGCGACGACGTTGGCGGTGATGCCGCGCCCGCCGAGCTCGCGCGTCAGCGACCGGGCGAAGCCTACGAGCGCGCTCTTCGACGCGGAGTAGTTCACCTGGCCGGCCGAGCCATACAGGCCGACGACGCTGGAGATCAGGATCACGCGGCCGAAGCGCGCACGGAGCATCCCCTTCGAGGCGCGCTTGACGACTCTGAAGGTGCCGCCGAGGTTCGTCGCGACGACGCTGTCGAAGTCGTCCTCGCTCATGCGCAGCAGAAGAGTGTCCTTGGTGATGCCCGCGTTCGCGACGACGATCTCGACCGGTCCGAGCTGCTGCTCGACCTCGGTGAACGCGGCATCGAGCGCAGCGGCGTCCGTGACGTCGGCGCGGACGGTCAGTGTGCCTTCGGGACCTTCACCGCTGCGCGCCGTGACGGCGACGCGGTATCCGTCGCGGACGAATCGTTCGGCGATCGCACGGCCGATGCCGCGGTTGCCGCCGGTGACGAGGACGACGCGAGAACTCATTTTCCACTCCTGATCTGGCCGGTGGGGGTCGGGGCCGGGTCGTCATCGATCCTACCGATGATGCCGTGACTCGATCGGGTCCGCGTTTGACAGCCCCTGCCCCGGCTGGGACGCTGATCTCGACGAAAGGCTTCACCGTGAGCGACAACAGCATCCCCACCCCTCCGGGCGGACAGCAGCCGACGCCGCCCCCGGCGCCGCCGCTCGCCCCGGCGCCGCCGCTCGCCCCGGCGCCGCCGCTCGCCCCGGCGCCGCCGGCAGCGCCCTACCAGTCGGCCCCCTCGGCTCCGCAGAGTCCGTCGTACCCCGCTGCCGCCCCCGCACCGTCCTACCCCGCCGCCGCGCCGACGCAGTCCTACCCCGGAGCAGTGCCGTCGTTCGCACCCGGACAGCAGCCCTACGGCGCGGCGCCGGCACAGCAGCCCTACGGGGCCGCCGCCATCCAGCCCTATGGCGCAGCCCCGCAGCAGTACGGCGCGCCCGCTCCCGGTCAGCCCGGTGCGGGATACCCGAACTACGGCGCCCCGATCTATCCGCCTGCGCGTCCGGCGAGCGGACTCGCCGTCACCTCGCTCATCTGCGGCATCGCGGGTGTGGTGCTCTTCTGGGCGCTCATCCCGCTGCTCGCATCGATCGTCGCCGTCATCACCGGTCACATGGCGCTGCGCCAGACGAAGGCGAACCCTGCGATCGGCGGTCGCGGCATGGCCTTCGCCGGCCTGATCATGGGCTACGTCATGGTCGGCTTCCTGGTGATCACCATCATCATGACCATCATCAGCTTCGTGTTCTTCGGCGCTTTCACCCTGCCGTTCATCTTCTCCTCCTGACTCCCTCGCTCGAGGCGCGGCAGGGCGCGCCGTCGTGCCCGCACCGGCGTAGGCTGGAGTCATCGTGAAGAGCAAGCACCCGGTTCCTGCTGTCACCTCACTGCCGCAGTCGCCGCAGGACGAGGCAGACCACCGCGTGCGCCGGTACGTCCTCACGATGGCGATCAGAATCGTGTGCTTCGCGTTGATGATGTTCATCCAGCCCTACGGCTGGTACACCTGGGTCTTCGCTCTCGCTGCGGCCGTGCTGCCCTATATCGCGGTCGTCTTCGCGAATGCCGGCAGCGACAGCACCGAGACCATCGCTGAGTCGCCGGTGCAGGAGCTCGAAGCTCCCGCCGCACCCGCCGAGACGCTCCCGATCGTGCCGGAGGCCGCACCCGGCGTGTTCACCATCCACGAAAGCCGCCAGGATCGCGAGTGAGTGGACTGGAGTGCTCGCGAGCCGGATGCCGGAACACCGCGACCATGCAGGTGGTGTGGCGCAATCCGCGCATCCACGCCGCCGACCGCGAGAAGATCTGGCTCGCCTGCGCTGAGCATGTCGGCTTCCTTCGCGACTACCTGGCAGCAAGGGACTTCCCCGTGACCGTGAGAGATGGTGTCCCCTCATGAGCGCCCGAATGGGTCGATGGACCGTGTACGTGCTGATCGCGATCGGCTTCGCGATCGCCTGCGCCTTCCTGTCCAACTGGCAGTTCGAACGCAACGAGACCAGATCCGAGCAGATCGCTCTGGTCGAGAAGAACTACGACGCGGATGCCGTGCCGCTCGCCGATCTCATCGGCACCGACGGATCACTCGATCCCGGTGACGTGTGGCACCCGGTCGTGCTCACAGGCGAGTACGTCGCCGACGAGCAGCTTCTCGTGCGCAACCGCCCGCACGGCGGCACGAGCGCCTTCGAAGTGCTGGTGCCTTTCCGTGACGTCGACGGGCGGGTGTTCATCGTCGACCGCGGGTGGGTCCCACCAGGAGACGGGGATTCCCCCGATGCGGTTCCCGCTCCCCCGAACGGCGAAGTCGAGGTCATCGTGCGACTGCGTCCGGGCGAGCAGCTTCCGGCATCCGGACGAGGCGCGCCCGAAGGCCAGGTGCCGACGATCAACCTCCCGTCGATCGCCGAGCTGGTCGACGGCGATGTGATCACGAGCGCTTACGGGCAGATCGTCAGCGAGGAGCCTGCAGGAGAAGGCACGCTGGGCGGCTTCGACTCCCCCACCGACGACCCCGGTCCGCATCTGTCTTACGCGATCCAGTGGATCCTGTTCGCGCTCATGGGCTTCGTGTTCATCGGCTACATCATCCGCACCGAGATCGTGAAGCACCGTGAAGAGGTCGAGGGCGTTCCCGCTCCGGTCAAGAAGTCTCGGCGCCGCGACAGGGATGCGGACGTCGAGGACGAGCTCCTCGACGCGCGCTGACGCGCCTCAGCACCAGGTCGTTTACTCCGATAGCCCCACACGAAGCATGCGGAGCAGATCGTCCAGCGCATCGATGCTCCGCCCGTCACCCTCGGGCACTTGGTGGCCACCACCGAAGTGCAGGAACGGTGCTCCCAGCTCGCGCGCGATCTCGTGGTCGTGGTTCGTGTCGCCGATCAGCAATACCTGCTCGGCTGCAAGACCGGATCCGGCCAACCACTCTTCGATCACCTCGCGCTTCGATGCCCGCAACGGATCATCGATCGCAAGAATGCGCTCGAATGAACCTGCCACATCATGAGGTGCCATCTGGAGCTCGAGCAGATCAGGCAGCGTGGCAGAAGCAAGCACCTGCCGCAGGCCCATCCGGCGGACTCCGTCGAGCGTCTGGCGTGCATTCGCCTGAAGCTGCGACTCAGCGGCACGGGCTTGGAGCCGCCGGAGATAGAGCGAGACAGCCGACTCGAAGCGATCGGGGCCGATACCCACGTCGCTGTAGAAGTCGCGTATGGGGAACCGGAATGTGGCGCGATAGGCGACCGCGTCTCGGAGAGGTGGCTCACCGTGTTCAGTGAGCACCTCGTTCATCACTTGGATGCAGATGTCCACATCGTCCAGCAGCGTGCCGTTCCAATCCCAGCAGACGGCGCGAATGCCGGTCAGTCCACCCACGGCATCGGCTTCTCGGGAAGACGGGAGCTGTCGTCGGGGAGGTGCGGGAGCTCCGTGCCGCCGGCTCGGATGCAGAGCCAGCGCAGTTCACCGGTGCTGTCGGGTCGAGCACGCCAGGTGCGGGCGACGTCCTGTCCGACGCGGATCACTGTGCCCGGACCGACCTCGACGACTTCATCGTCCAGCCCCATCTGTCCTCGGCCGTCGAGGAAGACGTACAGTTCTTCGACGCGCGAGTGGACGTGCCAGTAGCCGGCCTCCTCGCCAGGGGCCAGCGCATTCGCGGTGAGACCGATGTACTGCATCGTCAGTTCGTGATCGACGACCCGGCGTCCGTCGCGCGACCGCGCCGCATCGAACCCTCCGTGATGCTCGCGCCACTCGTCGAGCGCACCGATCTCGACGACCTCGAAGCCCTTCACGCTCCGCGACCTTGCGTCAGCTGTTCCGCGGCTCCGCCGATGAGCGTTCGCGTCCAGCTCTCATCCATCGCGTCGTAGACCACACGCGTATGACGTCGGTCTCTCGATCCCTGCCAGAACTCGACCCGGGTCGGGATCAGTCGCCAGAGCGTCCAGTCACCGGCCTCGATGTCTGCACGCGCGGATGCTGAGCGCGCGGCGAGGTCTGCGGCGCTCTCCTCGGCCGTCGCCTCTTCGACGCGTCCGCGCACTCTCACCGCACGCACCTGGGGCTGCCACCAGAAGTTCAACGCTGCCGCGGGTACGGCGGCGAGCTGCGCGCCCTTGCGAGAGGATCTCGTGCTGGCGAACGCCCACCCGCGCTCGTCGATCCTCTTCAGGATGAGCGTGCGGGCATCGGGAACGCCGTCCGCGTCCACGGTCGCGAGGGTGACGGTGTGCGGCTCCGCCACTCCGGCGTCGGATGCCTCGCGCAGCCAGCCGGCGAAGAGCGCGCTCGGTTGATCGGGCAGCGCACCGAGATCCCAGACCGGGGCGACCCCGGTGAGAGCGTGCCTGCCTTTCAACCACTCGTTGAGCGAGAGAAGGTCCAGTTCCTGTTCGTCCGTCACGCTATCGACTATGCCACCGACCACGGACGGCGCAGGTCAGGCGAGCTCGATGAGGTCCTGGTACTCCTGGCTCCAGAGATCCTCGACGCCGTCAGGCAGAATCAGCACGCGCTCGGGATTGAGCGACTGCACCGCTCCAGGGTCGTGCGAGACGAGCACGACAGCGCCCTCGTAATGCGCGAGAGCGCCGAGGATCTCCTCGCGCGAGGCGGGGTCGAGGTTGTTCGTGGGCTCGTCGAGCAGCAGCAGGTTGGCCGACGACACCACGAGGGTCGCCAGAGAGAGACGGGTCTTCTCGCCTCCGGAGAGCACTCCGGCGGGCTTCAGCACGTCATCTCCCGTGAACAGGAACGAGCCGAGCACCCTGCGCGCTTCCATCTCGGTGATGTGCGGTGCGGCCGACACCATGTTCTCGAGGACCGATCGATTCACATCGAGGTTCTCGTGCTCCTGCGCGTAGTACCCGACCTTCAGGCCGTGTCCCGGCTCGAGCTGGCCGGTGTCGGGCTGGTCGACCCCCGCGAGCATGCGCAGCAGCGTCGTCTTGCCCGCGCCGTTCAGCCCGAGCACGACGACCTTCGACCCGCGGTCGATCGCGAGGTCGACATCAGTGAAGATCTCGAGCGACCCATAGGACTTCGAGAGTCCGGTCGCCATCATCGGGGTCTTGCCGCAGGGAGCCGGCTTCGGGAAGCGCAGCTTCGCGACGCGGTCTTCCTGGCGGACGTCGTCGAGGCCAGCGAGCAGCTTGTCGGCACGCGCGATCATCTGATGAGCAGCAGCCGCTTTCGACGCCTTCGCCCCGAAGCGGGCAGCCTGCAGCTGCAGGGTCGTGGCCTTCTTCTCAGCGTTGGCGCGTTCCTTCTTGCGGCGCTCCTCGTCGGCCACCCGCTGACGCAGGTAGTTCTTCCAGTTCATGTTGTAGGTGTCGATGATCTGGCGGTTCGCGTCGAGGTAGAAGACGCGGTTGACGGTCTCGCCGACGAGCTCGACATCGTGACTGATCACGATCAGCCCGCCCTTGTAGTTCTTGAGGAACTCACGCAGCCACACCACGCTGTCGGCGTCGAGGTGGTTGGTCGGCTCGTCGAGGATCATCGTCTCGGCATCGGAGAACAGGATGCGGGCCAGCTCGATGCGACGGCGCTGACCACCAGACAGCGTCGACAGCGGCTGGTCGAGGATGCGGTCGGGCAGAGACAGGTTGTTCGCGATGGATGCCGCCTCAGCCTCAGCGGCGTACCCACCCTGCCCTTCGAACTCCTCGGTCAGTCGCGCGTAGCGCTTCATCGCCTTCTCGGCGACCGCGGGGTCGTCTGATCCCATCGCGAGTGCCGCTTCGGTCATCCCGAGGTTGAGCTGACCGAGTCCGCGCGCGTCGAGGATGCGGGTGCGTGCGAGGTCCTCGGGGTTGCCCGAACGGGGATCCTGCGGCAGGTAGCCGAGCTCGCCCGACCGCGTCACGCTGCCGCCCGACGGGAGGACGTCACCGGCGAGCACCTTGGTGAGCGTGGTCTTGCCTGCACCGTTGCGGCCGACGAGACCGATCTTGTCTCCGTCGCTCACACGGAACGACACGTTCTCCATGAGGAGGCGTGCGCCCACGCGGATCTCGAGTTCGTGCACGGCAAGCACAGGCGGGATGTCCGTTCTTTCAAGGGGAAGCGGCCGAGGGGCCAAACTCCCAGTATAGATCGATCGGCTGTGTGTTCAGCCGACGTGCAGTGTTCAGTCGAAGTAGAGATCGTGGTGCAGCCGGCATCCCGGATTGAAACCGGCCGAGCACTCGGGACACCCCTGTGCGTCGAGGTAGGCGTGGATGCTCAGCTTCGACCCGCACACACCGCACAGGACCGCAGTCGTCGCACGCTCGCCCCGCGCCCACTGCCGCGCCTCGTGATCAGCGACCTCCTCGTGGCACAGATGGCACGGGTACCAGTCACCGCAGCAGGCGAACTGGATCGCGATGACGTCGAGAGCACCGCGATAGTGCTCGCAGCGCGTCTCGCCGTCGACCACGAGCCCGTGCACCGTGATCTCGCCGACGCGCGTCGGGCGGTCGGTCGATCTACCTCTCAGGGGGGATGCGGTCGATACCTCAGGGTGATGCCCCACGTGCCACCTGCTTCCTAGCCTTCTGGGGTGGATGTTATCAACGAGCTCATCATGCAGACCGTCGCATCGCCCTGGTTGTACGTCGTGCTGCTCGCGGTGACCATCGTCGACGGGTTCTTCCCGCCGGTGCCGAGCGAGACCGTCCTCGTCGCCGCGGCGGCGGTGCTCGCGTCGACGGGCGAGTACTGGGCTCTGATTCCTCTGGGCCTTGTCGCCGCGCTCGGCGCCGCGATCGGCGACAACATCGCCTTCGCGCTCGGACGGCGCCTGGGCACCACACGATGGGCCTGGATGCGTCGCCCCCGCGTGGCCGCGACATTCGCGCACGCCGAACGTGCACTCGAGCAGCGCAGCGCCGCCCTCATCCTGGGTGCCCGCTACATCCCGGTCGGTCGGGTCGCGGTGAACATGTCTGCCGGCGCCCTCCGATTCTCGTGGCGGCGGTTCCTGCCCCTGAGCGTCGTGGCCGGCATCAGCTGGAGCGCACTGAGCCTCGCCATCGGACTGCTCGCCGGCTCGTGGGGCACCGACCAGCCGCTGCTCAGCGCCGGCATCGGGATCGTCGTCGCACTCGTCATCGGGCTCGTCATCGACCGTGTCACCGCCGCCCGTCGGCGACGTGCACCCGTGGCACAGCTGGCAGGATGACAGTCATGGCACGTCGTCGGCCGCGCACCGAGCGCGCTCCCCGCATCAGCCGCCGCACCGCCGGCCTGTCGGCACTCGGCGCTGCATGCCTCGTGCTGTTCTCGGTGCTGGTGCCTATCCAGACCGTTCTCTACGGCACGTCCCTCCCTCTGTCGTTCATCCTGGGCGCGGCCCTGTGCGGATCGCCGCTGTTGGCACTGACGCACCCGCGCTGGGCGATCACGGCGTTCTGTGCGTCTGCCTTTGCACTTCCCCTCATCGTCGTCCCGGCGCTCGCGACCGAGTCACCGTGGCCGTGGTCAGTGCCTGCACTCTTGACCTTCGTGCTCCTCGTCGGCGTCGTGACCTTCATGCACGGCGCCAGGCTCGGCGCGTTCCCTCTCGTGATCGGCGCCGTCCTCTCTCTCACGGCTCCCCTGCTGCGCCCCGAGATCGTCGCCACAGCGCCCACGGCCGGCAGCGCGACCGCCGACCTCATCGTCACCACGTCCGTGGCCACGGCGATGTTCCTGGTCGCCATCCTGGTCGCCGGCCGGGTGCGCGTGTCTGCCGAGCTCACGCGCGAGCGCGAGCACTCCGCGCTCGAGGAATCCCGCCGGGGACTCGTCGAGGAGCGCACGCGCATCGCCCGCGAGCTCCACGACGTGATCGCACACAGCATGTCGGTGATCCAGGTGCAGGCGTCCACGGCGCGATATCGGCTTCCCGAGATCGGCGACACAGCGTCCGCCGAGTTCGACAGCATCGCGGCGACCGCACGGGAGTCCCTCACCGAGATGCGACGGATGCTCGGCGTCCTGCGCACCGAGGATCAGACCGCCGAGCTCGCCCCGCAGCAGCGCATCGACGACATCCCCGCACTCGTCGACACCATCCGACGAGCGGGAGTCACGGTCGGGCTCGAGATCACCGGCGCCGGTGCGGACGCCTCGCAGGCCGTGCAGATCGCCGCGTTCCGGATCGCGCAGGAGGCTCTGAGCAACGCGGTGCGGCACGCATCGGGCGCTCCGGTGACCGTTCGGGTGCAGGCGGATGCCGACGCGGTCCGCGTCCGCGTGCGCAACGGCCGTACCTCCGCTCCTCCTGCAGCGACCGGCGGCGGTTACGGGCTCCGCGGTATGCGCGAGCGCGTCGAACTGCTCGGCGGCACCTTCACGGCGGGACCCATCACCGACGGCGGCTGGGAGGTGGCGGCGTCCCTGCCGCTGCGCGACCCGGATCCGCGTACCGACACCGCTGGACCCCTGGAGGAGACCCCGTGACCATCAGCGTCCTCATCGCCGACGACCAGGCCATGGTCAGAGCAGGCTTCGCGGCACTCCTCGACGCTCACGAGGGCATCCGCGTCGCAGGTCAGGCGGCGAACGGCGCCGAAGCCGTCGCCCTCGCCGCTCGGCTCGATCCGGACGTCATCCTGATGGATGTGCGGATGCCCGAGGTGGACGGCATCGAGGCGACGCGGCGCATCCTCGGCCCTGGCTATCCCGCAGCACACGTGCCCCGCATCCTCATGCTCACGACCTTCGACATCGACGACTACGTCTACGACGCCCTGGAAGCCGGCGCGAGCGGATTCCTGCTGAAGGACGCTCTCCCCGAAGAGCTCGTCCACGCCGTGCGCGTGGTCGCGGGCGGTGACGCGCTGCTCGCACCGAGCGTCACCCGGCGGATGATCGAGCAGTTCGCCGGCCGCCGGCCGCGCACGCCTCGGGCAGCCGCCGCGCTGGCCGACCTCACCGAACGCGAACGCGAGGTGCTGGTGCTCATCGGCGGCGGTCGATCCAGCAGCGAGATCGCAGGCGACCTCTTCATCGCCGAGCAGACGGTCAAGACCCACGTCGGCAAAGTGCTCGCCAAGCTCGGGCTGCGCGACCGCGTGCACGCCGTGATCCTCGCCTACGACACCGGGCTCGTCGAGCCTGCGTCGTGAACGTCGGCAAGAGATCACCCCACGGTAGGGGTGCGAACAGCCCCACAGGTTGATCCGCCACCCGACATCGTCTTCGTACGCTCCTCGGACACCCCATCCGAGGAGGAACGATGACCATCGTCGAGGCACCCCCGCTCACCGCTCAGCAGGCTCCGCTTCCGAGCGGTCGAGACACCGCGATCGACTTCCTGCGTGCACTCTGCGTCGTCGGCGTCGTGCTCCTTCACGCGATCATGGTGGGCGTCACCGTCGTCGACGGCGCTCCTGTCTTCGAGAACGCCAGCGAGGGCACCCGGTGGATCGTGCCGGTGAGCTGGATGCTGCAGGTCATGCCGCTGTTCTTCATCATCGGCGGCTTCGCGGGCTTCCTCGCCCACCGGCGGCAGCGTGAGCGCGGCGGCAGTGCATCCGGCTTCGTGGCTGCCCGTGTACACCGACTCCTCCGGCCGGCAGTGTTCGCGATCGGGATAGTGGGCACAGCGCTCGCGGTGCTGAGTCTCGCCGGCGTGCCCGCCGAGCTCGTGGTGGTCGCCGGTTTCCGCTACGGTCAGCCGCTCTGGTTCCTCGGTGTCTTCCTGCTCTGCCAGGCCCTGCTCCCGATGCTCGCGAGCGCGCACGACAGAGCACCGAGGACGACTCTGGCAGCGCTGGTGGCGGCATCAGTCGCTGTCGACGGACTCCGCGCGCTGACGGGTGTCGACGGCCTGGGCTTCCTCAACCTCGCCTTCGTGTGGCTCGCGCTGCAGCAGATCGGGTTCTTCCTCGCGGACGGCACGATCGAGCGACTGAGCAGGCCCTGCAGAGCCCTCTGCGGCGCGGCGGCGGCCACCGTGCTCGTCGCGACGTTCGTCAGCGGCATCTACTCCCCCGACCTCATCGCGAACATCAACCCGCCCACCGGAGCGCTCCTGCTCGTCGGCGTCATCCATCTGAGTGCCGTGTCGCTGTTCCGCGGCCGCATCGAGGCGTTCAGTCGACGCCCACGGGCCGCGACCTTCGCCGCGTTCGTCAACCGTCGCACCATGACGATCTATCTCTGGCACATGCCCGTGCTGCTCGGCATGGCCGGACTCTCGGCCGTCGCGGCGTTGATGACGGGCCTGGCGCTCCCCGAGCCGAGCAGCATCGCCTGGTGGATCTCCCGTCCGCTCTGGCTCGTGACCGCGCTGGCCCTCACCGCTGCGGTCGCGGTCGCGTTCACCCGTGTCGAGACCCGGCAGTCGCCCGCGCTGACGGAGTCGCCCCGACGCGTGCTCGGCGCCGTGACAGTGGGGCTCACCGCTGTCGTCCTGCTGCTGCTGATCGGCACGACCGTACTGACCGCCGCCGTCGCCGTCTGCGGGATGCTCTGGGCGCTTCGACTGGCTCGGCGCTCACACCAGACCGCGAGCGGCGAGAGCGTCGCCCACGTCGTCCGCGTGGCGTAGCGTGCGGACGAGAAGGGGCACGACGCCCCGGATACCGAGCCGAACCCCCCGCGCCCGCTGCGCGTCCCTGATCTCGTGCGCGAACGATGCCACCACCGGGATCATCGTGATCGTGAGCGAGATCGCCATCGAGACGGCGTCTGCGTCGACACCCAGGCGTCGCAGCGGGAGGAGCATCCGGTGCAGCACGCCGAGCAGATCGCCCATTCGCGTCGTGATCGTGAGCAGCGAGGCGAGCAGTACGAGCGAGAGGACGCGTGCGGTGCTGATCCAGGCCGCGAGCGGCGAGACGAAGAGCCAGAGCGCTCCTCCGAGCACGAGCACGAGCCCGCGGAGGCGCCACGCCTCAGCGGCCAGCACACGCAGCGGCAGGCGGGCGAGGGCGAAGAGCGCGCAGACACCGCTCACGGTGACGCCGACACTCCAGGCATCGTGCGGATAGGCGGAGAGAACGATCGCGAGTGCGGCGAAGATCGCGAGCTTGACTCCCGCCGGCATCCGATGGATTACGCTCGTGCCCGGCCTGTACATCTGGATCATCGGCACAGGTTCCGGTAGATGGCGATCACGGCACCCGGCTCGCCCGCGGCCACGACAGCGCCGTCGTCGAACAGCACCGCGTGATCGCAGCGGGCCGCGAGGTCGAGATCGTGGGTGACGAGCACGACCTGCGCCGTCTGTGCGAGCAGGAGGTCTGCGATGCGCCGAGCATTGCGCAGATCGAGCAGCGTCGTCGGCTCGTCTGCGACGATCAACCGCGGTTGGGTGATCAGCACCGACGCGAGTGCGAGGAGCTGTCTCTGACCACCGGAGAGGTCCGATGCCGCGACGTCCGCCCGATCCGCGAGTCCGTGCTCAGCGAGCGCATGGGCCACCCGCGCATCGATCTCCGCCCTGGGCAGGCCGCGCAGCGACAGCGCGAGATCCTCGGCGGGGGTCGGCATCAGGATCTGGGCCTGAGGATCGGTGAAAACGAAGCCGACGCGGCGACGCAGCGCCGCGACGTCACGTCGCGTGTCGAGGCCGTGCACGCTCACCCGCCCCGATGTGGGCACGACGAGACCGTTCAGAAGCCGCGCGAAGGTCGACTTTCCCGATCCGTTCGCACCGATGACCGCGATTCGCGGCGCCATGAGATCGACGCTGACATCGCGGAGGATCCGTCGGCCCTCGCGCTCGACGGTCACCCCGTCGAGCGCGACGCGCGCGTGACTCCTCTCAGACCGCACGGACGGGTGCCGGCGCGAGAGCCGCCCGAGCGCCGAAAGCCCTCGGGTACGCGCGCCGCAGCGCGAGTGTCAACGCCACAGCTGCTGCGGCTTTGAGGAGATCCCCCGGCAGGAACACGAGTGCGGCCACGGCCGTCGGCGCGAGGTCGAGGCCGAGGACGAGCGCGGTGACGGGGATCCCGCACAGATACACGACCAGGATGCCGCCGACCACGGTGCCGAGCGCGATGCGCCACCACGTGAGCCTGCCCCGGTGCACGATCAGTCCGATCACAACGACTCCGGCCACCCACCCGAGCAGGTACCCGGCGGTGGGACCGACGAACACGCCGAGTCCACCGCGCCCTCCGGCGAGGACCGGAAGCCCCACAGCCGCGAGAGCGAGCACGAGCAGGATCGAGAGCGGAGCGAGCCGCGGGCCGAGAACGGCGCCGGCGAGCATCACGCCGAGAGTCTGCGCGGTGATGGGAACCCCGCCGGGGATCGGTATCGTCACCATCCCGAGCACCACGATGAGGGCGGCGAAGATCGCCGCTCTGGCCAGTTCGCGACCGAGGTCGCCTCGCTGCTGCGTCATATCCGACACCTTCCTGAACACTGTTCACCTGAACGGTGTTCACTATAGTGAGAACATGAGCCCCGATCACAACTCGACTCGCCATGATCGCGACGGTGTCGCTCGGGCAGCCCTCGCGCTCCTCGACGAGGTCGGGCTCGCCGACCTATCGATGCGGAGGATCGCGAGCAGGCTCGATGTCCAGCCGAGCGCGCTCTACTGGCACTTCACGAGCAAACAGGAGCTGCTCGCCGATCTCGCAGACCGCATCACTTCGACCATCCCGCGTGATGACGCCGATGTGCTGACCACAGCGCGCAGCATCCGCGACGCCCTGTTCACGTATCGCGACGGCGCAGAACTCGTGCTCAGCACGTACGCACTGCAGCTCGGCTCCTCGCAGGCGCAGACGGCGCTCGAAGACTCCCTGCGCCGCGTGGGAGCCGAGGACTCGAGGGAGCGTGCCGTCGCCCTCCTGCACTTCATCCTCGGTCACGCGACGCTCGTGCAGCAGCGCATGCACGCCGACAGCCACGGCGCCCTCCCCGGAGGCGACGCGGTCGACGTCACCGCGGGGCTGGATCGGATCTTCGACCTCGGCGTGACAGCACTGGCGAGAGACACAGTAGACGAGACGGGCGATCGACGGCTCCGGTGACGCCGTCACCTATCGGGCAGTCAGCTCTGCGCTGTCAGCTCTGCGCAGTCACCTCCGCGCGGTCAACCCTGCACGAGCGCCGCAATGCGCTCGACGGCTTCGGTGATGATCTCGGGACTCGTGCCGAAGTTCAGACGCACATGCCCCGCTCCTTCGTCTCCGAAGGCCGGGCCGAAGTGCAGCGCGACCCTGGCCTCCTTGAGGATGCGGCGCGCCGGGTTCTCGCCCCATCCAAGTCCTGAGAGGTCGATCCAGGCGAGGTAGCCCGCATCCGGGATCCGATAGCGCGCCTGGGGCAGGTGCGATGCCAGCAGATCCTCGAGAAGAATTCGATTCGCGTCGAGCGTCCTGAGCAGTCCGCCGAGCCACTCGTCGCTCTCCTCCGAGAACGCGGCGACAGCGGCGAGAAGACCGAACTGCCCGGTACGCCAGACGACCTCGATCGGCAGGCCGCGCACGACCTCGCTCGTGTCGTCGGATGCCGTCACCATCAGGGCGCATTTGAGGCCGGCGAGGTTGAACGCCTTGCTGGCGCTGACGATCGCGAATCCGACCCGCTCGGCCGCCTCGCCGGTATCGAGGAACGGCGTGAAACCGGTGCCCGGCTGCGCCAGCGGCGCATGGATCTCGTCGGAGATCACGGATGCGCCGAACTCGTCGGCGATCTCGGCCAGTGCGGCGAGAGAGTCGCGGCTGTGGACCGTCCCGGTCGGGTTGTGCGGGTTGCAGAGCAGGATCGCGGTCGCGCCGTCTTCGAACGCGGCACGGATGCCGTCGAGGTCGAGCTCCCACGCCGTGCCCGTGTCACGCAGCGGAACACGCGAGACCGCGGCGCCGGCCTCGGAGACCAGATCGTAGAACGGCGGATACACCGGAGGCGTCACGACGACGCGCTCCCCCGGTTGGGTGACGCGACGGAGGATCTCCACGATGCCCATGCTCACGTCTGCCGTGGTGCGCATGCGGGCAGGATCGACGTCCCATCCGAATCGTCGCCGGGCGAACGCCGCGTAGGTGGATGGCAAGGGTGTCCGCGACGCGATGTACCCGGTGTCCCCCGTCTCGACGGCGCGGCGAAGCGCCGCCGAGATCGCGGGCGCGAGGGGGAAGTCGGTCTCCGCGACGAACAGCGGAAGCACATCGGCGGGATACTCCCGCCACTTCTCGCTGCTCCGCTCACGGAGCTCGGCCAGAGCCAGAGCCTTGACCTCGAGCATCCTCAGATCGCGAAGCCGAGGGCGCGCATCATGTCGCGGCCGTCGTCGGTGATCTTCTCCGGACCCCACGGCGGCATCCACACCCAGTTGATGCGGAAGCGGTCGACGACGCTGTCCAGAGCCTGTGCGGTCTGGTCTTCGAGCACGTCGGTCAGGGGGCAGCCGGCACTGGTCAGCGTCATGTGGATGACGAGAGCATCGTTCTCGTCATCCCACGCGAGGTCGTAGATGAGACCGAGGTCGACGACGTTGATCCCGAGCTCCGGGTCCATGACGTCTTTGAGAGCCTCGGTGACCTCGTCGTACTTCTGGTCCGTGAGGGTGGCTGTCATGCGAATCAGCCTACGCCTCGATGGGGGCTGCGGGGTCGAGGAAACGGTCGTATCCCTCGTCCTCGAGCCGGTCTGCGAGCTCCGGGCCGCCCTCTTCGACGATCTTGCCCGCGACGACCACGTGCACGAAGTCGGGACGGATGTAGCGGAGGATGCGCGTGTAGTGCGTGATGAGCAGAACGCCGAGACCGGTCGACTCCTTGGCGCGGTTGACGCCCTCGGAGACGATCTTCAGTGCGTCGACGTCGAGACCGGAGTCGGTCTCGTCGAGGATCGCGAACTTCGGCTTGAGAACCTCGAGCTGGAGGATCTCGTGGCGCTTCTTCTCGCCTCCCGAGAAACCCTCGTTGACGTTGCGCTGCGCGAACTTCGGGTCCATGCGGAGGTTCGCCATGGCCGCCTTGACGTCCTTGGTCCAGCCGCGGATCGCAGGGGCTTCACCGTCGAGGGCCGTCTTGGCGGTGCGGAGGAAGTTCGTCACCGTCACGCCCGGGATCTCGACCGGGTACTGCATGGCGAGGAACAGTCCGGCGCGAGCGCGCTCGTCGACGCTCATCTCGAGCACGTCCTGGCCGTCGAAGGTGATCGACCCCGAGGCCACCGTGTACTTCGGGTGACCGGCGATCGTGTACGCGAGGGTCGACTTGCCCGAGCCGTTGGGGCCCATGATGGCGTGCGTCTCACCGGTGTTCATGGTGAGGTTGATGCCGTTGAGGATCGGGGTGGTACCCGCCTCGGTCTCGACCGTCACGTACAGGTCGCGGATTTCAAGAACAGACATTCAGACTTCCTTCGTCACAGTCGGGTCGATGAGCACGTCGTCGCCGTCGATCTCGACGACGTAGACCGGAACGGGCTCATAAGCGGGGAGATTCTGGGGCTTGCCGGTGAGCAGCGAGAACGCCGAGCCGTGGGCCCAGCATTCCACCGTGTCGCCCTCGACGAAACCCTCGGCGAGAGAGATGTCGCCGTGCGTGCAGGTGTCTCCGATGGCGTGGATGACACCTTCGGAGTCCTTGATCACGGTGATCGGCACGCCGTTCGGCTCGACACGGATCGGCATGTCCTGCTCGAGTTCCGCGACGCCGCACACGCGCTCGGCGCTCACGCGTTCACCTCGGCGAGCTCCGTCTCGATAGCGTCGAGCAGCTCGGTCTCCAGAGCCGGGATGCCCAGGCGCTGAACGATGTCGGTGAGGAACCCGAGCACCACGAGACGGCGTGCTTCCTCTTCGCTGATGCCGCGAGCCTGCAGGTAGAACAGCTGCTCGTCGTCGAAGCGACCTGTGGCGCTGGCGTGGCCGGCGCCGAGGATGTCTCCGGTCTCGATCTCGAGGTTCGGGATCGAGTCGGCACGAGCGCCCTCGGTGAGCACCAGGTTGCGGTTCGCCTCGTACGAGTCGGTGCCCGTCGCGTCGGCGCCGATCAGCACGTCGCCGATCCAGACGCTGTGCGCGCCCTCGCCCTGGAGCGCACCCTTGTAGAGCACGTCGCCCTTGGTGTGCGCGCCCTTGTGGTGCAGGTACACCTGGCTCTCGAGGTGCTGACCCGCATCGGCGTACGACAGACCGTAGAGGTAGCCCTCCGATCCGGCACCCGCGAGCTCGACGCTCGGGTTCACGCGCACGACGCCGCCGCCGAAGCTGATGACGAAGTGCTTGAGGGTGGCATCCGCGTCGACTCGCGCCTGATGCGCCGAGGTGTGCACGGCCGCATCCTGCCACTGCTGCAGGCTGATGACGGTGAGCTTCGCTCCGTCGCGCACGATGATCTCGACGTTCTGCGAGTACTGCGCGACTCCGGTGTGCTGGAGCACGACGGTGGCCGAGCTGTGCTCGAGCGCCTCGATCACGATGTGGGCATCGGCGCGCAGTTCTGCGCCGAGACCGTCGATCGCCACGAGGATCGGCTCTGCGACCTCCTCTTCACGAGGGATGCGGATGTGCAGCGCTTCGGGCGAGCCCTGCCACGCGATGGCCGCGGTGATGTCCTCGGCGAGGAAGACCTCGCCGCGGGGAGCATCGCCGGAGGCGAGCGGCGCGGAGATGTACTGCTCTCCTGCGCCGAACGTGTAGCTCACTCCTTCAGCGGAGCCCGCGACCTCGAAGAGGGACGAGAGCTTCGCGACGGGCGTGTGCTTCCAGTTGACCTCGCGGCCGGTCGGCGCGCCGAAGTCCGCCGGCTCGAACGAATGCGGGCGCTCGGAACGCGTCTGAACCGGAACGAATCCGGCGTCCGCGACCTGCGCGGCCGGGTCGACATGCGCGCTCGAATGATGCGACGCCGTGGGCGTCGTCGTCTGGGCCGTCATCTCAGCCGACCGATCCTTCCATGCCCATCTCGATGAGCTTGTTCAATTCCATCGCGTACTCCATCGGCAGCTCCCGTGCGATCGGCTCGATGAAGCCGCGCACGATCATCGCCATCGCCTCGTCCTCGGGCATGCCGCGTGACTGGAGGTAGAAGAGCTGCTCTTCGCTGACCTTCGAGACCGTGGCCTCGTGGCCGAGCTGCACGTCGTCGACACGGATGTCGATCGCCGGGTAGGTGTCGGAGCGCGACTTGGTGTCGACGAGCAGGGCGTCGCAGCGCACGGTGTTCGCGGAGTGGTGCGCGTTGGCGTCCACTCGCACCTCGCCACGGTATCCGGCACGTCCGCCGCCGCGCGCGATCGACTTCGAGACGATCGACGACTGCGTGTAGGGAGCCATGTGGATCATCTTCGCGCCGGCGTCCTGGTGCTGTCCGGGGCCCGCGAACGCGACCGAGAGCGTCTCGCCCTTGGCGTGCTCGCCCATCAGGTAGATCGACGGGTACTTCATCGTCACCTTGGAGCCGATGTTGCCGTCGACCCACTCCATCGTCGCGCCCTCGTGCGCGACCGCACGCTTGGTGACGAGGTTGTAGACGTTGTTCGACCAGTTCTGGATCGTCGTGTAGCGAACGCGGGCGTTCTTCTTCACGATGATCTCGACGACGGCCGAGTGCAGCGAGTCCGACTTGTAGATCGGGGCCGTGCAGCCCTCGATGTAGTGGACGTAGCTGTCCTCGTCGGCGATGATCAGGGTCCGCTCGAACTGGCCCATGTTCTCGGTGTTGATGCGGAAGTACGCCTGCAGCGGGATCTCGACGTGCACGCCCTTGGGGACGTAGACGAACGATCCGCCCGACCACACGGCCGTGTTCAGGGCCGCGAACTTGTTGTCCCCGGCCGGGATCACCGATCCGAAGTACTCCTCGAAGAACTCGGGGTGCTCGCGCAGCGCCGTGTCGGTGTCCATGAAGATGACACCCTGCTCCTCCAGGTCCTCGCGGATCTGGTGGTAGACGACCTCGGACTCGTACTGAGCCGCGACGCCGGCCACGAGACGCTGACGCTCTGCCTCGGGGATGCCGAGGCGCTCGTAGGTCTCGCGGATCTCGGCGGGAAGGTCTTCCCACGACTGCGCCTGCTTCTCGGTGGAGCGCACGAAGTACTTGATGTTGTCGAAGTCGATCTCGCTGAGGTCTGCGCCCCAGGTCGGCATCGGCTTGCGTCCGAAGAGCTGGTATCCCTTGAGACGGGTCTTCAGCATCCATTCGGGCTCATGCTTGAGCGCCGAGATCCCACGGACCACCTCTTCGGAGATACCGCGCTTGGCAATGGCTCCGGCAGCATCTTCGTCATGCCACCCGAATTCGTACACCCCCAGGCCGTCAAGCTCCGGGCGGTCGATCAGAACATCCGACATCACACACTCTCCTCACAGGTCCCAAAACGGTGTCATCCGCCCCGACACACCTGATCCCCGTCGAGTCTGCGGGAGCGGGTGCCGTTGGTGGGCCCTCATCACCGGCGCATCCATCGCGCCTAAACTGTTAGCGATGCTTCAGCGCGGTCAGCGCTCATCACAACAATCCGATTCTACAGGTTCCGCCTGAAGACAGGGCCGCTCGCCGTGTCCGGCGCGGTTCGGAGAGACTTATGCCCGAGACGACGACCTCCTCCCCCACGAATGCACCGCAGACGACCTCGACGGCCGCGCTCCTGTGGGGGCGGATGCTGCGCGTGTGCGCCTGGCTCTCGTTCCTCGCGCAGACCATCATCATCGGCACCGGAGGCGCGGTGCGTCTCACCGGTTCCGGCCTCGGATGCTCGGAGTGGCCGCTGTGCACTCCCGAGTCCCTCGTGCCGATCTATGCCGATCAGGGAATACACGGGATCATCGAGTTCGGCAACCGCGTGATGACGGGCGTGGTCGGCATCATCGCGCTCGCCGTCCTCCTGCTCGTGCTGGCGCGCGTGGGCGGCAGACGCCTCGTGTTCTCCGCTCTGCGCTTCGCCGCGAGCGGCATCGTGGCTGCGGCGGTCGTCTTCGGGCTGGTCTCCCTGTTCTCCCTTCCCGCGACGCCCTTCGCCATGGGCGCGCTGCTCGTCACGGTGATCGCCGCGATGATCCGTTCGCTCAGGCTCTCGTCCGAACGACGCGACCTCGTCGTGCTCGCCTGGATCGTCCTCGTCGGAGTCGTCGCGCAGGCACTCGTGGGCGGCATCACCGTCCTCACCGGCCTGAACCCCTTCATCGTCGGGTTCCACTACGTCTCGTCGCTGCTGCTCGTGTGCGTCACGGCGGCGTTCCTGGTGCGGCTCTACGCTGCGCCAGGACCCCGAGTGAGCGCCGTCCCGAAATGGTTCGCCGTCCTCAGCCACGTCACCGGTCTCGCCCTTGCAGTCACCATCGTGTTCGGTGTTCTGACGACGGGATCCGGGCCGCACTCCGGCGACGCCGACGTGCTGCGGCACGGATTCGACGCCACGATCCTCGCCCACGTGCACTCGTGGCCCGGGTACATCCTCGCCGCCCTCGTCGCCGCGCTGACGATCTCGGCGTGGGCGCTTCGGCTCGAACCCCGCAAGTGGCTGCTCGTCCTCGTGCTCGCGATCCTCGTGCAGGTGGGCGTCGGCATCTGGCAGGCGCGTGAGGGACTCCCCCCGCTGCTCGTCGGCATCCACATGGTGCTCGCGTCGCTGTCTGCGGCCGCCTACACGGTCGTGGTGCTGCACCTGAAGAAGCCGGTCTCCGCTCGGGACTGACGACGGCCACTGGCCCGGCGACCGGCGCCCGGCGACCGGCACAGTGGATGCATAGCTGCGACATCAGAGGCTCATCAGTTCGTCGTGCACCGTGGCAGACATGAACAAGTCACTGACACGCAGCATCGGCTTCTGGCTCCTCCTCGTGCTCTCGCTCGCCTCGGCGGGCGTCGGCGGATGGCTGATCGCCGGGCAGGTCGGCACGATGACGAGCACTCTTCTCGACGGCACGGCGACGGGCATCGAGGTCTACGTGGGCCAGTCGCTCGTCGTGGTCGGCGCGGCCCTCCTGGGCGCCGGAGTCATCGGACTCCTGATCGCGATCGCTCTCACGGCGGTGCAGGCGCTCATGCCCGCGACGGCACCCGTCGTCGTCGAGCCCATCGACTGGACGTCAGAGGCGGACGCCGACGACGCGATCGAGCCGGCCACGGATGACGACCCCACCCTCGTCGCGTCGAAGGACGAGACGATCGTCGAGAACGACGAGCCTCAGAACGGAAGCAGCGGGTCGACCGCCACGGCCACGAAGATCAGCGTCAAGTAGGTGATCGAGGCGTGGAAGACTCGCATCGGCCGCGCCTCGTTCCCCCGCACGGCCTGGTTGTACAGGCGGTGCGACTCGTAGATGAACCACCCGCCGAACACGAGGGCGGAGACGGTGTAGACGAGGCCCATGTTCGCGATGGGGATCAGCAGCAGCGAGCAGGCGATGGTCGCCCAGGCGTACAGGATGACCTGGAGGCCGACCTGCGAGGCGTTGCGGGTCACTCCGAGCATGGGCACGTCGACGTCGTCGTAGTCATCCTTGTACTTCATCGAGAGCGGCCAGTAGTGCGGCGGCGTCCAGAGGAAGATCAGGGCGAAGAGGATGAATGCCGGCCAGTCGAGCGAACCGGTGACGGCCGCCCAGCCGATGAGGACCGGGAAGCATCCGGCGATGCCGCCCCAGATGATGTTCTGCTCGGTGCGGCGCTTGAGGATCATCGTGTAGATCACGACGTAGAAGAAGATCGCGACTGCCGACAGCGTGGCCGCCAGCCAGTTCGTCGTGAACCAGAGCCAGACCGTCGAGAGCACGGCGAGGGTCCAGGAGAAGATCAGAGCGCCCCGAGGGGTGATCTCTCCCGTCACGAGCGGACGGTTCTCGGTGCGGTGCATGTGCGCGTCGATGTCGCGATCGAGGTACATGTTGAACGCCGCTGCCGAACCGGCGCTCAGCGAGCCGCCGATCACAGTCGCGAGCACCAGCCACATGTCTGGCAGACCGCCCTGGGCGAGGAACATCACCGGGACGGTCGACACCAGCAACAGCTCGAGGACACGCGGCTTGGTGAGGGCGACGTACGCCTTCACGGTACGACCGATGGACTTCTTCACAACGGTCTGATCAGACATCGTCGAGATCTCGATCGCCTCCTCCACACGCGTCACTACAGCGTTTCCCAGTCTAGGGCACGTCGGAGGCCCGGCCGGCCCCGCCCAGGGACTCGCCCGGGACATCGCGAGACCGCGTTCCGTACACGTTGATCTCCGGTCCCAGGAGTGGGCGACACACCCTCTCGGCCATGGAATTCCTGGGCCGGTGACGCGTTGTAAGACTGGGTAACGGGTCACACCACGGCGCTATGCTGAAATGACTCGCGCGTCCGGCGCACATCACACACCCCTCCGTAACGTTGCGGTCTGCGAATGTGCACTCCGGACGCTCTCGAACAGTTGCAGAAGGGCTTCACAGTGTCGGAATTGCAGTGGGATGAGATCGACCGACGTGCGGTGGACACCGCGCGTCTTCTGGCAGCGGATGCCGTGGAGAAGGTCGGGAACGGCCACCCGGGCACCGCCATGAGCCTCGCTCCAGCCGCGTATCTCCTCTACCAGCGGGTTCTCCGCCACGACCCCACCGACACCGACTGGCTCGGCCGCGACCGCTTCATCCTCTCGGTCGGTCACTCGTCGCTGACGCAGTACGTGCAGCTGTACCTCGGCGGCTTCGGTCTCGAGCTCGACGACCTCAAGGCGCTCCGCACCTGGGGCTCGCTCACTCCCGGCCACCCCGAGTACGGCCACACCAAGGGCGTCGAGATCACCACGGGCCCGCTCGGCCAGGGTCTCGCCTCCGCGGTCGGGTTCGCCTATGCGGCCCGCTACGAGCGCGGCCTGTTCGACCCTGAGGCCGCTGCGGGCACGAGCCCGTTCGACCACTTCGTCTACGTGATCGCCGGCGACGGCGACCTCCAGGAGGGCGTGACCAGCGAGGCCTCCTCGCTCGCCGGCCACCAGGAGCTCGGCAACCTGATCGCGATCTACGACTCCAACCAGATCTCGATCGAGGACGACACGAACGTCGCCTTCACCGAGGATGTCGCGAAGCGCTACCAGGCCTACGGCTGGCAGGTGCAGACCGTCGACTGGAAGAAGACGGGCGAGTACGTCGAAGACGTCGCCGAACTGAACGCCGCCATCGAGGCCGCCAAGGGCGAGACCTCGAAGCCGTCGCTCATCATCCTCAAGACGATCATCGGATGGCCCTCGCCCGGCAAGCAGAACTCGGGCAAGATCCACGGCTCCGCCCTCGGCGGCGACGAGCTGGCTGCGACCAAGAAGGTCCTCGGCTTCGACCCCGAGGAGCACTTCGCCATCGCCGACGACGTGATCGCTCACACCCGGTCTCTCGCCGACCGCGCCGCCGAGACTCGTGCCGCCTGGCAGACCTCGTTCGACGCGTGGGCCGCGGCCAACCCCGAGCGCAAGGCACTCCTCGACCGTCTCGAGGCCAAAGAGCTCCCGGCCGACATCACATCCGCTCTTCCCGTCTTCGCCAGCGGCAAGGACGTCTCGACCCGCGCGGCATCCGGCCAGGTCATCAACGCACTCGCCGCCGAGCTCCCCGAGCTCTGGGGCGGATCGGCCGACCTCGCCGAGTCGAACCTCACCACGATCAAGGACTCGAAGTCCTTCATCCCCGCCGAGTGGTCCACCCACGAGTGGTCGGGTGACCCCTACGGCCGCGTGCTGCACTTCGGCATCCGCGAGCACGCCATGGGCGCGATCGTCAACGGCATCGTGCTGCACGGGCCGACGCGCGCCTTCGGCGGCACCTTCCTCATCTTCAGCGACTACATGCGCCCGCCGGTGCGTCTGGCCGCGCTGATGAACGTCCCCAGCATCTTCGTCTGGACGCACGACTCCGTCGCGCTCGGCGAGGACGGCCCGACGCACCAGCCGGTCGAGCAGATCGCCACACTCCGCGCCATCCCGAACTTCACCCTGGTGCGCCCCGCCGACGCCAACGAGACCTCTGCAGCCTGGCTCGAGATCCTGCGCCGCCACGAGGGCCCGGCGGGCATCGCCCTGACCCGTCAGAACATCCCGGTGTTCGAGCGCGGCCAGGGTGCGGCCGACGGTGACGTCTTCGCCTCGACCGACGGCGTCTCGAAGGGCGCATACGTGCTCGCCGAGGCTCCGAACGGCACCCCCGACGTGATCATCATCGCGACCGGCTCCGAGGTCCAGCTGGCGGTCGATGCCCGTGCAGCCCTGGCCGAGGAGGGTGTCAACGCGCGCGTCGTCTCCGCTCCGTCTCTGGAGTGGTTCGACGAGCAGGATGACGCGTACCGAGAGTCGGTCCTGCCGAAGTCCGTCACCGCCCGCGTCTCGGTCGAGGCGGGTTCCGTCCTCAGCTGGCGCGGCATCGTGGGCGACCGCGGCCGTTCGGTCGGCATCGACCACTTCGGCGCATCCGCCGACTACAAGACCCTGTTCGAGAAGTTCGGCATCACCACAGAGGCCGTCATCGCGGCCGCACGCGAGACCATCAAGGAGAACGCATGAGCACCCCCACCGCAGACCTCGCAGCAGCCGGTGTCAGCATCTGGCTCGACGACCTGTCGCGCACCCGCATCTCCTCCGGCAACCTGGCCGAGCTGATCGAGACCCGTAACGTCGTCGGCGTCACCACGAACCCGACGATCTTCGCCAACGCGATCACCGACAAGAACAACACCTCGTACGACGCTCAGGTCACCGAGCTCGCAGCGTCCGGCGCGACGGCCGAAGAGGCCGTCTTCGCCGCGACCACGCAGGACGTCGCGGCGGCGCTCGACGTCTTCCGCCCCGTCTGGGAGGCATCCGGCCATGTCGACGGCCGCGTCTCGATCGAGGTCTCCCCCGACCTCGCGCACGACACCGAGGGCACCGTCGCACAGGCCAAGCAGCTCTGGGCCAAGGTCGACCGTCCGAACCTCCTCGTCAAGATCCCCGCGACGAAGGCCGGGCTCCCGGCCATCACCGAGGCGATCGCATCCGGCATCAGCGTCAACGTGACCCTGATCTTCAGCCTGGAGCGCTACGCCGAGGTCATCGACGCGTACCTCGCCGGTCTCGAGCGGGCGCACGGCGCCGACTTCGACCTCTCGAGCATCCACTCAGTCGCCTCGTTCTTCGTGTCGCGTGTCGACACCGAGACCGACAAGCGTCTCTCGGCCATCGGAACCGACGAGGCCGAGGCGCTCAAGAGCAAGGCCGGGCTCGCGAACGCACGCCTGGCCTACGAGCTCTTCGAGCAGAAGTTCGCCGAGAAGCGCGCTCAGGACCTCATCAAGCTCGGGGCGAACGCGCAGCGCCCGCTCTGGGCATCGACCGGCGTCAAGGACCCGGCTCTGCCGGACACCCTCTATGTCACCGAGCTCGTCGCGAAGGATGTCGTCAACACGATGCCCGAGAAGACGCTCGAGGCGACCTTCGACCACGGCGTGGTCACGGGTGACACCATCACGGGTGGCTACGAAGAGGCCCGCGCCGTCTTCGCCGGCCTCGCCGGCCTCGGCATCGACTTCACGGACGTGACCCAGGTGCTCGAGGACGAGGGCGTCGCCAAGTTCATCGACTCCTGGCACGACCTGCTCACGCAGGTGGCAGAGGGCCTCGAGGCGCAGCGATGACATTCGCGATCCACGCCTCGGGCGCGGCTCGGGTCGCGATCGACGAGACGGTCCCCGCTCTCGTCCACGACCTCATCGCCTCCCGCCTCACCGGCGGCGATGCGACCCTCTGGGGTCCGGCAGCCGAGTCCGAGGCCTCGATCCGCCTCGGATGGATCGAGGCGGTCTCGGTCTCGCGTCCGCTGGTCGCCGAGATCGCAGCCCTCCGCGCGGATCTCCATGCGAAGGGCGTGACGCGAGTCGTGCTCGCCGGCATGGGCGGATCATCGCTCGCACCTGAGGTCATCGCCCAGACCGCGGGCGTCCCGCTCACGATCCTCGACTCCACCGCTCCGAGCCAGGTGCTCGCCGCACTGGACGAGGGTCTCGAGGACACCGTGCTCGTGGTGTCGTCGAAGTCCGGCTCCACGGTGGAGACCGACTCGCAGCGCCGCACGTTCGAGGCCGCTTTCCGCGACGTGGGCATCGATCCGGCTGAGCGCATCGTCATCGTGACCGACCCCGGTTCACCGCTCGACGTCTCGGCTCGCGAGGCGGGATACCGCGTGTTCAACGCGGACCCGAACGTCGGAGGGCGCTACTCGGCGCTCACCGCCTTCGGTCTCGTCCCGTCCGGGCTCGCCGGAGCCGATATCGATGAGCTCCTGAACGAGGCCGACGCCTCGCTTCTCGAGGTCGCGATCGACTCTGCCGACAACCCGGCGCTGCGACTCGCAGCGGCGATCTCCGCAACGTCGCCCCGCCGCGACAAGCTGGGTCTGATCACCGACGGCACGCACATCAACGGGCTGCCCGACTGGATCGAGCAGCTCATCGCCGAGTCCACGGGCAAGGACAGCACCGGCATCCTGCCTGTCGTGCTCCTTCCTGTGTCGCCGGAGCTCGACTCGAAGCCGTCGGACCTGCAGATCGTGCGCCTGGTCGACGACGCGAACGAGTTCCACCTCCGCGAGAGGCACGAGGGCGAGATCCTGGTCAGCGGATCGCTGGGCGCTCAGCTCGTCGTCTGGGAGTACGCCACGGCGATCGCGGGCTACCTGCTCGGCATCAACCCCTTCGACCAGCCCGACGTCGAGTCCGCCAAGGTGGCCGCCCGCGGTCTTCTGGACGCACGCCCCGAGCCCACCGCACCCGCGTTCGTCGAGAACGGCGTCGAGGTGCGCGTGTCCGATCCCGTTCTCGCGGCATCCGGCACCGTCGAAGGCGTGCTCGATGCGCTCTGGGCTCAGCTGCCGACAGACGGCTACGTCTCGATCCAGGCGTACGTGAACCGACTCGACGTCCCGCAGCTGCAGGGCCTCCGCGAACTCGTGGCCGCCGATTCCGGGCGTCCCACGACGTTCGGCTGGGGTCCGCGCTTCCTGCACTCCACCGGTCAGTACCACAAGGGCGGGCCCGCGCAGGGTGTGTTCCTGCAGATCCTGGAGAGCACCGAGGTCGATCTCGAGATCCCCGAGAGGCCCTTCACGTTCGGGCAGCTCATCGAAGCGCAGGCAGCCGGCGACGCCGGTGTCCTCGCTGAGCACGGCCGCCCGGTCGTCTCCCTGACGATCACCGATTCGTCGGCCGACGTCCTCACCCTCTTCGAAGCAGCACAGAAGTAACAGCCAGGAGAATCCCCCACCGATGTCTGTTCCCATCTCGCGCGGGCACAACCCGCTGCGTGACCCCGATGATCGCCGTCTCAACCGGATCGCGGGGCCCAGCGCCCTCGTGATCTTCGGTGTGACCGGAGACCTGTCACGCAAGAAGCTCATGCCCGCGGTCTACGACCTCGCCAACCGCGGACTCCTTCCGCCCGGATTCGCTCTCGTCGGCTTCGCCCGTCGGGACTGGGAGGACCAGGACTTCGCTCAGGTCGTCTACGACGCCGTCAAGCAGTACGCGCGCACCCCTTTCCGCGAGGAGACCTGGGCGCAGCTGCTGCAGGGCATTCGGTTCGTCTCGGGCGAGTTCGACAACCCCGATTCCTTCCGCAAACTCCGCGAGACGGTCGACCAGCTCGACGTCGAGCGCGGCACGATGGGGAACCACGCGTTCTACCTGTCGATCCCGCCGAAGGACTTCCCGCTGGTCGCGAAACAGCTCAAGGACTCGGGTCTCGTCGGCGACAACGACGATGACGACGAGCGCTGGCGCCGCGTCGTGATCGAGAAGCCGTTCGGGCACGACCTCGAATCCGCGCGCGAGCTCAACGCCGCCCTCGAGGTCGCGTTCTCGGCTGACTCGATCTTCCGCATCGACCACTACCTCGGCAAGGAGACGGTTCAGAACATCCTGGCGCTGCGCTTCGCGAACGAGCTGTACGAGCCGATCTGGAACCGCAACTACGTCGACCACGTGCAGATCACGATGGCCGAGGACATCGGCGTCGGTGGCCGTGCCGGCTACTACGACGGTGTCGGCGCCGCGCGCGACGTCATCCAGAACCACCTGCTGCAGCTGCTGGCGCTCACCGCCATGGAAGAGCCGATCAGTCTCTCGGCCGAGCACCTCCGTGCCGAGAAGGAGAAGGTCCTCGCCGCGGTGCACGTGCCCGATGATCTCTCCCTCGCGACCGCCCGCGGCCAGTACGCCGGCGGATGGCAGGGCGGCGAGCAGGTCACCGGCTTCCTCGACGAAGACGGCATGAACCCCGAGTCCGCGACCGAGACGTATGCCGCGATCAAGCTCGAGATCGACACCCGCCGCTGGTCCGGCGTGCCGTTCTACCTGCGCACCGGCAAGCGCCTCGGACGCCGTGTGACGGAGGTCGCCGTCGTCTTCAAGAAGGCGCCCGAGCACCTCTTCGGTCGCTCGAACACGTCGGAGCTGGGCCAGAACGCGCTCGTGATCCGCGTGCAGCCCGACGAGGGCGTCACGATCCGCTTCGGATCCAAGGTCCCAGGCAACGGAACGAACGTGCGCGACGTCACGATGGACTTCGGCTACGGCCACGCGTTCACCGAGGCGAGCCCCGAGGCCTACGAGCGACTCATCCTCGATGTGCTGCTCGGCGACCCACCGCTGTTCCCGCGCCACGAAGAGGTCGAGCTCTCGTGGAAGATCCTCGACCCGGTGGAGAAGTACTGGGCTGCCGTCGGCGGTCCGGTCGATCAGTATGCACCCGGCTCGTGGGGTCCGGCATCCGCCGACGACCTCCTTGCCCGTGATGGACGAGTCTGGAGACGCCCGTGATCATCGACCTTCCCGACACGACGGTCAGCCAGGTCGCCAAGCAGCTGGTCAAGGTCCGCGAAGAGGGCGGCGCTGTCGCCCTCGGCCGCGTTCTCACTCTGATCATCTCGGCACGCAACGGCGTCGCCGAGGCTGCGATCGATGCGGCCAACGATGCTTCTCGCGAGCACCCGATGCGCGTGATCGTCCTCACCACCGGTGAAGGCGAGTCGCGCCTCGACGCGCAGATCCGCGTGGGCGGTGACGCCGGCGCCTCCGAGGTGGTCGTGCTCCACGCCTACGGAGACGCCGCCAGCAACGAGGAGAGCCTGGTCACCGGTCTTCTCCTGCCCGATGCGCCCGTGGTCGCCTGGTGGCCGGAAGAGGCTCCTGCCTCGCCCGCCGCGTCGCCCCTCGGCAAGATCGCACAGCGACGCATCACGGATGCGGCCACCGCGCCCGACGTGCGTGACCGGCTCGCCTCGCTCGGTAAGACGCACGCTCCCGGCGACACCGACCTCGCGTGGACGCGTCTCACGCACTGGCGCGAGCAGCTCGCCGCCGTGCTCGATCAGCCGCCGTTCGAAGAGGTCGCCGCGGTCGAGGTGCGAGGCGGGTCCGCCTCGCCGTCGACCGCGCTGCTCGCCGCCTGGTTGCAGATGGCGCTCGAGATCCCCGTCACCTGGTCCTACGAAGACCCGGAGCACTGGCAGGAGGGCATCAAGTCCGTGCGGCTCCATCGCGCTTCGGGCGACATCCTGCTCGAGCGTCCGACCCCGGGCGTCGCAGTGCTCACGCAGCCGGATCAGCCGGATCACGATCTGCACCTCCCCCGCCGCACTCTGCGCGAGTGCCTCGCCGAGGAGCTGCGTCGCCTCGACCCCGACGTCCTGTACGGTCGAGTGATCACCGAGGGCTGGGAGAAGCTGGGTCCGCCCGAGACAGGAGAATGATGTCGTCTCAGACAGCGTCCGCAGAGAAGCGGGTCGTGGTCGAATCCACCCCCGCCGCACTCGCCGCGAGGGTGGCCGACAGGTTCCTGACACGTCTTCGCGCGCGCACGCGCAACGGCCGCATCGCCCACGTCGCCCTCACCGGCGGTTCGATGGGTGGGGCGGTCCTGCGCGCGACGCGCGACGACCCGCGCTCGTCGCAGATCGACTGGTCGCTCGTGCACTTCTGGTGGGGCGACGAGCGGTTCGTCGCTCGTGACGATGCCGATCGCAACGCGCTGCAGTCCCGTGAGGCTCTGCTCGACCACATCCCCGTCCCTGCCGAGAACGTGCACGAGGTCGCGGCCGCAGGCGAAGGGCTGACCCTCGACGAGGCCGCCGAGGCCTATGCCACTGAGCTCGCGAAATTCGGCACCGACGAGCACCCGTGGCCTTCGTTCGCCGTGTGCTTCCTCGGCGTCGGTCCCGACGGCCACATCGCATCGCTGTTCCCCGATCGCATCGAGGTCACCGTGACGGATGCCGCGGCACTGCCCGTGCGCGACTCCCCCAAGCCGCCGCCCGAGCGGGTGACGCTGACCCGCCCGGTGCTCAACGCGTCCAAGCGCGTCTGGCTCGTGCTCACCGGCGCTGACAAGGCGTCAGCGCTGGGCCTCGCTCTCGCCGGGGCCAGCTACACGAATGTTCCTGCAGCGGGCGCCAAGGGGCGCAAGCGCACGGTGTTCTTCGTCGACGAGGCGGCAGCCTCGGAGGTCTCACCGGATCTCATCGATCCGGCCTACTGAGCCGGTGTGATCAGGCCTCGGGGTTCTTCGCCTCGGGGCCTTTCGCTTCGTCATCGCTTCCGCGGGTGATACCGATCTCCTGGCTGTCGCTGAGCACCTGCGGGTGATACCGGGCGAGCCCTACGACGCCCCACACCGCGATCGCGCCGGCGATGCCGAAGATCACGAGAACCCACGGCGGCGCGGCGGCGGCCTCACCGAGCACGACCATGCCGATCAGCACGGCGACCAGCGGGTCGACGACGGTGAGCCCGGCGATGACGAGGTCAGGCGGACCAGAGCTGTACGCCGTCTGCACGAAGTAGGCGCCGACGGCGCTTGCGGCGATCAGTGCGATCACGCATACGAGCGTGATCCACTCGAAGTCACCGGCCTGGACACGCTTGATCACGACCTTCGCGAGCGTCGCGACGAAGCCGTAGAGGATTCCGGCGCCCACGATGTAGAAGAGCGCGCGCATCCGGTGACGGAGCACGAGCCAGCAGGCACCGAGAATGATGATCACGACGAGCAGGATCGCCAGGATCGTGAACAGCTCGGTGTCGGTGACGTCCTTCTCTGTGGCGAAGATCGCCGCGAAGAAGACGAAGAGGAAGATCCCTCCGACGCAGCAGATGATCGCCGTGATGGACTGCTTGGTCGGTGAGTGCCCCGAGATGCGCGCGTTGAGCAGTGTGGTGATGACCAGCGCGATCGCGCCGAGCGGCTGCACGACGATCAGAGGTGCCACGGTCAGCGCTGCAAGCTGACAGACGATGGCAAGGCCCAGCATCAATGTCCCGACGAGCCACGAGGGTCTCGTCAGGAGCCCGCGGACCTGAGCCATCGACAGACCGGATGCTCCGTCCGCACCGCTCAGCCGCTCCATCTTCTCGACGCCGCGGTGCTGATACTGAGCACCGAGCGACATGAAGACCGCGCCCGCGAGTGCGAGGGGGATGCCGAGGAGCAGTCCCGGGTTCTGGAACGCGCCTACCAACTGGTCGGTGACGTCTTCCGCCCCAGCTGCCCATACGGAGATGCTCACCCTACGACCCTACCCGGCGATAAGCGCCGAGTAGGGTTATGGCGTGGCTGTTCTTCCTATTCGCATCATGGGCGATCCCGTCCTGCACTCCCCCGCTTCCGTCGTCGAGGAGATCTCCGACGACATCCGCACACTCGTGACCGACATGTTCGAGACCATGGACACGGCTCCAGGCGTCGGCCTGGCGGCACCCCAGGTGGGTGTGCCACTGCGTATCTACACGTATGCCTACGTCGACGATGACGACCAGCCGTGGCGCGGCGTCATCATCAACCCCGAGCTCTGGATGGTGCCGCTCGAGCCGGGCGAGCCGGACGACGACCTCGAGTCGGAAGGGTGTCTCTCCTTTCCGGGCGAGCGATTCCCCCTGCGTCGCTCCGAGCGGGTACGAGTCACAGGCATGGATCTCGACGGTGCGCCGGTCGAGATCGCGGTCGACGGCTGGCGTGCGCGGATCATGCAGCACGAGTTCGATCACCTCGACGGCATCCTCTACATCGACCGTCTCTCGGACGGCGATTGGAAGACGGTTCAGAAGATCGCGAAGAAGCGCGGGTGGGGCAAGCCCGGCGCCAGCTGGATGCCCGGAGTCGACGACTTGGAAGGCTGACCTAACCTTTCAGCCCAATCAAAGCCTTCTCGGAGTTGCATCACAGACTCCGACACGGATAGCGTGCTTGAGGTGGTGTTTCGATATACCACGCACCAAGAGGCTCTGGGAGGGGAAATCATGATGAAACTGCGCACGCGACGCGCACTGGCGCTTGCAGGTTCTGCTGTGGCGCTGTCGGTCGCACTGACCGGATGTAGCGCGCTGAACGGGATCCTGGGTGGCGGTTCGGGAGATGCCGACCGCGACGAGGACACCGGGCAGGTCACCGAAAGCTCGAACATCGACATCTTCGCGCTCAAGCTGGGCGACTGCAAGATGGCCAGCGCCACCGGCCTGATCGAAGATGCGGACGTCGTCCCGTGCGACCAGCCGCACGACGAAGAGGTCTACTACGAGATCACGATGGACGACGGCGAGTTCTCCGAGGAGAGCGTCGACGCAGCCTCGCAGGAGTGCATCGGCGATGCCTACACGAGCTTCGTCGGTATCGCGTTCAACGACTCCGTGCTCGAGGTCTACCCGATCACGCCGACCCAGCAGACCTGGGACGAGCTGAACGACCGCATCGTGCAGTGCGTCATCTCGGACCCGGCCGGCCAGACCACGGGCTCGCTCCAGGGCGCAGCACGCTGATCCGACGCTGACACGAATGAAGGCCCCGTCATCGACGGGGCCTTCTTTCATGCGCGGGAGCGATCGCCTGCCGCAGTGCGCGATCCGTCCCCATGGACGGACCGAGGGAAAGGGAAAAGCCCCTCCGAAGAGGGGCTTTTCATTGGCTCCCCGGCTTGGACTCGAACCAAGAACCTGCCGGTTAACAGCCGGCTGCTCTGCCAATTGAGCTACCGAGGAATGTGCTCCGCTGCGCGGGCAACTCGTCAATCCTAGCAAACTCCGGAGCGTGGTCGTGACACGGGCCGCACATCGGGCGTGTCGCCCGCGGGCACCCTCAGTGCTGCGAATCCGCCTCCGCATTCGGCGCCCACAGGAGGTCCTTTCCCACCCCGCGAGCGACGACGTGACCGCCGCGGAGCATGAGAGTCTCGGCGTTCAACTCGCGGATGAAATCGGCGTCGTTGGTGACGAGCAGCGCACCCATCCCCTGCTCTTTGCGTCGCCGCGTGATCGCATCGAAGACGACGGGACGGACCTCGAGGTCGAGATTCGCGAGGATCTCGTCGGCGATGAGCACGCGGGGTTCGAGCACGAACGATCTCGCGATCGCGACGCGCTGCCGCATGCCCGCGCTGAGCTCATAGGGGAACTTCGCGGCGGTGCCCAGCGGCAGGTGCAGCTCGTCGAGCAGCGTCGCCACCCTGATCGACAGCGCCTTGGTGTTGACACGCTTCTCGCGGATGAGGATCGGCTCGGCGATCACCTCGTTCACCGTGAGCTGCGGCGGCAGATCGGCCCCCGCACCCTGCGGCACGAACCCGGTGCGATAGGTCAGCAGGCGGTGTTTGCGCCCAGGGCGACGGATGTCGACGCCGCACACCTGGGCGCTGCCTCCGACGACTCGCACCGATGGATCCGTGGATCCGGCCAGAGCGGCGACCAGGGTGGACTTGCCCGACCCTGTGGGCCCCGCGACGCAGATGAGCTCGCCTGGTGCGAGCGAGAAGCTCACTCCGTCGATCGCACGTGTGGCACCGCTGTGCCCGATGCGGTCGATGACCAGGTCGGAGCTGTCGATCGCGTTGGTCGATTCGGGCCGGGAGAACATTCCTCCATCCTGCCCTGCCCTGCTGGACGGCTGCCGTTACGACTCGGCGAACCGCTGACGCTCCACGTCGATGTCACGCAGCCGCATGCGCAGCGCACGCCCGCCGTCGGAATCGGCGGGCACCCGCTGCACAGCGCCGAGCAGTTCCTGCTTCTCGTGCTCGAGGCTGCGCATGATGAGTCTGCGCGCGAGGTCTGTGGTCGACGCGACGGCTCCGGCCTCGTTGCGCGCGGGGAACGGTGTCATGAGCAGCTCGCCGGCGAGCGACCGGTACGGCTCGCGAACCGAGTTCACGGCGTCGGTCACCCAGCCCGCGCGAGTGCGGTCGGGGGCGGCTGCGACGGCCTCACGCACGGCGTCGAGCCCGGGGGTGCGGAAAGGACTGCCGAGCGCGCGGCCAAGCAGCGCCTGGTCGATCTGGTGTCCGTATTGGAGGGCACCCATCAGCGCATCGCGCTCGACGGCGACATCCGCCGTGCGCGGCAGGCTGGCCAGCGTCACCGGGGCCACGGCCGGCGCACCGGTCGTGGGATCGATCGTCACCTCGTGCCGGGGTGACTCGTGACGCGTGGTCTGCGATCCACCGCGTGAGGCGCGCTCGACCTCGTTGTGCACCTCGGTCGGGTCCATGCCCAGGCGCCTGGCCAGCACCCGCTCGTATCCGGGGCGCAGCAGACGATCGCGGATCTCGGCGACGATCGGCGCGGCGGCACGGAGGGCGCCCACGCGTCCTTCGACCGTGGAGAGATCGAAGCCCGAGAGTTTGCGGTCGATCGCGAACTCGAACATCGGCTGCTTGGTCTCCATGAGCGACCGTACGGCGGCATCGCCGCGCTGCAGTCGGAGATCGCAGGGGTCGAGGCCGTCAGGGGCGACCGCGACGAAAGTCTGCGCGTTGAAGCGGTCGTCCTCCGTGAATGCGCGCAGCGCGGCCTTCTGCCCCGCCTCGTCGCCGTCGAACGTGAAGACGACCTCACCCGAGGCGTTGTCGTCGCCCATGACGCGTCGGAGAACCTTGATGTGATCGGTGCCGAATGCCGTGCCACAGGTCGCGATCGCGGTCGTGAGACCGGCGAGGTGGCAGGCCATGACGTCGGTATACCCCTCGACCACCACCACCCGGCGCGGGTCGCCCCGCGAGATGTCGCGCTTCGCGAGGTCGAGCCCGTAGAGCACCTGCGCCTTCTTGTAGATCGGCGTCTCGGGAGTGTTCAGGTACTTCGGGCCCTGGTCGTCGTCGAACAGCTTGCGCGCGCCGAACCCGATCGTCTGGCCCGACACGTCGCGGATGGGCCAGACCAGACGGCCGCGGAATCGGTCGTACACGCCACGCTGACCTGTGGAGACCAATCCCGCGGCGCTCAGCTCGTCGCGCGTGAAACCCTGCGCCGTGAGCGCCTTCAGCATCTTGTCCCAGCCCCGAGGCGCGAATCCCACGCCGAAGTGCGCCGCGGCCCCGGCGTCGAAGCCGCGCTCTCCGAGGAAGCGGCGCCCGGCCTCGGCATCCGCCGTCAGCAGCTGCCCGCGGAAGTACTCCGCGGCGGCGGTGTTCGCGGCGTACAGACGACTGCGCCCGCTCGTCTCGGGAGCAGATCCGCCGTCCTCGTAGTGCAGGGCGTAGCCGATTCGGCCTGCGAGACGCTCGACCGCCTCGGTGAAGCTGACGTGGTCCATCTCGCGGAGGAAGGAGTACACGTCGCCCGACTCACCGCATCCGAAGCAGTGGTAGTAGCCGACCTGGGGCCGCACATGGAAACTGGGACTCTTCTCGTCGTGGAAGGGGCAGAGCCCCTTGAGGGATCCCACCCCGGCCGATTTGAGCGCAACGCGCTCTCCGACGATGTCGGCGATGTTCGTGCGGGCCTTGACCTCGTCGACGTCGGCCTGGCGGATGCGGGGCATCAGCCGGCCCCTTCGACGACCGCCTGCCGCGGCGTGTGCTGACGAGCACCCGGTCGCGCATGACGCGGCGTCCAGATGCCCACCTCCGCGGGGTCGATCTCGCCGACCAGCCTGTTGTGCCAGTCGATCGCACTCTGATCGGTGAGGCTCGCGATCTGATCGACGATGACCCGCGCGCGTTCGTGATCGGTCGTCGCGGAACGGAAGTCGGCCGAGAACGCGGGCTCGAGCACATCCGCCCCGGCCGACCAGAGCGTGTCCGTCGACCACAGCGCATCGGCGAGCCGTGTGAGCACGCGTCGCTGCTCCTTGTAGACGCCCTTGCGCGCGTCGATCGTGACGATGGCCTGGCCCATGATGCCCTTGAGCACCGCGATCTCGGCCTCGATCACCCGTGGCACAACGACATGCGCGTTGTAGCGCACGAGCGTCGGCCCGGCATACGCCTCGCGGGTGGCGGAGACGGCTGCGCGGGCGAAGCGACCGATGAAGTCGCTCGTGAGGTTCTTGAGCCGCGCCAGGTCGTGACGCGAGCGGTCGAACGACTGCAGCCACATCGGCTGCGAGGCGAGACGGTACAGCGCATCGGCGAGATCGTCGCGCGTGAAGTCGTAGCCGACCCACTGCTGGATGCGGTCGATCAGCGCCTCGTGCTGGCGCGGGTCGGAGAGCTGGGCGACGTCGACGTAGCCGTTGACGATCGCATCTTCGAAATCGTGCACCGAGTAGGCGATGTCGTCGGAGAGGTCCATGATCTCGGCCTCGATGCATCGCCGACGCCCGGGGATTCCCTCACGCATCCATCGGAAGACCTCTTCGTCTTCGGGATACACGCCGAACTTGAGCCGACCACCGGGGTCTGGAACGGGGCTGTCGACTGTCCACGGGTACTTGCAGGTCGCGTCGAGGCTGGCCCTGGTCAGGTTGAGCCCGACCGAGCGCCCGTCGTCGTCGATGGCCTTGGCCTCGAGACGGCTGAGGATGCGCAGCGATTGCGCGTTGCCTTCGAAACCACCGATGGGCTCCGCCCACTCGTTGAGCGCCCGCTCGCCGTTGTGCCCGAAGGGCGGGTGTCCGAGGTCGTGACTGAGGCACGCGGTGTCGACCACATCTGCGGAGACGCCGAGCGCGGTCGCGAGCTCGCGGCCGACCTGGGCGACCTCGAGCGAGTGGGTGAGGCGGTTGCGAGCGAAGTCGGCCGTGCTGGCGGGGCTGAGAACCTGCGTCTTGGCGGCCAGGCGGCGCAGCGCGGCCGAGTGCAGCACGCGCGCGCGGTCGCGGGCGAAGTCGTCGCGTTCGGATCGATGCGTCTCGGCGAAGAATCGTTCGGCATCGCGCGGGTCGTATCCGTCCGAGCGCCCTCGCGCCGAGTTCACCTGAGGATCAACCGCCACTGTTCTCGATCTCCGCCCCTCGCATCATCTCGGATGCCGACGCCGCGAGCTCGCGCGACTCCAGCCACTTGTCCGGCAGTGCCGGACGCTTCGGGCGACCCGAGCGACCACGCTGGCCCTCGGCATCGGCGCCGGGGTACGGCGCCGTGTGATCGAGCTGACCGAGCAGCTCGTCGATCTCGGCGAGGCTGGATGCCGTCGCGAGCCCGGTGCGGATGTCTCCGCCGACCGGATAGCCCTTGAAGTACCAGGCGACGTGCTTGCGGACGTCGCGGCATCCGCGGTCCTCGTCCTCGAAGAACTCGACGAGCAGCTCGGCGTGGCGGCGGAAGGCGTCGGCGACGAAGCCGAGCGTCGCGTCGACCGGGTGCGATTCGGCACCGAATGCCGCAGCGAGCTCGCCGAACAGCCACGGGCGACCGAGACATCCGCGTCCGACGACCACGCCGTCGCAGTCGGTCTGCTGCATCATGCGCACGGCGTCATCGGCCGACCAGATATCACCGTTGCCGAGCACGGGGACGCTGGTCACAGCCTGCTTGAGCTCGCCGATCGCGTTCCAGTCGGCGAAGCCGGAGTAGAACTCGCTCGCGGTGCGGGCGTGCAGAGCGATCGCAGAGACACCCGCGTCTTCGGCCGCGCGCCCGGCGTCGAGGAACGTCAGGTGGTCGGGGTCGATGCCCTTGCGCATCTTGATGGTCAGCGGCACGTCACCGGCGGCCTTCACGGCCTGCGTGACGATCTGCGAGAAGAGCGAGCTCTTCCATGGCAGCGCCGCTCCCCCGCCCTTGCGTGTGACCTTCGGAACCGGGCAGCCGAAGTTCAGGTCGATGTGGTCGGCGTGATCCTCGGCGACGATGATGCGGACTGCCTCGGAGATGGTGTGCGGATCGACGCCGTAGAGCTGGATCGAGCGCGGCGTCTCGGACTCGTGGTGGCGGATCAGGCGCATCGTCGTCTCGTTGCGCTCGACGAGCGCGCGAGACGTGATCATCTCGCTCACGTAGAGCCCTGCGCCGTACTCGCGGCAGAGCCGACGGAACGCGGTGTTCGTGATACCCGCCATGGGTGCGAGGACCACCGGTACGTCGAGGGCGATCGGACCGATGTTGAGGGTGCGAGCGGAAGCGGTGGCGAGAGTCATGTCCCTCCCATTCTCCCAGACACGGAGCCCGTCTCGGCGCATCGACCTAAGCTGTGAATATGACCGATCCCGCAGTCCGTTCCATCCCCTTCACAGACGCCGACGGCAACGAGAAGACGCTCGATGATCTCGGTGCCGATGTGGTGCTCGTCGTCAACGTCGCCTCGAAGTGCGGCCTCACCCCGCAGTACGAGCAGCTCGAAGAACTGCAGCGGCTGTACGGCGACCGCGGGTTCAGCGTCGTCGGGTTCCCGTGCAACCAGTTCTTCGGTCAGGAGCCCGGCTCGGTCGACCAGATCCTCGAGTTCTGCTCCACCACCTACGGGGTGACCTTCCCCATCAACGACAAGGTGAAGGTCAACGGCAAGAACGCCACGGACCTCTACAAGTCTCTGAAGGAGACTCCGGATGCCGGCGGCAAGGCCGGCCGCGTCGAGTGGAACTTCGAGAAGTTCCTCGTGCTGCCCGACGGCGAGGTCGTCCGGTTCCGCCCGAAGCAGAAGCCGAACGACCCCGAGATCGTCGGGGCGATCGAAGCCGCGTTGACCCGCTAGACCGCTGCGGCCTCGGGCTTGGGCTCGGCGTCGCCGCGCTTGGCCCAGAGGTCGCGGAGGACGTTCTCGAACGCTGCGGGCGGCTGCGCACCGCTGATGCCGTACTGTCCGTCGATCACGAAGAACGGCACGCCCTGGATGCCGTAGGCCTGAGCCTGAGCCTGGTCCTGGCGGACATCCGCGAGGTGCCGCGATGACACGAGTGCGTCGCGGGTGTCGTCCGGGTTGAGCCCGACCTCGACCGCGAGCTCCACCAGGTCGTCGATACGGCCGACGTGCTTGCCCTCGGTGAAGTAGGCCGACATGAGGCGCTCTTCCATCTCGTGCTGCACACCCTGAGCCTTCGCGAAGTGCAGCAGCTCATGGGCCTTGACCGTGTTCGTGTGCTGCAGCAGGTCGAAGCGGTACGCGAGCCCAGCTCCCTCGGCGACGCCTGTGACGTGCGAGAGCATCTGCTCGACCTGCTCGCGCGGCATCCCCTTGTGGCCGGCGAGGAAGTCGATCTCGTCGCCGTCGAAGTCGACGGGGGTGTCGGGTGAGAGCTCGAAAGAATGGAAGGTGATGTTCACCTGCGGGGCGTCGTCGTCGCCTGAGACGGCTTCGAGTCCCTTCTCGAGGTTGCGCTTGCCGATGTAGCACCACGGGCAGGCGATGTCGGACCAGATGTCGATCGAGATGGCTTCAGTCACACTGACATCCAACCGCATGCACCTATGGGCTATTCCGTCGGTAGGATTCTCGGATGCTCTCCGTCGACGATCCGCTGCCGCGCCGGCCCGAGCGAGTGCTCATCGCCGGGGTCACCGGATCGGGCAAGACGACACTCGCTCGACGCGTGGCCGACCTGTGGGATCTGCGCCACGTCGAGATCGACGGGCTGTTCCACGGCGAGAACTGGACTCCGCGGCCATCGTTCATCGACGACGTGCGCGCCTTCGCTTCCGAGGACCGCTGGGTCACCGAGTGGCAGTACACGAGCAAGGGCACCGATGCGATCCTCGCGCCGCGTGCGCAGCTCGTGATCTGGCTGGACTACCCGTACCGCGTGGTCCGCACACGCCTGCTGCGGCGAACAATCGGGCGCAGCATCCTGCGCACCCGGATGTGGAACGACAATGTCGAGAAGCCGATCTGGAGGATGTTCTCCGGAGACCCCGAAGAGAACATCATCGCGTGGCAGACCAAGACCCTGCACAAGTGGGCGGAACGGATGCCGGACGTCACGGGCGACCACCCGCATCTGACGATCGTGAGGATGCGCCACCCTCGTCAGACGGAAAGATGGCTGCGGGATCAGGCCGGCGCGTCAGGGGTGTCGATCGCCCCGCCGAAACGGCGGTCGCGCGACAGGTAGATGCCGATCGAGCGCCACAGCTCCTCGCGGGAGAAGTCGGGCCAGAGCGTGTCGAGGAACACCATCTCGGCGTAGGCCGCCTGCCACAGCAGGAAGTTCGAGGTGCGCTGCTCGCCTGAGCTGCGCACGAACAGGTCGACGTCCGGCATGTCGGGCACATAGAGGTTGCGGCGGATCATCTTCTCGCTGATCGCGTTCGGCTTGACCTTTCCCGCTGCCACATCGGCGGCGATCGACCGCATCGCGTCCACCAGCTCGACTCGCCCGCCGTAGTTCACGCACATCGTGAGCGTGAGCACGTCGTTGTCCTTGGTCAGCTGCTCGGCGTACTGCAGCTCCTTGATGACGCTGCCCCACAGGCGCGGCTTGCGGCCGGCCCAGCGGACGCGCACACCCCACTCGTTGAGCTGATCGCGTCGGCGATGGAGCACATCACGGTTGTACCCCATCAGGAAGCGCACCTCTTCAGGAGACCGCGCCCAGTTCTCAGTCGAGAACGCGTATACAGAGAGGTGCTTCACCCCGGCCTGGATCGCGCCGGCGACCACGTCGAGGAGCACCTCCTCTCCCGCCTTGTGGCCCTCGACGCGATTGAGACCGCGACGGTTCGCCCAGCGTCCGTTGCCGTCCATGACGATCGCGACGTGCTCGGGCACTGCGGGGAAGGTCGGCGGATATACCCCCGTCCAGTCCAGTGGGCGGTACGCCACGGCATCCTTGTGGGTGTAGGGCTTCGGGCTCACCGTGCTCCTTCTCGAGGGATGTCGGCCACGAGGTGTGCGAGCGAACGGATGCCGCGCTCCAGGTGCCATTGGGCGTACGCCGCGACCAGACCTGATGCGGCAGCGTTGTCGGCGTGGGGCGCGGCGTCGATCGTCTCCCAATCGCCGGCCATCAGCGAGCGGAGCAGCGACAGGGTCTTCTCAGCGACCTTCGGGCTGCCGGCCGGCGCGCAGTTCACGCAGACCGCCCCGCCGAGCTGGCCGACGAAGTGGGCATGGGGGCCGGGCGCGGCGCACCGGGCGCAATCGCCCAGCGACGGTGCCCACCCCGACAGCGCCATCACGCGCAGCAGATAGGAGTCGAGGATGCTGCGAGGAGAATGCTCACCGCGGGACAGCGCGCGGAGACCGCCCACCAGCAGCAGGTACTGCTCCGGCGTCGCCTCGGAGTCGCTCAGACGATCGGCCGTCTCGACCATCGCGTTGGCCGACGTGAACCGGTCGTAGTGCGCCGCGATGTCGGATCCGTAGGAGCCGAGAGACTCAGCCTGCTGAACGATGTCGAGCGTGCGGCCCTGATACAGCTGCACATCGGCGACCATGAAGGGCTCGAGCCGCGAGCCGAACTTCGACGAGGTGCGGCGCACTCCCTTCGCCACGGCTCGGATCTTGCCGTGACGCCGCGAGAGCATCGTGACGATGCGATCCGCCTCACCCAGCTTGTGGGTGCGCAGGATCACCGCTTCGTCTCGGTAAGTGGGCACCGTTCGATTATCCTCCGTGCGGGAGAATAGGGGCGTGACCGAACCGCTCTTCATCATTCCGCTCTGGGCGGACCTGCTCGGCGTCGGCCTCGGCGGCGTGCAGGGCGCGATGTTCGCCTCCGGATTCCAGGGGCAGCGACGGCTCGACTGGCTCGGCGTCTCGATCATCGGGATCATGATCGGCATGGGCGGCGGTCTGATCCGCGACATCCTGCTCGGTCAGACGCCGGCGACGCTGCAGAACCAGTGGTATCTGGTCACAGCAGGTGGAGCGGCGCTGCTCGGCATGCTCCTCGCCGGGCTGTTCACCCGGCTGAACACGGCGATCGTCGTGCTCGATGCTGTCGTGATCGGGATGTTCGGTGCCTTCGGGACGAGCAAGGCGCTCGCGTTCGGCATCCCCGAAGTGCCGGCGGTCTTCATCGGCGTCTGCGCGGCCGTCGGCGGCAGCGTGCTGCGAGACATGCTGATGGGCCTGCCGACCGCCATCATGCACGTCGGCTCGCTCTACGCGGTCGCGGCCGGCGCCGGCTGCACGTTCATCGTCATCGCCGTGGCACTGGGTATGCCCATCACCCTCGCGGCCGTCATCGGCATCGCGGTCACGAGCGTCATCCGCATCCTCGCCGTCACCTTCGACGTCTCGCTGCCCGAGCAGCGTCGCATCTACCGTCGCAAGGTGGCAGCCGAAACCGGCGTGATCCCGATCATCAAGCCCAGCGCCGAGTGACCCGACGTATCCCGCGAAAGACGAGACGCCCCCTCGATCGCTGACCGAGAGGGCGCCCGCAGGTGAAGTCAGACTGCGGCGAGCTCCTGCTGCCGCGTGCGGATCGAGCGGTTGACACCCGAGACGATCGCCTTGAGCGACGCGGTCGAGATGTCGCCGTCGATGCCCACGCCCCAGAGGCGCTGGTCGCCGATCTGCAGCTCGACGTAGGCCGCAGCCTGCGCGTCACCACCGGCACTGAGAGCATGCTCGACGTAGTCGTAGAGCGTGATGTCGAAGCCCTGGCCGCGCAGCACCTCGATGAACGCCGCAATCGGCCCGTTGCCATTGCCTGCGACGGCGACCTGCTGATCATCGTCGCGCAGGGTCACATCGAGCACCACATCGCCCGACATGTCGCTGCGGGTCTGCGTCGAGAGCAGCTCGAATCGACCCCACTTGGCCTCGGTGTCAGCGGCGGGCAGGTACTCGTCGTTGAAGATCGACCAGATCTGCTCGCTGGTGACCTCGCCGCCCTCGGCGTCGGTCTTGGTCTGCACGACACCCGAGAACTCGATCTGCAGCTTGCGGGGCAGGTCGATCGCGTGGTCGGCCTTCAGCAGGTACGCGACACCGCCCTTGCCCGACTGCGAGTTGACCCGGATCACGGCCTCGTAGGAGCGACCGAGGTCCTTCGGGTCGACCGGCAGGTACGGCACGGCCCACTCGATGTCGTCGACCGTTGCGCCTTCTGCCTCGGCTCGGACGGCCATCGCCTCGAAGCCCTTCTTGATCGCGTCCTGGTGCGATCCGCTGAACGCGGTGAAAACCAGGTCACCCGCCCAGGGACTGCGCTCCGGCACCGGCAGCTGGTTGCAGTACTCGACCGTGCGCTTGACCTGGTCGATGTCGCTGAAGTCGATCTGCGGGTCGATGCCCTGCGTGAAGAGGTTGATGCCCAGCGCCACGATGTCGACGTTGCCGGTGCGCTCGCCGTTGCCGAACAGGCAGCCCTCGATGCGGTCGGCGCCGGCCATGTACCCCAGCTCGGCGGCCGCGATCGCGGTGCCGCGGTCGTTGTGCGGGTGCAGTGACAGGATCACGTTCTCGCGGTGGGCGAGGTGGCGGCTCATCCACTCGATCGAGTCGGCGTAGACGTTGGGCGAAGCCATCTCGACGGTGGCCGGCAGGTTGATGATCACCTTGCGGTCGGCAGTCGGCTCGAAGACCTCGATCACCTGGTTGCAGACGTCGACTGCGAACTCGAGCTCGGTGCCCGTGTAGCTCTCGGGCGAGTACTCGTAGTAGACCTTCGTGTCGGGGATCGTCTTCTCGTACTGGCGGCACAGGCGAGCGCCCTCGAGGGCGATGTCGATGATGCCCTGTTTGTCGGTGCGGAAGACGACCTCGCGCTGCAGCACGCTCGTGGAGTTGTAGAGGTGCACGATCGCCTGCTTCGCGCCGGCGATCGACTCGTAGGTGCGGGCGATCAGGTGCTCACGCGCCTGGGTCAGGACCTGGATCGTGACGTCGTCCGGGATCAGGTTCTCTTCGATGAGCTGACGGACGAAGTCGAAGTCGGTCTGGCTCGCCGACGGGAACCCGACCTCGATCTCCTTGTAGCCCATGCTGACGAGCAGCTCGAACATCACGCGCTTGCGCTCGGGCGACATCGGATCGATGAGTGCCTGGTTGCCGTCGCGGAGGTCGACCGCGCACCAGCGCGGGGCTTCGGTGATGCGGGCGTCGGGCCAGGTGCGGTCAGGCAGGTTGACCGCGATCTGCTCGTGGTACGGCCGATACTTGTGGATCGGCATCGCAGACGGGCGCTGAGTGTTCTGCATGATGGGGCTTCTTCTCTTCGTCAGAAATGTGAACGGGCCAACACAAGCGCCGCGACGAGGAAGGCCCTAGCTTTAGGACTCGTCGCGGCAGCTAAGAAGAAGCAGACCGCCGAAAGGCATGCGGCCATGGTAGCAGGATTGCGGGAAGCGTCCGACTACGCCGACGGGACCAGTGCGAGCTTGCCGCCTGGATGCCCGTCGGCGAGGAGTGCGAGCGCTGCCGGTGCATCCTCCAGAGCGAAGGTCCTCGCCAGCGGGACGACCAGCTCTCCCGCCTGCGCGAGCGCGACCAGCTCTCCTCGCATGGCATCCCGGAACCGCGCGCTGTCGGGCATCGAGCCGGCGATCGCCAGGATGCCGTCGCTCTTCGCCCTGCCTGCAGCGGCGATCGTCACGATGCGTCCCCGGTCGGTGACGAGTTGGAGCGACACGTCGACGGCTTCGTCGGTGCCTACTGCGTCGAGGGCTGCGGATACGGCTGCCGCGCCCGCGGCATCCCTGATCCGATCAGCGAGGCCGGACCCGTAGTGCACGGGGACTCCCCCGAATCGACGGACGACATCGAACCGTGCAGGGCTGGCGGTCCCGATCACACGGATGCCTCGACGTGCGGCCTGCTGCAGCACGCTCACGCCGACCGCACCGGATGCGCCGTGCAGCAGGATCGTCTCGCCCGGAGCTGTGCCTGTCACCGCCAGCATCTCTGCCGCCGTGGTTCCGGCGAGAAGGAGGTTGGCCGCCTCTGGGTGCGTGAGCGTGGTCGGCTTCAAGAACGCCTTCTCCGCTGGGATGGTCAACTCGGTGGCGTACCCGCCCCTCACTCGGAACGCGATGACCTCGTCGCCGAGCGCGGCGTCGCCCGACCCGATCCTCGTGTCCGGTCCGAGCGCCGTGATCTCACCCGAGATCTCGTATCCGATCGGCACCGGGAGTTCGGCGCCTGGCCTGGCCGCGGCGACATGCTTCGCGTCCGCCGGGTTCACTCCGGCCGCGTGCACCCGGATGGTGACCTCACCGGGGCCCGGACGCGGCACCTCGTACTGGACGAACTGCCAGGCATCCGGCGAGCCCCAAGAGGTGGCGATCCAGTGGCGGGCCATCAGAAGCCGAGTCGGCCCAGCTGCTTCGGGTCGCGCTGCCATTCCTTCGCGACCTTCACGTGCAGTCCCAGGAACACCCGCGTGCCCAGGAGCTCCTCGATGCCGACGCGTGCTCGCCGCCCCACATCGGCGAGGCGCTTGCCCTTGTGGCCGATGATGATCGCCTTCTGACTGTCACGCTCGACCACGATCGACGCGTGCACGTCGGTCAGGTCGGTGCCCTCGCGCGGTGCGATGTCGTCGATCACGACGGCGATCGAGTGCGGAAGCTCGTCGCGGACGCCGTCGAGCGCGGCCTCGCGGATCATCTCGGCGATCCGGTCCTCCTCCGACTCGTCGGTGGTGACGCCCTCGCCGTAGAGCGCCGGCCCCTCGGGCATGAGGGAGAGCACCTCGTCGGCGAGCACCTCGAGCTGGTCGTTCGTGAGCGCGGAGATCGGGATCACGGCGTCCCAGTCCTCGCGAAGCGCATCGACCTCCATGAGCCGTTCGGTGATGTCGTCACGGCTGGCCGCATCCGTCTTCGTGACGATCGCGATCTTCTTGGCGCGGCGATATCCGTCGAGCGACGCGGCGATGCGGCGATCACCGGGACCGACCTTCTCGGTCGCAGGCACGCAGAAGCCGATGACGTCGACGTCGCCGAGAACCTGCTCGACGAGATCGTTCAGCCGCTCGCCCAGGAGCGTCCGGGGCTTGTGGATGCCGGGGGTGTCGACGATGACGAGCTGGCCCTCCGGGCGGTTGACGATCCCGCGGATCGCCCGTCGTGTGGTCTGGGGCTTCTCGCTCGTGATCGCGATCTTCTCGCCGACCAGCGCGTTCGTGAGAGTCGACTTCCCGACGTTCGGCCGCCCCACGAAGGTCACGAATCCGCTTCGCGTCTGCTCAGTCATCGTCGTCATCTCTCTCGTCTGCGGTCGATTCCGCGTCGTGCTCTGCTCGTTCGACGAAGACCGTCGCGATTCCGCGGCCTCGCCCTCTGGAGGCTCCGCCGGTGAGCGTCAGTCCGTCGATGGTCGCCGTGGCTCCCGGCTGCGGAACCTGTCCGAGCGCCTTGCCCAGCAGTCCGCCGATGGAGTCGACGTCCTCGTCCTCGAGCTCGAGGCCGAACAGATCGCCGACATCTTCCAACGAGAGTCGGGCGCTCACGCGATAGCGTCCGTCGCCGAGTTCGACGACTTCAGCCGACACCTGATCGTACTCGTCGGAGATCTCGCCCACGAGTTCCTCGATGAGGTCTTCAAGGGTCACGAGTCCCGAGATTCCGCCGTGTTCGTCGATCACCAGGCACACGTGCACGGCATCCCGCTTCATCTGCTGCAGGAGCGTCTCCGCGCGCATGGACTCGGGGACGAACGTCGCCGGTCGCGAGATCGGACGGATGGATGCCGCGCGCCACGCGTTCTCGTCGCGGAACGCGAACAGCACGAGGTCCTTGAGATACAGCACTCCGACGACGTCGTCGGCGTCATCGTCGACCACAGGCATGCGCGAGACGCCGCGTTGCAGGAACAGCGCCATGGCCTCACTCGTCGTCGCCGTCGCGTCGACGGTCACCATCTCGGTTCGGGGCACCATCACCGCACGCACGAACTGGTCGGTGAAGTCGAAGACGGAGTGGATGAGGTCGCGGTCGTCAGCCTCGATCAGATCGTTCGAGGCGGCCTCGTCGACCATGCTCAGCAGCTGCTCCTCCGAGGTGAACGAGCTGCGCCCGCGTCCGGGGGTCACCCGGTTGCCGAGCAAGACGAGCCCCTGAGCGAGCGGCCCGAGGATGACGCGCAGTCCGCGCACAACCGGCGCATTGGCGCGCAGCATCCCCTCGGCATGGTGACGACCGAAGGACCGGGGACTCGCCCCGACCAGCACGAAGCTGATGCCCGTCATCAGCAGTGCCGCGGCCAGCATCGCCCACCAGATGTTCTCGAACAGGATGCTGAAGGCGACCGTGACGAGCACGGCCGCCGCCGTCTCGGCGAGAACGCGGATGAAGGCGACGGCGTTGACGTGAGCGTCAGGGTCGGCGGCGATACGGGCCAGCTGCCGGGCATTGCGCCCTTCTGTGCCCATCTCGGCGATGTCGGAGCGCGACGTGACGCCGAAGGCCGCATCGATCGCGGCCATGAGGCCGCCGAACGCGACCAGCAGCACGGCGCCGGCGAGAAGGAGGGCCGCGGTCATCGTCGACGTTCAGACGCGGCGAAGCCCTGGATGAGCTCCTTCTGCAGTCCGAACATCTCGCGCTCCTCGTCGGGCTCGGCGTGGTCGAACCCGAGCAGGTGGAGGAGCCCGTGCGTGGTGAGCAGGATCAGCTCATCCATCAGCGTGTGACCGGCGGCCTGGGCCTGCGCCTCGGCGACCTGCGGGCACAGCACGATGTCGCCGAGCAGCCCGGGAGCCGTCGGGCGATCCTCGGTGCCGGGGCGCAGCTCGTCCATGGGGAAGCTGAGCACGTCCGTGGGGCCGGGCTCGTCCATCCACTGCACGTGGAGGGCTTCCATGGCGCCTTCGTCGACGAGCACGATCGCGACCTCGGCGTCAGGGCTGACGTGCATCTGCGCGAGGTTGAAGTCGGTCAGTCGCTGCAGCACCGTCTCGTCGACGTCGATAGCCGACTCGTTGTTGATCTCGATCATTGCTGTGCTCGTTTCATCAGGAGAGGCCACGTTTCGGCATCCGGTCCCGGGGTCCTGGTCGTTGTGCGCCTCGGCGGTCGGCGCGATTGGCGAACTCGGCAGCCTGCTCGCGCTCGAAGCGCTGAGCGGTGCGACGTTCGTCGTACTCGCTGTACGCATCGACGATGCGGCCGACGAGAGAGTGACGCACCACGTCCTCACTCGTGAGGCGAGCGAAGTGGATGTCGTCGATTCCGTCGAGCACACGCGTCACGAGACGCAGTCCCGACGAGCCCTGGGGAAGATCCACCTGGGTGATGTCACCCGTGACGACCATCTTCGAGCCGAAGCCGAGACGCGTCAGGAACATCTTCATCTGCTCGGGCGTCGTGTTCTGCGCCTCGTCGAGCACGACGAACGAGTCGTTGAGCGTGCGGCCGCGCATGTACGCGAGCGGTGCCACTTCGATCGTCCCCGTCGCCATCAGGCGAGGGACGATCTCGGGGTCCATCATCTCGTTCAGCGCGTCGTAGAGCGGGCGCAGATACGGGTCGATCTTGTCGGTGAGAGTGCCGGGCAGGAAGCCCAGACGCTCGCCGGCCTCGACGGCAGGACGCGTGAGGATGATCCTGGTGACCTCCTTGCGCTGCAGCGCCTGGACGGCCTTCGCCATCGCGAGGTAGGTCTTTCCGGTACCGGCCGGGCCGATGCCGAAGACGATCGTGTTCTCCTCGATCGCGTCGACATACTCCTTCTGGCCGAGGGTCTTGGGTCGGATGACCTTGCCCCTGGTCGACAGGATCGCTTCGCCGAGCACCTCGCTCGGGCGAGGACCGCCGTCATTGCGCAGGAGGCGCGCGGAACTGGTCACATCGCTCGGAGCGAGGTCGTGCCCGGCCTTCGTCATGGTCATCAGCTCGTCGACCAGTGTCTTCGCCTTCGCGACGGCGTCAGCCGCACCCGTGAGCGTGATCTCGTTGCCTCGTACGAGCACCTGCACGTCGCGGTGCTCCTTCTCGAGCATCCGCAGCAGTCGGTCCTGGGGGCCGAGGAGCTGCACCATGGCGACACCGTCGGCATAGATCTTCTCGACGGCGGTGTCGGATGCGGTCACAGAATCGTTTTCGTCAGAAGCCAACGAGCTTGTTCTCCTCGATGTTGCCGAGCACATGGGCGTGCACGTGGAAGACGGACTGGGCGGCGCTCGCGCCGTTGTTGAAGATGAGGCGGTACTCCCCGTTCGCGTGCTCGGACGCGAGCTGCGCGGCCGCTGCGACCATCTCCGCAAGAAGACCGGGGTCACCCGCCGCGAGCTCGGTCACGTCGCGATAGTCCTCGGTCTTGGGGATCACGAGCGCATGCAGCGGCGCCTGCGGGTTGATGTCACGGATCGCGAACACCCGACCGGTGTCGAGCAGGATCTCGCCCGGGATGTCACCGTTCAGGATGCGCGTGAAGATCGAGGGCTCGGACATGCTCCCAGTCTACTGACCGCAGCACGGACGGGCCCGTAGCCGATCACCAGCGGCCGAGCGCCACGGACAGGACCGCGATAGCTGCGGGGCCGGCTGTCGAGGTGCGCAGCACCGTGTCTCCGAGAAGCACGCGCTCGGCGCCGGCGTCAGACAGCTTCTTCAGCTCATCGTCCGAGATGCCGCCCTCCGGTCCGACCACGAGCACGAGGTCTCGGCCGTCGGGCTCGAGCTCCGACAACCGCGTGGTCGCGCTCGGATCGAGCAGCAGCACGCGCTCGGACGACGTACGCTTCACGAGATCTGCGGTCGATGCCGGGGCCGACACCTCAGGCACCCACGCACGATGCGCCTGCTTGGCCGCCTCGCGGACGATTGTCGCCCAGCGCTCTCGGCCTTTGATCGCCTTGGCGCCCTCCCACCTCGAGATGCTGCGGCTCGCCTGCCACGGCACGATCTCGTCGACGCCGAGCTCGCACGCTGCCTGCACCGCGAGCTCGTCGCGATCGCCCTTCGCCAGCGCCTGCACGAGGACGAGACGAGGAGTGGGCGCCAGGTCTGCGGATCGCTCGGACACACGGACGTCGACACGGGAGGGCGAGACCTCCTCTGCGATGCCGGTGAGCCATACGCCCGCACCGTCGCCCACAGTCACCGCCTCGCCGACGCGGAGACGGCGGACCACCGCGGCATGCTTGGCCTCGGCCCCGGTGAGCGACACGAGGTCGCCGACCGCGGCATCCGACGACGATTCGACGAGGAAGTGCAGAGCCATGAGCGCCGTCCGGGTCAGTGCGAGCGGAAGCGGTCGCGGAGCTTCGAGAAGAGTCCCTGCTGGAACTGCGCCAGCTGGGGGCCCGGCGCCTTCGTCTTCTTCGCGAAGTCCTCGATGAGCGCCCGCTGTGCGGAATCGAGCTTGGTCGGGGTGACCACCTGGACGCCGACGCGGAGATCGCCGCGCTGGCTGCCTCGCAGTGGAGTGATGCCGCGACCCTTGATCGTCAGGACGTCACCCGACTGCACGCCGGAGCGGACCTCGAGGTCGACCTCGCCGTCGAGCCCCTGGATCGTGGTCTCGGTGCCGAGGATCGCGTCGGGCATCGAGACCTCGAGCGTCGCCAGCAGGTCGTCGCCGTCACGGCTGAAGGACGGATGCGGATTGACGGTGACCTCGACGTACAGGTCGCCGTTCGGGCCGCCGGCCTTGCCGACCTCGCCGGATCCGGGGAGCTGCAGACGCAGGCCCGTCTCGACGCCGGCCGGGATGTCGAGCGAGACCGTGCGGCGCGAGCGCACGCGTCCCTGACCGCCGCAGGTGCCGCACGGGTAGGGAATGGTCGTGCCGTAGCCCTCGCAGGTGCCGCACGGCTGCGACGTCACGACGTTGCCGAGCAGGCTGCGCACCTGGCGCTGCACGTGACCGGAGCCACCGCAGATGTCGCAGGTGACGGGAGACGTGCCCTCCTGGCAGCACGAGCCGTTGCAGGTCTCGCACAGGACAGCGGTGTCGACCTCGATGTCACGGTGCGCACCGAAGACGACGTCGCCCAGATCAAGCGTCACGCGGACCAGCGCGTCCTGTCCGCGCTCCCGGCGGGACCGTGGACGCGCTCCCCTGCCGCCGCCTTGACCCGCACCGAAGAACGTCTCGAAGATGTCACCGAAACCGCCGAAGCCGCCGAAGTTGCCGGCAGCGCCGTCTCCGCCGCCCATGTCGTAGCGACGACGCGATTCGTCGTCGCTGAGCACGTCGTACGCGTGCGTCACGAGCTTGAACCGCTCGGCGGCGTCTTCACCCGGGTTCACGTCGGGGTGGAGCTGACGAGCCAGACGTCGGTACGCCTTCTTGATCTCGTCGGTGGAGGCGTCGCGAGAGACGCCGAGTACCTCGTAGTGGTCTGCCACAATGGCCCTTCTGCGTGTGCTGTTCTCTGGGCGCCCGCGTCAGCGGGACGCCTCGTCTTCATCGAGCATCCGCGAGAGATAGCGGGCGACAGCCCGCGCAGCCGCGAGATTGCTCGGATAGTCCATGCGCGTCGGCCCCATCACGCCGACACGCGCCGTGCCGCTGGGCGCGGCGTAGTTGCTGGCCACGATCGATGCCTCTCCGAGGCCGAACGAGGCGTTCTCGGTACCGATGCTGGCCGCGAGGCCATGTGAGTCCGCCTCCATCTCGCTCATCAGGCGCAGCAGGGTGACCTGCTCTTCGATCGCCTCGAGCAGAGGGTGGATGCTGCCGCGGAAGTCCTGCTCGCGTCGCGCGAGGGTCGCCGCTCCCGCCATCACAAGGCGCTCCTGACGGAAAGCCCCGAGCTCATCGATGATGATCGTCGCGAGTGCCCGCAGCGCGACGTCGCGCGAGTGCTCGTCTGCGGCGAGCAGGTTCTGCAGTCGCTCGGCCGCATCGCTCACCGCGCGCCCGGTGATGAGCGCCGACAGACGCGCACGGAGGATCGCCATGTCGGCTTCGTCGACATCGACCGGCAGCGGCGCCATGCGCTGGGAGACCCCACCCGCATCGGTGACGAGGACGATCAGCAGCCGGTTGGGCGACAACGCGACGAGTTCGAGATGGGTGAGGTGCGCCCGCGCGAACGACGGGTACTGAGCGAGGGCGACCTGTCCCGTGAGCTGGGTGAGCACACGGACGGTGCGCACCATCAGGTCGTCGAGGTCGGAGGGCGCCGTCAGGAACGACTCGATCGCCGTGCGCTGCGCGACCGTGAGCGGACGCAGCTGCGCGAGGTGGTCGACGAAGACGCGGTAGCCCTTGTCGGTCGGGACTCGACCCGATGATGTGTGCGGCGCGGCGATGAGCTCTTCGTCTTCGAGCAGTGCCATGTCGTTGCGGATCGTCGCAGCGGACACACCGAACGAATAGCGGTCGACGATCGATCGGCTGCCGACCGGCTCGTGCGTCTCGACGTAGTCCTGCACGATCGCGCGGAGAACCTGGAGGCCTCTTTCACTGACCATCGCAACCCCCTCCCTCTGGCACTCACTGGGTACGAGTGCCAATTCTACCCGCCGAGGCGGGTGCCGCGCTGATCGCCCTACGATGACGGGTATGAGTGTCGCGCCGCAGGTCACCGTGTCCACCGGAATCGTGCGGGGCGAAGCGATCGGCGGAGTGCGTCGCTACCTCGGCATCCCGTACGCCGCCGCACCGTTCGGGGCGAACCGCTTTCGCGCGCCGCAGCCCGCTCCCGTGTGGGAGGGCGTCCGGGACGCCACGGCGTTCGGTCCGACGGCTCCGCAGCATCCGTACCCCGGGGCGATCGGCGACCTGCTGGGCTCGGTCGAGATCCCGGGAGACGAGATCCTCTCGGCCAACATCTGGGCGCCGGAGGATGCCGCGGGCGCGCCCGTCGTCCTCTGGATCCACGGCGGCGCGCTCGAGCGGGGTACCGCCGCGCTCCCCCTCTACGACGGAGCCGCGTTCGCTCGGGCGGGGATCGTGTTCGCGTCGATCAACTACCGTCTGGGCTCCGAGGGCTTCTCGGTGCTCGACGGTGCCCCTCGGAATCTCGGTCTGCAGGACGCCGCGGCCGGACTCGCCTGGGTGCACAGCGAGATAGCCGCGTTCGGCGGCGACCCGTCGCAGATCACGGCCATGGGTGAATCCGCCGGGGGTGCGATCGTCGCCGGTCTGCTCGCGAACCTCTCGTCGCGCTCGATGATCGCGCGGGCGATCATCGAATCCGGACCGCTCGAGGCGCAGACCGCGAAAAGAGCGGGCCGCGTCACGGCGCAGCTGGCGAAGCAGCTCGGCATCAGGGCCGACCGCGCGGGCTTCCTCGGAGCGTCCCCTGCGAAGCTGCTCCATGCGCGCAGGCGACAGGCCGCCGGCTCGTCGCCGCTGGGCGGGGCGCCCGGGTTCCAGTTCGCGGTGGATGCCGAGTCTCTTCCCCACTCGCCGCACGAGGTCCTCGCCGACACCGACGTCCCGCTTCTCATCGGGAGCAACACGGACGAGTATCGTCTCTGGTTCCCCCCGGCTGCCCTCGCCGGAGTCAGTCCCTCGAAGCTGCTGCTCGCACGACTCGCTCTGCGGATCCCGCGGACGGCCGTCGCGGCCTATCGTGCGACCTTTCCCGGAGCTTCCACGGGCGAGATCTTCGGCCAGCTCGCCACAGACATCATGCTGCGCGCGCCGCTGACCCGACTGGCCAGGGCGCGCACAGCGCCGACCTATGTCTACGAATTCGCCTGGCAGAGCACTGTCCGCGATCTGCGTGCGGCTCACGCTCTCGAGCTGGGCTTCGTGTTCGACCGCCTCCGCGACCCCGAAGCACAACGGCTCGCCGGAGCCGATGCGCCGCAGAACCTTGCAGACGAGATGCACTCGGCGTGGATCTCCTTCATCAAGACCGGTGACCCGGGGTGGCCACGGTTCGGCCCCGAACGGATGACGCGACTGTTCGACACCCAGTCCTCCACCGTCGCACAGCGACGTACAGAGGCACTCGACCTGCTGCCGTAGCGACCCGATACGCGGTCAGTCCGTGAGCTCGCGCACCACAGCATCGGCGAGCAGGCGTCCTCGCAGTGTGAGCTGCACGCGCCCGCGCCCGCGCACCGCGGCGGCGGGGTCGACGAGGCCGTCCGCGATCAGGCCGGCGACACGCGTGCGCTTGTCCGGCTGCAGGTCGGCGACCGCGATCCCCTCGCGGATGCGGCTCAGCAGCAGAATCCGCTCGAGGGTCCTCGATTTCGCATCAGGACGCTCGGTTCCGGCGGCCGGCGACTCCTCGGCGGCGAGACGCTGCGCGTAGGCGGCCGGGTGCTTCACGTTCCACCACCGGAGCCCTGCGATGTGGCTGTGCGCGCCGGGGCCGAAGCCCCACCAGTCACTTCCCCGCCAGTACGCGAGATTGTGTCGCGAGCGCTGTTCCACAGTGCGCGACCAGTTGCTGATCTCGTACCAGTCGAAGCCCGCCGCTGCGAGACGCGCATCGGCGAGCTCGTACATGTCGGCCTGCAGGTCGTCGTCCGGCGTCGGCACCTCACCTCGGCGGATCTGCCGCGCGAGCTTCGTGCCGTCCTCGATGATCAGCGCATAGGCCGAGATGTGGTCCGACTCGAGCGCGAGCGCCGCATCGAGCGATGCCTCCCAGTCGGCCAGCGACTCCCCCGGCGCTCCGTAGATGAGGTCGACGCTGACCGCGAGGCCTGCATCCTTCGCCGCCGCGACTGCTGTCGTCACGTTCTCGGGGCGATGGGTGCGGTCGAGAGCGGCGAGCACATGCGGCACTGCCGACTGCATGCCGATCGAGAGCCTCGTCACACCGGCATCCGCGAGTGTGCGGGCGACCCCGGGCGTCACGGTGTCGGGGTTCGCCTCGACCGTGACCTCGGCGCCGTCCGTCAGACCGAACGCGTCGGTCGCCGCACCGAGCATCCGGGCGAGATCTCCCGCGGGCAGGAGAGTCGGCGTGCCTCCGCCGAAGAACACAGTGTCCATCGGGCGCAGCGCGCCCGCATCCGCGAGCACGCGCTTCGCCAGGTCGATCTCGGTGATCAGCGTCGAGGCGTAGTCCTCCTGCTTCGCACCGCGAAGCTCGCCGGACGTGTAGGTGTTGAAGTCGCAGTAGCCGCAGCGCACCCGGCAGAAGGGGACGTGGAGATACGCCGAGAACGGCACAGCCGGGTCGATCGCGAGATCGGACGGAAGGCGTCCGTCTGCCGGTGCCGGATCGCCCAGAGGAAGGGGACCGGCCATCAGAGAACTGCGGCCATCAGACCGGAGTCGCGTAGAGCGGAGAGATCGCCCGCAGGTAGCGCGCGAACAGCTCCCGGCGACGGCGCTTCACGAGCGCGGGGACGACGCGGTACAGCAGGGAGTTCGGCGCATCGAATGCGCGCACCGAGAACCACACCTCGTCGTTGTCCTCGCGCCAGTCGATGTCGAAGGATTCCTCACCGCGCACGACGGAGCCGCCGACCGTGCCCAGCACGAATCCGATGCGACGCTTCTCTTCGGTGACCGAGATCACACGGAGTTCGGCATCCGCGCGCATCCCGCTCACACGCCCATGCAGACGAAGGGTCATCCCGGGACCAGCGAACGGAGTGCCCTCGGCATCGAAGCGCTGCTCGACGTCATTCTTGCTCGGGGCGATCGGGGTGCCCTCCGCATCGAAGCTCACCCCGGCGTACGCGGGGCCCGGAGCCGGGCGGACATCCTCGATGCTCAGGCCTGAGGCGCGCTGCGCCGTCCAGGTCAGGAGCGATTCACCGGCGGACTGGAAACGTTCGATGCCGCTGCCGATCCGCCAGGAGTTCTCCGCCGGGAGGCTGCGCTCCGGCGGGTACTGCATCAGATCGGGCGCGTGGGTCGCACCCACGGCCGCATAGTCCACCGTGTCGTCTCGGAAAGTCCCGCGCCGCATGATTTCAGCCTACTTCCCGTTTCCTGGACGATCACCCTCCACGCGCCGGGAACGCCCGACCCGCAAGGGCCCTACTTCTTGTCCTTGCCCTCGACGTCGCCGGAGAGCGCGGCGATGAACGCCTCCTGCGGCACCTCGACACGGCCCACCATCTTCATGCGCTTCTTGCCCTCTTTCTGCTTCTCGAGGAGCTTGCGCTTGCGGCTGATGTCACCGCCATAGCACTTGGCGAGCACGTCCTTGCGCAGCGCCCTGATCGTCTCGCGGGCGATGATCCTGGCGCCGATGGCGGCCTGGATCGGCACCTCGAAGTTCTGGCGAGGGATCAGCTTGCGCAGTCGCTCCGTCATCAGGGTGCCGTAGGCGTAGGCCTTGTCGCGGTGCACGATCGAGCTGAACGCGTCGACCTTGTCGCCCTGCAGGAGGATGTCGACCTTGACCAGGTCCGCCTCCTGCTGTCCGGCGGGCTCGTAGTCGAGCGAGGCATAGCCCTGCGTCTTGGACTTGAGCTGATCGAAGAAGTCGAAGACGATCTCACCGAGCGGCATCATGTAGCGGAGCTCGACACGTTCCTCGGAGAAGTACTCCATGCCCAGCAGCGCACCGCGACGCGACTGGCACAGCTCCATCACGGTGCCGACGTAGTCCTTGGGCAGCAGGATGGCCGTCTTCACCATGGGCTCGGACACCGAGCCGATGCGCCCGTCGGGGTACTCGCTCGGGTTCGTGACCGTCACGGTCTCGCCGGTGTCAGAGGTGAGCACTTCGTAGATCACACTGGGCGCGGTGGTGATGAGGTCGAGACCGAACTCGCGCTCGAGCCGCTCGGTGATGATCTCGAGGTGCAGGAGTCCGAGGAACCCGCAGCGGAAGCCGAAACCGAGGGCGACCGACGTCTCAGGCTCGTACTGCAGCGAGGCGTCGGAGAGCTTGAGCTTGTCGAGCGCCTCTCGGAGCTCCGCGTAGTCGCTGCCGTCGATCGGGTAGACCCCCGAGAAGACCATGGGCTTCGGGTCGGTGTAGCCCGGCAGAGCCTGGGTCGAGGGCCTGCGTGCCGTCGTGATCGTGTCACCGACCTTCGACAGACGGACGTCCTTCACACCGGTGATCAGGTAGCCCACCTCGCCGACGCCGAGTCCCTTGGAGGGCACCGGTTCGGGGCTGGACACACCGACCTCGAGCGCCTCATGATTGGCACCCGTCGACATCATCTGGATGCGCTCGCGGGGCGACAGGCTGCCGTCGATCATGCGGACGTAGGTGACGACACCGCGGTAGGCGTCATAGACCGAGTCGAAGATCATGGCTCGGGCAGGCGCGTCGGCGTCGCCTACGGGTGCCGGGATCTCCTTGACCAGGCGGTCGAGCAGCTCCTCGACCCCGACACCGGTCTTACCGGAGACGCGCAGCACGTCTTCGGGCTTGCCCCCGATGAGAGATGCCAGTTCCTTGGCGTACTTGTCGGGGTCAGCGGCCGGCAGATCGATCTTGTTGAGCACCGGGATGATGTGCAGATCGTTCTCGAGCGCCAGATAGAGATTCGCAAGTGTCTGAGCCTCGATGCCCTGTGCGGCGTCGACGAGCAGGATGGCTCCCTCGCATGCGGCGAGAGACCGGGACACCTCATAGGTGAAGTCGACGTGGCCGGGGGTGTCGATCATGTTGAGCGCGAAGGTCTCGCCATCGATCTCCCACGGCATCCGCACGGCCTGGCTCTTGATGGTGATGCCGCGCTCGCGCTCGATGTCCATGCGGTCGAGGTACTGGGCGCGCATGTCACGGTCCGAGACCACGCCGGTGATCTGGAGCATGCGGTCGGCGAGGGTCGACTTGCCGTGATCGATGTGCGCGATGATGCAGAAATTGCGGATCTGCACCGAAGGCGTCGCGGCAGGCTGAAGAGGAGTGAGGGCGCGTGGTGACATGTCCCGTCGATTCTACGGTGAGGCGAGGCTTATGCTCGCTTCGCCCGATCCGGTGATATTCTGCCGAGGTTGCCCGGGAGCCATCCGTGACACCGGATCCCGTGAGCGATAAGACTCCGTCACAGACCACGTGCAGGCGTCGTGTCGCGCAGATCGGCAGATGGTGATTGACTGTCTTCCCGGCTCAGCGTTGCGTCGGCGGATCCCGCGCGCGCCTGTAAAAGAGAAAGAATCATCACCTTGATCAAGTATCTGTTGCGCCGCCTGCTGGGTTGGGTGGTGATGATCGTCATCGCGACGAACATCACCTACTTCCTCGCGTGGCTCTATCTCGACCCGGAGAACAACTACGTCGGGCGGCGTCCTCCACTCTCTGCCGACCAGATCGACAGCTTGCTGCGTCCTCGCAATCTGAGCGAGTCGGTACCTCTGATCGAACGGTGGTGGACGTGGTTCTCCAACATCCTCTTCCACTGGAACTGGGGCCTCAGCCCCACCGGCGAGTCCGTCAATGAGCAGGTCGGATACAGAATCTGGATCAGCGCCGAACTGGTCCTCGGTGCGACCATCATCACGACGGTCCTCGGCATCGCCCTCGGCGTGTACACCGCCTCGCGGCAGTACAAGCTCGCCGACCGGATCGGTCAGGGCACCAGCATCATCACGATGAACATCCCGACCGTGGTCGCGGGCTTCGCTCTGGTCCTCCTGGCGATCAACTTCAACGCCGCGGTCGGAACGACGGTGTTCTACGTCACAGGCTCATCCAGTCAGGGGGTGGAAGGGTTCTTCCCCGTCCTCATAGATGTGCTCCAACACCTGACTTTGCCGACGCTAGGCCTCGTGATCACCGGCTACGCGTCGATCCATTTCCTGCAGCGCTCGCTGCTGCTCGACAACATCAAGGCCGACTATGTGCGCACCGCACGGGCGAAAGGCCTCACCAAGCAGCAGGCGATTCGCAAGCACGCGCTCCGGACCTCGCTGATCCCCGTGGCCACTCAGGTGGCGTTCACGATTCCCCTTGTGTTCACCGGCGCGGTGATCACCGAGCGCATTTTCAACTGGAACGGCATGGGCAAGTACTTCCTCGACACACTCAACAACAATGACGTTCATGGCGTCGTTGCGGTCGCGGCATTCGGCGCCCTGATGACCGCGATCGGCGCGATCCTCGCCGACGTCGCGGTGGTCGTCCTCGATCCGAGAGTGCGGGTGAGCTGATGGCTCTGGAAAGCATCGGGGTCTCCCCCGAGATCGCGGAGCCCGAGACTCCGAAGAACCGCAAGCGGACCTCCATGCTGACGCTGTACACGCGTCGGTTCATGCGCAACCGCGGCGCGCTGATCGGCGTCGTGATCCTGGCGCTGCTGGTGGTGTTCGCGATCGTCGGGCCTCTCATCGCTCCCTATTCGCACACCGACCTCGACTTCCTCGCGCTGCGCCAGGCCCCCTCGACCGAGCACTGGTTCGGGACGAACGGTTCGGGCAACGACAACTTCGCCCAGGTGGCCGTCGGCCTCCAGCGGTCCATGATGATCGCCGCGCTCGTCGCGATCGGCACCACTGTCGTCTCGGCGCTCATCGGCGCCACCGCCGCCTACTTCGGCGGCCGGTACGAGCGGATCATGCTCGCGATCATCCACTTCATGATGGTGGTCCCGAACTTCCTGATCCTCGCGATGATCTCGAACGACGCCGGCGGAAACTGGCTCGTGATCTCGCTCGTGATGATCTTCGTCGTCGGCTGGTTCTTCCCTGCCCGCATCATCTGGACGCTGTCGCTCTCGATCCGCGAGCGCGAGTACGTGCACGCCGCACGGTACGCCGGCCTCTCGGGCATGCGCATCGTCGTCCGTCACATGCTGCCGAACATCGGCTCGCTGCTCGTGATCAACTTCACGCTCGGCGTCGTCTCGGCCGTGCTCACCGAGACCGCGCTCTCGTTCCTCGGCTTCGGTGTGAAGCTGCCGGATGTCTCGCTCGGTGCGCTCATCGGCTACGGCTCGAGCACCCTCGTGAGCGCTCCGTGGCTGTTCTACTTCCCCGCGGCGGCGCTGACGCTGCTCACCGTCTCGATGGCTCTCATCGCCGACGGTCTGCGCGACGCCCTCGATCCGACCTCGGCGGCTGGAGGTCGCGCATGAGTACTGTTCTGTCCGTCCGCGACCTCAAGGTCAGCTTCCCGTCCGAAGCGGGCCGTGTCGACGCCGTGCGAGGCGTCTCGTTCGACCTCGAAGCGGGAAAGACGCTCGGCATCGTCGGCGAGTCCGGCTCGGGCAAGTCCGTCACGTCGCTCGCGATCATGGGCCTGCTCGACGACAACGCCAAGGTCACCGGCTCCATCGTCTACGACGGCCAGGAGCTGCTCGGCAAGACCGACAAGCAGCTCTCGGTGATCCGCGGCAACGGCATGGCGATGGTCTTCCAGGACCCGCTCACCTCGCTCACCCCGGTGTTCACGATCGGCGACCAGCTGATCGAGGCGCTCACCGTGCACCGCCGACTGTCGAAGAAGGAGGCCTGGGACCGCTCGGTGGAGCTGTTGAAGCTCGTCGGGATCCCCGAGGCCGAGCGCCGCATGAAGGCGTTCCCGCACGAGTTCTCCGGCGGCATGCGCCAGCGCGTCGTGATCGCGATCGCCATGGCCAACGACCCGAAGCTGATCATCGCCGACGAGCCCACCACCGCGCTCGACGTCACCATCCAGGCGCAGATCCTCGAACTCATGGAGAAGGCGCAGGCCGAGACCGGCGCCGCGATGATGATCATCACCCACGACATGGGCGTGGTCGCGAAGACGGCAGACGACGTGCTCGTGATGTACGCGGGCAAGCCCGTCGAGCAGGCGCCCGTGCGCGAGCTGTTCTACCGCACCCGGATGCCGTACTCGATCGGCCTCCTCGGAGCCATCCCTCGCGTCGACAAGACCGAGAAGGTGCCGCTGATCCCGATCAAGGGCAACCCGCCTCTGCTGATCAACCTGCCCGACGCGTGCCCCTTCGCGGCTCGCTGTCCGATCGCGATCGACGCGTGCCGTGAGCGCGAGCCCGAACTGCTGCCCGTCACCACGAGTGGCCACGCGAATCACTCCGTCGCGTGCATCCGCGCGAACGACATCGATGACGACGGGAAGATCGGCGGACTGCCGGTGTTCCCCGTCCCGGAGATCCCCGAGAGCTCGCTCGCCAAGGTGCCGCGCGAGGAACGACCGATCACTCTCGAGGCCGTCAACCTGAACAAGACGTTCCCGCTGATGAAGGGCGCTTTCTTCAAGCGCAAGGTCGGCGAGGTGCGCGCGGTCAAGGGCATCAGCTTCGACATCCGTCAGGGTGAGACCCTCGCGATCGTCGGCGAGTCCGGCAGCGGCAAGACGACCACCCTGCTGCAGATCATGGATCTCGTCGCCCAGGAGGACGGCGACATCCGGATCGGCGGGACCAGCGTCGCCGACATCAAGAACCGGGCGGAGGAGCGCAAGCTCCGTCGCGACCTGCAGATCGTGTTCCAGGACCCGATGGGCGCGCTCGACCCCCGCATGACGGTCTGGGACATCATCGCCGAGCCGATGTTCGCGATCGGCATGAGCAAGGACGACGTGTTCGACCGCGTCGAAGAGCTCATGGGACTCGTGGGTCTCGACCCGGCACACAGCGACCGCTTCCCGCAGGCGTTCTCGGGCGGACAGCGCCAGCGCATCGGCATCGCCCGCGCGCTGTCGACGAACCCCAAGATCGTCGTGCTCGACGAGCCGGTGTCGGCTCTGGACGTCTCGATCCAGGCCGGTGTCATCAACCTGCTCGACGAGCTCAAGGCCAAGCTCGGCCTGTCGTACCTCTTCGTCGCCCACGATCTCGCCGTGGTCCGCCACATCGCCGATCGTGTCGCGGTCATGTACAAGGGATCGTTCGTCGAGCACGGTGACGTCGATCAGGTGTTCGACGATCCGCAGCATCCGTACACGAAGGCGCTGCTCTCGGCGATCCCGATCCCCGACCCCGACATCGAGCGCACACGCGAGCGGATCATCCTCCCCGTCGAGGGTTTCGACGCCGAGGCCGTCGCCGTCAGCTGACCCCCGCGCAATTGTGCACAGTCCGATAACGGTTCCGTGTCCCTGGGGTTTCGCCCGCGACATGCGGGGTTAGTCTGCCCCTATCCCAAGTAAGGCCGACAGGCACTAAGGAGTACCATGAAACGGCATCAGAAGCTGATGGGCATCGCTGCTCTCGGCGCCGCCTTCGCACTCGTCATGAGCGGGTGTGCACCGGCAGGCAACGGCGGCGGCAACAGCGGCGAAAGCGAAGCTCAGACGGTCGAGGGCGCGGACTACAACCCGCAGCCCCGCGAGAACCTCGCAGAGGGCGGCGAACTCCGCATCCCCATCTCGAACATCGCCGAGCAGCTGAACTACTTCCACAGCGACGGCGACGCTCGCGTCACCCAGGTCGGCACGTGGTTCCGCCCGCAGATCCTGCTCATGGATCCTGACGGCACCGTCAAGAAGAACGACGCGTACCTCGACGACTACTCCTTCGGTGTCGAAGACGGCAAGACCGTCCTGCACTTCAAGGTCAACGAGAAGGCTGTCTGGAACGACGGCACACCGATCGACGTCACCGCGTTCAAGGCCACCTGGGAAGCCAACAGCGGCGAGAACGAGGAATACCAGCCGAACGCGACCGACGGCTGGAAGGAGATCGAGTCCGTCGAGGCCGGCGAGAACGACCGCGACGTCATCGTGACCTTCAAGGGCGAGTTCGCCTGGCCCGAGATGGTCTACTCGCAGCTTCTGCACCCGGCTGTCAACACGCCTGAGCTCTTCAACACCGCCTTCCTCGGCGACTGGCACCCGGAGTGGGGCGCTGGCCCGTACACGATCGACAACTTCGACAAGACCGGCGGCGTCGTCACTCTCGTCCCGAACGAGAAGTGGTGGGGCAACGCTCCGCTGCTCGACAAGGTCTCCTTCATCCAGATGGAGCCGACCGCGGCGGTCAACGCCCTGCGCAACGGCGAGGTCGACATGGCCGAGACCGGCAGCGCAGAGCTGCTCGCACAGGTCGAGGGCCTCGAGGGCGTCAAGACCTACAAGGGTCAGGCCACGGCCAACGCGATCTTCACACTGAACTCGACGAACCCCGTGCTGGCAGACCTCGAGGTCCGCAAGGCCGTCTTCGAGGCGATCAGCATCGAGCAGGTCAAGGAGATCGTCTTCAACGGTCTGAACTACACCGAGGAGCCCGCAGGGTCCCTCACACTGTTCGCGTTCCAGCCTGACTACGTGAACGCGCTGGAAGAGGCCGGCCGCAAGGACGGCGACACCGAGGGTGCCAACAAGCTCCTCGATGAGGCCGGCTGGGTCGCCGGTGCCGACGGCATCCGCGAGAAGGACGGCGAGCGTCTGTCGCTGGTCTTCCCGGTTCACTCCGACACCGAGACCGCACGCGCTCGTTCGCTCGCGGTGCAGGCACAGCTGAAGGAGGTCGGCGTCGAGGTGACGATCGACACCCGTCCGTCCGCCGACTTCGCCGAGGACTACACCACGCAGAACGGTGACATCTTCTTCCTCAACTTCACGTCGTCCGACCCGTTCGGTGCTGCCTGGTTCTGCCAGCTGTACTGCTCGGACAGCGGCCTGAACCTGTCGGGCACCGGCACCGAGGAGATCGACAAGATGATCCACGAGGAGCTCGAGACGATCTCCGACCCGGTCGAGCAGACCAAGAAGGCCATGGAGATGGAGTCCGAGATCTTCGCGAAGACCTGGGGCATCATCCCGGTCCTCAACGGCCCGGAGATCTGGACCGTCAAGGAAGGCCTCGCCAACCTCACGCCCGAGCCCTACGTGGGTCTCGACCTCTTCGGCATCACGCCGGTGGAGAACGTGGGATACGAGAAGTAATTCCTGCGAAGGCTGACTCGATCAGTTCTTCCTGAAGCGGGGTCGGTGGTTCATCCACCGACCCCGCTTTCTCTATGCTGAACGCGTGAGCGTCCAGATCGTCTTCGTGCATGGCATCCGCACGTCCGCGACCATGTGGCGATCGCAGCTCGCGTTCCTCGAGGAGCAGGGCATCCCCGCGGTCGCCGTCGATCTTCCGGGTCACGGAACCCGGATGGCGGAGGACTTCACTCTGCACGAGGCGCTGCACACGATTGACGCCGCCGTGCGCGACGCCGCGACGCGCGGGCCCGTACTGCTCGTGGGGCACTCGATGGGCGGCCTGCTGTCGCTCGCCTATGTCGGCGGTGCGCAGACACCGCCGGTGGCAGGGCTCATCGCGGCATCGTGCACCTCGCTCCCCCGCGGTGCGGGTCTCGCCGCCTACCGAGTCATCGCGAGAGCAGTGGATCGTCTGCCCGATCGCGGGATGTGGATCACGAAGCGCATCCTCGAGGCGACGATCCCCGAAGAGACGCGCTCCGACTTCGCGGCCGGCGGCTATGCGCTCGACACGCAGGACACCGCGCTGCGCAACCTCTCGGCGCTGGACCTCGCGACGGCGGTCGGACGCATCGGGGTGCCGCTGTGGTTCGTCAACGGTCAGTGGGACCAGCTGCGGGTGAACGAGGCGCTGTTCCAGCGGCTCGCACCGCACTCCGAGCTCATCGTCGTCCCTCGCACGACGCACCTCGTGACGGCGATGCGACCGCATGTCTTCAATGCCGTCGTCCGGCTGGCCGTCGCGACGATAGAGGCGGGGGTCACGGCTCCCGAGACGGAGCCTGGTCCTGAGACAGACGGTGATCCTGGTTCTGACGAGCGGGCTGTCGCGCCAGAGCGGTGAGCGCGCCGCCGACGAGCGAGAGCACTGCAGCTGCGACGAACACGAGCCAGAAGCCGCCGACGAGCGCCACGAGGCCCGCACCGAGCACCGGACCGATCAGCTGGCCGAGAGCGGCCGTCACGTTGACGATCCCGAGGTCGCGGGCGTGGTCCTTCTCATCCGGCAGCAGGTCGGCGGCGAAGGCCAGGCCGACGGTCGAGAACGCTCCGTAGCCGAGCCCCATGAGGGCTGCAGCGATCATGGTCGCCTCGAAGGTCGGCACGACGGCGATCACGACGCCCGACGAGGCCTGCACGAGCGTTGCCAGGATCGTGAGGGTGCGCCTGTTGCCGGTGCGGTCGGACACGATGCCGGTGAGCACCGACGCGAGCACGACGAACAGCGTGTAGACGACGATCAGCAGCAGCAGGTTGTCCTGCGCGACGACCGTCTCCTGGTGCAGGCCGTGGAGCAGGAAGAAGAGGAACAGAGCCGTTCCGAGCGCGTTGCCGACGTTGGTGACCAGGCGCCCCCACAGCATCCAGGCGAAATCCCGATCGCGCAGGGATGCCAGGAGCCGACGATCCTTGTCGACCGGCGCGTGGTCGACGGATGCCGCCTCGATCGGGGCGGGCGGATCGGGCAGGATCAGAGCGGCCCCCGTGCCGAACACCGCGATCACCGCGGCGAGCAGCAGGTAGCCGTCGCGGATCCCGAGGCCGAGTAGCACGACGAGCCCGACGCCGAGCACGATTCCGACCGCCTGGCTCGAGCCCACGGCTGCGGATGCCGCACCGCGCTGCGTCGCAGGAAGCTGATCGGCGATCAGGGCGGTGAACGCGGCCGACGACACGGCCACACCGATCGTCACCCCGACCCAGGCTCCTCCGACGGCCCAGGGGCCCTCGCTGAACCCGGTGACGACGAGGAACACAGCAGTGAGGAGGACCCCGCCGATCGCCCAGGGGCGCCGCCGACGCCTGCCGACACCGGCACGGTCGGAGAGCGCGCCCGCGACGGGCCCGGCGATGATGCCCGCGAGTCCACCGATGCCCAGCACGAAACCGGAGGAGACGACCCCGCTGATCCAGTCGTCGTCCGAGGTGTTGAGCTGCAGCGGAAGGAGCAGCTGCACGGGGGTCAGCTGCACCGTCCAGATCGCCAGCCACGCGAGGGTGAACACCGTCATCCATCGCGCGCCGACCTTCTTCAGGGCGCTCACCTCTGCGCTGCCTGCGGGGTCGTCGCTGTCGCGCGGGAGCAGGGCGGGAGGGCAGAAGTCATGGCGCTCCTTGACGTCGATGTCTCGACGAGGATGTCGGGATAGTGATGATTGTGCACCCGGTGCCGTCCCGTGCGCGACCGAGTCTCGATGTCGCCGCCGCGTGTCGTTGCTGTCGTCGCACACGGCCCGCGCACCGTTTAGGGCGAAACGCCCTGATGCTGGTAGAGTTGGTTCTTGGCTTGCGTGTGGGTTCTTCCCTCACGACCGCCGCGTGGAAGCCCTCTTCTTCTGCCGGCATTTCCTAACAACTCCGTACAGAAAGCGTCCACACGTGGCAAACATCAAGTCGCAGATCAAGCGCAACAAGACCAACGACAAGGCTCACGAGCGCAACAAGGCCGTGAAGAGCGAGCTGAAGACGCACATCCGCGCGACGCGCGCCGCTGTCGTCTCCGGTGACAAGGCTGCAGCCGAGGCTGCTCTGAAGGCTGCTTCCCGCAAGCTCGACAAGGCCGTCAGCAAGGGTGTCATCCACCAGAACCAGGCTGCGAACCGCAAGTCCTCCATCGCCAAGCAGGTTTCCGCTCTCTGAGCCGATCCCCCGCTTGAGGGTGCGACAAGAGCCCGTCCCGTTCGCGGGGCGGGCTCTTTCGCGTGCGCCCCGGGTCCACAACGAATTCACGGTCGAGCGGTGTCGCAGCGCGAGGGCGCCACCCCGGAGGGCGACGAGGTTCACTCTCCGAACGGCTGCCGAGTGGCGATGACCGTGAGCATGCGCTCGAGGGCGAAGATCGGATCGCGCGATGCACCCTTGACCTCGGCGTCTGCGCGGGCCGTGGCCTGGATGGCCATGCCGAGGGAGCGCTCATTCCATCCGGCGAGATCGCGCTTCGCACGGTCGACCTGCCAGTCCTTCATGCCGAGGCGCTGCGCGAGCTGGCGGCTGGGTTCGCGATTGCCCGCGACGCGCGCCATGGTGCGCAGCTTCATCGCGAAGGCGGCCACCATCGGCACGGGATCGGCTCCCGAGGCGAGTGCGTGCCGCAGCGCGACGAGGGCCTCGCCGTAGCGCCCCGCGATGGCCGTATCGGCGACGACGAACGCCGACACCTCGACACGCCCGCCGTAGTACTTGGTGACGACGTCTTCGGTGATGTCGCCCTCGACGTCGTTGATCAGCTGCTGGCATGCGGCCGCGAGTTCGGTGAGGTCGTCGGCGAACGCCGACACCAGAGCACGCAGCGCAGGGGGCGCGATGCGCTTCTTGGCCGCTGTGAACTCTCCCGCCGCGAAGTCGACCCGATCACCGTCGCGCTTGATCGCGGGGCACGGGATCTCGATGCCGTCGCCCGTGCCGGCGCGCAGTGCGTCGAGCAGCTTCTTGCCGCGGACGCTGGCACCGGTGTGCCGAAGGATGACGGTGGCGCCCTCCTGGGGGTGATCGAGGTATGACACGGCCTCTTGCAGGAAGGCATCCGAGCACTTCTCGACTCCCGAGACACGCACGAGACGCGGCTCGCCGAAGAGCGACGGCGAGGTGAGCGAGAGGAGCGTGCCCGGCGCGTAGTCGTCGGCGCGGACGTCGGTGATCTCGAGCGCCGGATCTTCGGCGCGGAGGTAGTCGCGGACCCCGGCGATCGCGCGCTCCGCGCAGACCTCTTCGGGCCCGAAGACCAGGACGACGGGTGCGGGGCGGGGCTCTCGCCACGAGACCTGCGCGACCTTGGCCGTCTTCGCACCGCCACGGGAAGGGGTACGAGAAGCAGCCATGTTCTCAGCCTACCGGGGGCCGCCGACGTCGATCTCGCGGTCACGGCGGCTGCTTCTCGGTCCAGAGCTGCAGTGCGCCGTCTTCGAGTCCGACGAGGAGCCGCCCCTGTTGATCGGTCCTCAGCACGCGCGCACCGGTGGCCGCGAGAGAGGCGAGTGTCTCAGCGCGCGGATGGCCGTAGTCGTTGTCCACGCCGGCGCTGAACAGCGCCACGATCGGATGCAGGTCGACGTAGAGCTGGGCATCCTGATCGGCGCTCCCATGATGCGCGACCTTGACCACCGCGAAGCTTCCCCGAATGTGCGCGGTACGCGACAGCATCCGCTGCGCCTCTGCCGACAGGTCTCCGAGGAAGAGCGAGCGCGGCACCTCGCCACCTCCGACTTCGAGCACCACGCTCTGGTCGTTTCCCGGTGGAAAGACGGTGGATCCGCGCTGCGGCCAGAGCACCTGCCATGATGCCGCTCCGAGCTCGCCGTGCAGCCCCGCGGTCGCCGCAGTCACCGTCGCCCCGCCCTCGGCGAGGCGCTGCAGCATCGTCTCGTCGCCGCTCTCGCCCGTAGGCCCGTGCAGAACCGTGTCTACTCGCCCCCGCACGGTCTCGACGCCGCCCACGTGATCGAGATCGAAGTGAGTGAGCACGAGCAGATCGATCCGATCGATGCCGAGCGCCCGAAGGCAGGCCGCCAAAGGCTCAGGGGCGGGGCCGGTGTCGATCAGCGCGATGCGCTCCTCCGATCTGATGACGAGGGCATCTCCCTGGCCGACGTCACACGCGGCGACCGACCAGCCGTCCGGGTTGGTCGCACTCGCCAGCGGTCCGTTCAGGGCGACGTGGGCGCCACCCAGGGCGAGCACGATCGCGAGAATGGCTGAGGCCACGCCACGGACGACCTTCGCCCTGCGGAACCCGTCCACGAGGATGACCCCGACCGCGCCGCTCACCACAGTGACGAGCGCGGCACTGGCGATGCCGGGATCCATCACGATCTGCGCGAACGGCAGCCTCGCCGTGAGGGTCGCTGTCTCGGCGATCCACGCGGCGGGCAGCCACGCGGACGCAGCCAGGAGGTCGGCGACCACAGGAACCGGCGCCGTGAGACAGGCGAGCAGCCCGATGATCGTGGCGATCGGTGCAGCCGGCGCAGCCAGCAGATTCGCCACGAGTCCGACGAGCGACTGCTGTTCTGCGAAGAGAGCGATCACCGGCCCGCAGACCAGCTGCGCGGCGGTCGGCACGGCGATCGCGAGTGCCAGTGGCTGCGGCATCCACCGCGCGAGGCCTCGAGTCAGCGACGGCGAGAGCATGATCAGCGCGCCGGAGGCGGCGACCGACAGCGCGAACCCCGGCGTCGAGGCGAGCCAGGGATCGGCGATCAGGATGCCGACGGCGCTGAGCGAGAGCATCCCGGCCCCCGCACTCGGACGCCCGAGCAGCAGGGAGAGCATCGCGACCCCGGCCATCACCGCGGCGCGGATCACGCTCGGCTCCGGTGTGACGAGCACGACGAACCCGGCGAGCACGACGGCTGCCGCCACGACTCTTGTCGCACGACCCGCTCCGCACAGCGCTGCGAACCAGAACGCGGCGCCGACGACGATCGCGCAGTTCGCTCCGCTGACCGCGGTCAGATGGCTGAGTCCGCTCGTGCGCATGTCGTCACTCAGTTCCGTCGACACCGCGCGGGTATCGCCGACCGCAAGGCCGGGGAGCAAACCGGCTCCGGGCTCGGGGAGCCGCGATGAGCGCTCGATGAACGCGCCCCGGACATCAGCCGCCACCGCGAACACCCCCGACGCGGGAGCCTCGACCGACGCGCTGCTCGCGAACACGACGAGTGCCGACCTCTCCCCCGAATCCGTCGCCGCAGCCTCTCCCGTCACCCGGACAGCCGCACCGAGATCGAACCCATCAGCCGGATCGATCCCGATCCGCACCGGCGCCGAGGCGGCCCGCACCGCCCCCGGCGACCCGATCCCCGTGAGCTGCACCTCCACCCACAGGCGCCCGTCCCGGCCGAGCGACGCCGACGAGGTGACCTCCCCCGTCACCTCCACCACGCGACCGTCCCACGACGCGGCGCCGTCACGCCCCGGCAGCGACGACATCGCAGTGAGCGCGACCGCCGCGACCGCGGCGAACACGACCACCATCAGAGCTGCCCGCGACGCGACTCGGTCTGCACGTCTCAGCAGGACCGTACACACGATGACCGCACCGAACGCACCCACGAGCGCGCACCACCCCGCCGCAGCAGGGACGAAGACGCACAGGAGAGCGACCCCCCAGACTCCCCCGGCAACGGGCAGGAGGCGCAGATCGCGCCTCACCCGCGCACGCCGTCAGGCATCACGACGGCGAAAATCCCCCGGACGCTCGTACTCTTCGCGGACCCTCGCATCAGGGCAACCTAAGGGCACCCGCAGCAGCCTCCCCGACAGAGAGCCAACGACCGTGGACAGACGTTCTACGCCTCCCGATGTGCAGAAGCGGAGCGCGCCACCACGAGCGGTGCAGCTCTCCAGCTATTCGACACCCATGTGTGGACCCGAGATGTCCTGGCCGAGAGACTGCTGAGTACGGCGTCGACGGATCTGTGCGCGCCGTAGGCTTCGAAGGTGATGCAGATCTCCGACCGCTCCCAGCGACGGCTGGTCCGAATCGCAGGCTGGATGTTCGCATGTGCGACCGTGGTCGCGGTCGCGGTCATCGCCGTCGACTGGTTCTCCGTGGGCACCGCATCCGTACTCATCGGCCCGCTCGACGACCAGATCCTCCTCAGCGCATCCGTGCTCATCGCGTCCGTCGCGCTCGTGATGGGCTTGTTGAGGGTCTCGTCACCGACCTGGATGTTGCCGTTCAAGATCCTCGGGGTCCTCGGCGCGGCCGTCGCTGTCCTCGGAGCGGGATTCTCCACGCTGTGGAGCATCGACGTCACGATGACGACGCTGACCGACGATGGTTGCGACACCGGATACGTCGTGGTCGAGCGTTCGTTGCTGATGGGATCGAGGGGAACGGTCTACCGGCAGGACGGTCCGATCGTCGCCTCCCCGATGGCGCGAACCTCGGGGAACAACGCGCACCAGCCGTTCGCTGCGGGTGACTACGGAGCGGCTGTGGACGGCAAGGCACTGATCGTGGAGTACCGACCGGATCCGGCTGGCAACCGCGTCACACTCGAGCTCCCGGTGATCGTCGACCGCCGGCCGAGCTGCGGGTACGCGAATACAAGCCTGAGCGCTCGTACGGAGCCCTCGGAACCGACCGAGCCGGCGGAGGTTCTCACACCGACCGAGGTGGACGCGGAGATCCGTCGGCTCCTCGATGACTCGTTCGCCGTGACCGCGGGGACTCCCATCGATGCGGCGGGTGCCACGATCGGTGCATCGGCAGCGATTCCGAACCCCGTTCCCTGCACCGAGGGATCGGGCATGCAGCACCACGTGGACCTCGACTTCCGCACAGACGACAACGCGAGATCGGTCGCTCGGATCCTCGGCGTCTGGGACGACGCCGGGTATGAGTCGGATAAGGCGATGCAAGAGGACATCAGGTACAGCGAGACAGCCCCCGTGGCACGCATGACCATCCGCGATACGACGAGCATCGACGGGCTCGTCCGGATGACACTCACCTCGGCCTGCATGTCGGCGGAGTAGGCGCCTGCGCGCGAGCGTCCGCCCACCGGCATCCCGTCGTACGCTGGTGCCATGGAGCGGACGCTGCGCAATCCGGTGATCGCGTCGATTGGTCGGCGCGCTGCGGCGATCCGCCGAGCGGAGGTCGTCGCCAATGCATGACGTGATCGTGATCGGCGCCGGACTCGCGGGGCTCCGCTGCGCCGGGCTTCTCTCCGCGCGCGGACTCGATGTCGTCGTGCTCGAGGCCACGGACGCGGTCGGAGGGCGCCAGCGCACCGACATCGTCGATGGTTTCCGACTGGATCGCGGGTTCCAGGTGCTCAACCCGGCCTATCCCGCACTCCGTCGCAGCGTCGATCTCGACGCGCTCGCCCTGGGAAGCTTCCCGGTGGGTGTGCGGGTCCGCACTGCGGAGGGGATGGCCGAGCTGCGGCATCCGCTCCGATACCCCCTGTCAATCGCGGCTTCGCTGCGCAGCGGCCTGGTCAATACTCGGGATGCCGTCGCACTGGCACGCTGGGTCGCGCCGGCATTGGTGCATCCGCTCTCGCGTCTCGCCCGCAACGATGTCGCCGTGCGCGAGGCATGGGATGCCGTGGGCCTCAGCGGTCCGCTCCGCACCGCCGTGCTCGAGCCGTTCCTCGCCGGGGTCCTGGCGGAGAGCCGTGGCGAGACGTCGAACGCATTCGCCCGGCTGCTCGTGCGGTACTTCGCGCTCGGCCGCCCCGGCCTTCCCGCGCAAGGCATTGCCGCGGTCCCGGAGCAGCTCGCCGCGCACGCACGCGCAGCGGGTGCTGACATCCGTCTCGGTGCGGGCGCGGAAAGGATTTCGGCGCGCGGAGAGGAGATCAGGGTTGAGGTGAGCGAGGGCGACTCCGTCAATGCGGCTCGGGTGGTCGTCGCCGTCGGTCCCGATGCGGTCACCGACCTCACCGGGCTCGCCCGTCCGGCGATGAACGGTCTGCAGACGTGGTGGTTCGCCGCCGCCGAACCTCCGACCGCATCCGCGTTGCTGACCGTCGACGGCCGAGGCCGAGGCCCCGTGGTGAACACCGTTGTGATGACGCGCACCGTGCCCTCGTACGCCCCGGCAGGACGCCACCTCATCGCCGCGACCTGCCTGCTGCCGCGCGGCACTGATCCCGCCGAGGAGAACGAGGTCCGACGCCACCTGAGTGAGATCTGGGGTGCGGACATCAGCGCGTGGGAGCTGATCCGGCGCGACGACATCGCCGATGCGCTCCCGGCCCAACCGGCGCCCCTGGGTGCAGCACGGTCGCCGCGCTACGCCGAGCGGCTGTACGTCGCAGGCGACCACCGCGACACCGCGTCGATTCAAGGCGCCCTCGCATCGGGGGAACGTGCCGCACGCGCGGTCCTGAGCGACGCAGGATCCTCGAGTCGCGCCGCATCGCTTCACCGCTGACGGTGGCGTAACGTCGCGGCTCGCGGTCACTCGCGTCATGCTCGGCCGTTTGTCGCACCGCGGCGTCCTGGCGTGCAGCGGCGACGACCGAGCCGTGCGGTGGTGGCTCAGCCTCCGATGAACCCGTTGGTGATGACGGGGAATCCTGCGGCTTCGCAGGCTGCCAGCAGTTCAGCCCCGGGAACGTCCCACTCGCGCGAAAGGATGTTGCTCGGCCCCAGGGGTGCCTGCACTGCGGGCACGGCTTCCTTGACGGCTGCGAGAGCGTCGGAGACGCGTCCGTCGTCCGCCGCGGGGATGTTGCCGAGCACGCGCGATGCGAGCGCAGTCCAGCCATCCAGCTCTCGCTCGGTCATGCGCTCGTCGTAGAACGCAGCCCGTGCGTTGTGCAGGATCGTCTGCACGTCACCGAACGCATTGCACGTCACCTCATCGTCTGCCGCACTCGATGCCTCCTCCGTCGGAGTCGCGGTGGGCGTCTCCGTCGCTGCGGCTTCCGCACTGGAGCCGCCATCGCCAGGTCCGCCGTCGGCCGCGCACGCGGTGACCCCCACGAGCACGAGAAGAGCGCCGACAACGAGGGCGGCATGGCGGGAGAATGCACGAGTTCGATGCAACGTCATGGGCGGAGCCTATCGAAACGAGCATCCGCCGGTATTCCGGCAGAAGACGCATGTCGCACCTCACACCCGCACACCATCGCGGATGCCGGCGAGCAGCTTCTCGCCGATGCCTGGCACCGCAAGGAGGTCGTCGACGGACTGAAACCTCCCGTTCTCGTCGCGCCAGGCGATGATCCGCTCGGCCAGCGCGGGACCGATGCGCGGCAGCGTCTCGAGCGCTGCCTGGTCTGCCGTGTTCAGATCGATGCGATCGTCGGAGGGCGCCACAGCCCCCGGCCCGTCCGCGACCGCGCCGACCGTCGGCACGATGATCTGCTCGCCATCGGCGAGCACACGCGCGAGGTTGATCGCGGTGAGGTCGGCGGCGTCGGTGGTTCCACCCGCAGCCGCCACCGCATCGACCAGTCGAGAGTCGAGTTCGAGAACGTAGAGCCCCGGATGCTCGACGGCGCCGAGCACATGGACGTAGAGCTCTCCCGAGGAGCCGCCGCCCGCCGCTGCATCGGTGGCCAGCGGCACCGATTCGGTCGGCGCCGCCTGCCCTCGCATCAGCCCGAGTCCGACGGCCGCCGACAGCACGACGAGCGCCAGCACGATCGCAGCGCCGACGCCCAATCGCAACCGGCGCGGCGGATGCGACGGAGCGGCGGTTTCGGGCATCCCGCAACGCTAAGCGAGTAATCGTATGCCCCTCACGCGTCAGGCCGCCCGACGGGGAGAACCCCCACGGGCGGCCTGATGTGCAGAGCCGGTGCGTCGTCTGCGACGACGCGGGCGGTCAACCCTTGACGACGATGCTGACGATCTTGGGGGCGCGCACGACCACCTTGACGATCTCGCGGTCACCGATCGAACGGATCACGCGCTCGTCGGCGCGTGCCAGCTCCTCGAGCTCGGCCTCGCCGATGCGCGCGGGCACCTCGAGCTGGGCGCGGACCTTGCCGCCCACCTGCACGACAGCCGTCACGGTGTCTTCGACGAGCAGCGCAGGGTCGGCCGAACGCCAGGTGACGAGGCCCACCGAAGGCTCGTGACCGAGGATCTCCCAGATCTCCTCCGCGGTGTGCGGCGCGATGAGGTCGAGCATCACGGCGACGGTCTCGGCGGCCTCGCGGACAGCGGGGTCGGCAGCACCCGCAGCGCCGTCGATGGTCTTGCGGGTGACGTTCACCAGCTCCATCAGGCGTGCGACCAGCACGTTGAACTTCGTCTGCTCGACGAGGGACGGAGCATCGGCGAGCAGCTTGTGCGTGGCACGGCGCAGCGCTGCATCTCCCCCGGCGAACACCACGTCGACGGGAGACGCCACCTCACGGGCGACGCGCATCGCGCGGGCGAGGAACTTCTGCGCGCCGGTCGTCGAGACGTCGGCCCAGTCCTTGTCGTCCTCCACCGGACCCGCGAACGCGAGTCCCACGCGCAGCGCGTCAGCGCCGTACGCGTCGAGCTCTTCCTCGAACAGCACCAGGTTGCCCTTGCTCTTCGACATCTTCGCGCCGTCGAGCAGGACCATCCCCTGGTTGATCAGGTTCGAGAACGGCTCCGTGAAGTCGATCAGACCCATGTCGAACAGGACCTTGGTGATGAAGCGCGCATAGAGCAGGTGCAGGATGGCGTGCTCGACCCCGCCGATGTAGGAGTCGACCGGCGACCAGCGGGCGGCCTGAGCCGGGTCGAACGCCACGGTGTCGCTGTTCGGCGAGAGGAAGCGCAGGAAGTACCACGAGCTGTCCACGAACGTGTCCATGGTGTCGGGGTCACGCAGCACGGGGTCGCCGCTCGCGGCATCCACCGTGCGCACCCAGCTCTCGGCTGCGCCCAGCGGCGACGAGCCCTTGGGCTTCAGGTCGAGTCCCTCGACACTGGGCAGCTTCACCGGCAGTTGGTCCTCGGGCACCGGGATGATCCGGCCGTCTTCGGCATGCAGCATCGGGATGGGCGTGCCCCAGAAGCGCTGGCGCGAGATCAGCCAGTCGCGGAGGCGATAGTTCTTCGCCGCGCGACCGGTTCCCGACGCTTCGAGCTGCTCGATCGCACGGGCGATCGCGTTGCGCTTCGACAGTCCGTTCAGCGCGCCGGAGTTGATCATCCGGCCCTCACCCGTCAGGGCGATACCGGTGGATGCCGGGTTCTGCTCGTCGAGAGCGGCCCCCGTGTCGATCGGCACACCCTCGTCGTCGACCTCGATGACCGGCATCGCACCGGTGATCGGCGCCGTCGTGTCGACGACGACCTTGACCGGCAGATCGAACGCACGGGCGAAGTCGAGGTCGCGCTGGTCGTGCGCGGGCACGGCCATGACCGCGCCATGGCCGTAGTCGGCCAGCACGTAGTCCGCGGCCCACACAGGCAGCTTCTCGCCGTTGACCGGGTTGATCGCGAATCGCTCGAGGAAGACGCCGGTCTTCGGGCGGTCGGTCGCCTGACGGTCGACGTCGGTGGTCTTCTGCACATCGCCCAGGTACTTCTCGAAGCGCTCGCGCACCTCGACGGGAGCATCCTTCGCGAGCTCGCTCGCCAGATCAGAGTCCGGCGCCACCACGAAGAACGTCGCACCGTGCAGCGTGTCGGGACGCGTCGAGAACACCGTGACCGGCTCGTCGCGGCCTTCGATGCGGAAGTCCACGTCGGCACCGACCGAGCGGCCGATCCAGTTGCGCTGCATCTGCAGCACCTTGTGCGGCCAGAAGCCCTCGAGCTGGTTCAGGTCATCGAGCAGGCGGTCGGCGTAATCCGTGATCTTGAAGTACCACTGGGTGAGCTTCTTCTTCACGACCTCGGCGCCGCAGCGATCGCAGCGTCCGTCGACGACCTGCTCGTTCGCGAGCACCGTCTGGTCGTTCGGGCACCAGTTGACGGCGCTCTTCTTGCGGTACGCCAGGCCTCGCTCGTGCAGCTTCAGGAACAGCCACTGGTTCCAGCGGTAGTACTCGGGGTCGGAGGTGTGCAGCACGCGCGACCAGTCGAACGAGACGCCGTAGTTCTGGAACGCCTGCTTCTGCTGGGCGATGTTCTGGTAGGTCCACTCGCGCGGGTCGGCGCCCTGGCGGATCGCCGCATTCTCGGCCGGCAGACCGAAGGAGTCCCAGCCGATCGGATTGAGCACGTTGTGCCCGCGGTGGCGCCAGAAACGGGCCACGATGTCGGAGTAGAGGTAGTTCTCGGCGTGTCCCATGTGCAGGTCGCCGGAGGGGTACGGGAACATCGCCAGCACGTAGCGGCGCGGCCGCTTGTCGTCGTCGCCGCCCGTGAGGAACGTCTCGTTCTCCGCCCAGTACTTCTGCCACTTGGCCTGGATAGCGTGCGCCGAGGAGGTCTCCTCGTCGACGGGAGAGGTGGACAGGTTCTCAGACAACGAACGCACGACCAATCTGAAGGGAAAAGGGGATCAGTTCAGGATATCGGAAGCCCAGGCCGCAGGCATTTCCGCGCCGAGGGCCGCAAGGGGTGCCCGCGCCTTCGTCGCCACCTCCGCGACCTCGGATGCCGCGACCGACCGCCACGTGATCCCGCCGCCCGCTCCGATCACCGCGCTCTCCGCGTCGATGACGATGCTGCGAATGACCATCGCCAGGTCGAGCGAGCCGTCGTCGCCGATGTATCCGAAGCATCCGGCGTAGACCCCTCGGGGGCCGCCCTCGAGTTCGTGCAGCCGGGTCATCGCCGACAGCTTGGGGGCGCCGGTCATGCTCCCGGCGGGGAAGGATGCCGCGAACAGCGCGCCCGCCGTGGTGCCGACGGCCGCCGTGCCGCTCACGGTGCTGACGAGCTGGTGGACGGCCGGATAGCTCTCGACCGCCCACAGCGCGTCGACGCGGATCGACCCCGGCTCGCACACCCGTGAGAGGTCGTTGCGCATGAGATCGACGATCATGACGTTCTCGGCGCGCTCCTTGACGTCGGTCGCAAGCTCCGCGGCGAGGACGGCATCCTGCTCCGGGTCGTCGCTGCGCGGTCGCGTCCCCTTGATGGGACGGGTGCGGATGATTCCGCCTTCGGCGTGCAGGAACTGCTCCGGGCTCGCGCTGAGCAGAGATCGTCCGCCGATCCGCACGAAACCTCCGTGGTGGGCGGGGGTCGCGGATCTCAGCCGACGGTAGACGGATACGGGATCGTGCTGCCCGGGAACCGTGAACCGGGTGGTCAGGCAGAGCTGGTAGGCGATCCCGGCGCGGATCAGGTCGCGACACCGTTCGATGAGGGCCGCATATTCGTCGGGGGTGTGCCTGGCGTCCGCTCGCCGCGGCGAAGCGGCGAGCGCGGGGGCACCCTGCACGTCCATCGAGCCTTGCTCCGTGACGAATCCCGCCCATTCGTCGAGGTCGCGCTCCGCTGCGCAGGCCCAGACGTGACCTGTCGAGTGGTCGAACGCGGCGAAGCGGGTGATGCGCACCCAGGCACCACCTGCGGACTGGCCGGAATCGGATACCGGGGCCCCTGCGCCCCGGGCACCGGTCTCGTAGTCGTACCAGCCGACCCAGCCACCTCGCAGCGGAGGATGCGCGACATCGCCGGCCGCGGCATGCTGGTCCCCCGCAGACGCATCCAACCGAACGTCGTCGGGGAACGCGGACGGCTCTCCGGTTCCGATGAAGCTCCACCCCTCGGCTGCGGCAGCACCGGCGTCGAGCCAGAAGACGTCAGGCTCCACCCGTTCGAGCGCGAGGAAGAGCGCTGCGGGATCCACCCGGTCCGCCAGGACGCGGGGGCTCAGACGTTCGGGCACGTTCTCAGCCTAGGCCGCGGTACCTCCCGTATTCTCAAGGTGTGGACGACCTGGTGCCGTGGCTGATCGAGTTCATGCGATCGATCGACCCGGTCGCTCGGACTCTCGTTGCCGGGGTCGCGGTCATGCTGGAGACCAGCGTCCTGATCGGCCTGGTGTTCCCCGGCGACACGGTCGTCCTCGTCGCCTCGATCGGCATCACCAGCCTGCCCGAGGCGGTGGCGATGGTCATCGCCGTCGTGGTCGGTGCTCTGATCGGCGAGAGCATCGGATTCTGGCTCGGACGCTGGATCGGTCCACACATCCGCGCATCCTGGGTCGGGCGTCGGGTCGGTGAGGCGAACTGGATACGCGCGGAGCGGTATCTCGCCCGCCGAGGCGGCATCGCCATCTTCCTCTCGCGCTTCCTCCCCGTGCTGCATTCGCTCGTCCCCCTCACCGTGGGCATGAGCCACTACTCGTATCGCCGCTTCCTCGCGTGGACGGCGCCCGCCTGCCTGATCTGGGCCACGGCGTACGTGAGCATCACGTCTCTCGCCGCCGGGAGCTTCGACGAGCTGGCCGACCGCGTGCACTACGCGGGCTACATCTTCGTGGGCATCATCGCCCTGTTCCTGCTCGCGGTGTTCATCGCGAAGAAGGTGCTCTCGCGGCTCGAGGCTCGTCACCTCGACATCTCCGACACGGAGGACGCGACCGACGTGAAAGACTGAAGCAATGGCTTCGTCACCCCCGGCGCCCCGGATCCACTGTTTCGCGCGCCTCGAACACCGCCTCCACGTGTGGCGCGAGAAGCGAGCGCGCCGTCGAGGTCGCACCGCGACCATCCTCCCGTTCCCCGGCTATGGCGGTCCTGGATGGGTGCGCGTCGTCGGACGCGTGCTGATCGTTCCGCCGCAGCGCAGTACGAAAGACGGAGAACCGGCGAGCGTGCGCGGCTGGCGGAGCTTCGTCGGGATCCCCGTCAGCTTCGCGAAGGTGGCCGTGCGGATCGGTGATTCCGTGCACCACGTCATCGCCGACCGCGGAGGCGTGATCGACTCTGTGGTCCACGTGGACCTCGAGCCCGGATGGCAGACGTTCACGTTCTCGGTCGAAGGCCAGGAGCCCATCGAGGCCACCGCGTTCATCGTGGCTGAGTCGACGCACTTCGGCATCGTGTCAGACGTCGATGACACCGTCATGGTGACCGCGCTCCCCCGCCCCTTCATCGCCGCCTGGAACTCCTTCGTCGTCGACGAGCACGCCCGCATCCCGGTTCCCGGTATGGCCGTGCTCCTCGACCAGGTGCTGCGCGAGCACCCCGGCGCACCGATGATCTACCTCTCCACCGGGGCATGGAACGTCGCCCCGACGCTCCGTCGCTTCCTCGGACGCCACCTGTTCCCGGCAGGCTCCATGCTCCTCACCGACTGGGGCCCCACGCACGACCGCTGGTTCCGCAGCGGACGCGAGCACAAGCTCACCAACCTGCGACGCCTCGCAACGGAGTTCCCGCACGTCAAGTGGCTGCTCATCGGCGACGACGGGCAGCACGACGAGTCGATCTACTCGGCGTTCATGGACGAGCATCCCGACTCGGTGGCCGGTGTCGCGATCCGTCGACTGCTGCCCGCCGAGGCCGTGCTCGCCGGTGGACGCGCGGGCCACGAGCCGCACTCCGAAGGCGTCGCCCCTTGGGTGAGCGCCGAGGACGGCGCGGGGCTGCGCGATCTGCTCGGCGAAGCCGGCATCCTCCGCTGACAATGGCCCCCTCTCTCCCCCGACACGAGTGGCTGGAGCGTGAGCATGCGCACCTGCTTCGGGCGGATGCGCTGACCTCCGCGCACCGGGAGAGAGCATCCCGGCGCGAGAAGCACCCGGTCTGGGACTTCCTCTTCACTTACTACAACTACAAGCCCGCCCAGCTGCGGCGGTGGCACCCCGGTGCGGGCGTGCAGCTCGAGGATGCCGCCGAGCGGCTGAGCTGGCGCTGGTACTCCCCCGGTGCTGACGCCGACAGTGTGGTCCCGGATGCCGCGATGTTCACGAACGAGAAGTCCGAACTCGCCGCCCTCATCGAGCGGATGCTGCGGCGCACCGCTTCGCGCCCCGGACAGTTCGGTTGCTTCGGTCTGCACGAGTGGGCCATGGTGTATCGAGCCGAGGAGCACCGGCATCCGGTTCCCCTGCGGCTCGGACAGGCAGGCACGGACGCGGTCGTCGAGAACCACGATCTGCGGTGCACGCATTTCGACGCGTTCCGCTTCTTCACGCCCAAGGCGGTACCCCGCAACCGCACAGAGCTGACACGCGACGATCAGCCCCTGTTCGAACAGCCCGGCTGCCTGCATGCCGGCATGGACCTGTACAAATGGGCTCTGAAGCTCGGCCCCCTCATCCCCGGGGAGCTGCTCCTCGATGCGTTCGAGCTCGCCCGCGACATCCGGCTGCTCGACATGCAGGCCGCCCCCTACGATCTTTCCGCCTGGGACGTGGTGCCTGTACCCATCGAGACCGCCGAAGGCAAAGCCGAGTACGTGCGTCAGCAGCGCGGGTTCGCCGAGCGCGGCACGCGTCTTCGCGCCGCGCTCCTGCAGGCCTGGCTCGGCTCTGCTCAGCCGGTGGCAGTCAGCGCCTGACGTCAGCCGGCGGGCTCGCACTCCGCGCACAGCGACCACTCGGCGCCCGCCGCACTGGACTGGAGCCTGAGCGCCATCACCCTTGTGGCCGCGTCGGCGAGCCGTTCTGCAGGGATCGTCCCTGAGTCGACCGCCGCGGTGATCCCTGCGACGATCTCGGACGCCGTGTCGGCTGTCGACCCGGCGATCATGAGAACCAGGTCGTTCCCCGCGGCGACCGCCGTGACCGCGTTGGACACCGGGTCGGCATACTCGGGCAGTCCTGAGGACTGCAGCATCCCGAGGTCGTCGGTGACGATCACGCCGTCGAACCCCAGCTCGTCGCGGGCGATCTCGTGCCACCGTGCGGAGAGCGACGCGGGTGCCGGGTCCACCGACGTGTACGCGAGATGGCCGAACATCAGCAGAGATGCCCCGGCATCGATGCCGGCCACGAACGGCACGGCATCCTTCGCGCGCCACTCGTCGAGCGTCTCAACCGTCGAGGGGATCGCATGGTGCGAGTCGCCTGGAGCTGCACCGTGCCCGGGGAAGTGCTTGAGCGTCGACGCGACGACGGGTTCCTGGGCTGCCGTGGCGGCGGCGACCCGATCGGCCGATGACTGCGGATCTGTGCCGAGCGCTCGGCCGTAGATGAACGACGACGGATCGGCGGTCACATCCGCGACCGTGCCGAAGGCGACGGTGATCCCCGACTTGGCGACCAGCGCCGCCCTGGCGGAGAAGGCCGCAGCGGTGTCGGCGACAGGCAGCGACTTCAGAGTCGTCGACGCGGCGTACTCGTCGGCAGGCAGGCGCGAGACGATGCCGCCCTCCTGGTCGATCGCGATGAGCGGAGGAAGCTCGGGGTCGACCGTCAGCGATGCGGTGAGTGCCGCGAGCTCCCCATCCGTCGCCGGGATGTTCGCGCCCATCAGGATGAATCCACCGAGCCCCTGCGCCATGTAGGCGCTCAATGCCGCCGCATCCGTCGTCGGAATGTGCCCCATCACGATGCTCGCCGCCTGCTGTGCCGTCGTCATCCGCCCGACCAGCATCTCGGCGCGCTCGTCAGGGCCTGCGGTTTCGGCAGCCGTCGCGGCAGCCACCGTGGGCGCCGCAGCGCCGCCTGCGACCTGGGCGGATGCGGTCGAGGAGGTCGTCAGTGCGCAGAGCCCCAAAATCGCCGCTGCTCCGACCGCCCAGGCGCGTCGCCGGAACATGGTGTCAGGCGCTGAGGGCGTCAGCGATCGGCACCGCCGAGTCGCCGGAGCCGTTCCCGAACCGGATCGTGCGACCGAAGGTCGACGGGTTGGCGACGGACTCGGCGATCACCGCTGCCACATCGGCGCGGGAGACCTCTCCCTTGTCCTCGGGATCGAGGACGATGCGCCCGGTCGGCTCGTCGAACGTGAGCGTTCCGGGCCCGAGGATCGTGCCGTCGAGTTCGGTGCCGCGCAGGTGCTCGTCGGCCGCCCACTTCGCATCGGCATACGGGAAGAAGTCCGCGTCCTCCGCGACACCGTGGTCGGCCTTCGAGCCGATCCACGACACCATGACGTAGCGCGCGGTTCCGGCCTCGGCCGAGGCATCCATCGTGCGGATCGCGGCATCGCGGTCGACCGCGTAGGTGCGCTCCGCGGATCCGCCGCCTGCTCCTGCCGACCACACCACCGCGTCGTGACCTCGGATGATGTCCGCGAGCTCGGTCGTGCCGAGGGTCTCGACGTCAGCGACAAGCGCCTGGGCTCCCGTCTCTTCGGCCTCGGCGACGTGATCCGGGTTGCGGATGACCGATGTGACCTCGTCGCCGCGGGCGACGAGGAGAGGAGCGAGCAGCAGAGCGATGCGGCCGTGGCCGCCGAAGACGATGATTCGCGACATGTCTTCACCCTACGCGCCTCTACCGACGCCGGCTCGGGGTGCGATCAGCGAGGGCCCCGCGAGCTGTCGATGACGAAGGCCTGCGGATGTCCAGGGAGGTAGCGGATCACGACCGGCTCACCGGAGGGCAGGTAGGCATCACGATCGGGGTACACGGCCGGGGTGAAGAAGTTGCTCTCGATCGTGTACTCCACACCGCTCGAGGTAGTGAACGTCACCCAGTCGCCGTCGACGGTGCCCGTCGTCGGCTGACCGTGCTCGTGGATGTATGCGCGCGTGATCGGCACACCCGTGAGACTGACGATGCCGATCACGAGGTTCGCCAGCATGACGAAGGCGAGGATGCGGAACACGATGCGCCGTGCGGTGCCCACCGCCTGCCCTCGTGTCGCCGCCTCGCCGTGGAGCAGCCCTTCGCGCTCGCGGACACGCCGTATCGACACGCCGGGAGCAGAACCGGAGGCGGACATCGCGAACAGACCGAGGATCGAGAAGCCGGCGATGAACACCATCGCGTACCCGTGTGCCGCCGGGAAGTTGATCAACCAGATCAGTGTGTCGAGGATGTTCATCGTCCGGCCTCCTTCTCGATCGTCACGGCCACGGTCTTCGGGTCCTCGCGCCGGTAGAACGCCCAGATCGGCGCGCCGACCTGGAATCGCGAGATCGCCTCGGGATACGCGAACACCGTCGTGTCCGTCTCCCACGTCGCGGCGCCTTCTGGCGCCATGAGCACCTTCAGCTCGAGCTCGCTCTGTCCCTCGAGGCGACGTCCGGTCGGTCGCACCGCCAGCACCGACGCGGGCACCTGCGTGCCCGTCGTTCGCGCTTTCACCAGACGAGGGTCGATGAGACCGCGATCGATCCTCCACTGCAGCATCGCGTCCCGAACAGTCGGATCGGTGATGTCTGCGAGCTCGACCGTGTCCTGGTCGGTGAGGCTGTACTTCACAGGGATCGGCTGTCCGATCTGGAGAGAGGCGAGATCACTGGGGTCGACGAGCATCCGCAGCTGTCCGACGAAGTCCTCCCCCGCTTTCGGGGTGACCCGGATGAACAGGTCGTACTGCGGGACATCATTGACGGTGAGGCCGGTGCGGGAGATCTCGACGATGCGCCCCACGCCGATCTGCGACTCCCCCCGCACCCTCTTACTGCGACCGAGGCCTGACATCGTGCTCCCGAAGGTGAGGATCAGCCCCCAGGCGACCCCGATGATGATCGGTCCGCCCAGCGTGTCCTCGCCGGAGAACGGCAGGATCGACTCGCGCTGATCGATGCCGAACAGGCCTTCGCCGGTCCAGATGACGAGCCATGCCGACAGCAGCAGCCAGATGACCAGGAAGACGATGCGGATCATGCCCTCAGCGTAGCGACGACACGTCGCCGGATCGCGGAATCGGGCGCGCAGGATCCGGACGACTCACACGGTGCGGACGGGTGCCGCGGCCAGAGCTCGCTGCACGCCCTTCGCCGCCGAGCGTCCAGCCCTGTTCGCTCCGATCGTGCTCGCGGACGGACCGTAGCCGACGAGCTGGATTCGAGGATCCTGCACCGCAGTCGTTCCGCGTCCGTGTCGGTCGAGCTGGATGCCGCCCGCCGCACTGCGCAGATGCAGCGGCGCGAGGTGGGCGATCGCGGGACGGAACCCGGTCGCCCACAGGATGACGTCGACGCGCTCGAACGACCCGTCGGCCCAGCGGACGCCGTCCGGCTCGATGCGAGCGAACATCGGGCGACGTGCGGCGTAGGCGCCCAGTCGCTCGGCCTCGCGTTCCTGCGGGCGGAGCATCAGGCCCGTCACACTCACCACACTCTGCGGCGGGAGGCCCTGCGCCACACGCTGCTCGACGAGAGCGACCGCCGCAGCCCCTGCTTCCGGGGTGAAGTCGTCGCCTCGCCACACGGGCTCCGTGCGGGTCGCCCAGAGCGTGTCGGTGAGCGGGGCGAGCGCTCCGAGGAACTGGACGGCTGAGGCCCCGCCGCCGACGACGAGCACCCTCTTGCCGACGAAGTGCGCGGGACCCGGGTAGTCGACGGTGTGCAGCTGCTCCCCGAGGAACGTCTCCATTCCCGGGTAGTGCGGCAGGAACGGATGCGTCCAGGTGCCCGTGGCATTCACGATCGTCCGCGTCCGCCATTGCCGGTCCCCCGCGTGCACCACGAGGATGCCATCCTCGTCCACCACGCGGTCGACGCGCACGGGGCGGACCACCGGAAGGTGATGCTCACGCTCATACGCGGCGAAGTATGCCGGAACGGCGATGTTCGCCCGCTGCGCGTCGCGCGGAGGGGGCGCATCGTCCGGCAACTCGGCCACGCCGTGCACGTCGCGCATAGTGAGAGCATCCCACCGATGCCGCCACGCACCGCCGGGCTCGGCGTCGGAGTCGAGCACGACGTGGGAGATGCCGAGACGGGTCAGATGGAAGGAGGCCGAGAGACCGGCCTGACCGGCGCCGATCACGACGCTGTCCAGGATGCTCACGATGATGTCAACGCCTGGGGGTGTGCGGTTGTTCCGGCCCTGTCAGAGCGAGATCTGGTAATGCGTGTAGCCGGTGTGCGTCGCCACGCGTTCGTAAAGCGTCCGCGCCGTGGTGTTGCCCTCCTGCGTGAGCCAGTACACCTTCGCGCAGCCCCGCGCCTCCGCCCAGGCGCGCACGTGGGCGATCAACGCCCGTCCGGCTCCGGACCCGCGCGACTCCGCGGCGACGAAGATGTCCTCGAGATAGCAGTAGTCGGCGTCGCTCCACGTCGCCGGGTGCGTGAGCCAGTGCACGATGCCGATGGCGTGGCCGGCGTCGTCGCGTGCGATGGCGCCGTGGATCTCGCGGTCGCCGACGATGCGGTCGAAGGTGTGCCTCGTGACAGCGTCGGCGATCTGCGCTCCGTAGAACGTCAGGTAGCCGGCCCACAAGGCCGACCATTCCTCGAAGTCGTCTCGCGTGACAGCGGTGATGTTCGTCATGGCGTCCACCCTAGGGCGACGCGCCCGGGAGGCCTGTCCCGATTGGTGCTGCGCGCGATCCGTGTAGTACTCTGTTCAAGTTGCTTCGAGCAGTCAGGAAGCAGTTCTGGGCCTGTGGCGCAGCTGGTAGCGCACCTGCATGGCATGCAGGGGGTCGGGGGTTCGAGTCCCCCCAGGTCCACAACGAAACCCGCGAGAGATCGCGGGTTTTCTTGTATCTGCACGCGGATCCGGGCGTGCCTGCACGGTCCGCCGTGCAGTGCGCGCCCGACTACGGGACCGGCTCGAACAGCTCGCCGATGTCGCAGAGGATGTCACCATCGGGCAGAGCCCAGACGGCTCGGTCGCCCTGCACCATCGGCCGGAGCAGACCCAGCCCTGGGATGGTCGGCCACTGATTTCCGCGGAGGAACTCACCTTCCTGGAGGAAAGACGCGACCGCGACAGCGAGCCGCTTATGCTGTTCGGCACAGACACGCAGCGTTCGATCGGCGACGTCGAGGTGGGCGGCCAACGTGCCCTCCTCCCCCAGCTCGATTCGAGCGACGAGAGGGTCAGCCGGCAGTCCGACCGCCGAGAAGTCCCTGACCGCCGATCGCATCGTGGCCTCCGCACGGAATCGATGACGTAGCCGCGTCCGGGTCAGCACACTCACCGGCGGCACTCCTCTCATCCGACGACGACGCACGACCGCGCGTCATATCGCCCTCACACCTATAGAGACTCGCGAACCCGGCTTCTGTTACGCGACGAATCGATCGGAAATGCGCCATACAGCGACGTCGCTCGCGACGAGGCCCGGTGAACGCGACAGACTGGGGATGCGCAACCGAGCGCCAGGGGCTTGCCTTGTCCCGGCGTCCCGGATAGACATACGAGGCCATCGATCGCCGGAGCGGCGATCCCTGAAGAGCGGAGAACACGCGTGCTGGGACTTTTTCGACGACCGGAGCCCCTGTCAGACGGCGTCGCAGCGCCCCGAGAGCCCGGTCTCTGGTCCCGCGGCTTCGGCCTCGCCGCGACCCGCAGTCTGCAGACGCTGGCAGTGCTCGCGCTCGTCGCCGTCGGCGTCCTGGTGATCACCCAGCTGTCGCTGGTCTTCATCCCGGTCACGATCGCGCTGATCCTCGCGTCCGCGATCCATCCTCTCGTCGCTCTGATGCGACGCAAGGGAGTCCCTTCGATCCTGGCGACGTGGATCGCGCTGATCGGCATCATCGTGATTCTCGGGGGCATCGTGTGGGTGATCGTCCTCACGGTTCGCTCCCAGTGGGATGACCTCGTCGAATCCACCACCGACGGCATCGCACAGGTGACGGCCTGGCTGGGCACGCTGCCGTTCGACATCTCGGCGATCGATCTCGACGACGTCTGGGCGAGCGCCGGCGAGTTCCTGACCAGCGCCTCCTTCGGCCGCGGAGCACTCGCAGGTGTCTCGGCGACCGCGAGCTTCTTCACGGGCCTGGCCCTGATGATCGTGGTGCTCTTCTTCTTCCTCAAAGACGGACCGCGCATCTGGGAGTTCCTGCTCCGCCCCTTCACCGGCACGAGCTACGAGCGTGCACGCCGCATCGGCGACAAGACGGTCGACGTGTTCGGCGGCTACATCCGCGGAACGTCCATCGTCGCGGCCGCGGACGCCCTCGGCATCGGGATCGGTCTCGCCATCCTTCAGATCCCACTGGCGATCCCGCTCGCGGTGATCGTCTTCCTGACGGCGTTCATCCCGCTCGTCGGCGCGACGGCCGCCGGGATCCTGGCGGCTCTCGTCGCCCTCGTCACGCACGGCCCGGTCGCGGCCCTCATCGTCGTCGGAATCGTCGTGCTCGTGAACCAGCTCGAGGGCAACTTCCTGCAGCCCGTCGTGATGGCTCGTTCTCTCAAGCTCCACGCCCTCGTCATCCTGCTCGCCCTCACCACGGGCACGATCCTCGGCGGAATCGTCGGCGCCGTTCTCTCGGTGCCGATCGCCGCCGTCGCCTGGGGGATCATCACCGTATGGGACGGCCCGCACACCCCGGCCCGCCCGTTCCGGAAGAAGCGCCCGGAAGAGGTGTGATCCTCCAAGACCGAGCGGGCCGTCTGGCGCCGCGGGTCATCCGGCCCGCTCGGTCTGGAGGATCATCTACTCCTCGTGGGCTGAATGGTCAACCCACTCCCTGATCGGGCGCCGAGCACCCTAGCGTGTCGCCACGATGACACGAGAGGAGCACATCATGTCCACACCGACCCCACCGCTGGTGCCGATGCCTGACGACGGTGACCCCACAGGCGTTCCCGAGCGCGAGGTCGACGGCGAAGCCGTCCTCGACACGGACGTCGATGCCGATCAGGTCGACGGCGCGGAGGCCGATCGCTTGGCTGCGGAACGAGCGGAGTCCGACGACGGAGCCTGAGCTCAGCGCGCGGCGGGGTTCCGACACGGATCCCGCCGCACGACTCCCTCAGTTGGCGAAGAGCGGAGGATGAGACGGGATCACGATCGGCCGTGTCGCTCTGCTCGGATCCTTGGCGCGCGCGACCGCTTCGAGCACGTCGGAAGCGCTTGGATAGCGGGTCTCGAGCGGCAGATCGCGAAGACGAACGACCTCGACCTCGCCATCCACATCGTGGACGCAGGCCACGACGTGCCGTGGATCATCGGTCTCGTACCGCCGATCGTTGATCACCCACTCCGATGACGTGACACGTCGCAGTACATATCTAGGCTCTGGATCTCCAGACATTCAACAGCCCTCCAAGACTTGTCTCCCCCAGCAGATCATCCATCGAGGACGCTGTGGCGGATACCCCCTTGACAGGGTCGGAAGGCGGAACCTGTCTCGAGATCAGCCCGTCGGGCGGATCGTCAGGTCCGTCAGAGCGGCGTCATCGGCAAGATCGAGCGCGGTCAGGATGGTCGTCGCGACCGAGTCCGCCGAGATGAAGCGCGCGGCGTCGTATTCACGACCTTCCTGCTGGTGCACCCGCTCCTGCATGGGAGTCGCCGTGCGCCCCGGATAGATCGAGGTCACTCGGACGCCATGTTCGGCCTCTTCGGCGCGCAGTGAGTCCGCCAGAGCCTTGAGACCGTGCTTCGAGGCTGCATACGCAGACCACCCCGCATGCGCGTGCAGGCCGGCGCCCGAGTTGACGAACACCACACGGCCGCGCGAGACGCGCAGCACCGGCAGCAGGAGCCGGGTGAGCTCTGCCGGTCCCACGAGGTTCACCGCGAGCTGACGCTCCCACAGATTGGCCGGCAGGTCTGCCACCGACCCGAGGTCGACGACTCCCGCCGCATGCACGAGGGAATCGATGCGCTCGGGAAGAGCCGTCTGCTTGGACAGCGCCCACGACAGCCGCCCCGGCTGAGCGAGGTCGCCGACGATCGCAGAGGACCCTGGAAGCGCGGCGGTGATCTCTTTGGCGCGACCCGCATCGCGTGCGAGCACCACGACCTGATCACCCCGGTCGAGCAGACGGCGCGCGAGTACAGCACCTATGCCGGACCCGGCACCGGTGATGAGGTGAACGCTCATGTCAGCCGCGGTCTGCCGCGGAATCGGCGAGCTCGAACGGGACCACGGGGCAGTCCTTCCAGAGGCGCTCGAGGCCGTAGTAGACCCGCTCCTCCTGATGGAAGACGTGCACGATCAGGTCGCCGAAGTCGAGAAGCACCCAGCGGGCCTCCGCACGACCCTCGCGGCGGACGCGCTTGTGCCCTGCCTCGATCAGCTTGTCCTCGATCTCGTCGGCGATCGCGGCGACGTTGCGCTCGCTGTTTCCGGTGACGAGGAGGAAGATGTCGACGAGCGGCAGAGGCTCCGACACGTTCAGCGCGACGAGATCCTCACCGCCCTTCGAGACGGCGGCGTCTGCCGCGAGCTGGAGCATCTCAACGGCGTTTTCAGGTGACTGCATCAGAACACATTCGTGGTGAAGGCGACGATCAGGGAAACGCCCAGCGCGAGCGCGAGACCACCCGCCACGATCGCGAGGATGAGCATGAGCTTGTTGCCCTTTTCGGGGGCGGGCGGGCGAATGACCTCGCCTGCGGGCTTGATGGTGCTGACGGCCGCGCTGGCGGCGATCGGCGTGGGCGAGGATGCCGGAGGCAGTTCGCCGTCGATGAGCACGGCGTCGACGTCTTTGCCGTCGGTGGTGCCGTGCGCGTGGCCCTGGGAGCCGAGGCCCTTGGGAAGTTCGTAGGAGCCGGTAACGAGGATCTCACCCGTCGAAGCGACCGGACCGGACAGCGAGCCGTCTCCCGGCGAGGGGTTGAAGATCAGCGTGTTCGGAGCGAGGTGCTGCGAACCGGTCGAGTCACCGACTGTGAGGAGCTCGTCGAAAGACGGCGAGAAGGGCTTGCGGGTCTCTGCCTCGTCGGTGAGAAGACCCTGACCGAACGCCGGGTTCACCGTGGGGTGCTCGCCCTCCGAGAGGTCGGCGTCGTCCTTGCGATCGACATCAGCGAGGACATCGTCCGGGTCGACCTCGTCGTCCTCGTCCGCAGACTCGACCTCGATGCCGAGCTCTGCGACGGCGGCGACGGGATCCTCTTCGGAGTCCGTCTGGTCGGCGGGCTCTTCCGCAGCGAGAGGGATCTCGCCGGAGGTGTCGACACTCGTCGAGGCGCTGACCGGGGTGTGTGCGATCTCGTCGTCGACCTCGTCATCAGCATCATCGATGTCATCTGCAGGCACGGGCGGGGTGTAGGCGGGAACCGCGGTGGCGAGAGCAGGGTTGTCGAGCAGAGGTTCTGCCGCAGCGGCCGTCTCGACAGGTGCCTCGTCTGCGGCGGAGTTGTCGACCTCAGCTTCGCCGTCGACCGGAACGGAACCGGTCTTGGCGAGCTCGCGCTCGCGAACCTGACGCCGTGTCAGCCGCGCTGCACCGGAAGAAGCACCGGCTATGCCGGAGGACGCAACGGCTTCGCCGGAGGACGCAACGGCTTCGTCGTGCGATGCAGGCTCCACTGCCGGTGCGGGTGCCGCTTCGACCTGCTCGACCGGCTCCTCTGCGCGGGGCAGCGGCGGAACGGGCGGCGCCGCGACGGCGGCCGCCGCGGCCTCCTCCGGGGTGATGACAGGCGTGGAACCAGTCAACCGGATCTCACGCAGCTGCTTACGCGTCAGCGGACCCTGATCCTGCCGATCCGATGTACTCATGCCTTGCTCCGATACAGATGATGCTTCGCGATGTATTGAACGACTCCGTCGGGGACGAGATACCAGACCGGCTCGTCCTCACGAACCCGCGCGCGGCAGGCCGTCGACGAGATCGACAGCGCCGGCACCTCCAGCTGGCTGACGTTGTCGCTCGGGAGGCCGTCAGTGCTCAGAACGTGTCCTGGACGTGAGACCGCGACGAAGTGGGCCAACTCCCACAGTTCATCATGGTCCCTCCAACTGAGAATTTGCGCTACGGCGTCGGCTCCGGTGATGAAGAACAGCTCCGCATCGGGCCGGCTCTTCTTCAGATCACGCAGGGTGTCGATCGTGTAGGTGGGGCCCTCGCGGTCGACGTCGACCCGACTGACCGTGAACTGCGGGTTGGATGCCGTGGCGATGACCGTCATGAGATAGCGGTGTTCGCTCGGGGTGACCTCTGGCTTCTGCCAGGGTCGTCCCGTCGGGACGAAGACGACCTCGTCGAGATCGAAGGAGTGCGCGACCTCGCTGGCGGCGACCAGGTGCCCGTGGTGGATGGGGTCGAAGGTGCCGCCCATCACACCGATGCGCGCCGGACGCGAGGTCGTGTCGTCCATAGGGGCCTAGTGGCCGTGCCCTGCCTCGTGGCCGTCCTTGCCGTGCTTCGCCGCCCAGGCGTCGGCTTTGGCGGAGTGACGGTTGGCGACGTTCTTGTACGACAGCGTGACGAGGCCGAGGAAAGCGAACGCGATGATCGCGATCACGCCGAAGATCAGCGTATCGAGCTGGACATTGCCGTGATGCTCGGTTTCGGCAGCGGCCATCGCGATCTGTGCGACGAGGTTCATCCTGACTCCGTTTCGTGGCTGGCGGGCATGACTCACGAGGAGCCACAGCGCCCCCTAGTCTAGCCCTCAGCCGCGGGTCTGCCCCGACCCACGCGCCAGCCATTTCGTGCTGGTCAGCTCGGAAAGCCCCATCGGCCCTCTCGCGTGCAGCTTCTGGGTCGAGATGCCCACCTCCGCGCCGAACCCGAACTCGCCTCCATCGGTGAAGCGGGTCGAGGTGTTGACCATCACGACGGCCGAGTCCACCTCGGCGAGGAAGCGCTCCGCATTGCGCGTGTCCGTCGTCACGATCGACTCGGTATGCCCGGTGCTGTAGCGACGGATGTGCGCGATCGCGTCGTCGAGCGTGTCGACGACCCTGATCGCGATCTCGAGGCTGAGATACTCCGTCTCCCAGTCCTCCTCGGTCGCCGGGATCACGTTCGAGACGAGCCCGGCGACCATGTCGTCACCGTGGATCGCGACACCTTCGCTCTGCAGAGCGCTCGCGACCAGCGGCACCAGCCGCGGAGCAGCCTGACGCAGCACCAGGACCGTCTCGACCGCATTGCAGACACTGGGCCGCTGCACCTTGGCGTTCACGACGATGTCGCAGGCCCAGTCTTCCGGAGCACTCTCGTCGAGCACGATGTGCACGTTGCCTGCACCGGTCTCGATCACGGGAACCGTCGACTCCGTGACGACCGTCTCGATGAGTCCGGCGCTGCCACGAGGGATGAGCACGTCGATGAGGCCACGACCGTGCATGAGCGCCCTCGCGCCGTCGCGCCCGAAGTCGTCGACCGTCTGCACCGCCTCGGGCGTGACACCCGCACCGTCCAGCGCATCACGCATGATCTGCACGAGCACGGTGTTCGAGTCGCGCGCGGCGCTGCCGCCGCGCAGGACGACTGCGTTGCCCGACCGCAACGCAAGCGCGGCGATGTCGACGGTGACGTTGGGGCGCGCCTCGTAGATCGCTCCGACGACCCCGAACGGCACCCTGACCTGCTCGAGCGCGACACCGTTCGGCATCCGGTGCCCGCCGATCACCCGTCCGACGGGGTCGGGCAGCGCAGCGATGTCACGGACCGCCGAGGCGAGGGCTGTGACGCGCTTCTCGTCAAGGCGCAGGCGATCGATCAGCGAATCACCGATGCCGTCGGCCTGACCTCGCGAGACATCGAGTGCGTTGGCCTCGATGATCCTTCGCACGCTCTGTTCGAGGGCGACGGCGATCGCCTCGAGGGCGCGCGCCTTGTCGTCGCTGGTCAGCGCGGCCGTGGCGCGGGACGCCTCTTTGGCGCGCTCCAGGCGCACCTGCGGAGTCTGGTCGGTCATCCGCCCAGTCTAGGAGAGCGCCGGCTCGAACCAGGTCCCTATGTCAGCACCCGAGAGCGCCTGATCGACCAGGTCGGCGCTCGTCACGAGCACGCCGATCCCGGAGGCCGCGGCGAGCCGCGCAGCCGAGACCTTGGTGGCCGCTCCCCCGGTGCCGACGCTGTTGACGACCGTCGAGCCGAACTCGAGACCCGAGAGGTCGGCATCCGGCGCGACGACATCGATCGGCTCGGCCGTGGGATCCGACGGCGGCTTCGTGTAGAGCGACTCGATGTCGCTGAGCAGCACGAGCGCGTCAGCCTCGATGAGCTGCGCGACGAGCGCGCCGAGACGGTCGTTGTCGCCGAAGCGGATCTCCTGCGTCGCGACCGTGTCGTTCTCGTTCACGATCGGGAGGATGCGCAGACCGAGTAGCCGCTCCATGGCCCGACGCGCATTCGAACGCGAGGTCGGATTCTCGAGGTCGCCGGTGGTGAGCAGCACCTGCCCCGCGACGATGTCGAAGGGGCGAAGCGACTCCTGATACCGGTAGACCAGGATGTTCTGGCCTACGGCTGCAGCGGCCTGCTGCGTCGCGAGATCGGTGGGTCTCGCGTCGAGGCGCAGGAACGGGATGCCGGTGGCGATCGCTCCGGACGACACCAGGATGACCTCGGCGCCGCGCGCATGAGCTGCGGCCAGCGCCTCAACCAGGACGGGTATGCGCCAGGACGACTCTCCGCTGATCGAGGACGACCCCACCTTCACGACGATGCGCGAGGCGGTAGCGAGGTCCGCCCTGGTGCGAGCGGTCACTCCCCGTCCTCGCGGTACGCCGCGAGTCGTTGAGCCTCGACTTCGGCGCGGGCCTCGGCCTTGGCGTCCATCCGCTCGTAGTAGGTCTCGCGACGCTCGGAAGTGGTGCGACGGCTGTTGGGCGCCAGACGAGGGTCGGTGCCTCGCGGAGCTGTCATGAGCTCTGCAGCAGAGGTCATGGTCGGCTCCCAGTCGAAGACGATGCTGTCGCCCTCGCCGATGACGACGGTCGACCCCTGCACCGCACCGAGTCGGAACAGCTCGTCCTCGACGCCGAGCTTCTCGAGACGGTCGGCGAGGAATCCGACGGCTTCCTCGTTCTGGAAGTCCGTCTGCTGGACCCAGCGCACCGGCTTCTCGCCGAGGATGCGATAGAGGTTTCCGTAGGTGCCACCCTCGACACGGATCTCGAAGCCCTTCTTGGGGCCCCTCGGGCGGAGGACGACACGCTCGCGCGGCGTCTCGTTGGCCGCGAGCTCGGCACGGTGCGCGTCGACGATCTCGCCGAGCGCGAAGGTCAGAGGACGCAGTCCCTCATGCGAGACGGTGGAGATCTCGAAGACCCGGAAGCCTCGAGCCTCGAGGTCGGGGCGCACGAGGTCAGCGAGATCGCGGGCCTCAGGCACATCGATCTTGTTCAGCGCAATGAGCTGAGGGCGCTCGAGCAGGGGGGTCTGGCCCTCGGGGACCTCGTATGCCGCGAGCTCGCCGAGGATCACGTCGAGGTCGGAGATCGGGTCGCGCCCAGGCTCGAGCGTCGCGCAGTCGAGCACATGCAGAAGAGCCGTGCAGCGCTCGACATGGCGCAGGAACTCGAGACCGAGGCCCCGCCCCTCGCTGGCGCCTTCGATCAGACCGGGGACGTCAGCGACGGTGTACCGCGAGTCTCCCGCCTGAACGACTCCGAGGTTCGGGTGAAGCGTGGTGAACGGGTAATCGGCGATCTTCGGACGAGCGGCCGAGATCGCGCCGATCAGACTCGACTTGCCGGCGGACGGATAGCCCACGAGGGCCACGTCGGCGACCGTCTTGAGCTCGAGGATGACGTCACCCTCGGTGCCGGGTGTGCCGAGCAGTGCGAACCCGGGCGCCTTGCGCTTCGGAGTCGCGAGAGCCGCGTTTCCGAGGCCGCCGTATCCGCCCTTCGCCACGACGAATCGCTCACCGGGCTCGATCATGTCGATCAGCACCTCGCCGGCCGGGTTCTTGACCACGGTGCCGACGGGAACGGGAAGCTCCAGGTCCTCGCCCATGAATCCCGCGCGGTGGTCGCCCATGCCGGGCCCGCCGTTGCCGGAGCTGCGGTGCGGCGAGTGGTGGTACGAGAGAAGCGTGCCCGTCTGGGTGTCAGCGACGAGGACGACGTCGCCGCCGTCGCCGCCGTTACCGCCGTCGGGGCCGCCGAGCGGCTTGAACTTCTCGCGGTGCACCGAGACACAGCCGTTGCCGCCCTTGCCCGCGCGCAGATGCAGCGTCACGGTGTCGACGAAACTGACCATGTCCCACTCCTCAATGATGATCTCGGCCCGAGACGGAGTCTCGGCCTAAAACAGAGATTCGGCCTAAAACATAGATTCGGGACGGGCCGAAGCCCGCCCCGAATCGGATGTCTACTGTCGTGCTGTGATCACTCAGCAGCGGCGACGATGTTGACGACCTTGCGGCCGCCCTTCGCGCCGAACTGGACCGCACCGGCGGCCAGAGCGAACAGCGTGTCGTCGCCTCCACGGCCGACGTTCACGCCGGGGTGGAAGTGCGTGCCGCGCTGGCGGACGATGATCTCGCCGGCGAGAACCTGCTGACCACCGAAACGCTTGACGCCAAGTCGCTGAGCGTTGGAGTCACGACCGTTACGGGTGGAGCTTGCGCCCTTTTTATGTGCCATGTCCTGGTCTCCTCGGTCTTTACTTGATGCCGGTGATCTTGACGCGCGTGAGCTCCTGACGGTGGCCCTGGCGCTTCTTGTAGCCGGTCTTGTTCTTGTACTTCTGGATGATGATCTTCGGGCCGCGGAGGTTGCCGATGACCTCAGCCGTGACCTTGACCTTCGCCAGCGAGTCAGCGTCGGTGGTCACCGTGGCGCCGTCGACGAGCAGCACTGCGGCCAGCTCGATCTTCTCGCCCTGGGCAGCCTTGACACGGTCGAGCTGAACGATCGTGCCGACCTCGACCTTCTCCTGCCGCCCACCGGCGCGCACTACTGCGTAAACCACTTCATACCTGTTTCGTTGGGGAGCTCGCGGCTCCGAGATCTCACGGGAAGACTGTTGCTTGCATGCATCGCGGGGGGCGATGGGCACGAACGCAAGACTCTCCGCTTCGACCGTCCAGGACGACGCGGCATACGCACCAAGGGACTACTTTACCGGATGCGGGACACTGAGGCAAAACGCGCCGTCCGGTGTGTCCGGCCATAGGCTGACGAGATGACCGTTCTCGTCGATGAACCCCGTTGGCCCGCGCACGGGCGGCTGTGGGCCCACCTCGTCAGCGACGACAACCTCGACGAGCTCCACGCCTTCGCGAGGTCGCACGACGTGCCTGCGCGCGCCTTCGACCTCGACCACTACGACGTGCCGGAAGAGCTCGTCCCCCGGCTCATCGCCGCCGGCGCGCAGCACGTCGACGGCAAGGAGCTGGTTCGGAGGCTCATCGCGTCAGGACTGCGTATCCCCGCCCGCGACCGGCGCTGACGGCTCGGAGTTCACGGACACCGGAGTGCCCGTGAGAGCCGCCGTCGAGACGCGGCGGCGACCGCGTCCGTGACCAGGAGCCTTCGGCTCCGGAAGTGCGTCCAGCACGGAGTCGAGCAGCGCCTCGGCCGGGGACTTCGGAGCGTTGCGATCGGCGCCTCGCTTCTTGCGGGGCTTCTTCGTGCGCTCCTGAGCGACGGGCGCCTCGACCGGAGCTGCGGCGATGACGTCGGTCGCAGCCTCCTCGGCGCTCGGAGCACGAGTCGACGCTGCGATCTGCGCGAGCGCTGACTTCGCACCCTCGGGGATGCTGTGGGTCGTCACCGAGGCCGTGGCCTGGTTCTGATTCTGATTCTGGCTCTGCCCGTTGCCGCCGCGCTGGCGACGGTTCGACGAGGAACCGTTGCTGCCATTGCCGTTGGAGTTGCTGCTGGCACGGTGCTTCACGACGGGGTCGTGGTGCACGATGACACCGCGACCGGCGCACACGTCGCATGCCTCGCTGAAGGTCTCGAGCAGGCCGAGGCCGAGCTTCTTTCGGGTCATCTGCACGAGACCGAGCGAGGTGACCTCGGCCACCTGGTGCTTGGTCCGGTCGCGGCTCAGGCACTCGATCAGGCGACGCAGCACGAGGTCGCGATTCGACTCGAGCACCATGTCGATGAAGTCGACGACGATGATGCCGCCGATGTCACGCAGCCGCAGCTGGCGGACGATCTCCTCCGCGGCTTCGAGGTTGTTCTTGGTGACGGTCTCCTCGAGGTTTCCCCCGGAACCGACGAACTTGCCCGTGTTGACGTCGACGACCGTCATGGCCTCGGTGCGGTCGATGACGAGCGAGCCGCCCGAGGGCAGCCAGACCTTGCGGTCGAGGGCCTTCTCGATCTGCTCCGTGATGCGGAACGCGTCGAACGGGTCGGTCTCCTCCTCGTACGACTCCACTCGTTCGAGCAGGTCGGGGGCGACGCTCTCGAGGTACGCGCGGATCGTGCGCTGCGATTCCTCGCCCTGGATCAGCATCTTCGTGAAGTCCTCGTTGAAGACGTCACGCACGATCTTGACCAGGAGATCGGGCTCGGCGTGCAGCAGTGCAGGCGCCTGCTGGTTCTCGACCTGCTTGCGGATGTGCTCCCACTGGGAGGTCAGTCGCTGCACGTCGCGCGTCAGCTGGTCTTCGGTGGCACCCTCGGCCGCCGTGCGGACGATCACGCCCGAGGACTCGGGCAGGACCTCCTTGAGGATGCGCTTCAGACGCGTGCGCTCGTTGTCGGGCAGCTTGCGGCTGATGCCGTTCATCGAACCGCCGGGCACGTACACGAGGTAGCGGCCGGGGAGCGAGATCTGGCTGGTCAGACGTGCGCCCTTGTGACCCACCGGGTCCTTGGTGACCTGCACGAGGACGCGGTCGCCGGCCTTGAGGGCCAGCTCGATGCGGCGGGGCTGGTTGCCGGTCTCGACGCCGTCCCAGTCGACCTCGCCCGAGTACAGCACGGCGTTGCGGCCACGACCGATGTCGACGAACGCGGCCTCCATGCTCGGGAGGACGTTCTGCACACGGCCGAGGTAGACGTTGCCGATCAGAGACGCGTCCTGGTTGCGGGCGACGTAGTGCTCGACGAGCACGCCGTCTTCGAGCACGCCGATCTGCGTGCGACCGTTCTTCGACCGGACGACCATCTTGCGGTCGACCGACTCACGGCGAGCCAGGAACTCGGCCTCGGTCACGACCGGACGACGACGACCGGCGTCACGACCGTCACGACGGCGCTGCTTCTTGGCTTCGAGACGGGTCGAACCCTTGATCGCCTTCGGTTCGGTGATGTACTCGACGACACGCTGGCGCGGCTGACGCGGCTCGTCACGCTGTTCGCGCGGCTCGCGCTGGTCTGCGTCGTCGGAGCCTCCGCGACGGCGACGACCACGACGGCCGGATGCGGAGTCATCGCTCTCGCGCTCGGCGATGCGGTCGAACACGCGCTCGCGACCGGGGAGAGCCGGCAGCGGCACGACCTCGGGCGCGTAGAAGTGGAGCTGGGTCGAGACCTGCGAGACGAAGACCTCGGGGAGGAGCCCCAGCGACACCGCGGTGATCGCCTGCGGGGCCTCGGGCTCGGGAGCCTTGTCATCAGAGGGCTTCTCGTCTGCGACGGGCTTCTCGTCAGCGACGGGCTTCTCGTCAGCGACGGGCTTCTCGTCAGCGACGGGGGCTTCCTCGGGAGCGGGAGCATCCTCCGCAGCAGGAGCATCCTCTGCAGCAGACGCGTCCTCCGCAGCAGACGCGTTATCGGCAGCAGGAGCCTCGTCGGGCTCGTCCTGCGTCGCAGGGGCGTCCTCGGCGACGGGGGCCTCGACCTCGCCACTCTCCGGAGCATCGGGCGTGCCGTCAGCCTCCGGAGCGTCGGCGACTACCTCGTCGGGTGCGTGAGCATCCGAAGAGAAGTCGAGGGTAGGGGCGTCGTAGTCATTGTTCTCATCGGCCATCTCTGGCGTGCTCCTCGTGGCGGACACTTCGTGTTCCGCTAAATCTCATGCGGCGCCTACAGGTGCCGCGAACTCATTCGGTGTGCGACCGGCTCATGGCTCTGATCGCGAGGGGCATACGGCCCCGAAGTCTGCGTCGATGCCCACAACGACAACGTCGAGCGATGCATCACAGGCCATTATCGCACCAAGTGGGCCGGTTCGCGGCATCGTCGCGTGCTCGCGTCGTTTTCTCCGGCCCGCCTCACGCCCGATCCATAGTGATCACTGGGATAATCCACATATGAGCGAGCAGCGCACCCGCCCCGTCATCTATGCCGTCTGGCTGATCATCGCGAGCGTCGTCGGCTGGTTCGCCGCCTTCCAGCTCACGGTCGAGAAGTTCGTGCTGCTCGAGAACCCGACCGACGCACTCGCCTGCGATGTCAGTCCGTTCATCCAGTGCAGCAAGAACCTCGGCTCATGGCAGGGCGAGGTCTTCGGATTCCCGAACCCGCTCATGGGGCTCTCCGGATGGATCGCACCGCTCGTCGTCGGCGTGGCCATCCTGGCGGGTGCGCGCTTCCCCCGCTGGTTCTGGGCCGCCTTCGGCGCCGGCATCACGTTCGCATTCGGCCTGGTGTGCTGGCTGATCGGCCAGAGCCTCTACGCGCAGAACCTCGGTGTGCTGTGCCCCTGGTGCATGGTCACCTGGGCCGTCACGATCCCGACGTTCTTCGCGACAATGTTGCATCTGACCCGCAACGGCACGTTCACCAAGAACGAGAAGACCCAGGAACGCGCCGACAAGCTCATGGTCTGGGTCCCCCTCGCCACGATCCTCGCGTACGCCGTCATCATCATGATGGCTCAGCTGCAGGGGCTCGACTTCCTCGGCGAGATGGCGCGCATCATCTTCTGATCCGCCGCTGCCGCAACGACGAAGCCCGCCGCACGAGATCGTGCGGCGGGCTTCATCGTTGCGCGGAAGCTCAGTCGAACCAGATGCCGAGCTCGCGTGCGGCGGACTCGGGGCTGTCCGAGCCGTGCACGAGGTTCTGCTGGACCTTGAGGCCCCAGTCGCGGCCGAAGTCGCCACGGATCGTGCCGGGTGCCGCGGTCGTCGGGTCAGTGGTGCCCGCGAGCGAGCGGAAACCCTCGATCACACGGTTGCCCGCGAGGCGGATCGCCACGGACGGGCCCGAGAGCATGAACTCGAGGAGCGGCTCGTAGAACGGCTTTCCCTCGTGCTCCGCATAGTGCTCGGCGAGGAGATCGCGGTCGGGTTCGACCAGACGGATGTCGACGAGCGCGTAGCCCTTCGATTCGATGCGCGCCAGGATCGCTCCGGTGAGGCCGCGCGCGACACCGTCGGGCTTGACGAGGACGAGGGTTTCTTCGGTGGCCATGTCATTCACTCTCTGTCTGAGTCTCGGTCGCGGGCCCGTCTGGACGTCGTGCGTCCAATCGAGCCCCCATGATCGTCGCATATCCCCACATGCCGCCGAAAATCACGACGACCAGCAGGATGGCGGGAACGAGGATCGCTGCCAGCGCGATGATGACCTGGATCACCCAGCCCGCGGTGATGGCCCAGGGTTTCGTGATCATCCCTGCGACGGCGATGCAGGCGAGCCCGACGATCGCTCCCCCCACGATCCCCCACCACTGCGGGATGCCCGGCGGAAGCGTCTTCAGGCCGAAGACCGTGAGCCCCGCGAGGAACACGACGATCGACTCGAATCCGAGCACGATCGGGGCGAGCTTCTGCACCAGAGTGCGCGGCGGACGTGGTGCGCGAGGCTGACGAGGAGATGCCGAATCGGCGCTCACGCCCGCCACCCCGACTTCCAATCCTCTTCTTCCGAGAGGGAGATGGCCTCGCCGGCCAGCACGACGGATCCTGCGATGACCACCGCACGGCGGTCGGACGATGCCGCCCACTCTCGGGCGGCGTCCGCAGCCTCGGCGAGGGTCGGATGCACGGTCGCTCGCTGCCCTGCGGCTTCGACGAGATCGGCTATCGCATCCGCATCGCTCGCCCGGTCGGAATCAGGGGCGGTGGCGAAGACGTGGGCTGCCGCCGGTGCGAGCTTCGCCACGATGCCCGCCGCATCCTTGTCACCGAGGACTCCGAGAACGACCCCCCATTCGTCGAAGTCGAAGCTGTCGTCCATCGCCTGGGCGAGGGCTGCGGCCCCGTGCGGGTTGTGCGCCGCATCGACGATCACCGTGGGCGAGATGCCGAGCAGCTGAAGGCGACCGGGCGACGTCGCACCCTGCAGCCCCTCCGAGACGATGTCGGCCGCGATCTGCTGCTGCCCACCGCCGATGAGCGCCTCCACTGCGGCGACCGCGAGAGCGGCGTTGTGCCCCTGATGCGCGCCGTACTGCGGCAGGTACTCCTCGAGGTACTCCCCCGCGAGCCCGCGGATCGAGATGAGCTGCCCTCCGACCGCGAGCTTCTGGTCGGTGAGACCGAACTCATCGCCCTCGAAGGCGATCGTGGCGTTCCTCTCCGCAGCAACGCGCCGAAGCACGTCAGCGGCCTCGTCCGGCTGCTGCGCCGAGACGACGGCTGCGCCCTCCTTGATGATCCCCGCCTTCACCGTGGCGATCTCGGCGATCGTGCCACCGAGGCGGTCGGCGTGGTCGATGTCGATCGGCGCGAATACCGCCACGTCGCCGTCGGCGGTGTTGGTCGAGTCCCACTCGCCGCCCATGCCCACCTCGAGCACGAGGACGTCGACCGGGGCATCTGCGACCGCGACGAAGGCCAGCACCGTGAGCAGCTCGAAGAACGTGAGCGGCTCCTCGCCCGCAGCTTCGAGTTCGGCGTCGACGATCACGACGAAGGGCTCGATCTCGTCCCAGGCGTCGGCGACCGCGGCATCCTCGATCGGCTCGCCGTCGATCATGATGCGCTCTGTGAAGCGCTCGAGGTGCGGGCTCGTGAAGAGTCCGGTGCGCAGACCGTGCGCCCTGAGCAGGCTCTCGATCATGCGGGCCGTCGACGTCTTGCCGTTCGTGCCCGTGATGTGCACGACGCGGTACGTGCGCTGCGGGTCGTCGAGGAACGCGAGGATGCGTGCGGTCCGCTCCTTGCGCGGCTGCACCCAGCGCTCGCCCGCGCGGCTCAGCAGCGTCTCGTAAACGGCATCCGCCCTGTCTCGTGCGCTCATGCGCTCGGCTCCTCGAGGTTCGTGTCGATCGTGACGATGATCGGGCGCTTGTCGGCACCGAGGGCCGTGGCGCCGCTGCGGAACACGCCGTCACCCGGGCTCGTCACCTCCTGCACCAGAGTGGCGATCTCGTCGGTCGCGAGCACCGCGAAGCCCACAGCGAGGGTCTCCCCCGCGATCAGCTCGGCGTGCGTCTGCAGAGCCTCGGCATCGGCGGCGCTCACATTGAGCGCGAGCACGATGCGGTCACTCACGTCGAGATCGGCGTTCTTACGCGCCTCCTGCACGACGCGGATCGCGTCACGCGCCAAGCCTTCGGCTTCGAGCTCCGGTGTGGTCTGCGTGTCGAGCAGCACGAAGCCGCCGGCCGGCACGAGTGCGAGCGCCTCGCCCTCCGGACGTCCGGTGGTCTCGAGCGCGAGCTCGTACTCCGACGGCTCGAGCGCGATGCCGCCCGCGGTGACGACCCCGTCGCTCTCCGACCAGTCCCCCGCCTTCGCGGCTTTGATCACGGTCTGCACGTTCTTGCCGAGGCGCGGGCCCGCGGCACGGGCGTTGACGCTGAGGCGGTGGCTGATGCCGTAGTCCACCGCTGTCGTGTCGGACTGCTCGACGAGCTCGACCGACTTGACGTTGAGTTCCTCGCGCAGGATGTCCTCGAACTGGCCGAGCGTCGCCGCGAGCGGCGACACGACGGTGAGTCGGGCGAGAGGCAGCCGCACGCGCAGCTTCTCCTTCTTGCGCAGCGCGTTGGCGACGCTCGACAGCTCGCGCACGGCATCCATCGCGTCGCGGATCTCGTCGGCCGCCGGGAACGCGCCGGCGTCCGGCCAGTCCTGCAGGTGCACGCTTCGTCCGCCCGTGAGCCCCTGCCACACGCGCTCGCTGATGAGCGGCACGAGAGGCGCGGCGACGCGGGTCAGGGTCTCGAGCACGGTGTAGAGCGTGTCGAAGGCGTCGGTGTTGGATCCCTCCCAGAACCGGTCGCGCGAGCGGCGGATGTACCAGTTGGTGAGCACCTCGGCGAAGTCGCGCAGACGCGCGGAGGCCGTGGTGGAATCGAGGCCCTCGAGGTCGGCGCGCACCTCGCGCACGAGGTCGCCGAGGCGGGCCAGGATGTAGCGATCGAGCACGTCGGTGGAATCCGTGCGCCACGTCGCCTCGTACCCGCCGGGCTTCGCCGCGTTCGCATAGGTCGCGAAGAAGTACCACGAGTTCCACAGCGGAAGCAGGAACTCGCGCACGCCCGAGCGGATGCCCTCTTCGGTCACCGCGAGGTTGCCTCCGCGAAGCACCGAGCTCGACATGAGGAACCAGCGCATCGCGTCGGAGCCGTCGCGATCGAGCACCTCTGAGACGTCAGGGTAGTTGCGCAGCGACTTCGACATCTTGTAGCCATCGTTGCCGAGGACGATGCCGTGGCAGCTGACGCCGGTGAACGCCGGGCGGTCGAACAGCGCGGTCGACAGCACGTGCATGACGTAGAACCATCCGCGCGTCTGCCCGATGTACTCGACGATGAAGTCGGCGGGTGCATGCGTGTCGAACCACTCCTGGTTCTCGAACGGGTAGTGCACCTGCGCGTACGGCATCGAGCCCGAGTCGAACCACACGTCGAAGACGTCCTCGATGCGGCGCATCGTGCTCTTGCCGGTGGGGTCGTCCGGGTTCGGACGCGTGAGGTCGTCGATGTACGGACGGTGCAGGTCGATCTCGCCCTCGGGGTTGCGCGGGAGGGTGCCGAAGTCGCGCTCCATCTCCTCGAGCGAGCCGTAGGCGTCGACGCGCGGGTACTCGGGGTCGTCGCTCTTCCAGATCGGGATCGGCGAGCCCCAGTACCGGTTGCGGCTGATCGACCAGTCGCGTGCGCCCTCGAGCCACTTGCCGAACTGGCCGTGCTTGACGTTCTCGGGCACCCAGGTGATCTGCTCGTTGTTCGCGAGCAGGTCGTCCTTGATGTCGGTGACGCGGATGAACCAGCTCGAGACGGCCTTGTAGATCAGGGGGTTCCGGCAGCGCCAGCAGTGCGGGTAGGAGTGCACGTAGCTCTGCTCGCGCAGGAGGCGGCCCTCGGAGCGCAACAGACGGATGAGCGGCGTGTTCGCGTCCATCCAGAGCTGGCCGGCGACGTCGGTGACGTTCGGCAGGAAGCGTCCGCCGTCGTCGAGCGACAGGATCGTCGGGATGCCGGCGGCACCGGCGACTCGCTGGTCGTCCTCACCGTAGGCCGGCGCCTGGTGGACGATGCCGGTGCCGTCACTGACCGTGACGTAGTCGTCGACGAGGATGCGCCAGGCGTTCTCGGTGCCGTAGGTCTCGGTGTCGGCGTAGTAGTCGAAGAGGCGGTCGTAGGTGACGTCTTCGAGCTCGGCGCCTCGTACGGTCGCATCGACCGCGGCGAGCGCGTCGTCCAGGGACTCGTAGCCGAGGTCCTTGACGTAGCCGCCGAGCAGCTCGCGCGCGAGGAGATAGCGATGAGCTGCGGCCTCGACGGCGGCATCCGTCGTTCCTGCGATCTGGTGCACGTCGGCCGCTCCGCCGGGGCCGGCCGGGAGCACGACGTACTCGATGTCGGGGCCGACGGCGAGCGCGAGGTTGGTGGGAAGCGTCCAGGGCGTGGTGGTCCAGGCCAGTGCCCGCACGGCGGTGAGGCCGAGGGCTTCGGCCTTGGCACCCGTCAGCGGGAACGTGACGGTGACCGACGGGTCCTGACGGTTCTGGTACACGTCGTCATCCATGCGCAGCTCGTGCGCCGAGAGCGGGGTCTCGTCGCGCCAGCAGTACGGCAGCACGCGGTATCCCTCATATGCGAGCCCCTTGTCGAACAGGGTCTTGAACGCCCAGAGCACGCTCTCCATGTACCCGAGATCGAGCGTCTTGTATCCGCGCTCGAAGTCGACCCAGCGAGCCTGACGCGTGACGTAGTCCTGCCATTCATGCGTGTACTTGAGCACCGAGTCCTTCGCCTTCGCGTTGAAGACGTCGATGCCCATGGCCTCGATCTCGCTCTTCTCGGTGATGCCGAGCTGCTTCATGGCCTCGAGCTCGGCCGGCAGACCGTGGGTATCCCAGCCGAAGACGCGATCGACCTTCTTGCCGATCATCGTCTGGAAGCGGGGGAAGACGTCCTTGGCATAGCCGGTGAGCAGGTGCCCGTAGTGCGGCAGACCGTTGGCGAAGGGCGGGCCGTCGTAGAAGACCCACTCATCAGCGCCCTCGCGCTGCTCGATGGAGGCACGGAAGGTCTGGTCGGTCTCCCAGAAGTCGAGCACATCGCGCTCGATCTGGGGGAACCGAGGGCTCGGGGCGACGGAGGCAGCCTGGTCGGCGGCGGGGCCGAAGGAGGAACGCGGGTAGGTCATGTCGTCTCGCAGGAGTCGTGGCGGATGCTGCTGCGAGGACGATCCGTCCGGCGTGTCGTTCCGGGGACCGCGGTACCACCTCGCGTGCCGCGCCTCTCGGCGGAGCCACTCTCACTGCGGCTGTGACGGGCCTGCCCCGCTCGGTTCTACTGAGCCGGCCCTTGCGAGGCCGACCGTTCTTCCGAGAGCTCCCCGGTGATGTCCGGATCACAGCTCTTGGCTCCCATTGTACGCGCGGTGCGGGGCGACGCGGTCAGACCGGATTCAGTCGGACCCCGTGTCCCCCAGGAGGTACGGCACCGCGGCGGCGGCCATCGCCGCCTGATCGTGGTCGACGCCCTGCACCTCGTGCAGCTCCCACCGCAACGACACGGCCTCGCGAGCGGCCTCGCGCTGCGCACGGTCGAAGAACTCCCGCCCGCGCTCGAGCCTTGTGTCCCCCTGCGCCTCGGCGTCGTCATCGCGTCGCAGGTTCTTGGTCCCGACATCGTCGGTGCCGAGGAGCACGATCAATGTGCGCCCGAAGGCTGCCTCCGCGTCGAAAGCGGGGGCATCGTCACCGTCGAGACCGAACGGGAAACGTGCCGAGTCGTCGGGCATCGTGTACCACCCGGCGTTGGCCGCCACCGCGGCATCTATGGGAGCGTGTGGGACGAACTCCACGTAGCGATGCACGAACTGCGCCCCGGCGGAGTGTCCGAACATCGAGAACCCGCTCTGTGCGCCTCCGATCCGGGCGCGGACATCCTCGAACAGCGGCTCGATGTACCCGTACGCACCGTCGAGGACATCCGCATCGCCGTCGCTGTCGCCGTCGGGATCAGCCAGACCGCCGAGGTTGTAATTCTCGGCATCTGGGAACTCGTCGTCACCGAACTGCGGGGCCACCACCACCGCGTCGCGGTCGTGGACGAGGTCCGTCCAGGTGTCCCTGTACTCGGCTGCGTTGCGTCCGACCCCGTGCATGACGACGATGATCGTCGCCTGCTCGGTGGCACGAGCGCCCGTGACGTAGTAGATCGGAATCGATTCGCGCCCGTCGATGTGGAGTTCGTACGTGCCGCTGCCCAGCAATCCGGAGCCCTGCGGCGTCGGTGAGCATGCGGCGAGCGCGCCGGAGAGCACGAGTCCCATAACGATCAGGATCCCCCATCTGCGGCGCATCAGAAGCGAAGCGTCGCGACATCGGCCTGCCACGTCACGGCGTTCCCGATGATGCTCTTCGCCGTCGAGAGCTCGGCTTCGGGCACAGGGCGCGCGACGTAGTCGACGATCTTGTTGTCGGTCTCTATGACGCGGAGTGCGACCGTGCCCACGCCGCTCTGATTCCAGCGCAGACCGACCACGGCTCCGAGTCCGGGCTTTCCGTAGTTCTCGAATCGGCCGGGGGCACCGAACACGAAGTTGCCGATCCCGTAGACGACGGGCATGTCGCCGAGTACCTCGACGCTCTGCAAGGTGTGCGATCCGGTGCCGATCACGGCGTCGTATCCCGCGTCGGCGAACACCCCGGCCCAGTAGCGCTGTTGCGCGTTGACATCTTCATAGTTGTTCCCCCAGTGCACGAAGGCGACCACCTTGTCGGCTCCGTTGTCGAGCGCAGTGCGCATCGCCTGCTCGACGCGATCCACGCGCAACGGCAGCATTCCCGGCGAGGTCTCTGTGCTTCGATGGAGCGCTCCGAAGTCCTCGCCGAAAGAGACGACTGCGACGTCCAGCTGCTCGGATCGCACCATCAACGGCATGGATGCCGCGGCGCGGGTCGCACCCGCACCGAATGCAGCGAGTCCGCCGTTCTCGGCGTGGCGGATCGTGTCGTCGAGTCCCTCGCCGCCTCGATCCATCGCGTGGTTGTTCCCGAGGTTCAGCGCGTCCACTCCGATCGCGCGAAGGGCCGAGAGATGAGCGGGATCACTCGCATACGTGTATTTCGCGCCTGGGTTCGCCGGAGTCAGGACGGTCGTGAAAGGAACCTCGGCGTTGACGATGGTGTAGTCGAAGTCCTCGAGCAGTGGGGCCACCCCCGCCAAAAGCGGCAGTGGGCCTGCGACCGCGAGCTTCTCCTCAGAGCCGTCCCCGAACATCGTGTCCCCCGCGAAACCCAGATCGAGTACGCCGTCCGCCAGCGCGGGCGCTGAGGCCGAGACCACAGGTGCCGGTGTCGGCCTGGCGAACGCCAGCTGACCCCCGAGCAGCCCCGCAGACCCGAGCGCGAGAACGAGACTCGCTGCGATCAGTCGACGGTCTCGTCTCAGGTTGCGCCCCGCACCCCGCCTGCGGATCGTGTCTGAACGCGTCACCGTCCGGCCCCCGTCCATCGCCTCGCCCTCGCATTCCGGTTCCGCCACAGGCTGTCGCGATACTCCTCGCCGGTGAGCGTCTCCGTCGCACCGTCTTCCGACATCACCCAGACGCTGTCGGCGAGCGAGAGCGCGTCGGAATCCTGCGTGACCATCAGCACGGTCCCGCGGTGACGAAGGATCGCCTCTCTCGCGCGGGACCGCGCATCGGCATGCATGCCGGCGAGCGGCTCATCCAGAAGCAGAATCCTGGGCGTGCCCGCCATCGCCCTGGCGAGCGCGACGAGTTGACGATCACCGGCGGTCAGATTCGCGCCGCCCTCCATGACCCAGCCCATGACCCCACGATCATCGTGACGCCTCAGGGCGTCGTCCACCCCCAGGGCTCTGACGATCCGCTGCACCTCGCCGGGTCCGACCTTGCGGTCAGCGTACGTGAGGTTGCGCAGCACGGTCCCTCGCAGCAGTGGCAGATCCGGACCCGCGACGCCCATCATCGCCCCGATCGACGACGGCGATGTCTGCGACAACACCTGACCGTCGATCACGACGCGGCCCGAGGTGGGCTCGGTCATCCTGGTGAGCACGTCGAGCAGCGCCGTCTTGCCGCTCCCGGATGGGCCGGTGATCGCGACGAGCTCGCCGCGATCGGCGACAGCGCTGAAGCCGTTCAGGGCCCCCGCAACAGTCACGTCGTCGAACTCGATGCGCCCGCCCTTGACCACCAGCGGAGCCAGCGCTTCGTCCTCGATCCCGCGGCTGGAGCTCACGAGGAAGTCCACGACCTTCTGACGCGAGACCAGTCCGCGATGCCAGTAGTCATGAGCGAGACCGAGAGTACGCACCGGGCGGGCGAGGTAGCGGGTCAACAGCGCCGCGACGACGACGACCCCCACACTCGTGGCTCCGCGGTGCACCTGGACGAGGCCGATGGCGAGTACGGCGACCACGCTCACCAGCGACGTCGCCGCGGAGATTCCGCGCAGCGCTCCCCTGAGGCCGGCGACTCGGCGCAGCGAGACGTTGAGTGCGTCGTTCTGGCGTGACAGCCGACGGAACTCCCCCGCGACGCGCCCCGACACCTGGCTGACCCTGATCGCATTGATCTGCTCGTCGACGTTGCTCATCAGCGACGACCTTCGTCGACGCATCGACCGCGTGGCATCACGCATCGATCGCCCGAGGCTCAGCGACAGAGCCGCTCCCGATGCCAGCACGCTGACGACCGCGAGCGCGAGCCACACATCGAGGGTGAAGAGCACCCCGAGCGCCACGACGAGGACGATCGTCGCGGACAGCCCTTCGAGAAGTCCGCGGCTCAACCACATGCGCAGCATCGACAGGTCTCCCGTGAGGCGGAGCAGGAGTCCCCCTCGGGCTCGATGCCGAAGATGCTCCGGGCGCATCCGCTGCAGATGCGCGTACATCTCCATCCGCAGTCTTCGGACGACGTCGTACCCGGCCCACTCTGCCCAGGTGAATTCCCACGCGCGTGCGGCGCCCATCAGCACGGCCGACACCGCGAGCACGAGGCAGAACCAGAGCGCCTGCTGATAGGCCGCGACTGCGGCGTCGCCGACGCCCGCTGGCACCAGCTGGTCGATCACGAGGCGCGCCAGCAGCATGAAGTCGACGAGCAGCGTCGCCTGCAGGAGTCCGAACAGAGCGATCACGAGGAAGTCCCTACGCCGCAGACGGAAGAGTCGTCCGACGTCGGGAGCGCTCGGCTCGATTCGAGAGTCTTCGAGGCCGTCCGCAGTGGTCGTCACGACAGCACGACCGACGAGGCGCGAGCATGCTCGATCAGTTCCCGCGAGTCGACGAATCCGCCTCGACGCCCGGCGAACTCGGGGGCCTGCGTGCCCCGCACGGGATCCGGTAGTGTCACCAGACCCTCCACTTCGATCGGCCACGCCGGTTGAGGATGCGGGAGCGGGATGCCCAGCTGAGCCGAGTCGATCCCCAGCACCGGCGCGATGAGTTCGGGGGTCTCCAGCTCCGGAAGCCCCCAGATCGGCAACCCCAGCTCCTCTTCGGCCTCCTGCATCGCGAGCGGGGACTTGGTCATGGTCCCCGACAGTGCGACCACGTCGAATCCGTGATCGGTCAGAGACCGCAGCCCCTGCGCCGCGCCCATCGCATCGGATGCGGCCAGCACGACGCAGTCGATGAGGTCATGGACGACCGCCGACTCCAGAAGGCTCCTGTTGTCGCGTTGGAAGACACCATCGGCGATCTCCACGAAGTTGACTCGACTTCCGCCGAGCGACAGATTCGCGACCAACTGCGTCATCACCTCCTCGAGCACGGAGGTCGGCTGACGGAACGACGAGGCCAGGCCCGCGTCCGTGAAGTCGAGCATCATGTGCGCGCCCGCATCGAGCATGACCCAGTAGTCGTTGCCCGATCCTGTGCCCGTCACCTTCGTGACGCCCGGCCGCATGCCGACCTTCGACAGTCCGTGGGCCATGTAGTGGATCGTCGTCGTCTTTCCCGCGTTCATCGACGTGCCCAGCACCCCGATCGTGCGTGGACGCTCGGTGGGCGGCGTCAGCGTCGGAAGCCTGAAGTCGGCCACGTTGAGCGGGCGCCCCGCCTCATCGCCGACAAGCCCGATCGGCACGATGTCGGTCGCCGCTCGCACCGCTCTGCTGCGTGAGATGGCGGCGGACGCGATTCCGCCGCTCGCCACGAGGTTGACGGGCCCGAGATGCCTTGGAACATAGGACTCGAACTGGTCGGTCGCGTAGCGGTCGGCGTACGCGACGATGATCAGATCGCCCACGTGCAGCAGGCTGCGCCGACCATGCGGTTGCTCGATGTGGCGATGATGCCCGAGTCTCTCGATCCGAGCGAGGACCACGTCACCGGACCGAGGCCGGATCGCACCGCCGACCAGGGTCCGCATCGATTCGAGCGGCACCCGCCGAATCGAGAACGACTGCTTGGCGGCGATGCGCATCTCGTGCGGGAGTATCCGCACCCAGGTCTCGCGCCTCATCATGTCCCCCTCAGATGTTCGAGGAGATGAGTCGTTCATCGCCGGGCACGATAGTCGCACCCGTCACGCTGTCGCGTCGCGCGCTTTTCCGGCCAGCAAACGATGCACGCGAACGACGGTGAAGCGACACGCCCCAGCGGCCGCTCCCTCATATCCCCAGTTTGGTCACAAACACTACCGGCACGGTGGCGGCTCGATTCAGCGATACCGCCGAATCCGAAACGTGCATTCCGGAATTCTGTTTCCTCCGCCGCGAACGGTAGCCTCCGACCATGGCCCGCTCCCCCGAATCCCCTGCGGCTCCCCGCGTATCGCCTCCCGACCTTCCGCTCGAGTTCGAGTCCGCGACGGCTCGGCGCAGCGCGGATCTGCTCGCGGTGCGGCTCGATCTCGAGGTCACGGCAGATCTCGCCCACGCCTCACTCGAGCAGTGCACGATCACGGCCGATGCCGACAGCGTCGACCTGACCGGAGCCACCCTCATCGACGTCGACATGGCGGGTGTCCGCATCGCCTCGCTCAAGATGCGGGATGCCGGCGTGCGCCGCGTCCGCATCAGCGGAGGCCGCATCGGCACACTCGATCTGAGCAGCGCGCGCATCGACGAGCTGGAGCTCCGCGACGTGCGGATCGACTATCTCAACCTCGGTGGGGTGCGGGCCGCCGACATCGAGATCACCGCGTGCAGCATCCGGACGATCGACATGCCCCAGGCCGAGCTCACCCGGGTGCGCTTCACCGACACGCGCTCGGACGAGGTGGACTCGCGAGGCATGCGCGCCACGCACGTCGACCTGCGCGGGCTCGACGCCTCGGCGTTCCTCGATGCGAACAGCCTCCGCGGGACGACCCTGAGCAGCTTCCAGGTGCAGCAGCTCGCCCCGGTGCTCGCGGCGGGGATCGGCATCCAGGTCAGGGACTGACAGTCCGTTCGGTCAGGGACTGACGGGCCGTTCGATCAGCGACTGACGGGGCGGTTCGCCTCGAGCAGCTCCCGCGTGAAGGGGTGCTGCGGCGAAGCGAACACGTCGGCGACCGCACCCTGCTCGACGATGGCGCCGTCCTGCATCACGAGCACGTCATCGGCGACCGCTCCGACGACGTCGAGATCGTGGGAGACGAAGATCATGGTCAGCCGACGCTCGCGTTGCAGTCGGAGCAGCAACTGGAGCACTCGTTCACGCACGGACGGATCCAGCGCCGACACCGGCTCATCCAGCACCAGCACCTCTGGCTCAGCCGCCAGCGCCCGTGCGATGGCCGCGCGCTGACGCTGCCCGCCCGACAGCGCGGCGGGCCTGCGGTTCGCCAGCACGGGGTCGAGGTCGACCTCCGCGAGAAGCTCGGCGACTCGCTGGGCCCGCAGCGTGCGGGGTACGCCGCCGGCGGCGAGCGCCTCCCTCAGCGATCGGCCGATCGTCCATCGAGGGTCGAATGCGCCGAGCGGATTCTGATGCACGAGCTGCACGCGGTGCTCCCCGATCCAGCGCAGGCCTCCGTCGTCCGGCTGCTCGACGCCGACGATCATCCGAGCGAGCGTCGTCTTGCCCGAGCCGGACTCCCCGACGATCCCGAGAGTGCGTCCCTCGTGCACGGCGAACGACGTATCCCTCACCGCTGCGATCTCGCCGAACGTCCTGGTCGCACCTGTCGCGACGAGCACGGGCGAGGGGTCGCCGGTGGAGGTCGCTCTCGGCTCGTGGATCGTCGCGGCGATCAGCTGCCGGGTGTACTCGTGCCGGGGCGCCTCGAGCACCTCCGCGACCGTCCCGGATTCGACCACCGCGCCCTCGCGCATGACCAGTACGCGATCGGCGATCCGACGGACGGCTGCGAAGTCGTGGCTGATGAACACGATCGCGGTGCCGGCATCAGCGATGTCGCGGAGCAGTCCGAGGATCCTCGCCTGCACCGTCGCATCGAGAGCCGTGGTCGGCTCGTCGGCCACGAGGATCGCTGGTTCCGCGGCGATGGCCGAGGCGATCAGCGCTCGCTGTCGGAGCCCCCCGGAGAGCTCGTGCGGATACTGCCGCGCACGGCGGGCGGAATCCCGCATCCACACCCGGTGCAGGAGTTCCTGAACCCTGTCGCGCAGCGCCGCTCGCCCGGAGACGAGACGATGGAGACGCAGAGGCTCGGCGATCTCCGATCCCACTCGCTGCAGCGGATCGAGCGAGACGAGAGCATCCTGCGAGACGAGCGCGATGCCCGCGCCGCGCAAGGACCGCCAGCGGCGCTCGCCGAAGCGTGCGACGTCCGTTCCGTCGACGACGAGCCGCTCGAAGCTCACGCGGGCGTCTGCCGGTGTCAGTCCGAGCAGCGCTCGAGCCGTGAGCGACTTGCCCGCCCCCGACTCGCCCACGATGGCGACGCACTCACCACGCGACACGGTGAGCGACACCCCGTCGACCACGGGCGCCCCACCGAAGTCGATGCGGAGGCACGTCAGCTCCAGCGCCGCTGTCACGATGTCCGTCCCTCTGCTCGGGCTCGCAGAACCCGGCCGACGACCGTCGCCGCGATCACAGTCACGGTGATCGCGATGCCGGGGAACACGGCGATCCACCAGGCCTGCCCCAGCACGTTGCGCCCACCCGCGAGCATGAGCCCCCACTCGGGCGTCGGCTCCGAGGGACCGAGACCGAGAAAACTGAGTCCGGCCGCGGCGAGGATGCTCGATCCGATGCCGATCGTCGCGAGCACGCTCAACGAGCCGAGCACCCCCGGCACCACGTGCCGGACGAAGGCGGGCACGGGAGGCACCCCGAGGATGCGTGCGGCCTCGACGTGCTCGGCGCTGCGGAGCGTGCGGGTCTGCACGCGGGCGAGACGGATGTAGACGGGGACGGCGGCGAGCGTGACCGCGATCGCGATGTTGACCGGCCCTGGTCCGAGCACCGCCACGACGACGAGTGCGACCAGGAATTCGGGGAAGGCCATGAGCACGTCGTTGACGCGCATGAGCGCTGCGTCGACGCCCCGCGGAGCGAGGCCGGCGAGCGCACCGATGAGCAATCCGACAGCGAGCGCGATGCCGGTCGCGAGCAGGCCGATGCCGATCGAGCGCCCGGCCCCGTGGACCACCCGCGAGTACACGTCGCGGCCGCTCTGATCGGTGCCGAACAGGTGCTCGGCACTCGGCGGCAGCAGCGACGCGCGCACATCGGTCTGGAGCGGGTCGTGCGTGGCGAGCGCTCCGGGGAAGGCCGCGGCGAAAGCGAACACCAGCAGCACGGCCACCGCGCACCAGAGCAGCACGACCTGCGCGCGCTTCATCGTGCACCCCCGCGATCCGTGCGAAGACGCGGATCGATGAGCGGATGCAGGAGCTCGATCACGAGGTTCACGATCACGAACACGATGGCGCTGAGCAGGATGATCCCCGTGATGACCGGCAGATCGCGATTGGTGATCGCCGCGAGGGTGACCCGCCCGAGCCCTGCACGGGCGAAGACCGTCTCGACGAGCACGGCTCCGCCGAGCACCGATCCCGTCAGATACGCGGCCAGGGTCACCGCGTTCGCGGCACCGTGCCTCAGCCCGTGCCGCAGCGTGAACCACGACGGGCCCGCGCCTCGGGCCCGGACGGTCTCGGCGAACGGCATCCGCTCGGCCTGCACCAGTCCGTCCCGCAGGACCTGGCTGAGAAGTGCAGCGACCGGCAGCGCGAGGGTGATGGCCGGCAGCACGATCGTCGCCGGATTGCGTGCGCCCGAGACCGGGAACCATCCGAGGCCGAACGCGAAGACGCTGAGCAGGATCAGGCCGATCCAGAACACCGGCGACGACAGGATGACGAGCTCGATGCCCGCGGCGACGGCTCGCCCTGCCTGACCGCGCACCAGCAGGGCGACGGCCAGCGCGAGCAGCACCGCGATCACGAGAGCCAGAGCCGAGAGCTGCAGCGTCGACCCGAGCTGACGACCGATGACCTCGGCCACCGGCATCCGCAGCTGGTACGACTCCCCCAGGTCTCCCCGGGCGAGCTGCGCGATGAACGTCAGATACTGCTCGAACGGGGGGCGGTCGAGCCCGAGCTCTGCGCGGATGCCGTCTTTCAACGCTTCGCTGACCTGGGCCTGCGGCCCGAGCATCACCGACACCGGATCGCCCGGAATGATGCGGAAAGCCAGGAAGACCAGCGTCGCCGCCCCCCAGAGCACGATCACGACCGATGCCGCGAGACCGGCGATGCGGAGGAGCGCTGCCTTCACCGTTCGCGCCCTCTCGACAGTTCCTGAGCGCCCTCCGGTACGCGGCGCTCGCTCACGAACGATACCGCAGCGATATACCGAAGGGCGCTCGACGGCCCAGGCGTCAGCCGACGCTCACGTCGAAGAACAGCGGGCGTCCGTACAGGTCGTAGTCGAGGCCGCTCACGCGCTCGCCCACTGCGGTGATCGCAGACGGGCTGTACAGCGGCACGATCGCCGTGTACTCCGCGTTCCACTCCTGCAGCTGCGTATAGATGCTGTCGCGCTGATCCTGGTCGCTCGACGCGACGGCCTGGTCGAGCAGGGCATCGATCTCGGGATCCGTGACCTGCGAGGCGTTCTGGAATCCGTCCGTGTGCAGATGCGCGCGCAGGAAGTCCGGGTCGACGCCCGAGAATCCCCAGTCGGTCAGGTCGAACGTCTTCGGAGCGTACTGCTCGTTGTAGGCACCCGGTTCCAGCACCTCGCGAACGACCTCGAAGCCGATGCCCTTGAGGTCCGACTGGATGGCGTTCGCCAGAGCCGCACGGTCGTCCGGCACCGGGGTCCAGGCGATCCATCGCGCCGACAGACGCTGTCCGTCCTTCATGCGGATGCCGTCGCTGTCGCGCTCCGTCCAGCCCGCCTCGTCGAGCAGTGCGCTCGCCGAGTCGGCGTCGAACGGCCAGCTGTCCTCGAGTGAGGCGTCGTAGCCGGGAGTCGTCGACCCGAGCACACTCCACGCCCGTGGGAACTGTCCGAAGAAGATCTCATCGACCGCCGCGTCGACGTCGATGCCCCGGGCGAATGCCTGGCGCACCTTCTCGTCGGCGAAGACGCCGTACTTCTCGTTGAGGTACAGCGAGTAGGGCAGGCCGGGGTACTCGATCGAATCGACGGTGATGCCGTCGCCGAGATCCCCCGCGAGGTTCGGCGGGATGTTGCTCGCGAGATCCGCCTCGCCGCTCTGCACCACGCCGGTGCGGACAGATGCCTCCGGCTGGATCTCGACGCGCAGCGTCTCGACCTTCGGTGCGTCCTCGCCGTGCGGGCCCCAGGCGTAGTCGTCGTTGCGTGTGTACACGAGCTCCTGGTCGGGCGTGTACTCCGTGAGCACGAACGGCCCGGTGCCGACCGTGACGTCGGGCCCTCCGGCCTTCAGCTGATCAGCGGACTCCTCGAGCACGGCAGGCGAATAGAACCCGAGCTGCGGGGTGCTGGCGGCCTGCAGGAACGGCGCGTACGGCTGGGTGAAGCTCACCTTCACGGTGTGGTCGTCGACGACCTCCGTGCCTGCGTAGAAGTCGGCGCCGAGCATCGACGCCGCCTGGGCCGACTCGGTCTCCGGGTCGACGATGCGGTCGAAGTTCGCCTTGACCGCCTCGGCGTCGAAGGGCTCGCCGTCGGAGAAGGTCACGTCGTCGCGGAGGACGAAGGTGTACTCGGTGCTGTCGTCCGAGACGGTCCACTCCTTCGCGAGCCACGGGGTGAACGAGCCGTCGTCCTCCTGGAACACCAGAGAGTCGAGCACGGCGCGCTGCACCATGCCCGAGACGTCGAGCTGGCTCACCTGCGGGTCCATGTGACCGGCCGAGAGGTTCGCACCCTCGATCGACCAGACGAGCTCTCCGCCGTCGGACTCGGAGGAGGGAGCGGCGCAGGAGCTGAGCAGGAGTGCGCTCACAGCGACGGTGGCACCGAGCGGGATCGCGCGGCGCAGGAAGGAGATGGGCATGCTGTTCCTCGGGAGGGAATGCGGGAGACGACGCGGATGCATCAGTTCTTGGACTCGATCCAATTCTAGGACGTCCTCGGCGACACGGGGGCTCCCCGGCCTTCACCACTTCACTCGCTCCTCATATACTGCGAGGACACCGGAGGAGGGGGTAGCAGTGTCAACCGAGGAACTTTCGGACACGATCGCCGCGCTGAACGCGAAGATCGATGCCCAGATCGCCCATGCGCAGGACCTGGCCGCGGAGTCGGCGAAGCTCGAGGACGAAGTGGCTGAGACCACGGCGACGGTCTCGTCTGCGGACGGTCGCGTCACCGTCACGGCGCGACCCACAGGCGGGATCGAGTCTGTGCAGCTGTCGTCGATCAGCACCGCGACCGACGCCGCGGCACTCGGCGGACTCATCACCGCGACGATCGCGAAGGCGCAGCGCGCGGCCGCAGAGCAGGTGCTCGCATCGATGAGCCTGACTCTCGGCGAGAGTTCGCCGCTCGTCGCGGCCGTGCGCAATGACATCGACACCGCCTTCCCGCGGGCAGGCGGCAGCACGATCGAGTACCGCTGATGGGCGTCATCGAGGTCAATCCGGCGCAGGTGGCGAAGGCGGCGAAGGCGATCAGCGTCGCCTCGCGCAGCATCGACGCCGCTCTCGAGGAGCTCACCGCCCACGCGGGGATCCTTCGTCGATCGTGGTCGGGCGAGGCCCAGCTCGCGTTCGAGTCGGCGCAGGGCAGGTTCGACGGACTCATGCGCGAACGCACCGCTCTCGTCGTCGCGATCTCCGACGCGCTCGGAGAGCTCGCAACCCAGTACTCGGACGCGGATCTGGCCGGCCAGCGCGTCCTCGGCGGCAGCTGACGCCGGATCACACAAGACACACAATCGGGGGGAACCGATCACGATGACCGCAGCCAATCAGCAGATCATCATCGACGAAGATGAGCTTCGCGCACACGTGAAATCACTCACCACCGCCGCCGAGCTCCTCGGCGCCGCAGCGAAGACAGCGGCGGGAGGCGTCGGGCAGTCTGCCTTCGGAGCGATGTGCGGGCCGCTGCTCGGCCCCGCCATCGACGCGCTCGCCGATGCATCCGAGTCCACGCTCACGGCGGCCACCGAGCTCGCCGACGCGACCGGCACAGGGCTCAAAGGCATCGTCGATGCGTTCGGCGAGATCGAGGACGGCGCCGTCAAGGCATTCGGCACGATCGAGGGCGAGCTGTGAGCGCGATCGCCGGCATCAGCAGCCAGGTGCGCTCCGGGTCCTGGGCCGCCGGGGCGCCCGGGCCCAGTGCATCGCAGGCGGACTGCGCGAGCATCCCGGGTTTCGCAGGGATGCTGATCCAGTACATCGCCCCGCTGCGCGAGTGGTTCGACGACCTCCTCGGCGACCCGGGGACGGTCGGCGGATTCGCTTCGCGATGGGAGGACGCGGAGAAGTCCCTCCGCCGGGTCGTCGAGACCCTGCGGGACGCAGAGCCGAAACTCGCAGACATGGATGGGCGGACGGTCCGCGCGCTCCGGGCCCGCTACGGCGACCTGCTGTCCGTCGCCGAGGACGCCGCGCAGTGGACCGGGGCCACCGCAAGCGCCGTGCGGCTGGTCAGCCAGATCATCGAGTCGACGAGGGTCCTGATCTGCGACTTCCTCGGGAGCCTCAGCAGGTTCGCCGACGACCTCTTCAGCTTCAGCCTCAACCCGTTGAAGAAGATCGACGACATCAAGCGCTTCGCGTCGTCGGCCGCCGACTTCATCACCTCGGCGGGCGCTCTGGTGAAGAGCCTCACGGGCGCCGTCGTATCGCTCGCTCAGCTGCTGTACAAGCTGGTCCCCCTCATCGGAGACGCACTGGCGACGCTCCGCGACCTGCTCGTCGACATGCTGCCTCTGGTCGGAGCGCTCACCGGCGGACCGCTCGGGTTGGTGTTCGGCAACGTCCTGCACGACTTCCTGACGGATGACGCGCGCGTGAACGAGATCGATCCGTCGACGTTGAACGAGGACCAACTGGCCGCATGGAACGAGGCTCATGGGGTCACCTCGCTCGACTCGCTGTCGGATCTCGTGTCGGTGAACGGCACGACGGACGCGATGGGCGGCGAGAGCTCCACGGCGATCGACATCAAAGAGGTCGTCGGTCCCGACGGCTCGACGCACTGGGTCGTATCGCTCCCGTCGACACAGGCATGGGAGTTCGGTCCTTCGAGCGGCGCGATGAACGACCGGGACAACAACCTCGCACTGATGCTCGACAACCCGCTCTTCCGCACGCAGTACGAGCGCGCGGTGCTGGACGCGATGCAGCAGGCGGGGATCCCCGCGGGATCCGACGTCGTGCTGACCGGCTTCAGTCAAGGCGGCATCATGGCCGCGAATCTCGCCGCGGACTCGTCTTTCCCCTACAACCCGATCGGGGTCGTGACCAACGGCTCCCCCGTCGACAACTTCCACGTGCCGCCGAACGTGCCGGTCTACGCGTTCCAGCACGCGACAGACGTCGTGCCGATGCTGGACGGGAGCCTCGTCGGCGTGCCAGGGCTGCCGGGCCAGTCCCCGTTCGACATCCCGAACACACCGGTGACCGTCCTCCCGCCGAACATTCACCAGATCACGCTCCCGGACCCTCCGGGAGCACATGGATTCAGCGCGCACAACAACCCGCTGTACGCCACCTCTGTAGGAGAGTGGGAAGACGGCTACCACGCCGCGAACAACGGCACCGATCCGTGGGATCTTGCGGGTCTCGGTGGTACCGTCGTCGATCACCAGGTCTATCAGGGAGTGGAACGCTGACATGAGCACCACCGGGCTTACCCGACTCATCCGCGGAGTCACGGTCATCGCCCTCGGCGCCGCGATGGTCGCGCTGAGCGGGTGCGGGGCCATCACGAAGGAACTCTCCGAAGGGGACTTCGGAGAGACGATCCCCGCTGCCCTGGAGGCATCCGACATCGGCATCACCGACTCCTATGCCGAGAAGACGATCTCCGGCTTCACCTTCTACCTGAGCGTGGGAGTCGATCTCGACCACGGCGATGCCTCGGCCGACGACCTCGCGGGAATCCTTCGGATCATCCTCGAGAACAACGACGTACCCAGCGACGAGATCGACCTCGGCGTCAACGGAAGCGACGAGGAATCCGTCGACCTCGAGGCGCTGGTCCAGAGCATCTCGCCCGACCTGAAGATCTCGTCGAGCACGTATGGAGACATCCAGGTCACGAACGACCAGGCCGCGGCGATCGTCGAGGCGGTCTGGGGTGAGTGATCGCTCTGCGTCACGCCGGCTGCGCGTCCTCGAAATCGGTGTGATCGCCGCAGTGGGAATGGCGCTCGCGGGGTGCGGGGTCATCACGAAGGAGCTATCCAGCGGAGATTTCGCTGAGACGATACCCGCGGCGCTCGTGGAGTCGGAGATCGGCATCACCGACTCGTTCGCGTCGAAGGGCCTGGACGGCTTCACATTCAATCTGGTCGTCGGTGTCGACCTCGACGACCAGGAGCTGTCGCCGGATGACCTCGCCGGGATACTCCGAATCATCCTTGAGAACAACGACATCCCGAGCGACCAGATCCAACTCTCGGTCGCGGCAAACGACGGAGAGTCGGTCGACGTCCCCCAGCTCGTGCAAGAGATCAGTCCAGACCTCAAGACGAAGGCCTCGATCTACGGAAACCTCTCGGTCACCAACGAGCAGGCCGCGGCGATCGTGAAGGCCGTCTGGGGCGAGTGAGGGATTCCCCACACGTTCGGGGCGATTAGACTGTGGGGCACAACCCACACTCAGGCACGCTCACACAGTGCCGCATACATCGCTCGAGGAGACCTCCATGTCCGTCATTCCCGACAAGCCCGTGCTCGAAGGCCTCGAAGCGAAGTGGGGTGAGTCGTGGTCCGAGCAGGGCACCTACCTGTTCGACCGACTCCGCGCCGCACAGTCCGGCCGTGAGGGTGTGTACTCGATCGACACTCCCCCGCCCACGGCATCCGGCAGTCTGCACATCGGTCACGTGTTCTCGTACACGCACACCGACGTCAAGGCACGCTTCGAGCGCATGCGCGGCAAGAACGTGTTCTACCCGATGGGCTGGGACGACAACGGCCTTCCCACCGAGCGCCGGGTGCAGAACTACTACGGCGTGCGCTGCGACCCGACGCTCCCGTACCAGACCGACTTCACCCCGCCGTTCGAGGGTGGCGACAACAAGTCCAGCCGCGCCGCAGACCAGGTGCCGATCAGCCGCCGCAACTTCATCGAGCTGTGCGAGCGCCTGACCATCGAGGATGAGAAGCAGTTCGAGGCTCTCTTCCGCCAGCTCGGCCTCTCGGTCGACTGGACCCAGACGTACCGCACGATCTCCGACGACACGATCCGTCAGAGCCAGCTCGCGTTCCTGCGCAACCTCGAGCGCGGCGAGGCCTATCAGTCGCTTGCGCCGACCCTGTGGGACATCGACTTCCGCTCGGCCATCGCCCAGGCGGAGCTCGAGGACCGCGACCAGCAGGCCGCGTACCACACGATCGATTTCCCCTTCGCCGACGGTTCGGGCTCGATCACGATCGAGACCACCCGCCCCGAGCTGCTCCCCGCCTGCGTCGCGATCGTGACGCACCCCGAGGGCCCGCACAAGCACCTGATCGGGACGAAGGTGCGGACGCCCTTCTTCGGCGCCGAGATCGAGATCCACGGACACCACCTCGCACAGCCCGACAAGGGCACGGGTGCCGCCATGGTCTGCACCTTCGGCGACGTGACCGACATCATCTGGTGGCGCGAGCTGCGCACCACCACCGGCGGCGACCTGCCGAACATGACGACCATCGGTCTGGACGGGCGCTTCCTGCCCACCGCCCCGTCGATTGTGGCGAGCCCCGAGGCCATCGACTGGTACACGGCCGAGCTCGCCGGCAAGACCGTGTTCTCGGCGCGCAAGGCGATCGTCGAGAAGCTGCAGGAGACCGGCGACATGACTGCGGTCGGCAAGCCCTTCAACCACGCGGTGAAGTTCTTCGAGAAGGGCGACCGTCCGCTCGAGATCGTGTCGACGCGGCAGTGGTACATCCGCAACGGCGCCCGCGACGCGAAACTCCGTGACGAGCTTCTCGCGCACGGAACCGAGCTCGACTGGCATCCGGAGTTCATGCGGGTGCGCTATGAGAACTGGGTCGGCGGCCTGACCGGCGACTGGCTCGTGTCCCGTCAGCGTTTCTTCGGCGTGCCGATCCCGCTCTGGTACGGACTCGACGAGAACGGCGACCGCGATTACGACCGGGTGCTCGCCCCGGACCACGCGTCCCTGCCCATCGACCCGACGATCGACGTGCCTGCGGGATACACCGAGGATCAGCGCGGGGCGGCCGGTGGCTTCGAGGCCGAGGCCGACATCCTCGACACCTGGGCCACGTCGTCCCTGACCCCGCAGCTCGCCGGTGGATGGCAGCGCGATGAGGAGCTGTGGAACCTCACGGCCCCGTTCGACCTGCGCCCTCAGGGCCAGGACATCATCCGCACCTGGCTCTTCTCGACCATGCTGCGATCGACTCTCGAGGACGGCCGTTCGCCGTGGCGCAACGCCGCGATCTCGGGCTTCATCGTCGACCCCGACCGCAAGAAGATGTCGAAGTCGAAGGGCAACGTCGTAACGCCGGCAGACATCCTCGAGACCCACGGATCGGATGCGGTGCGATACTGGGCCGCCTCCAGCCGCCTCGGCATGGACGCCGCATTCGACCCGCAGAACCCGACTCAGGTCAAGATCGGACGCCGCCTGGCGATCAAGGTGCTGAACGCCGCGAAGTTCGTGCTGTCGTTCCCCGCGCCCGAGGGCGCGCAGGTGACGCATGCGCTCGACGCCTCGATGCTCACCGGCCTCGACGCGGTGATCGCGGAGGCCACCAGGGCGTTCGAGAACTACGACCAGGCGAAGGCGCTCGAAGTCACCGAGGCGTTCTTCTGGACGTTCTGCGACGACTACCTCGAGCTCGTCAAGGAGCGCGCGTACAACCAGAACGACGTGGGGCAGGCATCCGCCGCACTCGCGTTGCGTCTGGCGTTGTCTGCCCTGCTGCGTCTGCTCGCACCGATTCTCTCGTTCGCGACCGAAGAGGTCTGGTCGTGGTTCGAGGAGGGCTCGGTGCACACCGCGGCATGGCCGGAGCCGCTCCGCATCGAGGGCGATCCCGCAGTGCTCTCCGTGGCCAGCGAGGCTCTGATCAGCATCCGTCGGGCGAAGACCGAGGCGAAGGCATCGCAGAAGACCCCGGTCGCGAGCGCCATGATCACAGCTCCTGCGGAGAAGTACGAGGCGCTGCGAGCCGCCGCCGCCGATCTGTCGGCCGTCGGCCGCATCGCAGAGCTGGGACTCGCCGTGGGCGACGAGTTCGCGGTCACCGCTATCGAGCTCGCCCCGGTCGAGGGCGCCTGATGCAGCTGGGCACGCGGTGGGCGACCGGCTCCGAGCCGCCGGTGTCCGTTCCCGCCGCGCTCCGGCCGGCGATCTCCGAGGTCGAATCGCGCGGTCTCACCGGGCACTGGACGCTCACCTGGCTCGAGGGCCGCGCGATCGCCGAGCTCGATGCAGGCTGGGAGGTCGTGCAGACCGGCTCCGGTGACGTGATCGCCCGCCCGTTCGAGGACTGATCCGACTCTGAAGACGAAGCCCCCTGCTTGCGCCTGCGGCAGGGGGCTTCGCTGTCATCGGAACGGCTCAGCGCCGAGGGAGCCCGATCTGCGCGAGCATGTGCTCGACCGCGCGGGGATCCTGTCGCCTGGTCTGCTGCTCCCGCAGGAGGTCGAGCGCGAGGGCTCGCTTCTGGGCACGGCGAGTGATGCGTCGCTCGACGAATCCCGTGAGGAGATCGGCGAGGCCGAGGAGCTGTCGCTCCGCCTGCGTCGGTGCCACGAGGCGGATGGTCGCGCCGGTCATGATTCCTCCTCGTTCGAGTCGGCGGCGTCGGAGAGCACCGGCCCGGTCGCCGGAAGGTCGAAGAGCTCGGTGCGCATCGACACCCGGCGCACATCCGGCCCGGTCTGGCCGCGATATCGCCCGACGGCACCCTCGATGACTTTCATGAGCTCCTCCTTGAGATCCTCCATCTGCGAGGGGGTCATCTCGAGGAGGGTCGTGGCGATCAGGCCCGCGTCCTTCCACCCCTCCGGCACCTCGGTGTCCGGCCGGTTGACGTAGGACATCAGGGTCTCGTGCCGCAGGCGGAAGAACTCCGACGACACGATCTGCGCCGCTGCCCTGCTCGCGGGCGACATGCTCTGGCTCGGACCGGGAATGTCGATGCGCCCCTCGGGCAGCTCCCACCAGCGCTCGCGTGCGGTGCCTCGCCCCTCGACCTCGTGGATCAGGTCATGCGCCGAGAGCGTGCGCAGGTGGTAGCTGGTGGACCCGGAGGTCTCCCCCAGCATCGACGCGAGCGAGCTCGCCGTCTGCGGCCCGTGCGCGCTGAGCAGATCGAAGATCCGCACACGCAGCGGGTGAGCCAGGGCCTTGAGCGCCCCGGAATCGAGTCGTCGCAACTGCTCTTCGTCTGCCATGCATGCAAAGATACTCTTGCAAAGACTTCTATGCAAGCTTTCTTTTGCAAAGAAGTCTTTGTCTGCACTCTCGTCAGCTCACGGCGGCTCGCGCGGTGACGAAGGCGGCCACGCAGCGTTCGATCTGCTCGATGGTGTGCGCCGCCGACAGCTGCACGCGGATCCGCGCCAGTCCGCGGGGAACGACGGGAAAGCTGAACGCGGTCACGTAGATGCCCTGCGCCTGCATCTCCGTCGCGATTCGCGCCGTGAGAGCCGCGTCGCCGAACATGACCGGGACGATCGGATGCTCCCCCGGCAGCAGGTCGAACCCCTCCGCCGTCATCCGCTCGCGGAACAGGGCGGCGTTGTCGCGCAGACGCGCTCGGAGATCGGCCGAGCCCTCGACCAGGTCGAGAGCGGTCAGCGTGCCTGCCACGATCGCGGGCGCGAGCGTGTTCGAGAACAGATACGGGCGGGAGCGCTGACGCAGCAGAGCGACGATGTCGGCGTGCGAGGCGACGTAGCCACCGGATGCTCCACCCAGCGCCTTGCCGAACGTGCCCGTGTAGATGTCCACCCGATCCGCGACGCCGCAGAACTCGGGCGTGCCCCGCCCGTTCTCTCCCACGAAGCCGACGGCGTGCGAGTCGTCGACGAACACGAGGGCGTCGTAGCGCTCCGCGAGGTCGCAGATCTCGGCGAGGGGTGCGATGTAGCCGTCCATCGAGAAGACGCCGTCCGTGACGACCACTCGGAAACGGGCATCGGATGCCGCCTTCAGCTGCGCCTCGAGATCCGCCATGTCGCGGTTTCGATACCGCAATCGACGGGCCTTGGAGAGACGGATCCCGTCGATGATCGACGCGTGGTTGAGCTCGTCCGAGATGATCGCGTCCTCGGCGCCGAACAGCGTCTCGAAGACTCCCCCATTGGCGTCGAAGCACGAGGAGTACAGGATCGCGTCATCCGTTCCGAGGAACCCCGCGAGTCGCCGCTCCAGCTCCAGGTGCTGCTCCTGGGTGCCGCAGATGAAGCGGACACTGGCGAGCCCGTAGCCCCACTCCTGCAACGCCGTGGTCGCCGATTCGAGGATTCGAGGATCGTCCGCGAGCCCCAGATAGTTGTTGGCGCAGAAGTTGAGCACCTCCGCACCGTCCGCCGTGATCTCAGCACTCTGCGGTCCACGGATACCGCGCTCGTGCTTCGTGAGGCCCGCAGCCTCGATCCCGTCGAGCTCGTTCACCACATGCTTCCGGAATGTCCCGTACATCACAGCTCCGTCCAATCGAGGATGATCTTTCCCGTTCCCGCGGACTCTGCCGCGGCGAAACCCTGTTCCCAATCCCTGGCGGGGATCACATCGGCGATCACCCGTCCGATCGAGTCGCGCAGAGTCGCGCTGGTCTGCAGCATCGCCCCCATCGCGTTCCAGGTCTCGAACATCTCGCGTCCGTAGATGCCCTTGATCGTGAGCATGTGGGTGACGAGCTTGCCCCAGTCGATGTCGAACCCGGCGCTGGGAAGACCGAGCATCGCGATCCGACCGCCGTGATTCATGTTGTCGATCATGGCGGGGAGCGCCGACGCCGCACCGCTCATCTCGAACCCGATGTCGAACCCCTCGCGCAGTCCGAGGCAGTGCTGGGCATCGCGGATGTCGCGCACCGACACGTCGACGACCTCGTCGGCGCCCATCAGACGCGCCATCTTGAGACGGGGAGCACTCACGTCCGTCGCCGCGATGAAGCGGGCGCCGGCATGCCGGGCGACGGCGATCGCCATCAGACCGATCGGCCCGCATCCCGTCACGAGCACGTCCTCGCCGACGAGCGGATAGGTGAGGGCCGTGTGCACGGCGTTTCCGAGCGGGTCGAAGATCGCGCCGAGCTCCGGTGTGACATCGGCGTGATGCACCCAGACATTGGTCGCCGGCAGGGCGAGGAACTCGGCGAAGGCGCCGTCTCGCTGCAGCCCGAGGCCGATCGTGCGGATGCACATCTGCCGGCGCCCCGCCCGGCAGTTGCGGCACGTGCCGCAGACGATGTGCCCCTCACCGGAGACGCGGTCGCCCACCGCGATGTCATGCACGAGCGGCCCGACCTCGACGACCTCTCCGTAGAACTCGTGGCCGGGGATGAGCGGAGCCTCGATCGCAGATGCGGCCCAGTCATCCCATCGACGGATGTGGAGGTCGGTACCGCAGATCCCCGTGCGCAGAACGCGGATCACCACCTCGTCGGCCGCCGCTGTGGGCTCAGGACGATCGATGAGCTCGAGACCGGCTGCGCGTTCCGCTTTGAACAGTGCCTTCATACGTCGATCCCATCGCGAGCGACGATGTAGAGCAATCCCGAACTTCTGCATCGATGATGTAGCGACCGCTAATCTGTCAGCATGGAGCTCCATCAGCTGCAGATCCTCAGAGAGCTCGGCGCGCTGGGCAGCGTCGCCGCCGTCGCCGAGAATCTGCACGTCACGCCCTCGGCCGTATCGCAGCATCTCGCTGCGCTGCAGCGAAGCTTTCGCACGCCGCTCACGCGCAGGGACGGGCGCCGCCTGACGCTGACCCCAGCAGGCGAGGTGCTCGCCACGGCCGGCGCCGAGGCGATCGACGCGATGGCCGCAGCACGCAGCGCGCTGGACGACTTCGAGGGCGGCAGTAGCGGCGTCGTCAGGGTCAGCGGATTCCACAGCGTGGGACAGGCGCTCTTCGGCTCGCTGATCCGAGAACTCGACGCCGCGGATGCGCCGCCGACCGTGCAGCTCACAGACGAGGATGTCGCGCAGAGCGACTTTCCGGCTCTCACCGCCCGCTACGACCTCGTACTCGCCCATCGCATGGAGCACTCTCCTCCCTGGCCCACCGACGGGGTGCGCAGCCTGGCGCTCGTGCGGGAACCGCTCGACGTCGCCGTCTCGGCATCCCATCCCCTCGCCGCGCGTGGCCAGGTGACATCCTTCGACGTGGTCGACAGCCCGTGGGTCACGAGCCGTGTCGGATACTCCCCCGACGACGTGCTGCGCGCGGTATCCGCCGTAGCCGGCCGCCCGGTCGAGATCCGCCACCGGATCAACGACTACGGGGCGATCGCCGCTGTCGTCGCCGCGGGCGGAGTGCTGGGGATGCTGCCGCGCTACACGACCCGCACGGTCGACGATCGCGACATCGTCCGGCTCCCCCTGCGAGGAGTCAGCACCCATCGGATGATCGACGTGCTCGCCCGGCCCGAGAATCTGAGGCGGCAGTCGGTCCGCCTCGTCGTCGAGGCCCTCCAGCGGGTGATGGCTAGGCTCAGAGGATGACCGACGCCTCGAACCCGCTGCTCCAGCCGTCCACGCTCCCCTACGGTCTTCCCGACTTCGCCGCGATCAGGCCCGAGCATTACCTTCCCGCGTTCGAGGCCGCATTCGATGAGCACCTCCGCGAGATCTCGCGGATCACAATGGTGCGCTCGATGCCCACCTTCGAGAACACGATCGACGCGCTCGAGCGCTCCGGAGACCTGCTCGACCGAGTCGCGCATGCGTTCTACACGGTGACCTCGGCTGATGCGACGCCCGAGATCCAGGAGATCGACGAGCACCTCGCTCCCCTGATGGCCGCGCATCAGGATGCGATCACCCTCGACGGTGCCCTGTACTGGCGCGTGCAGCAGGTGCACGCATATCTCGCTGATCTCGACCTCGACGACGAGCAGCGTTACCTCGTCGAACGACACCACCGCGAGATGACGCACGCGGGCGCCGCCCTCGATGACGCTGCGAAGGAGCGGCTCACCCTGCTCAATCAGCAGCTCTCCACGCTCAACAACACGTTCGAACGCAACCTGCTGAACGACACCAACGACCTGGCCGTCGTGTTCGATTCCGCCGAGGAGCTCGCCGGTCTCAGCGCCGGTGAACTCTCCGCCGCCTCTCGCTCGGCCCAGGAGCGCGGTCTCGACGGCAGGTTCCTGATCTCGCTACCCCTGTTCACGGGTCACCCCTATCTCGCGCAGCTGCGTGACCGCGAGGCGCGGCGACGGATCATGGATGCGTCCCGCATGCGCGCATCGCGTGACAACGGAAACGACAACCGTCCGGTGCTGCGAGAGATCGTGCGGCTCCGCGCAGAGCGTGCGGAACTGCTCGGCTACGCATCGCACGCGGCATACGTCACGGCCGACGAGACGGCAGGGACTCCCGAGGCGGTCGAGCGGATGCTGCGTGAGCTCGCCACCCCGGCCGCGCGCAACGCCCGTGCGGAGCGGGAAGAACTGCAGACGATCGTCGACGAGACCGAGAGCGCCCCCTTCCCCGTCGAGGCACACGATTGGGCGTACTACACCGAGAAGGTGCGCACCGCGCGCTACGACATCGACACGAGCGCCCTCCGCCCGTGGTTCGAGGCCGAGCGGGTGCTGCAGGACGGCGTGTTCTTCGCCGCCACGCGACTCTACGGCGTCACCTTCACCGAAAGGCACGACCTGGTGGCCTACCACCCCGGGGCCCGCGTGTTCGAGGTGCACAACGCCGACGGCACCGCCCTCGGACTGTACGTGCTCGATCTCTACACGCGCGACTCGAAGCGCGGTGGCGCATGGATGAACCCCATCGTGAGCCAGTCGCACCTTCGCGGCACGCTGCCGGTCGTGGTCAACAACCTCAACGTGCCGCTTCCCGGCGACGGGGAGCCGACCCTGCTGACCCTCGACGAGGTCACCACGCTCTTCCATGAGTTCGGTCACGCGCTGCACGGACTGTTCGCCGTGGTGACGTATCCGCACTTCGCCGGCACCAATGTCTTCCGGGACTTCGTCGAGTTCCCCAGCCAGGTGAACGAGATGTGGATCCTCTGGCCCGAAGTGCTCGACAACTATGCCCGGCACCATGAGACCGGTGAGGCACTCGACCCGGCGATCGTCGAGCGCCTGCGCGCGACAGAGACCTTCAATCAGGGGCACGACACCAGCGAGTACCTCGCGGCCGCCTGGCTCGATCAGGCATGGCACCGGGTGGGTCCTGATGCCGAGGTCGCCGACGTCGCCGCTTTCGAGGCTGCGGCGCTCGCCGACATCGGTCTCGACGCCCCGGTGGTGCCGACTCGCTATTCGTCGACCTACTTCGCCCACGTGTTCTCAGGCGGTTACAGCGCCGGGTACTACTCGTACATCTGGAGCGAGGTGCTCGACGCCGACACCGTCGACTGGTTCCGAGAGAACGGCGGGCTCACGCGCGAGAACGGCGATAGGTTCCGCCAGCGCCTTCTCGGGGTCGGCGGGTCGAAGGACCCTCTCGACGCGTACCGCGACTTCCGCGGCCGCGACGCGGATATCGCCCCTCTGCTGAAGCGTCGTGGGCTGGACGCCTGAGCCGGGTCACCCCGACTTACCTCGTCTCAGCGGTCGAGCTGTTCCATCGCCTTGTACCAGGTGAGCTGGTGATAGCTCTGAGCGAGGTGGTCGCCGAGACCATCGAGAGACACCACGTGCACGGCGATCGCCTCGCTGTCGTCGAGCGCCTGTTCGGCGACGCGGACGCAGTCGCGGGCGAGGAAGTGATGCACGCGGTTGGTGTGGTTGCCGAAGTTCGCCCAGGTCGACCCGAGGTCGACGATCTCACCCGGCTCGTAGCCCGTCTCCTCGCGGAGCTCCCGGGCTGCCGCCGCGACCGGGGCTTCGCCGGGTTCGACGCCACCTCCGATCGTCCCCATCGCGATGATCCCCGCTCCGTGGCGATACTCCTCGACGATGATCGCGTCGCCGTGGGCATCCAGCGCGAGCAGTGAGATCCAGTCCCCGTACTCGAGCACGTAATAGGGCGCGATCCGACGATCGTCCGCATCACGGCAGTCGTCGGCGCGCACACGGATCCAGCGGTCGGCGACGACGATCTCGCTGTCGACGACCCGCCAGGGCGCGGGTGCCGGGCTCACGCGCTCTTGCGCTTGCGCTCCATCACGATCGTGGGAGGCGCGCCCTCATCGACGGCCGCGCGCGTCACGATGACCTTGGCGACATCTTCGGCGGAGGGGATCTCGAACATGATCGGACCGAGCACGTCTTCGAGGATCGCGCGGAGTCCGCGTGCACCGGTCTTACGCTCGACCGCGAGGTCGGCGATGGACCGCAGCGCGTCTTCCTCGAACTCGAGCTGCACGCCGTCGAGCTCGAACATGCGCTGGTACTGCTTGACGAGCGCGTTGCGAGGACCGGTGAGGATGTCGATGAGAGCATCCTGGTCGAGAGGCGACACCGAGGTGACGACAGGCAGTCGGCCGATGAACTCGGGGATCAGACCGAACTTGTGCAGGTCCTCGGGGAGCACCTCACTGAACAGATCGAGGTCCTTGCCCTTGTCGTGCAGCGGGGCGCCGAAGCCGATGCCGTGCTTGCCGACGCGCGCCGAGACGATGTCCTCGAGCCCGGCGAACGCGCCGGCGACGATGAACAGCACGTTCGAGGTGTCGATCTGCAGGAACTCCTGGTGGGGATGCTTGCGCCCGCCCTGAGGCGGCACGGATGCGACGGTGCCCTCGATGATCTTGAGCAGCGCCTGCTGCACGCCCTCGCCCGACACGTCGCGGGTGATCGACGGGTTCTCGGCCTTGCGGGCGATCTTGTCGACCTCGTCGATGTAGATGATGCCCTGCTCGGCGCGCTTGACGTCATAGTCCGCCGCCTGGATCAGCTTCAGGAGGATGTTCTCGACGTCCTCGCCGACATAGCCGGCCTCAGTCAGCGCGGTGGCGTCCGCGACCGCGAACGGCACGTTGAGGCGCTTTGCGAGCGTCTGCGCCAGATAGGTCTTGCCGCAGCCGGTCGGACCGATGAGCAGGATGTTGCTCTTGGCGATCTCGATGCTCTCGGCCTTCTGCTCGGCCGTCTGGAGCGTGCCGTGTGCGCGGATGCGCTTGTAGTGGTTGTAGACCGCGACGGCGAGAGCCTTCTTCGCGGGCTCCTGACCCACCACGTACTCCTCGAGGAAGGAGAAGATCTCGCGGGGCTTCGGCAGCTCGAAGTCTGCACCGCCCTCGGCGGAGGACTCCGCCATCCGCTCCTCGATGATCTCGTTGCACAGCTCGACGCACTCGTCGCAGATGTACACACCGGGGCCAGCGATGAGCTGCTGCACCTGCTTCTGACTCTTTCCGCAGAACGAGCACTTGAACAGGTCAGCGCTTTCACCGATACGGGCCATGCGCGTCCTCCTAGGGGGGATCCAGAGATCGTCTACTGAGCCTAACCGCTGCATCCGACACCGGGACGCATTGGCGCGGCGGAGGACATCTCGAGTCCGTATCGACTCGCACGCGAAAGGCCCGCCCCGAGCGACGCGCGGGACGGGCCTTCCAGGTCAGCTCAGACCATGCTCTTGGTGTGCCAGACCGTCTTGACCTCGGTGAAGGCGCCGATGCGCTCGGGCGAAGCCACCACCTCACCCGGAGCGAGGACGCGCTTCAGCGTGTCGGCCGCGGCGATCTGCATGTCGATCCACTCGAGATCGCCGGCGCCGGCGAGGTCGAGCGCGTTGACGTCCTGGTGCGAGGCGAGCCACGGTGCCATCTCGGCCGGTGACCCGGTGAGGACGTTCACCACTCCCCCCGGTACGTCGCTGGTCGCGAGCACCTCGGCGAGGCTGATGGCGGAGAGCGGATGCCGCTCGCTCGCGATCACGACGACCGTGTTGCCCGCCACGAGAGCGGGGGCGACCACCGAGACCAGCCCGAGGAGAGCGGAATCCTGGGGTGCCACGATCGCGACGACGCCGGTCGGCTCGGGGATGGAGATGTTGAAGTACGGCCCTGACACGGGATTCGCGTTGCCGGCGACCTGTGCGTACTTGTCGCACCATCCCGCATACCAGACCCAGAGGTCGATCGCTTCGTCCACCTGCGCTGCTGCGGCGGAGGCCGAAGCCCCCTCCTGTGCGGTGATCTCATCGATGAACTGCGCGCGGCGGCCCTCGAGCACCTCGGCGACACGGTAGAGCACCTGTCCGCGGTTGTAGGCGGTCGCCCCCGACCAGCCCTTGACGGCTGCGCGGGCGGCGACGACGGCATCGCGGGCATCCTTGCGGGAGCCCTGAGCGGCGTTCGCCAGGAACACCCCCTTCGCCGAGAGCACCTCGTAGGTGCGACCCGACTCGCTGCGGGGGAACGCGCCGCCGATGGCCAGCTTGTACGTCTTCGGAACGGTCATTCGCTTGCTCATGCCGAAGCCCCCTTCAGGTACGCGGTGAGGCCCTGACGTCCGCCCTCACGGCCGTATCCGGACTCCTTGTAACCGCCGAACGGGCTCGACGGGTCGAAACGGTTGAACGTGTTGGCCCAGATCACGCCGGCGCGGAGCCGGTCGGCGACCGCCAGGATCCGGGAGCCCTTGTCCGACCAGATGCCCGCGGAGAGACCGTACGGGGTGTTGTTCGCCTTGGCGATCGCCTCGGCAGGCGTGCGGAACGTGAGCACCGACAGGACGGGCCCGAAGACCTCGTCACGGGCGATGCGATGCGATGCCTCGACTCCGGTGAAGATCGTCGGAGCGAACCAGAATCCCTTGTCGGGGATCGCGCAGTCCGCCGTCCAGCGCTCCGCGCCCTCGGCCTCTCCGATGTCGCTGAGCTCCCGGATGCGGGCGAGCTGGGCGGCCGAGTTGATCGCACCGATGTCGGTGTTCTTGTCGAGCGGGTCGCCGAGACGCAGGGTCGAGAGGCGGTTCTTCAGACGGTCGATGACCTCGTCATGGATCGACTCCTGCACGAGCAGTCGGCTTCCGGCGCAGCACACGTGCCCCTGGTTGAAGAAGATGCCGTTGACGATTCCTTCGACGGCCTGGTCGATGGGCGCGTCGTCGAACACGATGTTCGCGGCCTTGCCTCCGAGCTCGAGCGTGAGCTTCTTGTTCGTTCCGGCGACAGCGCGGGCAATGTCACGGCCGACCCCGGTCGAGCCGGTGAAGGCCACCTTGTCGACATCGGGGTGACGCACGAGAGCGGCGCCGGAGGCACCTGCACCCGTGACGATGTTGACCACACCCGCCGGAAGATCGGCCTGCTGCAGGATCTCAGCGAAGATCAGCGCCGTGAGCGGCGTGGTCTCCGCGGGCTTGAGCACGACGGTGTTCCCCGCGGCGAGGGCGGGCGCGAGCTTCCATGCGAGCATCAACAGCGGGAAGTTCCAGGGGATGATCTGCCCGGCGACGCCGAGCGCGCGCGGGTTCGCTCCGAGCCCGGCGTGGTCGAGCTTGTCGGCCCAGCCCGCGTAGTAGAAGAACCAGGATGCGACGAGGGGCACGTCGACGTCGCGGCTCTCCTTGATCGGCTTGCCGTTGTCGAGGCTCTCGGCGACCGCGAGCTCACGAGCCCGCTCCTGCACGAGGCGGGCGATTCGGAACAGGTACTTGCCCCGATCACGACCGCTCATCTTCGACCAGGTCCTGTCGTATGCGCGACGGGCGGCGGCGACTGCGCGATCGATGTCCTCATCGCTCGCGGACGCGATCTCGGCGATGCGGGTCTCGTCGGCGGGTGAGATGGTGGTGAAGCTCTGACCCGAGCCGTCGACGAACTCGCCGTCGATGAACAGCCCATAGCTGTCCTTGAGGTTGAGGACCGCCTTCGACTCCGGTGCCGGAGCGTATTCCAGGAATGACATATTCGGGGCTCCTAGTCGATCGTGACGTAGTCGGGGCCGGAGTAGTGGCCGGTGGTGAGCTTCTGACGCTGCAGCAGCACGTCATTCAGCAGGCTCGAGGCGCCGAAGCGGAACAGGTGCGGCTGGAGCCACTCCTCACCCACGGTCTCGGCCACGGTGACGAGGTACTTGACCGCGTCCTTGGAGGCGCGGATGCCGCCGGCGGGCTTCACGCCGATGCGCTCCCCCGTGCCGCTGTGCCAGTCGCGCACCGTCTCGAGCATCAGCAGCGTCGTCGGCAGGGTGGCCGCGGGCTGCACCTTGCCGGTGGACGTCTTGATGAAGTCGCCGCCGGCGAGGATGCCGAGCCACGACGCGCGCTTGATGTTGTCGTAGGTGTTCAGCTCACCGGTCTCGAGGATGACCTTGAGCGAGGCGTACGAGCCGTCCGCACGACGGCACGCCTCCTTCACCTGGGCGATCTGGTCGTACACGAGTCCGTAGCGACCGGAGAGGAACGCCCCACGGTCGATGACCATGTCGATCTCGTCGGCACCGGCCGCGACGGCCTCGGCCGTATCAGCCAGCTTGATCGCCAACGATGAGCGCCCGCTCGGGAAGGCAGTGGCAACCGCGGCGACCGAGATCAGACCGTCATCCGGGTCTCCGTGCAGAGCGCCGAGTGCCTCGACGGCATCGCCCACCATGTCGCCGTACACGCACACGGCGGCGACCTTCGGGGTCGACGGATCTGCGGCATCCGGGTTCTTGGCCTTCGCGACCAGCGACCGCACCTTGCCCGGCGTGTCCGAGCCTTCGAGGGTCGTGAGGTCGATCAGCTTGATGATGGTGTCGAGCGCCCAGGCCTTCGACGTGGTCTTGATCGATCGCGTGCCGAGACCGGCAGCGCGCTGCTCGAGGCCGACGGCGTCGACGCCGGGAAGTCCATGCAGGAAGCGGCGGAGCGTGGCGTCATCCGGCTCACCGCCGAGAACGTCCACCGCCGCTCTGCGGCTGAGTTCTTGGGTCGTCATTGTTCCTCCAACAATGCTCGTGCTGTGGTCTCATCTGTCACCAGGACGCTGCACAGGCCGCTGGTCACGACTGTACGCGCGATGTCATGCTTGGCGTCACCCGCGGTGACGAAGATCGAGCGCTTCGCGGCGCGCAGCCGACCGAGGTCGACTCCGACCGTCCGGGCGTCGAGCTGCGGGTCGACGATGTTGCCGTCGGCGTCGATGTAACGGCCGAGCACGTCGCCGACAGCGCCGCGACGGGCGAGCTCCTCGACGTCGGACGCCGAGAGGTAGCCGTTCTCGACGTGGGCCGAGGTGGCGTCGCAGGGGCCGGCCGTGAACAGGAACGCCTGCGCCTCGGCGGCCTCTTCGAGGACTGCAGCGACCGTGCGGTCGGCCTCGATCGCCTGCTTGGTCTCGACGCGTTCGAGGATCGCCGGACTCGGCAGCAGGGACACCTGACCCGAAGCGCGCTGGGCGATCGTGACGGCGAGGCCTGCGGCTCCGCCCGAGCGACGGTTGAGACTCACTCCCCCGTTGAGCTGCACGACTGTGACGCCGGTGGCCCACCCGTCGGGCAGCGCTTCGGCGACCGCTCGGAGCGTGCGCCCCCAGCTGACGCCGAGGGTGCGCGGAACCGGACGCATGGCGGTGAGGAAGTCGGCGGCGGCCTGCGCGACGCGCTCGAGCGTTCCGTCGTCGCCGTCGGGAGAGGGGACGACGACTGCCGCCCGCAATCCGTGGCGCTCGACGAGCTGGCGCTCGAGCCCGAGGCGCCGAGCGCGCGGATGCACGATCTCGATTCGGACGATGCCGCGCTCGCGCGCCTGCGTGAGCAGACGGCCCACCTTCCAGCGGGAGAGCTTGAGGAGGGCGCCGATCTCGTCCTGCGTCTTGTCTTCGTCGTAGTAGAGCTCGGCGACGCGGACCATCGTGAGTTCGTCTTCCATGGCATCCTCCTTCGCAGTTCAGTCTACGCGCGGATCACCGTTCGCGCATCCGGATGCTCATATGAGCAGGGCGACTGAGACCACCCGCGCATCCGCCGGATACGACGAAAGGACGCCGACCCGGAGGCCGACGTCCTTTCAGACCAGCGATGACTACGCGCGCTTGCGCGAGGTGAGCACCTGATCGACGATGCCGTAGTCCAGCGCCTCGGCGGCGGACAGGATCTTGTCGCGGTCGATGTCGCGGTTGACCTGCTCGACCGGCTTGCCGGTGTGGCGGGCCATGGTCTCCTCGAGCCAGGTGCGCATGCGGAGGATCTCCGCCGCCTGGATCTCGATGTCGGACGCCTGCCCGTGTCCGGCCTCACCCATCGCCGGCTGGTGCATGAGCACTCGGGCGTTGGGCAGAGCGAGACGCTTGCCGGGGTGTCCGCCTGCGAGCAGGACGGAGGCGGCGGATGCCGCCTGACCGAGCACCACGGTCTGGATCTGCGGCGCGACGTACTGCATCGTGTCGTAGATCGCCGTCATCGCGGTGAACGAACCACCGGGCGAGTTGATGTACATCGTGATGTCGCGCTCGGAGTCCTGGCTCTCGAGAACGAGGAGCTGGGCCATGACGTCGTCTGCCGACGCGTCGTCGACCTGGACGCCGAGGAAGATCACACGATCTTCGAACAGCTTGTTGTAGGGGTCCTGGCGCTTGAAGCCGTAAGCCGTGCGCTCCTCGAACTGAGGAAGCACGTAGCGGCTGGAGGGCAGGTCGCCGGCAGAGCGGAAGGTGGGTGAGTACATGAGAGTCCTTTCGCTTTCCGTTACTTGATGTCCTGGTCGGTTCCGCCGCCACCGACGACGTCGGTGGCCGAGTCGCGGATGTGGTCGACGAAGCCGTACTCGAGCGCCTCGTCGGCGGTGAACCAGCGGTCACGGTCGCCGTCGGCATTGATCTGCTCGACGGACTTGCCGGTCTGTGCCGCGGTGATCTCGGCGAGGCGGTTCTTCATCGAGGTGATGAGCTGCGCCTGCGTCTGGATGTCGCTCGACGTGCCACCGAAGCCGCCGTGCGGCTGGTGAAGCAGCACGCGGGCGTTGGGCGTGATGTAACGCTTGCCCTTGGTGCCGGCGGTCAGCAGCAGCTGACCCATCGAAGCAGCCATGCCGATTCCGACGGTGACGATGTCGTTCGGGACGAACTGCATCGTGTCGTAGATCGCCATGCCCGCGGTGATCGATCCGCCGGGCGAGTTGATGTAGAGGTAGATGTCCTTCTCGGAGTCCTCTGCGGCGAGAAGGAGGATCTTCGCGCAGATCTCGTTCGCATTGTCGTCGCGCACCTCCGATCCCAGCCAGATGATGCGGTCTTTCAACAGTCGGTCGAAGACGCTCGTAGCGAGGAGGGGTTCTGCAGCCATGTCAGCTCCTGATTCCGTGTTTCAGTGATTCGAATCTACCGGCGACAACGCAGCGCTCAGGCCGTGTTCGCCGTCGGCATATCAGGCGTCGAGTTCCGCGATCTCATGCGCGTACGCGGTCATCGAGCGGTGATACCGAGGCAGGTGAGGGACGAGAGCCAGCAGCGCGACCGAGAGACCGTGCGCCGGTCGTCCCGAGCTCGCCAGGATCAGCGCGTGCACGGTGGCCACGGCATCGCGATAGGGACCGTCCAACGACAGCGCCTCCTCCGCGCGGATCACCGAGAGCGCCTCGTCGTATTCGCCGAGGTTGCGCAGCGAACTGGCCATCTGGATCACGCACTGCGGGCGGTGCTCGTCGTCGAGGCCCAGAGCGAGTGCGCGGCGGTACAGCTGGACCGCTTCCGCCGGGCGGCCGGCGGAGTCCCTGGCACCGGCTCGCTCGAACTCCGCACGTGCATCGTCGATACCGCGCTCAGCGGCCAGTGCGTCGATACGGGCGATGGTGTCGTCGCCGACCTCTTCACCCGCCGCATCAGCCCACACCTCGTCGATGCGCTCATCCCAGGTCTTCGTCATGTCCTCGCTCCTCATCTCGTCCGTTCACGAGAAAGGGGCGGATGCCGCAGCATCCGCCCCTTCCCCAGAGATCGTGTTCGATCACTCAGCCTTGTCGGCTGCCTTCTTGGCCGGAGCCTTCTTGGCAGCGGGCTTCTTCGCGGCCGGCTTCTCAGCGGCCTCGGCGTCGTCGGCCTTCTTCGCAGGGGCCTTCTTCGCAGCAGGCTTCTTCGCGGCCGGCTTCTCAGCGGCCTCGGCGTCGTCGGCCTTCTTCGCGGGAGCCTTCTTGGCCGGGGCCTTCTTGGCAGGCTTCTCGTCAGCCGCACCCTCGGTCTCAGCCTCGGCGTCGTCGTCGGTCACGACGAAGTCCGACAGATCAACAGCCTTGCCGTTCGTGTCGACGACCTTGACCTTGCCGAGCGCGATCGCGAGGGCCTTGTTGCGGGCGACCTCGCCGACGAGCGCGGGGAGCTGGTTCGACGACTGCAGCGCCTCGACGAACTCCTGGGGAGCCATGCCGTACTGCGATGCGGACTGGATGAGGTACTGCGAGAGCTCCTCCTGCGAGACCTGCACGTCGGCCTGCTCGGCGATCGTGTCGAGCAGCACCTGCGTGCGGAACTGCTTCTCGCTGGCCTCGGTCACCTCGGCGCGGTGCACGTCGTCCTCGAGGCGGTTCTCGCCCTCGAGGTGGTTGTGCACCTCGTCCTCGATGAGCTTCGGCGGAACGGGGATGTCGATCTGCTCGAGCAGCGTCTCGACGAGCTTGTCGCGTGCGGCAGAACCCTGCGTGAAGACGCCCTGCTGCGAGACGCGCTCGGCGAGGCTCGCGCGGAGCTCGGCGATCGTGTCGAACTCGCTGGCGATCTGCGCGAAGTCATCGTCGGCCTCGGGGAGCTCGCGCTCCTTGACGGCCTTGACGGTGACGGAGACCTCAGCCTCGGAGCCGGCGTGGTCGCCGCCCACGAGTGCGGAGCGGAACGTGGTGTCCTCGCCGGCGGTGAGCGACTCGATCGCGTCGTCGATGCCCTCGAGCAGCTCGCCGGAGCCGACCTCGTAGGAGACGCCCTCGGCGCGGTCGATCTCGGCGCCGTCGATGGTGGCGACGAGGTCGAGCTCGACGAAGTCGCCCTTCGCTGCGGGGCGGTCGACGGGAACGAGCGTGCCGAAGCGGGCGCGCAGGTTCTCGAGCTCTGCGTCGAGCGCAGCCTCGTCGGCCTCGACGGCGTCGACCGTCAGGGTGATGCCGTCATACGCGGGGATCTCGATCTCGGGGCGGACGTCCACCTCGATGTCGACGAGCAGGTCGCCCGAGAAGTCCTTCTCGTTCGGCCACTGCGTGATGTCGGCTGCGGGGCGGCCGACGACACGGAGCTTGTGCTCGACGGTCGCGTCGCGGAAGAACTTGTCGAGGCCCTCGTTGACCGCGTGCTCGATGACCGCTCCGCGACCGATGCGCTGGTCGATGATCGGAGCGGGGACCTTGCCCTTGCGGAAGCCGGGGATCTGAACGTCCTGAGCGATGTGCTCGTAGGCGTGCGCGATGCTGGGCTTGAGGTCGTCGGGGGTGACCGTGATGCTGAGCTTGACCCGGGTCGGGGTCAGCTTCTCGACGGTGCTGTTCGCCATTCTGGTGTGCTCTCCTTGTGATTTCCGCGCTGAATCGCGGCTGTCAGGCCGTTGAAGCCATGTCGGGGCGACAGGAGTTGAACCTGCGACCTCCCGCTCCCAAAGCGGGCGCTCTACCAAACTGAGCTACGCCCCGGGGAATCCGCATGCAGATTCAGCCCCACCGAGTCTAACGGACACGAGCACCTCCGTCAGTCCGCTATGATCGATGAGTCGGCACAGTCCTCCCGGATCAGGCCGACAACGGGGCTGTAGCTTAGTGGTAAAGCCTCTGTCTTCCAAACAGATGATGCGAGTTCGATTCTCGTCAGCCCCTCACTCCGAAGGCCCCCGCAGACGGGGGGGCCTTCGACGTTTTCCCGTTCAGCGGGCGTTCTTCTGGCAGAGTCGAGAGACGCAGGTCCCGACCGGAGGTCCCCACCGAATGTCTGCTCCCACCGGCTTCGCCGAGCACTCCCCCGGAGGCCATGCCCTGCCCGCACACATCGTGAGCGGGTCCCCGCAGGCTCGGCAGCCGCGCAAGAGGAGGACGGGACTCCTCGTCGGCGTCGTCGGGACACTCGTCGCCGTCGCGGTGATGGGAGCACTGCAGATCAGCGCGAACCTCGGGTACGACGACACGCGCACGGAGTTCGACGGCGCCAGGGACACCGCTCAGGACACGATCGAAGAGGTCACGCTCGCCTCCGACCAGCTCGTCTCGACCTCCGACACCGCGACCCTCCTGCTCGACAGCGATTCTGGCGTGCTCGCAGATCCGACCGCGAAGGAGGCGCTGGCGGCGTCGATCACCGAGGCCGCAGACACCTCGGCGTCGGCCGATCAGGTCCTCGACACCGCGCTGCCGGATGCAGGAGCGAAGCCCACCATCTTCTGGGAGCTGTTCGGCGCATCCGAGGGGCTCCGACTCGACATCCAGGATCTTGAGGATCTCGACACCGAGCTCTCCGAGGAGTCCCCCGCGCTCGCTGAGGCCGAGACGCTGGTGACGGATGCCGGTCTCGCGTTCCTCGGCTCCGCTGCGACCGCCGCCGCTTCGTTCGAGGCCGCGCACGTCTCCGCCAAGAACGACGACGTCATCGCGCTGCGTGATGCCGCCTCCACTGCCGCCGGAGCCTCCGCTCTCGACGACTCCGCCGTCACCACGTTCGTGGCTCTCCAGGATGCCGCGGCACAGGTCGTCGCCTCCGAGAACGCGGAGCTGAGCGAGAAGGCCGGTCCCCTGCAGGGCGTGCGGCTCGAGATCGAGGCGTATGCGCGTTCACTCGCACCAGGTGTGCTGCTCGAGTTCGACTGGAACCCGATCGTCAACAGCGCCGGTGAGAACGGGAGCATGGGCGGCCGGACGACCTGGTGGTGGGATGAACCCGATCGCGCGGTGATCGAGCTCTCGAACTCGGTGGCCGAGCAGTGGCCGGCCGATCGCAGCAAGGCACTCGTCGCGCACGAGGTCGGTCACGCCATCAGCGTCAAGTGCGAGGACATGTACGACTCGTCGACGCAGGACAGCATCGAGAAGTGGGCCACCGCGTGGGCCATCAGCATGGGGTTCACGGACGACGCGAACGGCGTCTGGGCGTACGGCTACCCGCCGCAGTCCTATATCGACGCCGCAGCCGGATGCCGCTGAGACGGACGCCGGACACGGAAGAAGCCGTCGCGATCAGATCGCGACGGCTTCTTCTCTGAGATCAGATCGAGGTCACTGGCCCCGACGCTCACGCAGCTGGGTGAGCGCGTCTTCGAGAAGCTGGACGGCTTCTTCGTCGGTACGACGCTCCTTCACGTACGCGAGGTGAGTCTTGTAGGGCTCCGCCTTCGCGAGCGCAGGCGGGTTGGCCTTGTCACGCCCGGCAGGCAGCCCCGACTGCGGGTGGTCGATGGTCTCGGGGATCTCCTCTTCAGGAAGACCCGCCGCGAAGTAGCGGACCGTCTCGTTGCCGAGACCGTCCCAGTAGGACACCGCGATGCGGTCGGCGTGGTAGCCGTGGTCCTGCTCGCCCATGGGGCCGGAACCGACACGGGTCCCTCGGATCGCATTGCCGCCGGTAGCCATCAGATCACCTCGAACTTCGTGATGAGACCGAGCGCGACGATCGACACGAACCACGCCAGAGCGAGGATCACGGTGAAGCGATTGAGATTGCGCTCAGCGAGACCCGACGAGCCCACAGCCGACGTCATTCCGCCACCGAACATGTCGGACAGGCCGCCACCGCGACCCTTGTGGAGGAGGATGAGGAGAGTCAGCAGGACGCTGGTTATGCCCAGCACCACCTGCAGGACGAACTCGAGAATTTCCACGAGGAAGAGCCTTTCGCTGGGGCAGGATTGCCCCGGTAACGGTCAAGTATACGGTGCGGCGGGGCCGGAGCCCCGCCACACTCACACGCCGACGTGCTTCTCGAACCGGATGATCGCGGCGAATTCGTCGACCACGAGGCTCGCGCCTCCGACGAGTGCGCCGTCGACATCGGGCTCACGCATGTAGCTCGCGATGTTCGCCGACTTGACCGATCCGCCGTACAGGATCCGAGTGCGCGCCGCAGCGTCGTCACCGAGGACCTTGGCGATCACCGTGCGCAGCGCAGCACAGACATCCTGCGCCTGCTGCGGCGTCGCTGCCTGGCCGGAGCCGATGGCCCAGACCGGCTCGTACGCCACGACGATGTCGGCATCCTTGGAGAGCCCCTGCAGAGCAGCCTCGAGCTGTCCTGCAGGAACCGCGCTCGCACCGAACTTCTCGAGGTCCTCCGCGGTCTCGCCCACGCAGATCACCGGCGAGAGGCCGTGCTTGAGCGCGGCCTTCGTCTTCGCCGCGACGACCTCGTCGGATTCCGCGTGGTACTCGCGGCGCTCCGAGTGGCCGATGATGACGTACTTCGCGTCGAGCTTCGCGAGGAACGCTCCCGACACCTCACCGGTGTATGCACCGGAATCGTGTGCCGAGATGTCCTGCGCGCCGAGCGCGAACGGGATCTTGTCCGCGTCGATCAGCGTCTGCACGCTACGGATGTCGGTGAAGGGCGGGAACACCGCGACCTCGACCGAGCCGTCCTCGTGCTTGGCGTCCTTGAGCGTCCAGTGCAGCTTCTGCACGAACGCGACCGCCTGCAGGTGGTCGAGATTCATCTTCCAGTTTCCCGCGATCAGCGGGGTACGGGTGTTCACACCCATCCGAGCACCTCCAGGCCGGGTAGTTTCTTTCCCTCGAGGAACTCGAGGCTGGCGCCGCCGCCGGTCGAGATGTGACCGAACTGGTCGTCGGTGAAGCCGAGCTGACGCACGGCCGCAGCCGAGTCGCCACCGCCGACGACACTGAGACCGTCGACCTCGGTGAGCGCCTGCGCGACCGCCTTGGTGCCGCCCGCGAAGGCCGGGAACTCGAACACGCCCATCGGGCCGTTCCAGAACACGGTCTTGGATCCGCGGATGACCTCGGCGAACCGAGCGGCCGTGTCCGGACCGATGTCCAGGCCGATGCCCGACGCACCGAAAGCGGTGCTCTCGATGGCGTCCGCCGCCGTGACCTCGTGGTCGGCGTCGGCCGAGAACGAGGATGCGACCACCACGTCGGTCGGGAGCACCAGCTCCACGCCGCGCTTCTCGGCCTCGGCGATGTAGCCGCGGACAGTCTCGAGCTGGTCCTCTTCGAGGAGGCTGGAAGCCACGGCGTGGCCCTGTGCCTTCAGGAAGGTGAACAGCATCCCACCGCCGACGAGGATGCGATCCACGCGCGGCAGCAGGTGCGAGATGACGCCGAGCTTGTCGCTCACCTTCGACCCGCCGAGGACGACCGCGTACGGGCGCTCGGGGTTCTCGGTGAGGCGGTCGAGCACGTCGAGCTCCGCTGCGATGAGCAGACCGGCCGCGGACGGCAGCAGCTCGGCGAGGTCGTAGACGCTCGCCTGCTTGCGATGCACGACACCGAAGCCGTCGGAGACGAGGACGTCGCCGAGCTCTGCGAGCTGAGCCGCGAAGGCGCCGCGCTCGGCGTCGTCCTTCGAGGTCTCCCCCGGGTTGAACCGCAGGTTCTCGATGACGACGATGCCGCCGTCCTCGAGCGAGGCGACTGCCTCCTGCGCCGACTCGCCGACGGTGTCGCGAGCGAACGCCACCGGCTTGCCGAGCAGCTCGGAAAGTCGCTGGGCGACCGGCGCGAGGCTGTACTGCGGGTCGGGCGCACCGTCGGGTCGTCCGAGGTGCGAGCACACGACGACGCGGGCGCCCGCGTTGATCAGTGCGTTGAGGGTCGGCAACGAGGCGCGGACACGGCCATCGTCCGTGATGATGCCATCCCGCAGGGGGACGTTGAGATCACAACGGACGATGACGCGCTTGCCCTCGAGCGAACCCAGTGAATCCAGGGTGCGCAGAGTCATGGGAGATGTCTCAGAGACGCTCTGCCACGTACTCGGTCAGGTCGACGAGGCGGTTGGAGTAGCCCCACTCGTTGTCGTACCAGCTGGAGACCTTGACCAGGTTGCCGCTGACGTTGGTCAGTGTGGCGTCGAAGATCGACGAGTGCGGGTTGTGCACGATGTCGCTCGAGACGATCTGGTCTTCGTTGTACTGCAGGAAGCCGGCGAGGCGACCGTCGGCCGCAGCCTTCTTGTACGCCTCGTTGACCTCTTCGACCGTGAGGTTCTCACGGTCGGTGATCAGCGTGAGGTCGACGATCGAGCCGGTGGGAACCGGCACGCGGTACGACGAGCCGCTCAGCTTGCCCTGGAGCTCGGGGAGGACCTCGCCGATCGCCTTGGCAGCACCGGTCGATGCCGGGGTGATGTTGATGGCGGCGGCGCGGGCACGACGCAGGTCGCTGTGCGGGCCGTCCTGCAGGTTCTGGTCTGCGGTGTAGGCGTGAGCCGTCATCATGAAGCCGCGGTCGATGCCGAACGCGTCGTTGAAGACCTGTGCCAGCGGTGCGAGGCAGTTGGTCGTGCACGAGGCGTTGGAGATGATGTGATCGGTCTCCGGGTTGTACGTGTCCTCGTTCACGCCCATGACGAACGTGCCGTCGACGCCGGTGCCCGGTGCCGAGATGAGGACCTTCTTGGCGCCTGCCTCGATGTGCTTCTTGGCGAGCTCGGCCTTGGTGAAGAAGCCGGTCGACTCGATGACGATGTCGACGCCCAGCTCGCCCCACGGGAGACCGGCGGGGTCGCGCTCTGCGAACGCCTTGATGGCCTTGCCGTTGACCGTGATGCTCTCGTCGTCGTAGCTGATGTCGGCATCGAGGACGCCGCCCACCGAGTCGTACTTCAGAAGGTGGGCAAGGGTCTTGTTGTCGGTGAGGTCGTTGACAGCGACGATCTCGATGTCCGCTCCCTGCGCGAGAGCCGCGCGGAAGTAGTTGCGTCCGATACGGCCGAAGCCGTTGATACCGATCTTGACAGACACTCAGGTCTCCCTGTTTCTCATGCGCTGTGCGCAGCAATCGTGCGTGCGCGGTGCGCGGGGGTTTTTGGCTGAGATGGCGTCCCGACGAGACTTGGCCCGTCGGGACGCGACCCGATTACGACAGTACCAGCAGGCCGTTCGTCTTCTCGCGGGCTGCCTCGAAGCGCTGGGCGACGTTCTCCCAGTTGGCGATGTTCCACGCGGCCTTGACGTAGTCGGCCTTCACGTTGAGGTAGTCGAGGTAGAAGGCGTGCTCCCACATGTCGAGCTGGAACAGCGGCACGGTGCCCGCTGCCGTGTTCGACTGCTGGTCGAACAGCTGCTGGATGATCAGGCGCTGGCCGATCGAGTCCCAGCTGAGCACCGACCAGCCGGAGCCCTGGATGCCGAGGGCGTTGGCGGTGAAGTGCGCCTGGAACTTCTCGAACGAGCCGAAGAACTCGTCGATGGCGGCCTTGAGCTCGCCCTCGGGCTGTCCGCCGCCGGTCGGCGACAGGTTCGTCCAGAAGATCGAGTGGTTGACGTGACCGCCGAGGTTGAACGCGAGGTCCTTCTCGAGCTTGTTCACGTTGGCGAGGTTGCCGCTGTCACGGGCCTCGGCGAGCTGCTCGAGGGCGGTGTTCGCGCCGGCGACGTAGGTCGCGTGGTGCTTGTCATGGTGCAGCTCCATGATCTTGCCGCTGATGTGCGGCTCGAGGGCTGCGAAGTCGTAGGGAAGGTCGGGGAGCGTGTAAATCGCCATGTCGCTTTCATCCAATCCGCGCCGCGCCGCGGCGCTTGCCGATCCTCTGCGCCGCCGAGGTGCGGCGTAGAGCGGACTTAACTCATCCTAGTGACGACAACGTGTCGACGACCCTGATCCTTCCCTCATATGACGAAGCGAGGCGACCCCTTGACAGGGATCGCCTCGCTGATGTCGATGGACGGGCTCAGACGTCGAGTCCGGCGGGCACCGCGGCCTCGGTGCCCGGGATGCCCTCCTGCTGCGCACGCTTGTCGGCCATGGCCAGAAGACGACGGATGCGTCCCGCGACGGCATCCTTGGTCATGGGCGGGTCGGCGTGGTGACCCAGTTCGTCGAGGCTCGCGTCGCGGTGCGCGAGACGGAGCTCCCCGGCGACCTTGAGATGGTCGGGCACCTCGTCGGCGAGGATCTCGAGCGCTCGCTCGACCCGGGCGCAGGCGGCGACGGCAGCCTGCGCGGAGCGACGCAGGTTCGCGTCGTCGAAGTTCACGAGACGGTTGACACCAGCGCGCACCTCGCGGCGCTGGCGCATCTCCTCCCACGTGACGGCGGTCTTCTGCGCGCCCATCTCGCTGAGGATCGTGCGGATCGCCTCCCCCTCGCGGACCACGACGCGCGGCATGCCGCGCACCTCACGGGCCTTGGCAGCCACACCGAGACGGTGCGCGGCACCCACGAGCGCCATGGCCGCTTCTGACGACGGGCACGCGACCTCGAGCATGGCCGACCGGCCCGGTTCGCTGAGCGTTCCTGCCGCGAGGAACGCACCACGCCAGAGGCCGGCGATCTCGGCGCGAGACCCGGTGGTCAGTCGGTTGGGCAGGCCGCGGACGGGGCGACGACGCTGGTCGAGCAGCCCGGTCTGGCGGGCGAGCGTCTCGCCCGACGCGATGACCCTGACCGCCCAGCGGGCGCCATCGTTGGCCGTGCTGGACTGCACCTGGGCGATCTCGGGCCGAACACCGTAGATCTCGGCGAGGTCGCGGGCGACGCGCTGCGCGAGGATCTCGGCATCCACCTCCGCCTCGACGGCGACCCGCCCGGCGATGGAGTGCAATCCGCCGGCGAACCGGAGGATCGAGGTGACCTCCGCGACACGCACCGTCGGGGGTGCATTACGGATGCTGACCAGCTCAGCCTTGACGTCGGTGGTTAGTGCCACGACACTCCTCTACGCTCACGCGCCGGATCGCGACGCAAACCTCCAGCCTACTCTGACGGAGGCTCCTGCTATTCCCTGCCGAGGTCCCGATGACGCACGTTCACGGCTACGCCGGGGACGGCGGCGAGCCGACGAGCCAGCTCCTCCACCATGGCGACCGAGCGGTGCTTGCCGCCGGTGCAGCCGATCGCGATCGTCGAGTGGCTCTTGTTCTCGCGCTGATATCCCTCGAGCACCGGGGTGAGAGCTGCCGTGTAGGCGTCGAGGAACTCGGAGGCGCCCTCGCGGGACAGCACATAGTCCCTGACGGGCTCGTCTTTGCCTGTGAGTCCGCGCAAATCCTCGTTCCAGAACGGATTGGGGAGGAAGCGCATGTCGGCGACCAGATCGACGTCCGTGGGCAGCCCGTACTTGAAGCCGAAACTCATCAGTGTCACGCGATGACGAGCAGCTCCCTCTTCCGAGAACAGATCGGAGACCTGGGTGGCGAGCTGATGGATGTTGAGCGCCGAGGTGTCGATGACCAGATCGGCGGACTCCCTGATGGGAGCGAGTTTGTTCCGCTCGATGCGGATACCGTCGAGAAGGGTGCCGTCTCCTTGGAGGGGGTGGGGCCTGCGCACCGACTCGAACCGTCGGACGAGCACGTCGTCGGAGGCATCGAGGAAAAGGACCCGGACGGAACCACGTGATCGCAGGGCCCGAGCGACTCCGGGGAAGTCGTCGAAGAGATTGCGTCCTCGGACATCGACCACTGCGGCGACCTTCGGCAGCGCGTTGCCACCCATGTCGGTGAGGTCGAGCAGCGGGCGGAGGATCTGCGGCGGCAGGTTGTCGACGACATACCAGCCGAGATCCTCGAGCGCGTTCGCTACCGTCGTGCGTCCAGCGCCCGACATGCCCGTGACGATGAGGAACTCGCCCTTTTCCCCGTCAGTCATGGTTACTCCTTCTCCCCCGCACGCACCAGCCTAGCGAGTGGAGAGATGCGTATGGATGTTCTGAGCGAGCACGGGGCCGATCCCCTGCACTTCCTCGATCTCTCCCGGTGCCGCCGCGCGGAGTGCGGTGACGGATCCGAAGTGCTTGAGGAGGACCTTGATGCGGGATGCGCCGAGACCTGGGACCTCGGAGAGCACCGACGAGATGTCGTTCCTGCGACGTTTGCGCTGATGCGTGATCGCGAAGCGGTGGGCCTCATCGCGCAGCCGCTGGAGCAGGTAGAGCGACTCGCTGGTGCGCGGCAGGATGACCGGGAAGTCCTCGCCCGGAAGCCAGATCTCCTCGAGTCGCTTCGCGATGCCGCACACCGCGATCTCCGTGTGCCCGGCGTCACGGAGGGCCCGCGCTGCCGCCTCGACCTGCGGCTGACCGCCGTCGACGAGCAGCAGCTGTGGCGGATACGCGAACCGCGGCTTGCGCTTGACCTCGACGACGACCTCCTCGAGGCCGTCGTGCGTCTCACCGGCGACCGCCACGACCGCCGCGGGCTCGTCGGCCTCCTCCGGGCGATCGAGGTATGCCAGGCGCCGACGGAGCACCTGGTACATCGAGTCGGTGTCGTCGGTCGTCTCGGGGATGTTGAACGATCGGTACTGGTCTTTGCGCGGAAGACCGTCTTCGAAGACGACCATCGAGGCGACCACGTTGGTGCCGCCGAGGTGCGAGATGTCGAAGCATTCGATGCGCAGGGGCGCTTCGGTCAGGCCCAGCGCGTCCTGCAGGTCGGTCAGAGCCTGGGTGCGCGCCACGTAATCGCTCGTGCGTCGGGTCTTGTGGCGGATCAGCGCCTGCTGGGCGTTGAGCGTCGCCGTGCGCATCAGGTCGGCGCGCTGACCGCGCTGGGCGACCGCGATCTCGACCTTCTTGCCCCGTCGCTCGCGGAGCCACACCTCGAGTTCGGCCGCGTCGTCGGGCAGCGACGGCACGAGGATTCGCCGAGGCACGTCCTGCGCATCTCCGTAGGCGCGCTGCAGCACCTGGTCGACGAGCTCGGCGCCGGAGATATCGATCTCCTTCTCGATCGTCATCGCGCGGACACCGCGCACGCGTCCACCGCGGATCACGAAGTGCTGCACGGCGGCGGCGAGCTCGTCTTCCGCGATGCCGAACAGATCCGCGTCCTCGTCGGTCGCCAGCACCAGCGCGCTCTTGCCGAGCACGGCCTCGATCGCCGAGAGCTTGTCGCGGTACTTGGCCGCGGCTTCGTAGTCCATCGCCGCGGACGCCGCGAGCATCCTGGTGGTCAGCTCGCGCGTGAACCGCTCGTCACCGCCGGCCATGAACGCGACGAAGTCGTCGACCATCGCGCGGTGCTCGTCGATCGTGACGGTCATCGAGCACGGCCCACCGCACTTGCCGATCTGCCCGGGGAAGCACGGCCGCCCCGTCTGCATGGCCCGCTTGTAGCTCGAGTCGCTGCAGGTGCGGATGGGGAAGGCCTTGACCATCAGATCGATCGTCTCGTGCACTGCCCAGACCTTGGGATAGGGGCCGAAGTACCGCGCACCGGGGATCTTGCGGTTTCGGGTGACGATCACCCGAGGGGCCTCATCTCCGAGAGTGACCGCCATGAACGGGTACGACTTGTCGTCCTTGTACCGCACGTTGAAGGGCGGATCGAACTCCTTGATCCACATGTACTCCAGCTGCAGCGAGTCGACGTCGGTCGACACGACCGTCCACTCGACGGACGACGCCGTGGTCACCATCCGCCGGGTGCGCTCGTGCAGGGTGCGCAGGGGCGCGAAGTAGTTCGACAGGCGCTGACGCAGGTTCTTGGCCTTGCCGACGTAGAGCACGCGACCGTCGGCGTCGCGGAACCGGTACACGCCGGGGTTGGTCGGAATCTCACCGGCCCTCGGCTTGTACGGCAGCACGTCGGCCATCAGCTGGCCTTCTTCGCGGCGCGCCCCTCACCCAGGATCTCGGCGAGGAACTGACCTGTGTGGCTGTCCTCGACCCGGGCGATCTGCTCGGGAGTGCCGGTCGCCAGAATCTCACCGCCACCGGAACCGCCCTCCGGTCCGAGATCGATGACCCAGTCCGCGGACTTGATCACATCGAGGTTGTGCTCGATGACGATCACCGTGTTGCCCTTGTCGACGAGGCCGTTGAGCACCTCGAGGAGCTTGCGCACATCTTCGAAGTGCAGACCGGTCGTCGGCTCGTCGAGCACGTAGATGCTGCGGCCGTTGCTGCGGCGCTGGAGCTCGGTGGCGAGTTTGACGCGCTGCGCCTCACCGCCGGAGAGAGTCGTCGCGGACTGACCGAGACGCACGTACCCCAGGCCCACGTCGACGAGGGTCTTCATGTACCGGTGGATGGCCTGGATCGGCTCGAAGAACTCCGCGGCCTCCGCGATCGGCATCTCGAGCACCTCGGCGATGTTCTTGCCCTTGTAGTGCACCGAGAGCGTGTCGCGGTTGTAGCGCTTGCCATGGCAGACCTCGCAGTCGACGTACACGTCGGGGAGGAAGTTCATCTCGATCTTGATCGTGCCGTCGCCCGAGCACGCCTCGCAGCGTCCGCCCTTGACGTTGAAGCTGAAGCGCCCCGGCTGGTAGCCGCGGACCTTGGCCTCGGGCGTCTCGCTGAACAGCGAGCGGATGCGGTCGAACACACCGGTGTAGGTCGCCGGGTTGGAGCGCGGGGTGCGTCCGATGGGCGCCTGGTCGACGTGAACGACCTTGTCGAGGTTGTCGAGCCCCGAGACCCTGGTGTGCTTTCCGGGAACGGTACGTGCACCGTTGAGTCGTGACGCGAGCACCTGGTAGAGGATGTCGTTGACCAGCGAGGACTTCCCCGATCCGGACACTCCCGTCACGGCCGTCAGGACGCCGAGCGGGAAGTTGACGCTCACGTTCTTGAGGTTGTTCTCGCGGGCGCCGACGACGCTCAGCATGCGCTTCTTGTCGAGCTTGCGACGCTTCGTGGGCGTCGGGATCTCGCGACGCCCGGAGAGGTACTGTCCCGTCATCGAATTCGGCTCGTTCAGGAGTGCCGAGTACGAGCCGGAATGCACGACCTCGCCACCGTTCACCCCCGCGCCCGGCCCGATGTCGACGACCCAGTCAGCCGATTCGATGGTCTCTTCGTCGTGCTCGACGACGATGAGCGTGTTGCCCAGATCGCGGAGCTTGAGCAGAGTGTCGATCAGGCGCCGGTTGTCGCGCTGGTGGAGGCCGATCGAGGGCTCGTCGAGCACGTAGAGCACGCCGGTGAGCCCGGATCCGATCTGTGTGGCCAGTCGGATCCGCTGCGCCTCGCCGCCGGAGAGCGAACCGGCCGAGCGGCTGAGGTTGAGGTAGGACAGACCGACCTGCAACAGGAAGTCGAGTCGCAGACGGATCTCGCGCAGCACCTGCGCCGCGATCTTGGCCTCACGATCGGTGAGCGTCAGCGTCTCCATGAAGGAACGGGCATCGGCGAGGCTGAGGTGCGACACCTCGGCGATCGAGTGGCCGTGCACCTGCACCGCGAGCACCTCGGGCTTGAGCCTGTTGCCGTCGCACACCGGGCACGGCACCTCGCGGAGGTACTCGCCCCAGCGCGAACGCTGCGTGTCGGACTCGGCCTGCGCGTACTGCCGCTCGATGTAGGGGACGACGCCCTCGAAGCCGGAGGCGTAGCGCATCTCGCGCCCGTAACGGTTCTTGAACTTGACGGTGACCTTGTAGTTGTCGCCGCGGAGGATCGCGTCCTGCACGTCGACCCTGAGGTCCTGCCACGGAGTGTCGAGCGAGAACTTGAGGTCGTCGGCCAGCCCCTCGAGCAGTCGTTCGTAGTACTGGAAGAGACCCTTGCCCTGCGTGGTCCACGGGACGATCGCACCCTCGCGGATCGAGAGCTCTTCGTCGCCGAGCATCAGGTCGATGTCGACAGACATGCGCGTGCCGAGTCCCGAGCAGGCCGGGCAGGCGCCGAACGGCGCGTTGAACGAGAAGGTGCGCGGCTCGATCTCGGTCAGCGAGAGCGCGTGCCCGTTCGGGCATGCGAGCTTCTCGGAGAACGACTGCCAGGCGTCGTCGCCCTCTTCGTCGACGAAGTTCACCTGCACCACGCCACCGGCCAGTCCCAGTGCGGTCTCGACCGAGTCGGTGACTCGACCGAGGATGTCGTCAGCCGCCACGAGACGGTCGACGACGACCGCGATGTCATGCTTGTAGCTCTTCTTGAGCGTGGGCGGCTCGGCGAGCTGGATCAGGTCGCCGTCGACGATCGCGCGCGAGTACCCCTTGGCCCCGAGCTCACGGAAGAGGTCGACGAACTCGCCCTTCTTCTGCGAGACGATGGGCGCGACGATCTGGTAGCGGGTGCGCTCAGGCAGCTCCATGAGCTGGTCGGCGATCTGCTGAACGGTCTGGCGCTGGATGCGCTCTCCGCACTCGGGGCAGTGCGGGATGCCGATGCGGGCCCAGAGCAGGCGCATGTAGTCGTAGATCTCGGTGATCGTGCCGACCGTCGACCGCGGGTTGCGGTTGGTCGACTTCTGGTCGATCGACACCGCAGGGCTCAGCCCCTCGATGAAGTCGACGTCCGGTCGATCGACCTGGCCGAGGAACTGCCGCGCGTAGGCGCTCAGCGATTCGACGTAGCGACGCTGCCCTTCGGCGAAGATCGTGTCGAACGCGAGACTGGACTTTCCCGATCCGGACAGGCCGGTGAACACGACGAGAGAGTCGCGTGGGATGTCGATGTCGACGTTCTTGAGATTGTGGACGCGGGCACCGCGAACACTGAGTTTTCCTGGGGTTGCAACCGGGACGATAGGCACTGATCAAGTCTACGAGGGGCCACGGACATTGGCTCCGTGAGGGCTCACAGGAAGGCCCTCACACTCGCCGCCGCCCATCTGCCTGGCGCCGATTCGCCTTCACGAGCAGCAGCACCGCGAGCGCGACGACCGCGCCGCCGCCGGCGACGACCGCCCACGGCGCGGTGCCCTCGGCTCCATCGACGCCGAGCATGACGGCGATCGTCAGCGGCTGGGCGATCGCCTGCACCAGGACGAAGCGGACGGCCGTCGGGCGCAGCGCGGCGAGCACGACCCGTGAGCCGCGAGGGATCACGAGGGTCAGCGACGTCAGGACGTGGATCACGTGCACGACGAGCACTGCGAGCATCCCCCGACCGAGGTCGGGCTCCGAGAGCAGCATCCCGATCATGATGCACGCGACCCCGCCCCACGCGGCGAAGGTCTGCGGGAACACCGCGGCGGTCACCCCCAGGATCACGGCCACCCATTGCCACCCGACGAGGGGGTTGAGCACGAACGCCCCGGCCGCGACGACGGCGATCAACACGACCCGCACCACTATCCAGGAGACGGCGGGCGCGGTCTGCAACGTGTCGTTCGGCGCTCTCATCGCCTGGCCCTCGCGATCTCGCGCAGCGCGGAGGACGGATCGTCCGCCCATGTCACCACGTCGACGCCCGCACCGTGCAGGTCGGCGAACACGTTCTCCCGCTCCGCCAGCACCGTCCGCAGGCCGATGAGCTGAGGGCGGGTGAGGCGCGAGTGATCGAGCAGCGGCAGCACGTCGATCGCGACGACGCGGTGACCGCTCGCCCGCCACATCAGCGCGGTCTGCGCGGCGGCCCCCTGGAAGAACGTGGACAGCACGAGGACGACCGAGCCGTGCGGGACATGAGGGGTCCTGCGGAAGGCCGCATCGTCGCGAGCCTGCCCCGTCGCCGCGATCGCCGCCTCGAGACGTGCGAGATGACGAGGGCCTCCACCGCTGCGCAGCGAACGCCCGCCATGCACGAGGACGTGCAGGGCGACGCGGTCGCCGGCATCGATGGCGGCGCCGGCGAGTCCCCGAGCGGCCTCGCGGGCGTTGTCGAGCGACGTCACGCCGCTGCGCTCGAAGTCCCCGCTCCCCCACGACGACACGACCGCGCCGAGGTCTTCCGAGGTGTCCATCGCGATCACCACGGACGCGTCGCTGAGCGTGTGGGTGCGTCGCACCAGCAGATCGCCCGGTCTCCGCGCCATCCGCGCTGTCGCGCGCCAGTCGACGCGACGCAGCTCATCTCCGGGCGCGAACGCATGGATGTCCCGGAAGTCACCGCCCTGCCCCGGGCGTCGTCCTTCATGCGAACCGTGCAGACCGGTCAGGCGTCTCGGCAGCGGCAGCATCCCGACCGTTCGCGGTGACGGAGCGATCTGGCGTCTGCTCCGGACGATCTCGGACGGCTCCGCGAGCACGGCACCGTCGAGCGCGAGACCGCGCGTCGAGACCTGCACAGGGAGCGCAGGGCCCGAGTGGAGGACGCGGCTCCGTGCGAGAACGCTGGCTCCGGATCCGGCGCCGGGAACGATCGCACGTCGGGTCCTGCGCTCGGACTGCACCACGACCAGCTCGACCATCTCGGCGTCGCTCTCGACCGAGATCTCGGTGAGCAGTTCGCCGTCGGCGCCTGGGCGCGAAGCGACGCTCGGCACGGCCACGACACCCGAAGTTCCTCGCCCGAGGGCGAGAGCACTCCACAGTGCCACGGGAAGCCCCATGGCGACGACGTCAGGACGCGAGAACAGCAGTCCGATGACGGCGAGGACGATCGCGCCGGCGATCGCGACGGCCAGTGCCGGACTCCAGCGACCACGCGTCGATGGTCTCGTCACATGCGCTCCTTCACGGTCGGAGGAACGGGCACCTGACTCACGACCGCTCGCACGACGTCGGCTGCCGATGCGCCCTGCGCCCAGGCCTGCGGTGTCAACGTCAGGCGGTGGGCGAGCACGGGCACGGCGATCCGCTTGATGTCGTCCGGCCGCACGAAATCACGACCGTCCAGCGCGGCCAGGGCGCGACCCAGCAGCAGCAGGCCGAGCGAGCCGCGCGGGGAGGCTCCGACCTCGACATTCGGCGCCGTCCGTGTCGCGCGTGCGATCTCGACGCAGTAGCGCGCGATGTCCTCGTCGACATGGATGGCCTCGACCACGGCCTGGAGCTCGACGAGACGTTCCGCATCGATCACGGCGGGGACGTGCGTGGCCTCCTGCCGCCGGCCGACGCGGTTCTGCAGGATCTGCGCCTCGCCGGACACATCCGGATACCCCACCGAGAGCCTGACCATGAACCTGTCGAGCTGCGCCTCGGGGAGGGCGTAGGTGCCCTCGTACTCGATGGGGTTCGACGTGGCGATCACATGGAAGGGCGCGGGCAGGGGGAAGCTGTTGCCCTCGACCGTGACCTGCCGCTCGGCCATCGCCTCGAGCATCGCCGACTGCGTCTTCGGCGTCGTGCGGTTGATCTCGTCGGCCAGGAGGAGACCGGTGAAGATCGGTCCCGGTCGGAAGACGAAGTCAGCGGAGTCGGGCGCGTACACGTACGACCCGGTGACATCGCCCGGGAGCATGTCCGGGGTGCACTGGAGCCGGCGGAACGAGAGCCCCAGCGCCGAGGCGAGGCTGCGTGCTGCGAGTGTCTTGCCGAGCCCTGGAACGTCTTCGAAGAGCACGTGCCCACCGGCCAGGATCGAGGCGAGCGCGATCTCGAGCGGGTCGTCCATCCCGACGACGACGGTGCGCACGGCGGCGAGGATTCGAGCGCCGGCCTCGGCGATCTCGGTGGATGTTGTCATGTCATCTCCTGTGTCTCGAAAACAGCGACGCGCGGCCGGTGGATGAGGGCGGTGCGTCCGGTGCCGTCGTGGTCTCTGCGGAGCGCTCCGGGTTGAGAGCGTCGATCGCGTCGAGCGCTCGCTCGATGTCGACGATGGTGGTGCCGGGGCCTTCCAGTCGAGCCCAGAGGTCGGGGCCGATCAGCGCCGAGACCAGCGACCGTTTCGCGGGGTCTGACGGGTCTGCTCCGCGTCGCTGGAGGCGTTGCCGGAGGGCTTCCCGCACGCGGCGCGTGATCTGCGTGCCGGCGAGCCCCGTGTGGGTGTTCAGCGCCCAGGCCATGCGGGAGATCTCCGTCGGCCGTCGATCGGGCTCCACGGGTATGTGCGGGGCGTCGACGCCGGGTTCGAGTGGCACCACGAGCTGCGCGAGAAGCGCGAGCGCGACCACGACAAGACTCCACCCGATCACGAAGGGCCACCTGAAACCGAAACCGGCGAGCACCAGTGCCGCGATCACCGCAGCCACCACGGCGGTGACGGTGCGCCCCCACCTCATCGCCACACCTCTTCGATCCGGCGGAGCGCAGCGAGTGCGGCGTGCCTCTCGGATTCGGTGGCCTGGTGGGCGCCGAAGCGCACCCGCTCGAACAGGGTCAGCAGCTCCGAGGCGTCGTGCTCGATGCCCGAGCGCCGCGTGATGATTCTGAGTGCGAACTCCCCCGGCGTCTCGCTCGGAGCGCGTGCGACCCCCGCATCCGCCGCGCTCTCCTCGAGACCGATCCACGCCGCGATGACGGCGTCTGTGGGCAGCGCACGGTCGTCGATGGCCTGCAGCGCCCCGGCGATGCCACGACGGATGGCTTCGACCACCACCTCCGGTTCGGGAACCTCAGCCACCTCGGCGACCTCGGCAGCGACCTCGGCCCCGTCGCGCCGCTCCGTGGGCCTGTTGCGCCAAGCCCGCAGCAGCGCTCGAACGATGATCACGAGGAGCGCGATGACTCCGGCGACCACGAGGAGCATCAGGATCACTGCGAACACCTGCACCACCACGGCACTCGTGGGGTCGATCTCGACATCTTCCGGAAGCCCCGTCGCGCCGGGCGCAGTCGTGGGAACCGGCGGCTCCGACGCGGGCGGCACCGGCTCCAACGGACGAAATGTCGGTGGCCCCTGGATCGCGGCGGCGATCATCACGATGAGGAAGAGTGCGGCGACGGCGCTCACGAGTCCGAGCTGACGAACACCCCGACGCGCATCGGTCGTCGGGCGGTCACTCGGCATGCCCACACCCTATGACGCGGTCACTCCGGGGTCGGGCGGCGACCCGCGAAAGCCGACAACCCGTCGCGCAGGGTCGCGATCTGCTCGAGATCCATGCCCACCGCCGCCATGACCTGACGAGGAACATCGACCGCGCGCTCGCGGAGCGCCCGACCGGCATCCGTGAGGGTGATGTCGAGGCGGCGCTCGTCTTCCGAGCTGCGCAGCCGGGCGACCAGGCCGTCGGCCTCGAGGCGCTTGACCAGCGGCGACGCGGTGGCCGGCTCGAGCGCGAGATCTGCGGCGAGATCATTGAGCTGGCGCGGAGCACGCTCCCAGAGCGCGAGCATCACGAGGTACTGCGGATGTGTGAGCCCGAGCGGTTCCAGGATCGGTCGGTAGATCGCGACGACGTTGCGCGCGGCGGTCACCAGGGCGAAGCAGAGCTGGTTGTCCAGCTTGAGCAGATCATCCGTAGCGGTCACGGCTCGACTATACAACGGCACTAATAGTTAGTACACTAAGCAACATGGCACGCTCCAGTGATCGCCCTCCTCTTCGCTCGCGCATCCGCGAGGCAGGTGGCCTCTACTCCTGGATCAACTCGAATCTGATCCGGTTGGCCGGCCCCGCGTCGGTCGGCCCCTACGAGAAGACGCCTCCCCCGAGCGCTGCCGAGAGAGCAGAACGGGCCTGCCCGCTCTGCGGGGCCCCGATGAGTGAGCACGAGATCGATCGCTCAGGCCCGAAGACGCTCGTCCACTGCCCCTGAAAATCGAGCGGTCAATCGTCGCGGGCTGCGTCTTCGCGCGCGACGTCGAGCCAGAACGCAAGATCGTCATCGCCGACCAGCGCTCCTGGCGACACGTCGAGCCATCCGGTTCCCATCGTCCGGGGTCCCATGACCGCCGTCTCGACGCCCGGTCTGGTGATCAGCGCTGCGCCGTGCTCTTCATCCACTCGAACGAGGAGCACACCACCGCTGCGGGCTCCGACCAGGATGTGCCCGTCGAGGAGGAAGGCGCGGGTGCCGAACATCCGCTTCTCCTCGACGTCTCCGTCGAGGGTCAGCAGCGCGCGCACGCGGTCCGCGAGCTCTTCTCCTGACGCATCCATCGTCGTCGCCACCTGGGACTCAGGCGTGCCCGGCCCTCTCCATGGCACGTAGCTCCTTCTTCATGTCCTGCACCTCGTCGCGCAGTCTCCCGGCGAGCTCGAACTTGAGTTCGGCCGCGGCCGCGAGCATCTGGTCGGACAGGTCCTGGATGACGGCTTCGAGCTGCTGGGCGCCCTCGGCAGCAATTCCCGTGCGACGGAGATTCGGTGTCGGCGACTTGCCCTTGCCGGTCGCACGCCCGCGCCCTGACATCATCTCGGCGGTGTCCGCGCCCTCTCGAGCGAGCACCTCGGTGATGTCGGCGATCCGCTTGCGCAGCGGCTGGGGGTCGATGCCGTGCTCGAGGTTGTAGGCCACCTGCTTCTCGCGACGACGGTCTGTCTCCTCGATGGCCTTGGCCATCGAATCGGTGATCTTGTCGGCATACATGTGGACTTCACCCGACACGTTTCGCGCCGCGCGGCCGATCGTCTGGATCAGCGACGTGCCGGAGCGCAGGAAGCCCTCTTTGTCGGCATCGAGGATCGCGACCAGCGACACCTCGGGCAGGTCGAGACCTTCGCGGAGCAGGTTGATGCCGACGAGCACGTCGTAGACGCCGGCCCGCAGCTCGCTGAGCAGCTCGACACGACGGAGCGTGTCGACATCGGAGTGGAGGTAGCGCACCCGCACACCGTGCTCTCCGAGGAAGTCGGTGAGCTCTTCGGACATCTTCTTGGTGAGCGTCGTGACGAGCACGCGCTCGTCACGCCCCACGCGAACCCGGATCTCTTCGAGGAGATCATCGATCTGCCCCTTGGACGGCTTCACGATGATGTGCGGATCGACGAGGCCGGTCGGACGGATGATCTGCTCGACCACGCCGTCGGCGATGCCCATCTCGTATTTGCCGGGGGTCGCCGACAGGTACACCGTCTGACCGATGCGGTTCTTGAACTCATCCCAGCGCAGCGGTCGGTTGTCCATCGCGCTCGGCAGACGGAATCCGTGTTCCACGAGGGTGCGCTTGCGCGACGCATCCCCTTCGTACATCGCACCGATCTGCGGCACCGTGACGTGCGACTCGTCGATCACGAGCATGAAGTCGTCGGGGAAGAAGTCGAGCAGCGTATGCGGCGGCTCGCCGGGCTGACGTCCGTCCATGTGCCGGGAGTAGTTCTCGATCCCCGAGCAGAAGCCCAGCTGCTGCAGCATCTCGAGGTCGAACGTGGTGCGCATCCGCAGACGCTGCGCCTCGAGCAGCTTGCCCTGACGCTCGAACTCCTTGAGGCGCTCTTCGAGCTCGTGCTCGATGGTGCCGATGGAGCGCTGGATCACGTCGGTTCCCGCCACATAGTGCGAAGCGGGGAAGATCGGGACCGCATCGAGCTTCTCGATGACCTCGCCGGTGAGCGGATGCAGGGAGTACAGCGCCTCGATCTCGTCGCCGAACAGCTCGATGCGGATCGCGTGCTCCTCGTACACCGGGATGATCTCGATCGTGTCGCCGCGCACGCGGAAGTTGCCCCGCGAGAAGTCGACGTCATTGCGGTTGTACTGCATCGCGATGAACTGCCGGATGAGCGCATCCCTGTCGTACCGCTCCCCCACCTGGAGGGCGACCATGGCGCGAAGGTACTCTTCAGGCGCACCGAGGCCGTAGATGCAGGAGACGGTGGAGACGACGATCACGTCGCGGCGGCTGAGCAGCGAGTTCGTGGTCGAGTGACGGAGACGCTCGACCTCGGAGTTGATCGACGAGTCCTTCTCGATGAAGGTGTCGGTCTGCGGGACATACGCCTCGGGCTGGTAGTAGTCGTAATAGGAGACGAAGTACTCGACCGCGTTGTTCGGCATCAGCTCGCGGAACTCGTTGGCGAGCTGGGCGGCGAGCGTCTTGTTGTGGGCGAGCACGAGCGTCGGGCGCTGCACCTGCTCGACAAGCCACGCGGTGGTGGCCGACTTGCCGGTACCCGTCGCGCCGAGCAGCACGATGTCTGTCTCGCCCGCATTGATGCGCGATGCGAGTTCGGCGATGGCCTTCGGCTGGTCGCCGGCAGGCTCGTACTCGCTGATGACCTCGAAGGGACGGACACTGCGCGTGGGTTGCATACCTCCAGCGTATGCCGGGCCACCGACACCGGGGTCGCGCGTCCGTCAGCAGCGAACGGAGAGCTGCTCAGTCCGCCCCGGTGGCTGGTCCACGCTCACGAGGAACGGGTGTCCGGCGATGCGCGCAGCTTCACGACCGCCAAGCCTGCAGCGAGGGCGCACATCGTCAGGACCGTGACCATGAACCACACCCAGTCCAGCTGGCCGAACACGATGCCGAGCGCCCAGCCGAACAGGCTCGATCCCGCGTAGTAGCCGAAGTAGTACAGCGATGATGCCTGTGCTCGGCTGTCGGGTCCTGCCGCCACCGGCGCCCACCCCGATGCCACCGCGTGCGCACCGAAGAATCCCCCGGTGAAGAGAAGCAGCCCGAGGAGGACGATCGGAGTGGCGAGAGCCAGCATCGCGGCCGCACCCGCGGCCATCACGGCGATCGCGCCCAGCAGCACCGGGTATCGCCCGAAACGAGAGGCCAGGGAGCCTGCCCAGGGCGACGAGACGGTGCCGGCGAGGTAGGCGAGGAAGAGCAGCGTCACCACCCAGCCAGGCAGAGCGAAGGGCGGCTCGGCGAGGTGGAACCCGAGGTAGTTGTAGACGGCGACGAATGCTCCCATGAGCAGGAAGCCCTGGGCGTACAGTGCGAGCTGACGACCCGAGCGCAGCGGCGCCAGCAGGCGAGTGAGCATCCCCGGCCCGGCGCCGTCGCGGAATCGTCCCGGAACGAAACCCTGCGCCTTCGGCGTCAGCCACAGGAACAGCACGGCCGCCACCGCGCACAGCCCCGCGACCGTCCACATGCCCTCCCGCCACCCCGCCTGCTCGCCGACGATGCCGGACACGATCCGGCCGAGCAGCCCACCCACCGTCGTTCCCGCGATGTAGCTGCCCGCTGCGGCGGCGGCGTTTCGCGGGCTGACCTCTTCACTCAGGTACGCGAGCGCGACCGCAGGGACAGCCCCGAGAGCGACTCCTTCGAGCAGGCGCAGCGTCAGAAGCATCTCCATCCCCGCGCTGAGCGGGGCGAGGAGCCCCAGCACCGTCGCCGTGAGCACGCCGATCGCCATCGCCTGCACCCGCCCGATGCGGTCGGCCACCATCGACCACGGGATGACGGCGGCCGCCAGCCCGAGCGTCGCCGCCGACACGCTGAGCGCGGCGCTCGCCGGCGAGATCCCGAGAGCGGTCGACAGCTGCGGCAGCACGGCCTGGGGTGAATAGAGCTGCGCGAAGGTCGCGATGCCCGCGAAGAACAGACCGACGATCAGGCGTCGGTATACGGGCGATCCTGGGGCGTGACCGGTGAAGGTCACGACGTGCTGATCCGCTCCCAGAGATCTTCCGTCTGCGCGAGCGTCTGCTCCAGAGATCCGGACGTGTCGATGACCACGTCGGCGATCGCCAGGCGGCGCTCATCGGAGACCTGCGCGTCGATCCGCTCCTGCGCGGCCTGCTCCGCCATCCCGCGGATCTCCACGAGCCGACGCCTGCGCTCCTCCACGGGCGCGTGCGCGACGACGATCAGGTCCCACGGATCGTCGACGCGCGCTTCGACCAGAAGCGGCACGTCGTACACGACGACCGTCGCAGGATCGGCCGACATCGCCTCGTCGAACCGGCGCTGGGACTCGGCGCGGACCGCAGGGTGCACGATCGCGTTCAGCTGCGCCAGGTGATCGGCATCCCCGAAGACCTTCGCGCCGAGGGCGGCACGATCGAGCGAGCCGTCGGCGGCGATGACCTCTGCCCCGAACGTCTCGGCGATGGCTGCGAGCACCGGAGTCCCTGGTGCCTGCACGTCGCGGACGATCTGATCGGCGTCGACGACGACTGCTCCCCTCTCCGCCAGTCGTCGTGCGATGGTCGACTTCCCGGAGGCGATGCCGCCGGTGAGCGCGATGAGAGCCATGCGGCCAGTCTAGGCTTCGACCCGGGCGTGCTCAGCGTCCGAGAAGCTGACGCCGGGAGCTGATGACGCCCGTGTCGAACCCGGCGAGGTGAAGTCCGCCGTGGAAACGCGCGTGCTCGATCTTGATGCAGCGATCCATCACCACGGCGAGCCCCGCGTCCTCGGCGAGGGTGGCCGCCTCCTCGTTCCATGACCCCAACTGCAGCCACAGCGTCTGCGCACCGGCATCGATCGCCTCCTGCGCGACGCCGAGAAGATCCTCGTGGCGACGGAACACGTCGACGATGTCGGGGACGACGGGGAGGTCGGCGAGCGACGCATAGACGGGCTGTCCGAGGATCGACGACTCACGCGGATTCACGAGGTAGACGTCGTACGCGGTGCTCGAGAGCAGATAGGTCGCGACGAAGTAGGACGCGCGGGCCGGATTGTTCGATGCGCCGACGATCGCGACGGACTTCGCTCGTCGGAGGATGCCGAAGCGCTGCTGCTGGCTCGGCCCTTCCCACGTGCGCTCAGGGTGCAGCGGGGCCGCTCCGGGCAACGCGCACGCTGCAGCATCCTGCGGTGCGGGGAGAGCGCAGGCGTCTGCCCCCGCGATGTTCGTGTCGCTCATCGGTTCGCTCCCGTCGCCGTGCTGAGTGCCTGGTCCAGGTCCCAGATGATGTCGTCCGCGTCCTCGAGGCCCACCGAGATCCTGATGAGGTCGGGGCGCACTCCGGCCGCCACGAGCTGCGACTCCGTGAGCTGTCGATGGGTGGTGGATGCCGGGTGGATGACGAGCGTACGCGCGTCGCCGATGTTCGCGAGGTGCGATGCGAGCTGGAGGTTCTCGATCAACGTCTCCCCCGCCGCGCGACCGTCTTCGGCTTTCACTCCGAACGCGAACACCGACCCCGGCCCGAGCGGCAGGTACTTCGCGGCGCGCTCATGATGCGGATGCCCCTCGAGCCCCGCCCAGGTCACGTATTCCACGCGGGGGTCGGACGCCAGCCAGTCCGCGACGATGCGCGCGTTGGCGAGATGTGCGTCGATGCGCTGCGGAAGCGTCTCGACACCCTGCAAGAGGTTGAAGGCGGACTGCGGGCTCAGCGCCGGCCCGATGTCGCGCAGCTGCTCGGTGCGGAGCTTGGTGAGGAACCCGTACTCGCCGAAGTTGTCCCACCACTTGATCCCGCCGTACGACTCGACGGGCTCCGTCATCTGCGGGAAGCGCCCGTTGCCCCAGTCGAACGTGCCCTTCTCGATCACGACGCCTCCGAGCGTCGTGCCGTGCCCGCCGAGGAACTTCGTGACCGAATGGATGACGATGTCGGCGCCATGCTCGAGCGGACGTGCGAGGTATGGAGTGGCGAGTGTCGCGTCGACGACGAGCGGCACACCGGCGGCATGTGCGACCTCCGCGAGGCCTTCGATGTCGGCGATCTCACCGGACGGGTTTCCGATCATCTCGACATAGACGACCTTGGTCTCGGGCCGGATCGCCGCCGCGTAGTCGGCCGGATCCGTGGAGGCGACGAACGTGGTCTCGACGCCGAATCGACGCAGCGTCACGTCCAGCTGGGTCACGGTGCCGCCGTAGAGCTGCGCCGAGGCGACGACGTGGTCACCCGCTCCGACGAGCGCGGCGAACGTGATGAACTCGGCGCTCATGCCGGATGCTGTCGCGACGGCGCCGATCCCGCCCTCGAGCGATGCCAGCCGCTCCTCGAGCGCGGCGACGGTGGGGTTGCCGATGCGTGAGTAGATGTTGCCGTACTTCTGCAGCGCGAAGAGGTTGCCGGCATCCGTCGCATCCTCGAACACGAACGATGTCGTCTGGTAGATCGGCACGGCGCGGGCACCCGTCGCGGCATCCGGTGTGCCCCCGGCGTGGAGAGCCCTCGTGCGAAACCCGAAGCGGTGTTCTTCCGTCATTGTGTCCTCAGTTCAGCGGTCTCGAGCACGGCGGCGATGTCGTCGACGGCCCACGGGTTCTGCAGAGATGTCGTGTCCCCGAGCGGTGCGGGCGCGCGTCCCGCGCGCCGGTCCTGTTCGGCCTCCCACAGTTGCGCGAGCAGACGTCGCATGATCTTGCCGGAGCGGGTCTTGGGCAGATCCGGGACCACGACGATGTGCTTCGGCTTGGCGACGGGGCCGATCGCTGTGGCGACCTGTCCTCGCAGCTGCGAGGTCGAGACCTCTGCGCGTCCTGACGCCGTGACGAATGCGACGACTGCCTGCCCGGTGACCGGGTCGGCGACGCCTGCGGTGCCTGCCTCCCCCACCGTGTCGTGCGCCACGAGCGCCGATTCGATCTCGATCGTCGACAGCCTGTGGCCCGACACGTTCACGACGTCGTCGAGGCGGCCGAGGATCCAGATGTAGCCGTCGGCATCGCGCGTCGCCCCGTCACCGGCGACGTAGTATCCGCCGTGCTCGCCGTGTCCGGCGTAGGCCGACCAGTACGCATCGCGGTATCGCTGCGGGTTCCCCCACACGGTCCGCGCCATCCCCGGCCACGGACGCCGCACCACGAGCGTTCCTGATCTTCCGGGCGCGACCTCTTCGCCGTTCTCATCGACCACGGTCGCGTCGATGCCGGGCAGCGGCACGGATGCGGAGCCGGGCTTGAGCGTCGTCACTCCGGGAAGCGGCGCGATCATCGCCGCCCCGGTCTCGGACTGCCACCAGGTGTCGACCACCGGGAGCTCGTCGCGCCCGAAGTTGCGGCGGAACCAGATCCACGCTTCGGGGTTGATCGCCTCCCCGACCGTTCCGAGCAGACGGAGTGTCGAGAGGTCGTGCCCCTGCGGCAGCTCTGCGCCGAACCAGGTCATGAAGGTGCGGATGAGCGTGGGCGCGGTGTAGTAGACGGTCACGCCATAGCGCTCGATGATCTCGAGGTGCCGCTCGCGGTTCGGCGTGTCCGGCGTCCCCTCGTAGATGACCTGCGTCAGGCCGTTCGAGAGCGGACCGTAGATCTCGTACGTGTGGGCGGTCACCCAGGCGAGATCCGCGGTGCACCAGTGCACGTCGTCGGGCTTCGCGTCGAAATGGGCCCAGTGCGCCCAGCTCGCATGCGTGAGATACCCGCCGGACGTGTGGACGAGGCCCTTCGGCTTCCCGGTGGTTCCCGACGTGTAGATGATGAAGAGCGGATGCTCGGCATCGAATGCCTGGGGCTCATGCCGGGACGAGGCGGTGTCGACGACGTCGTGCCACCAGACGTCGCGTCCCTCGGTCCAGGGAACATCCTGCCCGGTGCGCCGGAGCACGAGGACGTGTTCGAGGTCGGGAAGATCCGCGGCAGCGATGTCGGCCGTCGATTTGACCTCGGTTGCGGTGCCCCGGCGGAACTGGCCGTCGCTCGTCACGAGCAGCTTGGCTCCGGTGTCGGCGAGCCGGAACCGCACCGCCTCGGCGGAGAACCCGCCGAACACGAGCGAGTGCACGGCTCCGATTCGTGCGCAGGCGAGGGTGATCACGACAGTCTCGATCAGCACCGGGAGGTAGATGACGACGCGGTCGCCCGGGCCGATGCCGAGTGCGGTGAGCGCGTTGGCCGCGCGCGACACCCTGTCCTGGAGGTCCGAGTACGTCACGGCGATGCGGTCGCCCGGCTCACCCTCGAAGTGCAGGGCGACCTTGTCGCCGCGGCCGGCCTCGACATGGCGGTCGACGCAGTTGTACGCGACGTTGAGCCGTCCGCCGACGAACCACCGCGCGGCGGGGATGGCATCCTCCACAGGCGGATCCCATTCGTGAGCCGTGTGCCACGGCTCGGCCCAGTCGAGCCGCTCGGCGGCCTGCTCCCAGAAGAGCGTCGGATCCGACGATGCCCGTGCGTAGGCCTCGACGGTCACATTCGCCGTCGCGGCGAAGCCGGCGGGCGCGGGATACGTGCGTGTCTCGTGCAGACGTGCTTCCGTCACGGTCACACCCACCGTCGGAGCAGATACTTCTCGACCAGCACGAGAAGAGCGTTGGTGATCGTGCCGAGAAGCGCGAGCAGGACGATCGACAGGATGATCCTGTCGACGCGTCCGCTGTTCTGCGAATCCGTGAGCAGGAACCCGAGTCCCATCGACGAGGCGATCAGCTCTGCGGCGACGAGGAAGAGCCAGGCCTGTGCGAGTGCGAGCCGGAGGCCTGCGACCACAGACGGCACGACCGCGGGCAGCTGCACGGTGCGGAAGAGCGACCAGCCGCGGAGGCTGAACGAGCGTCCCGCCTCGACGAGCTGGGGATCGACGTGTCGGAGGGCCGATGCGACGGTGGTGTAGACCGGGAAGAACGCACCGATGGCGATCAGGGTCACCTTGGACTCCTCCCCGATCTGCATCCAGAGGATCAGGAGCGGCACCCAGGCCAGAGACGGGACCGCACGAACGGCCGAGAGCGTGGGACTCAGCAGCACGTCGCCGATCTTCGAGAGCCCGACGATCCCCGCGATCGCGAGTCCGATCACGGATCCGATCGCGAAGCCGAGCAGCACACGCTGCACCGAGATCGCGATGTGGGTCCAGAGCAGACCCCGCTCGGCCAGTTCGACGCCGGCGGCGAAGACGGACGCCGGGGACGGGAGGAGGTAGGGAGCGACGAGTCCGGTGGTCGTGACGACCTGCCAGGCGACGATGATGAGGGCGGGCAGCAGGAATCCGCCGATGACGCGAACCACCGGACGGTCCCACGCATGCCGCGCGCCCACCTCGGTGCGCCGACGGACGCCACGAGCGGCGTCGAGCGCCTCCCGCGCGTCCGCCGGCACCACCACGAGCTGGTCGGGAAGACTCACTCGCCCCCGACCGCCTTCTCTGCGAAGGTGGCGTTCACGATCGAGTCCAGCGCCTTGTCGACCGAGTCCTTGCCGCCCTGGACATCACCGGAGTCGACGAGCACGGGAGCGATCTTCTCGAGCACCGCGACCTGGTCGTCTCCCGGGATGCCGCTCACATCGAGGTTCGAGCGCTCGGTGATGACGGTCTTCGCGACCTCGATGTCGATGCCCGCGACCTCGGCCAGCAGCGCGGCCGTTTCGTCGGGGTTTTCGAGGGCCCACTCGCGCGCCTGCTCGTAGGCGTCGACGACGGCCTGCGCGAGATCGGCGTGGTTCTCGATGAAGTCCTCGGTGGCGTTCAGGAATCCGTAGGTGTTGAAGTCGACGTTGCGGTAGATGAGCCGGTCGCCCGACTCCACCTCGGCCGCGGCCATGATCGGGTCGAGGCCCGCCCAGGCGTCGACCGAGCCGCCGTCGAGCGCTGCGCGTCCGTCAGCGTGCTGGAGGTTCTGCACCTCGACGTCGTCGACCGAGAGGCCGGCTTCCTCGAGGGACTGCAGCAGGAAGAAGTAGGGGTCGGTGCCCTTGGTCGCTGCGACCGACTTGCCCGCGAGATCCTCGACCGAGGTGATGTCGCTGTCGGGACCGACGACGATGGCAGACCACTCGGGCTGCGAGAAGATGTCGATGACCTGAATGGGCGAGCCGTTCGCGCGGGCGAGCAGCGCTGCGGAGCCGGCGGTCGAGCCCACGTCGATCGATCCGGAGCGCAGCAGCTCGTTCGCCTTGTTGGAGCCGGCGGACTGCACCCACTCGACGTCGACGTCGTCGCCCAGGATCTCCTCGAGGATCCCCTGGTCGCGGATGACGAGGCTCAGCGGGTTGTAAGTGGCGAAGTCGATCGACAGCGTGTCGGACGACCACTCGCCGGTGGCGGCGGCATCGTCCTTCGACGTGTCGGAAGCCGTGGCGTTCTCCCCGGCGACGCAACCGGACGCGACGAGCATCATCGTCCCGGCGATGGCGATCGCGGGGAAGATTCGGCGTGTGATGGTGCTCATCGGGTCTCCTCGGTGGCGGTGCTGTGGTGGGTGTCGACGCCGAGTCCCTCGAGGAGCTCGGCGCGGAGGTCCGCGAGGCCGCGATCGGCACGGTCGCGGGGGCGGATGCCGGGAACCGTGATCGTGCGCGCGATCGAGGGCGCGTCCGTCTCGGCGTCGCCGACCAGCGTGCGCAGCAGCAGCACGCGATCGGCCAGGTAGAGGGCCTCTTCGACGTCGTGGGTGACGAGGAGGACGGTCGTGGGCTCTGCGGCGTGGATCTTCAGGAGGAGATCGTGCATCCGCAGTCGCGTGAGGGCGTCGAGCGCGCCGAAGGGCTCGTCCAGGAGGAGGACGCCGGGGTTGCGAGCGAGCGCCCGGGCGAGCGAGGCGCGCTGCGCCATTCCACCCGACACCTCTCGCGGACGCTGGTCTGCGGCCTGCTCGAGACCGACGAGTTCGAGCAGCTCGCGCACGCGTTCGCGGCCTTCACGTCGCGCGGTGCCGCGGGGCAGCCCGAGCTCGACGTTCTGCGCGATGGTCCGCCAGGGCAGGAGCCGGGGCTCCTGGAAGGCGATCGCGGTGCGCTCATCGACGTCCGCGACGCCCGAGTCATCGAGCAGGATGCGGCCGCCCGTCGGCGCATCCAGCCCACCGACCAGACGCAGGAGCGTGGACTTGCCGCATCCGGAAGGTCCCACGATCGCAACGATCTCACCGGCTGCGACATCGACATCGACACCTCGGAGGACGTCGCGCCGACCGCGAGCGACGGGGAAGCTCCGCTCCACCCCATGCAGGCGCACGGGCTGCGCGGTACCGGCGATCGCCGGGCCGTGTGCCGTGGACGGCGCCGAGAGCAGAGAGGTCATACCCCCATGCTGGCCAACCCGCCGGAATGTTACGAATGCGGACGTAATGTTCGGTCACGTAGCCCTGCACGCCGCACGGATACGGGTGGATACGCGGAACGGGCCGCCACCCCGAAGGATGACGGCCCGTTCCTGAGCGTGATGCTTAAGCGTTGCCGCCCGACAGCTTCTCGCGGAGAGCCGCGAGAGCCTCGTCGTCAGCGAGCGTGCCCGCGCCTGCGGCCTCGCTCGAGAAGACCTGGCCACCGAAGTCGTCGCCAGCGGCTGCCTCAGCCTCGGCTGCCTTGGCAACCTGAGCCTTGTGAGCCTCCCAGCGAGCCTGGGCTGCAGCGTACTCCTGCTCCCATGCCTCGCGCTGGGTGTCGAAGCCGTCCTTCCACGCACCGGTCTCGGGGTCGAAGCCCTCCGGGTACTTGTACTCGCCGGCCTCGTCGTACTCGGCGAGCATGCCGTAGAGCGCCGGGTCGAACTCGGTGCCGTTGACGTCGACTGCCTCGTTCGCCTGCTTCAGCGAGAGCGAGATGCGGCGACGCTCGAGGTCGATGTCGATGACCTTGACGAAGACCTCTTCGCCGACCGACACGACCTGCTCGGCCAGCTCGACGTGCTTGCTGGAGAGCTCGGAGATGTGGACGAGGCCCTCGATGCCGTCTGCGACGCGCACGAACGCACCGAACGGAACGAGCTTGGTGACCTTACCCGGCGTGACCTGACCGATCGCGTGGGTACGGGCGAAGACCTGCCACGGGTCCTCCTGCGTCGCCTTGAGCGACAAGGAGACGCGCTCGCGGTCGAGGTCGACCTCGAGGATCTCGACGGTGACCTCCTGGCCCACCTCGACGACCTCGGAGGCGTGCTCGATGTGCTTCCAGGACAGCTCGGAGACGTGCACGAGGCCGTCCACGCCGCCCAGGTCGACGAACGCACCGAAGTTGACGATCGACGAGACGACACCCTTGCGGACCTGACCCTTGTGCAGGTTGTTCAGGAACGTGGTGCGCGACTCCGACTGCGTCTGCTCGAGCAGCGCACGGCGGCTGAGCACGACGTTGTTGCGGTTCTTGTCGAGCTCGAGGATCTTGGCCTCGATCTCCTGGCCGAGGTACGGCGTGAGGTCGCGGACGCGGCGCAGCTCGATGAGCGAAGCCGGGAGGAAGCCGCGGAGGCCGATGTCGACGATGAGTCCACCCTTGACGACCTCGATGACCGTACCGGTGACGACGCCGTCGTTCTCCTTGATCTTCTCGACGTCTCCCCAGGCACGCTCGTACTGAGCACGCTTCTTGGAGAGGATCAGACGGCCTTCCTTGTCCTCCTTCTGGAGAACCAGGGCCTCGACCTCGTCGCCGACCTTGACGACCTCGTTGGGGTCGACGTCGTGCTTGATCGAGAGCTCGCGGGAGGGGATGACACCCTCGGTCTTGTATCCGACATCGAGGAGGACCTCATCGCGGTCGATCTTGACGATCGTGCCTTCGATGATGTCGCCGTCGTTGAAGAACTTCAGGGTCTTCTCGACCGCGGCCAGGAAGTCCTCAGCAGATCCGATGTCGTTGATGGCGACCTGCTTGGTGGCCGGGGCGGTCGTTGCGGTAGTCATGTAGTGGGTTGTCCTTGTGAATGGAGACTCGGGCTGAGGGCTCCGGCCGCGCACGGCCGATCGCGAGCTCTGCAGCGATTGATGTGATTTCTGCCACCCGGGCATGCATGTGCACGCCACGAGTGACAATCAAGGCTATCAGATCTCGGGGCTGCGTGAAGGATGCAATACCACGCGCGGCCCGCGCGCTGACAGACTGTCGGCATGCCCCGCGCCGACAAGCTTCTCCTGCTCGACACCGCCAGTCTCTACTTCCGCGCCTTCTACGGCGTTCCCGACAAGGTGACGGCGCCGGACGGCTCCCCGATCAACGCGGCTCGCGGCCTGCTCGACATCATCGCGAAGCTCATCACCCTCTACGAGCCGACGCACGTGGTCGCCTGCTGGGATGACGACTGGCGGCCGCAGTGGAGGGTCGATCTGATCCCGAGCTACAAGTCGCACCGAGTCGTCGAGGTCGTGGCGACGGGCCCCGACGTCGAAGAGGTCCCGGATCCCCTCGAGGCGCAGATCCCGCTGATCCGTCAGACGCTCGGCCTCCTCGGCATCCCGATCATCGGTGTCGCCGAACACGAGGCCGACGACGTCATCGGCACCCTCGCCACGCACGCGACGATGCCCGTCGACATCGTCACGGGTGACCGCGACCTCTTCCAGCTGGTCGACGACGCGAGAGACGTCCGTGTCATCTATACGGCACGAGGCATGAGCAACCTCGAGATCGTGACGGATGCGGTCGTGGTGGCCAAGTACGGTGTCCTCCCCGGTCAGTATGCCGACTTCGCCACGATGCGCGGCGACGCGTCCGACGGGCTGCCAGGCGTAGCGGGGGTCGGCGAGAAGACCGCAGCGACCCTGCTGCAGTCGCACGGGGATCTCATCGGGATCCGCGCGGCAGCAGAAGCCGGAGAGGGTATGAGCGCCGGGGTCCGAGCGAAGATCCTCGCCGCGACCGGTTACCTCGACGTCGCCCCGACGGTCGTCGCCGTGGCCCCCGATCTCGACATCGTCGCGCCGACCGAGGCGCTGCGACCGCTCGACCCGGCCGAGGCGGACGCCGCGACGGCGCTCGCGGAGAAGTGGAATCTCGGAGGCTCGATGACGCGTGCCGTCGCCGCGATCGCGACTATCGAAGGCTGATTCAGTTCGCCCAGGCGAGCAGTCGATCGAGACCCCAGGTCGTGATGATGCGGGAGGCGGGTACTCCGGCCCGCTCCGCGCGCGCTGCGCCGTGGTCGAGCAGCGAGAGCTGACCCGGCGCGTGCGCATCGGAGTCGATCGAGAAGAGGCACCCAGCGTCGAGGGCGATCGCGATCAGCTCGTCAGGCGGGTCCTGACGCTCCGGCCGGGAATTGATCTCGACCGCGACGCCGTTCTCAGCGCAGGCCGAGAAGACTGCGCGGGCGTCGAACTGCGACTCCGGCCGAGTGCCCCGCTCCCCCTGCACGAGGCGGCCGGTGCAATGACCGAGCACGTTGACTCGCGGGTGCGACACGGCAGCTATCATCCGCGCCGTCATAGGCCTCGCCTCCATGCGCAGTTTCGAATGAACGGATGCCACGACGATGTCGAGCTCTCCGAGAAGCGAATCCTCCTGATCGAGGGCGCCGTCCTCGAGGATGTCGACCTCGATACCCGCAAGAAGGGTGAACCCGTCTCCCGACTCCGCCCGTACGAGGGGAATCTGCTCGCGGAGCCTCTCGGCAGAGAGTCCGCGGGCCACCCGGAGGCGCGGCGAGTGATCAGTGATCGCCTGATACTCGTGCCCGAGCGCTCGCGCCGCCTCCGCCATGACGGCGATGGGTGTCGTGCCGTCGGACCAATCGGTGTGTGCGTGCAGGTCACCGCGGAGCTTGGCGCGCAGTTGCGACATCTTCTCGGGCTCGACCTCTCCGCGGAGCTCGACGAGATACTCCGGGACCTCTCCGGCCTGCGCCTGCCGGATGACGCCGAAGGTCGACTCCCCTATGCCCTTGGCGGCGCGCAGCCTGGTGGGGTCCTCACGGACCTCCTCGGGCAGTTGCTGCAGAGTCGCCGCCGCCTGGCGGAACGCCTTCGCCCGGTAGCGCGAAGCCCGTTCGCGCTCCAGCAGAGACGCGATCTCGAGCAGTGCGGCGACGGGGTCCATAAGTCTTCCCTACGCGGAGGCGAGCTCTCGGCTCACACTGATCCACTCGTCCAGCTTCGCGATTGCGCGGCCGTCGTCCACCGCGGCGGCCGCACGCTCGTATCCCTCGCGCAGGCGCTCCAGGATCGGACGCTGGACCTGCGTGGCATCCTGCGACAGCTCGAACGCGACGATCCCTGCAGCGGCGTTCAGCAGCACGATGTCGCGCACAGCGCCCTTCTCGCCGTCGAGCGTCCTGCGCAGGATCTCCGCATTGTGGTCGGGGGTGCCGCCGATCAGGTCGGCGAGGTCGGCGACCGGAATGCCGAGGTCACGCGGATCGAGATCGTGCTCGTGGATGTCGCCCCGGGTGACCTCCCAGATGCGGCTGTGACCGGTCGTGGTGAGTTCGTCCAGGCCGTCGTCTCCGCGGAACACCAGCGCTGTCGCGCCGCGCGTGCGGAACACCCCGGTGATGAGCGGGACGCGCTCGAGCTGCGCCACGCCGACGGCGTTGGCCTCGGCTCGGGCGGGGTTGCACAGCGGGCCGAGCATGTTGAACACCGTCGGCACCCCGAGCTCTGCGCGGACGGCGCCCGCGTGCTTGAAGCCGGGATGGAAGGCGCCGGCCCAGGCGAAGGTGATGCCGGTGCGATCGAGGATCGACGACACCGCGGCAGGGTCGAGGGTGAGCTCGAGCCCGAGAGCGCTCAGCACATCCGATGATCCGGAGGCGGAACTCGCGGCCCGGTTGCCGTGCTTGACGACGGGAACGCCGGTGGCGCCGATGATGACCGCTGCGGTCGTCGACACGTTGACCGTGCCGACCCGGTCGCCGCCGGTGCCGACGATGTCGAGCACGTTCGGGGACACGGGAAGCGGAACAGCCGCCTCGAGGATTGCGTCACGGAACCCGACGATCTCATCGATCGTCTCTCCCTTGGCTCGCAGTGCCACGAGGAACCCCGCGAGCTGCGCCTCGGTCACGTCGCCGCGCATGATCTGGCGCATGGCCCAGGTGGACTCCCAGACGCTGAGGTCGCGGCGCTCCAAGAGAGTGGTGAGCACGTCGGACCAGGTCAGGGAATCAGCCATGTGTGCGATCCTATCGGCGCCGGGAAAACGTGCAGACTCTTCCGCACGGGCACTCCCACCCGCAGCTCCCCCTGTTTCCCGCGGATTCACCGAGGATTCGCAGTGTTTTCTTAGGGTTGCCTAAGTCGCATGACAGCGAATCGGGGGCCTCCGGTGCGAGAATCACGCCCGAGGATCGGCCATAATGGAAGGGTGACGACCTCAGCGACGTATGCCCCGGCGGCAAGAACGATCAAGCGCCCCAACCCGGTAGCTGTCGGCACCATTGTGTGGCTCGGCAGCGAGGTGATGTTCTTCGCGGGACTCTTCGCGATCTACTTCACTCTGCGCAGCACCTCACCGGAGCTCTGGGCCGACCGCACCGAACTGCTGAACGTCCCGTTCGCGTTCGTCAACACGGCGATCCTGGTGTTCTCCTCCTTCACGTGCCAGATGGGCGTGTTCGCGGCAGAGGACCTGCAGCCGTACCGCATCGCCAAGGGGCAGAAGAACGGCGCCGGCCGCCGTCGCCTCTTCGGCTGGGGCATGGTCGAGTGGTTCTTCCTCACCTTCGCTCTCGGCGCGATCTTCGTGTCCGGCCAGGTGTGGGAGTACGCGCAGCTCGTCGCTGAGGGCATGCCGATCAACGCCGACTCCTACGCATCCGCGTTCTACCTGACGACCGGCTTCCACGCCCTCCACGTCACCGGCGGCCTCATCGCGTTCCTCCTCGTCATCGGCCGCGCATACGCCGTCAAGAATTTCCGGCACAAGGAGGCGACCTCCTCGATCGTGGTGTCCTACTACTGGCACTTCGTCGACGTCGTCTGGATCGTGCTGTTCGTCGTTATCTACTTCCTGAAATAAGAGCGGAGCTGATCCCCGAGATGGCACGAGAGAAGAAGCGCCGTTCGAACGGCCGTCGCAGTCCCCTGGCTGCGGTGGCACTCATCGGAGCAGGCCTCATGATCACCGGCGCCGTGTACGCCGGAACATCCGCAGCCTTCGCTGCGACCGACACGCAGACCACCGCTGAGAGCACCCTCACCGTCGAAGACGGAGAGAAGCTGTTCACGGCGAACTGCGCCACCTGCCACGGCCTCGACCTGCAGGGCACCCCGAACGGCCCCAGCCTCTACGGTGTGGGCGAGCTCGCGACCGAGTTCCAGCTGTCCACGGGACGCATGCCGCTGCAGATGCAGGGACCGCAGGCACCGCAGAAGACGCCGCAGTTCACGGAGGACCAGATCCTGGCGATCTCGTCGTTCGTCCAGGAGTCCGCGCCCGGCCCGACCTTCCCCGAGGAGCACATCCTCGACGGAGGCGGCGACGTCGCGAACGGCGCCGAGCTGTTCCGCGTCAACTGCGCCATGTGCCACAACGTGGCCGCAGCCGGTGGTGCACTCACCGAGGGCAAGTACGCCCCGGCCCTGACCGAGACCAGCGCGCTGCACATGTACGCCGCCATGGTCACCGGTCCCCAGAACATGCCCGTCTTCGGCGACATGAACCTGTCGGACGAAGACAAGCGCGACATCATCTCGGCTCTGCTCTACCAGCAGCAGTCCGTGCAGATCGGCGGATTCTCGCTCGGTTCGCTGGGTCCCGTCTCCGAGGGCCTGTTCGTCTGGATCTTCGGCATCGGCGCGCTCGTCGCCATCACCGTGTGGATCACGGCGAAGTCCAACTGACGCTTATTCATCGAAGAGGAACGTACGAGGAGCACCATGGCACACGACGACGACTCGCAGGCTCTTGACAGGGCCTACCAGCCCTCTCCGGGGCTGGGTGTCGCAGTCAGCGATCCCGTGCAGAACCCCGGGCTGCCGCCGCACCGCGAGCGGATGACCGACAAGGACCCGCGCGCTGAGAAGGCTGCGGAGCGCACGGTCTACACCCTGTTCTACCTCTCGCTGGCAGGAAGCATCTGGGCGGTCGCCGCCTACATGCTCTTCCCCATCGAGAGCGGCGCGCTCATCGACATCCGTCAGAACAACCTCTTCATCGGTCTGGGCATCGCACTCGCGCTGCTCTCGATCGGCATCGGGGCGATCCACTGGTCCAAGGCGCTCATGAGCGACAAGGAGCACATCGAGTACCGCCACCCCACCCGTGGCAAGGAGTCGACGCGCGAAGCGGTCATCGAGGCTTTCGAGACCGCCAACGAGGAGTCCGGCTTCGGCCGTCGCACCATGATCCGCAACTCGCTGTTCGCAGCGATCGTGGCGTCGATCATCCCCGGCGTGACCCTGTTCCGTGGCCTCGCCCCGCACAGCACCCCTGACGACCCCACGGCGGGCGACCCTGTCGCACTGCTGAAGCACACGATGTGGGAGAAGGGTCAGCGTCTCGTTCGCGACCCCGACGGAACCCCCATCCGCGCCGCCGACGTCACCCTCGGATCCGCGTTCCACGTGATCCCCGAGGACCTCGCCGACCTCAGCCACCACGACGGCTACCTCGAGGAGAAGGCCAAGGCCATCGTGCTGATGATGCGCCTCCGCCCCGAGCAGCTCGTCGAGGCCGAGGACCGCAAGGACTGGTCGTACGACGGCATCGTCGCGTACTCCAAGGTCTGCACCCACGTCGGCTGCCCTGTCGCTCTCTACGAGCAGCAGACGCACCACCTCCTGTGCCCCTGCCACCAGTCGCAGTTCGACGTCACGGATCACGCCAAGGTCATCTTCGGCCCGGCCGCACGCCCGCTGCCGCAGCTGCCCATCACCGTCGACGACGAGGGCTACCTCGTCGCACGCAGTGACTTCACCGAGCCCGTCGGCCCGAGCTTCTGGGAGCGCCATTGAGCACCGCAACGCTGTCCAAAGAGGACAAGGACAACAAGGCGCCCCTCGGCGGCCGATTCGTCGGCGCCGCGTCGAACTACATCGATGAGCGCACCAGCATCTCCGGCTTCGTCAAGGAGCTCGGACGCAAGATCTTCCCCGACCACTGGTCGTTCATGCTCGGCGAGATCGCGCTGTGGAGCTTCGTGGTCGTGTTCCTCTCCGGAACCTTCCTGACGTTCTTCTTCGAGGCGTCGATGGTCGAGACCCACTACACCGGTGCCTACGCCCCGATGCGCGGCATCGCGATGTCGGCGGCGCTCGAGTCGTCGCTGAACATCTCGTTCGACCTCCGCGGTGGTCTCCTGGTCCGCCAGATCCACCACTGGGCCGCCCTGGTCTTCGTCGCCGGCATCGGCGTGCACATGCTGCGCGTCTTCTTCACCGGCGCGTTCCGCAAGCCGCGTGAGCTCAACTGGGTGATCGGCTTCGTGCTGTTCATCCTCGCGATGGCCGAGGGCTTCACCGGATACTCGCTGCCTGACGACCTGCTGTCGGGCAACGGCCTCCGCATCATCGACGGAATGGTGAAGGGCATCCCCCTCATCGGCACGTGGACATCGTTCCTGCTCTTCGGCGGGGAGTTCCCCGGCACGGCGATCGTGGGTCGCCTCTACACGCTGCACATCCTGCTGCTGCCGATGCTGGTCATCGCGCTGATCGTCGTGCACCTGATGCTGATGATCGTCAACAAGCACACGCAGTTCGCCGGTCCCGGCCGCACGAACGACAACGTCGTGGGCTACCCGATGATGCCGGTCTACATGTCGAAGATGGGCGGTTACCTGTTCATCGTCTTCGGCACCATCGTGCTGATCGCGACGTTCTTCCAGATCAACCCGATCTGGAACTACGGTCCCTACGACCCGTCCCCCGTCTCCGCCGGTACTCAGCCTGACTGGTACATCGGATTCGCTGACGGTGCTCTGCGTCTGGCTCCCTCAAACCTCGACATCGTGTTCCTCGACCACACCTGGTCCTTCGGAATCCTGCTGCCGCTGGTCGTCCTCGGGCTGTTCATCGTCCTCGTCGCGATCTACCCCTTCATCGAGGCGTGGGTCACCGGAGACAAGCGCGAGCACCACATCGCTCAGCGTCCGCGCAACGCGGCGACCCGCACCGCCATCGGCGTCGCCGGCGTCGTCTTCTACGCGGTGCTGTGGGCTGCGGCATCCTCGGACCTCATCGCGACGCACTTCATGCTGACGATGGAGGGCGTGATCCACGCACTCCAGGCGCTGCTGTTCGTCGGACCTGTACTCGGGTACTTCGTGGCGAAGCGCATCGCGCTCGCTCTGCAGAAGAAGGATCGCGAGATCGTCCTCCACGGCTTCGAGTCGGGCCGCATCGTCCGCCTTCCCGGTGGCGAGTTCATCGAGGTGCACCAGCCGGTCGACAAGTACGACCGCTGGAAGCTCATCGATGTCGACGGCTACGAGCCGCTAGTCGTCCGCCCGAACGCGAAGGGACGCATCTCGTGGACCGAGAACCTGCGGTCCTCCATCTCGCGCTGGTTCTTCGAGGATCGTCTGGCCCCGCTCACGCAGGCTGAGGTCGAGGCTGCGGATGCTCACCAGCACCACGTCGAGGCTCACAACGACGAGACCGAGGCCGCAGAGATCCAGGGCGCTCACGAGCGTGCAGGATTCCCTGACGCGCCCCTGACCGTGAGTGAGACCCACATCGACGAGACGTCGAACACCCCCAGCACGGTCATCTCGACCGAGCCGGTGAAGAAGCCTCGTAAGAAGAAATCGGAGGACGGCGAATAAGACCGCCGCTCCCCCACGAAGAAGGCCCTGTCCGATTCGGACAGGGCCTTCTTCGTGTCCGGGACCTTCCCAACTGAGCGTGGAAGGATCGTGACATGAGCTCAGCAGTACAACTCATCCGTTCCGCCGATCTCGTCGCTGCGCCCTACGCCTACGCGGTGCGCGGCTACGATCACCAGCTGGTCGAGATAGAAGCGATCGCAGCCGTCGCGGAGGAGACACGATGAACGGCGGCACCATCCGTGCGGCCGTCTCCGAGGACGCGGAGGTTCTGCACGCCATCGAGGCGCACGCAGACGCGCTTCTGATCGACAGTCTGGGAGCACCGGAATGGCCGCCGCCCGGCAACGGTGCTGAGCGACTCGGAGCGCCCGGCTTCGTCCTGGTCATCGAGGACCCCGAGGACTCCTCCCCCGTCGGCTTCGTCCATGTCCTCGACGCCGACGGCCACGCCCACCTCGAGCAGCTGTCCGTCCTCCCCTCCTCCGGTCGGAAGGGCTACGGGCGCCGCCTCGTCGGCGCAGCTCTGGACGAAGCCCGCGAACGCGGCTACAGGCGAATGTCTCTGCGGACCTATGCCGAGGTCCCGTGGAACGCCCCGTTCTACGCTTCGTGCGGATTCCTCGAGAGCATCCCGGAGACACCGTTCCAGCGTGGCCTCGTGGACACCGAGGCCTCACTCTCGCTCGACCGTTACGGACGGCGCGTGCAGATGACCGTGGAGCTCTGAACACTCACTTCGAGATTGGCGGATTCCCGTGCGCCCACGTCCGGAAGACGAGGGCGCACAAGGGAACGCGTCCCTACGCTGGGATCATGATCGATCGCGCAGACTACTTCGCCGCCAAACTCGCCTACGAGACCGACGCCAGCGACGTCCATGCCGCTCTGAAGGCCGGCGAGAAGATCGTGGTCATCGATGTGCGCTCTGACGAGGCCTGGGCCCAGGGGCGCGTCTCAGGCGCCGTCCATATGCATTACAGCGAGATCGCGGCCCGCGCTCCGGTCGAGGTTCCCGCCGATGCCGCGGTCGTCGTCTACTGCTGGAGCCCCGGGTGCAACGCCGGAGCGAAGGGCGCCAGGGAGTTCGCCGCACTCGGGTATGAGGTGCGCGAGATGATCGGCGGCTTCGAGTACTGGGTTCGCGAGGGCTATCCGGTGGCGGACGCGGACGGCGTGCACCACCGCCCTGTCGATCCGCTCACCGGTGTGGCTCGGGTGCGCACGAAGGCATAGCGTCGCCCACGGTTCATCCGAGCTGCGGGATACACGAAAGGCCCCTGGGATCAGATCCCAGGGGCCTTCTTCGAGAATCTCAGCGGGCGAAGTTGCCGCGGTAGTACTCGTACACCCAGCCGACGATCGCGACCACGAAGATCGCCAGGCCGATCGGGAGCAGGAACTGTCCGACTGCGAGTCCCACCACGAAGATGCCGGCGGATCCAGCGAGCACGATCGGCCACCAGGACCAGGGGCTGAACTCGCCGAGCTCGGGGTCACCGTCGTCGATGTCGCTCGTCAGGATGTCTTCCGGCAGCTCACCGTTCTGCGCCTTGTGCGTGCGATCGAGGTAGAACGCGATCAGCGCACCCATGAAGGCTGCGAAGAACAGCGCCACGGTACCGACCCATTCGATGCGCTCGGCGAAGTTCTCCGATGGAGTCGCCAGGATGTGCCAGCCGGTGTAGACGACTCCGACCAGTGCGAAGAACGCGGTCAGGATCCACCAGAGAATGACGTTGTCGCGCATGGCTCAGTGGCCCTCTCGCTCGCCGGGAGCGGCAGGTGTGAACTCCGCTGCCTCGGGGTGGTTCAGGTCGAATGCAGGACGCTCGCTGCGAATGCGCGGGATCGACGTGAAGTTGTGACGCGGCGGCGGGCATGAGGTAGCCCACTCGAGCGATGCACCGTAGCCCCACGGGTCGTTGACCGTTACCTTGGGCGCCTTGCGTGCCGTGATCCAGACGTTCAGGAAGAACGGCAGCATCGATGCACCGAGGATGATCGCGCCGATCGTCGACACCTGGTTCTGCCAGGTCCAGCCGTCTGCCGCCGAGTAGTCGGCGTAGCGACGAACCATGCCGTCGACACCCAGCCAGTGCTGGATGAGGAACGTCATGTGGAAGCCGATGAACAGCATCCAGAAGTGCACGTAGCCGAGACGCTCGTTGAGCATGCGTCCAGTCCACTTCGGCCACCAGAAGTAGAAGCCGGCGAACATCGCGAACACGACGGTGCCGAAGACCACGTAGTGGAAGTGAGCGACCACGAAGTAGGAGTCGGACAGAGCGAAGTCCAGCGGCGGAGCCGCGAGGATGACGCCGGTCAGACCGCCGAAGACGAACGACACGAGGAAGCCGAGTGCGAACACCATCGGCGTCTCGAACGTCACGGATCCTCGCCAGAGCGTTCCGATCCAGTTGAAGATCTTCACACCGGTCGGCACCGCGATGAGCATGGTCATCAGGGCGAAGAACGGCAGCAGCACGGATCCCGTCACGTACATGTGGTGAGCCCACACCGCGACCGAGAGCGCCGCGATGGCGATCGTCGCGTAGACCAGGGTCTTGTACCCGAAGATCGGCTTGCGGCTGAACACCGGGAAGATCTCCGACACGATGCCGAAGAACGGCAGGGCGATGATGTAGACCTCGGGGTGACCGAAGAACCAGAACAGGTGCTGCCAGAGCAGAACGCCGCCGTTGGCCGGGTCGTAGATGTGCGCCCCGAGGATTCGGTCTGCCGCCGCGGCGAAGATCGCAGCTGCGAGCACCGGGAAGGCCATCAGGATGAGGAGGCTCGTGATGAGCGTGTTCCACGAGAAGATCGGCATACGCCACATGGTCATGCCGGGTGCACGCATCGTGATGACCGTGGTGATGAAGTTCACCGCACCGAGGATCGTGCCGAACCCGGAGATTCCGAGACCGACCATCCAGAGGTTTCCACCTGCACCCGGCGAGAACGACGCGCTCGCGAGGGGCTGATAGGCGAACCATCCGAACGATGCCGCCCCCTGGGGCGTGAGGAAGCCGGCCACGGCGATCGTGGAGCCGAACAGGAAGAGCCAGAACGCGAAGGCGTTCAGACGCGGGAACGCGACGTCAGGGGCTCCGAGCTGCAGCGGCAGGATCGCATTGGCGAAGCCGGCGAAGAGCGGCGTCGCGAACATCAGCAGCATGATCGTGCCGTGCATCGTGAAGAGCTGGTTGTACTGCTCCTTCGTCGGGATGATCTGCATCCCGGGAGCGAACAGCTCTGCACGGATGACGAGGGCCATCACGCCGCCGAGGAGGAAGAACAGCACCGAGGCGATGAGGTACATGTACCCGATCGTCTTGTGGTCGGTGGAGGTGATCCACTTGACGACGATGTTGCCCTTCTGCTCGACGCGCGAGGAGCTCATGAGAGCGGCCTGGCGTGCGGGCAGAGTCGTGGGTCGGGAGCGGGGGGCCTCGTCGGTGCGGGGGGCTTCAGTTGTCGACATGGCTTACTCCTCTCCTTCCTCGGAGTCGGTCGTTGCGGTGGTGCCCGGGAAGTTCGACAGACGGTCGTACGCATCCGTGATGTCGCCGGTGTTGCCTTCCTCCTCGAGTGACTGGAGGTAGGCGTCGTACTCGTCCTGCTCGACGACCTTGACGTTGAAGAGCATCATCGAGTGGTATTCACCGCACAGCTCGGCGCACTTGCCGGCGTACTCGCCGACGCGCGTCGGGATGAAGGACCAGGAATTGTCCTTCCCGATGTACATGTCCTTCTTGTAGAGGAAGTCGATGATCCAGAACGAGTGGATGACATCGCGCGACTGCAGGTCGATGGTGACCTTCTGGTCGACCGGCAGGACCAGGGTCGGAAGCTGATCCTGGTCGATGTTGCCGGCGGCGTCGGGCTGAGCCTGGATGCCCATGCTCCACACGGCGTCGGAGTTGTCCTCTTCTTCACCGTCGTACTGGAAGTCCCACGCCCACTGCTTGGCGATCGCGGTGATCTCGACGTCGGGGTCGTCCCACTTCGCCTCGATCGCGTTCTGGTCGCGAGCGGTGAAGAAGAACATTCCCAGCACCAGGATGAGCGGCACGATCGTGTAGAAGATCTCGATCGGCATGTTGTAGCGCATCTGCACCGGCAGGCCGGTCTGTCCCTTGCGGCGACGGTAGGCGATCGCAGCCCAGGCCATCAGGCCCCAGGTGATCACGCCGACGGCGAGGAGGACGATCCAGGAGTTCACCCAGAGCGAGGACACGCGCTCGGTCTGGTTGGTGGCCGCAGGCTCACCCTCCACGAAGCCAGGGAGGTAACCGTTCAGCTCAGTGGCAGTACATCCCGCCAGGGCCACGGCTGCCACTACTCCCAGGGGAATAGCGGCCCAACGAAGGCGGCGTTTCGAGGGCACGATGCACCTTTCAGATTGCGGACAGGGCACACCCAAGTCTAGGGCAACCTCACACCTGATTCATGCCAACCACGCAGGTTGGCGGAGGGGTTCGGATCAGTGGAAACTGTCTCCACAGGCGCAACTGCCCGCGGCGTTGGGGTTGTCGATCGTGAAGCCCTGCTCCGAGATCGTGTCCTTGAAGTCGATCGATGCACCGTCGAGATACGGGACGCTCATGTTGTCGATGATGACCTCGACGCCGTCGAAGTCGACCGTCTCGTCACCCTCGAGGTAACGCTCGTCGAAGTACAGCTGGTAGATCAGGCCGGAGCATCCACCGGGCTGGACGGCGACGCGCAGACGGAGGTCGTCGCGGCCCTCCTGCTCGAGGAGGTTCTTGACCTTCGTGGCCGCGGCGTCGGTCAGCTTCACGCCGTGCGCCTGGGTGGTCTCTGCTGCAGTCAGTGTGGTGTCGCTCATGTCGCTCCTTGTGACGGGCCGCGCTCGCACGGCTGGTGACTCGATTTTACCCTCCGGCGGGCAGAACGGGCTCAGATGATGATGTCGTTCATGCGGGAGAGGAGAAGGGCCTCGGTGGCGACCGCGTGGCGGAAGGTGTCGAGGTGCAGGGATTCGTTGGGGCTGTGCGCCCTGGAGTGCGGGTCCTCCACGCCGGTGACCAGGATCTGCGCGGCGGGGAACTCCCGCACGAGGTCGGCGATGAACGGGATCGATCCGCCGACGCCGAGGTCGATCGGCGCGACGCCGTAGCCGTCGCGCATCGCGTCGCGCGTGAGCGCGACGGCCCATCCGCTCGTGTCCACCAGGAATCCGTTGCCCAGGTCGACGTCGGAGAAGGTCAGCTCGGCACCGAACGGCGCGTGCGCGCGGAGGTGCGCTTCGAGGGCGGCGTACGCCTCCTCACCGGACTGGCCGGGGGCCACGCGGGCGCTCACGACGACCGTGACCTCGGGCAGGAGCGTGTTGGATGCCGCCTCGACGCTCGTCGCGTCGATGCCGATGACGGTGACCGCCGGCTTGTTCCAGATCCGGCTGAGGATCGTGCCGTCTCCGATCGGCGAGGTGCCGGGCAGGAGCCCTGCCTCGTCGCGGAGGGTGTCCTCGCCGTACTCGGGCGTGGGAGCATCCCGCTCCGTCATCCCCTCGACGGCGACCGAGCCGTCGTCGTTCCACAGGGTGGAGAGCATCTTGACCGTCGCCATCATGGCGTCGGGCACCGCACCGCCGAACATCCCCGAGTGGGATGCGTGGTCGAGGGTGCGCACCCGCACCGTGAATCGCGCGTTCCCACGGAGAGACACCGTCAGCCCCGGCGTGACCGAATCCCAGTTTCCGGAGTCGGCGACCACGATCGCGTCAGCGCGCAGCGCCTCCTTGTTGTCCGCGAGGAACTGCGCGAACGAGCGCGATCCGTACTCCTCTTCACCCTCGATGAACATCGCGATCCCCAGTTCGAGGTCGTCGCCGATCACCTCGGCGACGGCGCGGATCGAGGCGATGTGCGCCATGATGCCGGCCTTGTCGTCTGCCGCTCCGCGCCCGTAGAGGCGACCGTCGCGAACGGTCGGCTCGAACGGCGGCGTCTGCCACAGCGCGTCGTCGCCGGGGGGCTGTACGTCGTGGTGCGCGTAGAGCAGGATGGTGGGCTTGCCGTTGCGCGCGGCACGTGTGGCGAGCACTGCCGGCTGCCCGTGCTCATCGGTTCCGGGGATCGCAGCGCGGAGGATGCGGACCTCGTCGAAGACTCCGGTGTCGGTCGCGAGAGCGGCGACGGCCTCAGAGCTGCGCTCGAGCTGCGTCTGGTCGAAAGCGGGCCAGGCCATGCCGGGGATGCGCACGAGCCGACCGAGGTCGCTCAGCGCCGCGGGGAAGCCCGTCGAGGCCGCTTCGAGCACGGCGGGTTCGCGCTCACTGGACAGATTCTGGTCACCGGGCTGGGCAGGAGATGTCATGCGAGTAATCTTAAGGTGATCCACCTTCACCGAACCGAGGAACCTCGTGGCCACTTCCCCTGTCTCCCCTCCGACGAACGACGACGCCTCCGAGACGCCAGGCTCGGGCAAGGGACGCGCGACGCCGACCCGGGCCGAGCAGGAGGCCGCACGTCGTCGCCCTCTCGTCGCGAACACCAAGGAGGCCAAGGCCGCAGCCCGCGCCGAGCTCAACGAGCGACGCAACCGTGCGCAGGCAGGCCTCGCCGCCGGCGAGGAGAAGTTCCTCCCCGCACGCGACAAGGGTCCGCAGCGCCGCTGGGTGCGCGACTACGTGGATGCCGGATGGCACCCCGCCGAGTTCGTGATGGGCGTGATGGTTCTCGTGATCCTCATCTCGCTGCTCCCCGCCAACCTCGCGATCGGCGGATTCGCCATCGCCGGCTGGGCGTACCTGGTCATGATGGCCTACCTGATCCTCGCGATCGGCGGCATGGTGCTCCTCGGCTTCCGCGTCAAGCGCAAGGTCGCAGCGAAGTTCGGCCAGGAGCGCATGGAGCGCGGCCTCGGCTGGTACGCCGCCATGCGGTCGCTGCAGATGCGCTTCATGCGCCTGCCGAAGGCCCAGGTCAAGCGCGGCGACTACCCCGCCTGACACCCCGTCATACGCAAGAGGCGTCTCCTGCTCTCACGAGCACGAGACGCCTCTTCTGCGTGTGCGGCGGTCTCAGCGGCGCACGAGGCCCCTGTTGAGCTCGCGTCCCCAGAACGGGCCGCGGTAGAGGAAGGCTGTATACCCCTGCACGAGGGTCGCCCCGGCGGCGAGTCGCTCCTGCACGTCCGCGGCGGTCTCCACTCCCCCGACGGCGATCACGCAGAAGCCCTCGGGGACCGCGGTGCGGACGAGTCGGAGCACCTGGAGCGAACGCTCCTTCAGCGGTGCACCGGAGAGGCCGCCGGCTCCCGCCGCCTCGACGGTCGCCGCATCCGTGGTCAGACCTTCCCGGCTGATCGTCGTGTTGTGCGCGATGATGCCTGCGAGCCCCTCGTCGACGGCGAGCTTCGCGATCGCCGTGATCTCGTCATCCGGGAGGTCGGGGGCGATCTTGACCAGCAGCGGCGTGGATCCCGATGCCGCTCGCACGGCCCTCAGCAATGGAGCCAGCGTCTCGACGGCTTGCAGACCTCGAAGTCCGGGCGTGTTGGGCGACGACACGTTGACCGCGAGGTAGTCGGCGAGCGGTGCGAGCCTGGTCGCGGAAGCGACGTAATCGGCTGTCGCATCTTCGACGTCGACGACCCTGCTCTTGCCGATGTTGACACCGATCACCGTGTCCGGGGCTCCTCTGCGCAACTTCGCGAGTCGCCGCGCGGCAGCATCCGCACCCTCGTTGTTGAAGCCCATGCGGTTGATGACGGCCCGGTCGGCGACGAGCCGGAAGAGCCGAGGCTTGGGGTTGCCCTCCTGCGGGATCGCCGTCACGGTGCCGACCTCGACGTGCCCGAATCCGAGCGCCGCGAGCCCGCGCACACCGATCGCGTTCTTGTCGAAGCCCGCGGCGATGCCGAACGGCGACGAGAAGGTCAGCCCGAGCGCCTCCACACGCAGCGACGGGTCGGGCTTCGTCAACGCGCGGGTCGCCCAGGAGAACGGGGGCACACCGAGTACGCGGATCACCGCCATCCCGGCGTGGTGGGCGAACTCGGGGTCGAAGCGCGACAGGACAGCGCGAAAGAGCAGCGGATACATCCCTGCCAGATTACCGGTCGACGGGCTCCGACTTGACGTGGTCGGAGCGGAGATCGGTGATCGCGCTCTCGAAGTCCTCGAGCGAATCAAACGCCTGATAGACACTCGCGAACCGCAGGTACGCGACCTCGTCGAGATCGCGGAGCGGACCGAGGATCGCGAGCCCGATCTCGTTGGTGTCGAGCTGCGACACACCGGTCTGCCGCACGGCCTCCTCCACTCGCTGGGCGAGGATCGCCAGGTCGGCTTCGGTGACGGGTCGCCCCTGGCAGGCCTTGCGCACACCGGATATGACCTTCTCACGACTGAACGGCTCCATGACGCCTGACCGTTTGATGACGTTGAGGCTCGCCGTCTCGGTCGTCGTGAACCGGCCGCCGCACTCGGGGCACTGCCGTCGTCTCCGGATCGACAGACCGTCGTCGCTGGTGCGGGAGTCGATGACCCGGGAGTCCGAGTGACGGCAGAAGGGGCAGTGCATCTGACCGATCCTACGCCGTGAAACGAGCCTCGATCGCCTCACCGTGCGCGGGAAGCACCTCGGTGTTGGCGAGTGCGACGACTCCGGCACGGACTTCGGCGAGAGCTGCGCGATCGTACGAGATCACCTGCTGCGGGCGGAGGAACGTGTAGGCGCCGAGGCCCGGTGCATAGCGCGCCTGTCCCCCGGTGGGGAGGACATGGTTGCTGCCTGCCATGTAGTCGCCGAGGCTCACCGGCGTGTGGTCGCCGACGAAGACGGCACCAGCGTTGGTGAACGTGTCGGCCGCGGCCTCGGCATCCGCGAGGTGCAGCTCCAGGTGCTCCGGCGCGTAGGCGTTGCTGAACGCCGTAGCCATCGCACGGTCGTCGACGAGGACGATCGCGGACTGCGGGCCGTCGAGCGCGGCTGCGACGCGGGTGGCGTGGCGGGTCGACGCGGCCTGCCGGGCGACCTCGGACGCCACGCGGTCTGCGAGACCCTCCGAGTCCGTCACGAGGACCGCCGAGGCCTGCTCGTCGTGCTCGGCCTGGCTCACCAGGTCGGCGGCGATCAGTCGCGGGTCCGCGGCCGCATCCGCGACGACGAGGATCTCGGTTGCCCCGGCCTCGGAATCCGTGCCGACGACACCGGCCACGGCCCTCTTCGCCGAGGCGACGTAGTTGTTTCCCGGCCCGGAGAGCACATCCACTGGATCGAGGCCGATGTCGGCGACACCGTGCGCGAACGCTCCGATGGCCCCCGCCCCGCCCATCGCATAGACCTCCGTGATGCCGAGGAGCCCGGCCGCTGCGAGGATCGTCGGGTGGACGCGTCCGTCCTGGTCCTCCTGCGGAGGGGATGCGAGCGCGATCTGCTCGACACCGGCCACCTGCGCCGGGACCACGTTCATGATGACGCTCGACGGATACACCGCCTTGCCTCCGGGGATGTAGACGCCCGCGCGGTGCACCGGCTGCCAGCGCTGGGTGATCGTGGCGCCGGCACCGATCTCGGTGACCTGGGGCGCGGGGACCTGGGCGGCCGAGGCGATGCGCACCCGACGGATCGCCTCCTCGAGCGCATCGCGGACCTCCGGTGCCAGGATCTCGAGTGCATCGGCGATGTGCCGGGCCGGCACCCGGACTTCGTGTCCGGAGACGCGGTCGAATCTGTCGGCCTGCTCGCGGAGCGCCTCTTCGCCGCGTGCACGCACGTCCTCGACGATCCGCGCCGCCGTGTCGAGCGCCTCGGCGCGTGCCTGGGTGGCTCGCGGAACAGCAGCGAGCATGTCAGCCGGCGAGAGCTCGCGCCCCCGCAGATCGATCGTGCGCAAGATCAGCCCTTCGTGATGTCTGCGATGTCGTGCAGGTAGCCGATGCGACCGTCGTCGTGTCGCACGACGTAGGCGCCGCCGCGGTCTTCGATGACGAGAGCCCAGGCGTTCGGACCGATCTGGAAGATCGCCTCGCCTCGCTCGTCGTGCACGTCGCGCTCGGTCGGAGCGAGCACCCAGAACGGCTGCGCGGCGGGGGCAGCGGCGTATGAGTCGTTCGCCTGGACGTCGGTGTGATCCTCCACGGCGGGGAACGCGGTGGTCTCGGCGGACGAGACGTCCTGAGCCGTCGCACCCAGAAGCGATTCGATGCTTCCGGTGTCCGAGACGATCTCGGGCTCCTGGCCACGGCTACTCCGAGAGTAGGCCGGGGCGTAGTCCTCATCGGACGTCGCCTGCTCTGTGCCCGTCCCGCCGCCGGAGGCGTGCGCGGCGAGCGGCACCTGCTCGGCCAGGTCGAGGCGGGCGACCTCGTCGGTCGCCTGCTGCCCGGACAGCTCGACGTCGAGCCCACCCGCGGGGAACGCCTGCGTGGTGTGCGGCATCGGCTCGGCGCTACGGACCGCCTCGTGAGGGACGGGCTCGTCCGGCGCATACTGCGCAGTCGTGTCGGGCACGTACTGCTCGGTCGTGTCGGGCACGTACTGGGCTGTCATGTCCTGGGCAGTCTCGTCCTGGGCAGTCGTGTCCTGGGCAGTCGTGTCCTGGGCTGTCGCTTCGGGCGCGGGCACGGTCGCATAGCCCGCCCCGGCGAAGGGTGCACCCGGCGAGGATTCTTCGGCGTCTCGCGAGGCGCTCACAGAAGTCGCCTCCGCCGCGGAAGTCGGCTCGGGCCGCGGACGCGGGATGACGGGGCGCACCGGGTTCGCGTTGCGGTGTGCGAGCGTGACGAGCCGGCCGTGGAAGTCTTCCCTGAGCCCGGGGACCAGCGGCGCGAACACGGTGAGGGTGACGAGCGCGAGCGACGCGATGAGCTGGACGATGCCGCTCCAGGAGAGTGCGAAGATCCCGAACTCGATCGCGAAGGCGACCGCGTTCCACAGGGCTCCGATCCAGAAGACGGCTGCGACGGAGAAGGCGACGGAGGCGAACTGATCGATCCCGAGGGATCCGACCCGGCGGATGCCGTCCGGTGAGAACCGGCGCAGGATCAACAGGAAGACCGCGACCGTGGGCACCCCGATCGGAAGGATCCACTGGATGCCGGTGCTCCAGATCGAGGCGTCGACGGCGTGCGGGAAGAACGAGGAGATGAATGCGACAAGCCACACGCCGACGATCAGGAGCTCACGCAGGGTGAACCCGAGGATGCCGAACTCCGGCGTCACCTCGTCGTCGTAGAGGACACCGTCGTCGTCGGAGAAGACCTCGTCGACCGTGGCTTCGGAGGCCGCGGCTGCACCGTCTGCATCCGAGCCGTCACTGTTCAGGAAGGGGGATTCCGTGCTCATGGGGGTGGTCCTTTCGCCACGGTGCAGAGCCTCTGACGCCCTGCACCCGAACGCGTCCTGATACTACCCGGTGCATCCGGGAGGGCGTCATCGGGCGACTCGTGTATGGAGTCGGTTCAGCCGAGACAGCTCGGCCCGAGCAGGGATTTGAGATCGCCGAACAGGTCGGCGGAGACCTTCACGGGCATCGGCACGTCGAACACCTTCGCCGTACCACCACGGTGCACGCGCAGAATCACCTCGGTGTCTCCGTTGTGTCGGCGCAGGACCTCGGCGAGCTCGTTCATGACCCTCTCGGTCGCTCTCTGCTCAGCCAGCACGAGTGCGAGCGGTCCTGCCGCATCGAAGGAGCCGACGTCGGGTGCGAATGCCGATTGCGCGTGGAGGTTGAGCCCGTCGTCCCGCTTCGAGACGCGTCCGCGGACGGCCAGGATCGAGTCCTGCTGGAGTATGTGTTGGAACTCGGTGTAGGTCTTGCCCATGAACATGACCGTCACCTCGCCGTTGAAGTCCTCGACGGTGATCATGCCGTACGGGTTTCCGCTGGCTTTGGCGACACGATGCTGCACGCTCGTGACGAGCCCGGCAACCGTGACCTGTTCGCCGTCCTGCATCTCCTCGGAGTTGATGAGGTTGTGGATCGAGATCGACGCGTGCTTCGCGAGAGGCACTTCAAGCCCTGCGAGCGGATGGTCGGAGACGTACAGACCGAGCATCTCGCGTTCGAATGCGAGCTTGTCCTTCTTGATCCACTCGGGTCGCGCGGGAACCTTGGCGGGCGCCACCTCGTCGGTGCCCTCGTACAGGCTGTCGAAGTCGAACCCGATCGCGCCCTGCGCTTCGTTCCGCTTGCGATCCACGGCGGCCTCGACGGCGTCCTCGTGGACCTCCAGCAGCGCCCGGCGGGAGTCGCCCATCGAGTCGAAGGCGCCTGCCTTGATCAGCGACTCGACGGTGCGCTTGTTCGAGACGTGCAGCGGCACCTTGTCGAGGAAGTGGTGGAACGAGGTGAAGCGCTCGTCCTTCCGCGACTTCACGATGCCCTCGACGACGTTGCTGCCGACGTTTCGCACGGCGCCGAGCCCGAATCGGATGTCGTCGCCGACGGCGGCGAAGTAGTTGATGGATTCGGAGACGTCCGGCGGGAGCACCTTGATGCCCATGCGGCGGCACTCGTTCAGATACAGCGCCATCTTGTCTTTCGAGTCGCCGACGCTGGTGAGCAGTGCGGCCATGTACTCGGCGGGATAGTGCGCCTTGAGGTAGGCGGTCCAGTACGACACGACGCCGTAGGCGGCCGAGTGGGCTTTGTTGAACGCGTAGTCGGAGAACGGGAGCAGGATCTCCCAGATGGCGTTGACGGCGCCATCCGAGTAGCCGTTCGCGTGCATACCTGCCTGGAAGCCCTCGAACTGCTTGTCCAGCTCGGACTTCTTCTTCTTGCCCATCGCTCGGCGGAGGATGTCGGCTTGGCCGAGGGAGAATCCGGCCACGCGCTGGGCGATGGCCATGACCTGCTCCTGATAGATGATCAGGCCGTAGGACTCGTCGAGGATGTCGGCGAGCGATTCGGTGAACTCGGGATGGATCGGCGTGATGGGCTGCTGGCCGTTCTTTCGCAGCGCGTAGTTCGTGTGGGAGTTCGCACCCATGGGCCCTGGACGGTACAGCGCGATGAGGGCCGAGATGTCGCCGAAGTTGTCTGGGCGCATCAGACGCATGAGCGCCCGCATGGGCCCGCCGTCGAGCTGGAAGACGCCGAGCGATTCACCACGACCGAGCAGATCGTAAGCCCCGCGGTCGTCGAGCTCGAGGTGCTCGAGGTCGAGCTCTTCTCCCCTGTTGGTGCGGATGTTGTCGAGCGCGTCGGAGATGATCGTGAGGTTGCGCAACCCCAGGAAGTCCATCTTGATCAGGCCGAGCGACTCGCACGACGGGTAGTCGAACTGCGTGACGATCTGGCCGTCCTGCTCGCGACGCATGATCGGGATGATGTCGAGCAGCGGCTCGGACGACATGATCACTCCGGCGGCGTGGACGCCCCACTGCCGCTTCAGCCCCTCGAGCCCGAGGGCGCGATCGAACACCGTCTTCGCCTCGGGGTCGGTCTCGATCAGCGCGCGGAACTCGCTCGCCTCCTTGTAGCGGGGGTGCGCGGAGTCGAACATGCCGTCGAGGGGCATGTCCTTGCCCATGACGGGCGGCGGCATCGCCTTGGTCAGTCGCTCGCCCATGCTGAAGGGGAAGCCGAGCACTCGCCCGGCATCCTTCAGCGCCTGCTTCGACTTGATCGTTCCGTAGGTGACGATCTGCGCGACGCGCTCTGAGCCGTACTTCTTGGTCACGTAGTCGATGACCTCGCCACGGCGACGGTCATCGAAGTCGACGTCGAAGTCGGGCATCGAGACGCGGTCGGGGTTGAGGAACCGCTCGAAGATGAGGCCGTGCTCGAGGGGATCGAGGTCGGTGATCTTCATGGCGTAGGCGACCATCGATCCGGCACCGGAACCACGACCGGGACCGACGCGGATGCCGTTGTCCTTGGCCCAGTTGATGAAGTCGGCGACGACCAGGAAGTAGCCCGGGAAACCCATCTGCAGGATGATCCCGGTCTCGTACTCTGCCTGCTTGCGCACCTTGTCGGGGATGCCGCTCGGGTACCGGTAGTGGAGGCCCGCTTCGACCTCCTTGATGAGCCAGCTGTCCTCGGTCTCGCCGTCCGGCACGGGGAAGCGCGGCATGTAGTTCGCCGCGGTGTTGAACTCGACCTCGCAGCGCTCGGCGATGAGCAGCGTGTTGTCGCATGCCTCGGGGTGGTCGCGGAACAGCTGACGCATCTCTGCGGCCGTCTTGATGTAGTACCCGTCGCCGTCGAACTTGAAGCGGTTCGGGTCATCGAGCGTCGAGCCGGACTGCACGCACAGCAGCGCCGCGTGCGCATCGGCCTCGTGCTGGTGCGTGTAGTGCGAGTCGTTGGTGCCGACGAGCGGGATGTTGAGGTCTTTGGCGAGGCGGATCAGGTCAGTCATGACCCTGCGCTCGATGGAGAGGCCGTGATCCATGATCTCGGCGAAGTAGTTCTCCTTGCCGAACAGATCCTGGAACTCGGCCGCCGCCGCGCGAGCCGCGTCGTACTGGCCGAGGCGCAGCCGCGTCTGGATCTCGCCTGACGGGCATCCGGTCGTGGCGATCAGGCCCTTGCCGTAGGTCTGCAGGAGCTCCCGATCCATTCGGGGCTTGAAGTAGTAGCCCTCCATGCTCGACAGCGAACTGAGCCGGAAGAGGTTGTGCATCCCCTGCGTGCTCTCGCTCCACATCGTCATGTGGGTGTACGCGCCGGAACCCGAGACGTCGTCGCTCTTCTGATCGGGCGACCCCCACTGCACTCGCGTCTTGTCGCTGCGGTGCGTGCCGGGGGTGACGTAGGCCTCGAGTCCGATGATCGGCTTGACGCCTGCGGCGTTTGCCGCCTTGTAGAACTCGAAGGCAGCGAAGGTGTTGCCGTGATCGGTCACCGCGATGGCCGGCATGTCGTAATCCGCAGCCGCCTGGGTCATCGCCGCGATCTTCGCCGCCCCGTCGAGCATCGAGTACTCGCTGTGCACGTGCAGGTGGACGAAGGAGTCGGATGCCATGTTTCGAGTCTACTTTCGGCGTCCGACATCGGGCGCCGGCGTATGGGTCTCGGCGCCCAGATCGACGGGAACCCCTCGCCGTCACCGGAGAAGGTCGCCGGCTGATCCCGCGATGAGCCGCGGTTCGGTTCACGATTTCTTCGACGACTTCGGCCGCCCTCGAAGATCGAGCCGCATCAGCACCCGCGGGAAGCCATCGAGGATCGAGCCCGTGTCGGCGGCCTTGGTGAAGCCCGCTGCCTCGAACAGCCCTCGCGTGCCGACGTACGCCATGGTCAGATTCACCTTCTCTCCCCTGTTGTCGACGGGGTACCCCTCGATGGCCGGCGCTCCACACCTCTTCGCATGGGCCACGGCCCCGTCGATCAGCGCATGCGAGATCCCCTGCTTGCGGTGTCCCGGCCGGACCCGGATGCACCACAGTGACCACACGTCGAGATCGTCGACCTTCGGGATCAGCCTGTTCCGAGCAAAGCTCGTGTCGCTGCGCGGATGCACCGCCGCCCACCCGACCGGTTCGTCGTCGAGGTAGGCGATCACGCCGGGAGGCGGGTCCTGATGGCAGAGCTCACGCACCCGATCAGCGCGCTGGGCGCCTCGCAGCTCGTTGTTCTCCTTGCTGCCGATCCGATAGCTCAGGCAGAAGCACACGTTCGATGTCGGCTTCTTCGGGCCGACGAGAGCCGCCACGTCATCGAACTCGGTCGCCGGTCGCACCTCGATGCTCATGCGCCCAGTCTGGCCCACCCCACGGACATCGCCCAGGTGCACAGTGGACCTCGGGCACGCCATGAGTGCCGTCCGCGTCGCCGGCCGGCCGAAGCGTCTACTCGCCTCGCAGGACCGCCAGAGCGTGCTCGAAGTCCGCAGGGTACGCCGACTCGAACTGCACCCACTCCCCCGTCGCCGGGTGCGAGAACGCGAGCTTGTGCGCATGCAGCCACTGGCGACTGAGACCCAGCTTCGCCGACAGTGTGGGGTCTGCACCATAGAGCGGGTCACCGACGCACGGATGACGGAGTGCGGCCATGTGCACGCGGATCTGGTGCGTGCGACCGGTCTCGAGATGGATCTCGAGGAGTGAGGCGCCCGGGAACGCCTCGAGCGTCTCGTAGTGGGTCACTGAGGGTTTGCCGTCGGAGACGACCGCGAACTTCCACGAATGATTCGGATGCCGACCGATCGGCGCGTCGATCGTCCCTGTGAACGGATCGGGATGGCCTTGAACGACCGCGTGGTAGATCTTCTCGACCGTGCGCTCCTTGAATGCGTGCTTGAGCGCCGTGTACGCAGTCTCGCTCTTGGCGACCACCATCAGTCCGCTGGTGCCGACGTCGAGGCGATGGACGACGCCCTGACGCTCGGGCGCACCGCTCGTGGCGACGCGGAACCCTGCGGCGGCGAGAGCACCCACCACCGTGGGGCCCTCCCAGCCGACAGACGGGTGGGCGGCGACGCCTGTGGGCTTGTCGACCACCACGATGTCGTCATCGTCGTAGACGATCCCGAGTTCGGGTACCGCGATCGGGATGATCCGCGGCTCCTCCTTCGGCTGCCACTCCACTTCGAGCCATCCGCCGCCGCGAAGACGGTCGGACTTGTCGAGTGTGACGCCGTCGAGACGCACGCCTCCGGCGGCGGCGACATCTGCCGCGAAGGTCCGGGAGAAGCCGAGCATCTTGGCCAAGGCGGCGTCGACCCGCGTTCCCTCCAGCCCGTCAGGAACGGGAAGGGAGCGGAACTCCACGCTCAGCGTCCGTCCGACGCGGCGGCAGGCGCATCGGGAGTCGTGCTGTCGGCGCGCGAGGCGTCCGTCGGTGAGACGGCATCAGCCTCTTCGGCGATCGCGACGGCCTCAGCCTCTTCGTCCGTCTCCACGGGGGCGTGGTCTCGTTCGCGCGTGCCGTCGAAACGCAGCCCGAAGACGACGAGCAGCGCCACGCAGATCATGCCAGTGACGATGAAGATGTCCGCGACGTTGAAGATCGCCGGCATCATCCACGGCATCGAGATCATGTCGACGACGTGCCCCATGGGAAACCCGGGATCGCGGAAGAGACGATCCGTGAGGTTGCCGAGCACTCCACCGAGAAGGCAGCCGAGGACGACGGCCCAGAGCCGGGAGCGAAGACCGAAGGCCTTCCACACGATCACACCTGAGACGACCGCCAGCGCGATCGTGAAGATCCACGTGACATCGGACCCGAGCGAGAATGCCGCACCGGGATTGCGCACGTAGTACAGCTGAAGGAACTCACCGAGCACCGGGACGGGCTCCTGCAGCGGCAGGTTCTCGGTGGTGAGGTACTTCACAAACTGATCGGCGGCCAGCACGACCGTTGCGAGAACCGCAACGATCGCGCCAGCCGCCGACCGACGAAGGGCAGGGCGTCCTGGCAAAGGGACGACCTACAGTCCGATCGCGGAGACCGGGGTCGAGTCCGTCGACGCCGACTTCTCGTCGAGGTCGCGGAGCTGACCCTCGATGTAGCCGCGCAGCTGCGAGCGGTAGTCGCGCTCGAAGTTGCGGAGCTCGGTGATGCGGGCCTCGAGCGTGTTGCGCTCGCGCTCGAGACGTGCCGACTCTTCGCGCTGCTTGGCCTCGGCCTCGGTGCGGATGCGGTTGACCTCACCCTCGGCGTCGGCGATGAGCTGAGCGCGCTTGGCTTCACCCTCCGCGACGTGCTCGTCGTGCAAGCGCTGTGCGAGCTCGATGATGCCGGCGGTGGCGGTCGCGGAACCCGACGGAGCGGGCTCGGCCGGTGCGGCGACGGGCTTCTCTTCGACGACGGGCGCGGACGCCTCGGCAGCGGGAGCCGCAACAGCGACCGGCGCATCGCCGGACTCGAACGCGGCCAGCTTGGCCTTGAGCTCGACGTTCTCCTCGAGGGCCTTGCGCCACTCGATGACGATCTCGTCGAGGAAGTCGTCGACCTCGTCCGGGTCGAAGCCGTCCTTGAAGCGGACGTGCTGGAACTGCTTGGTGACGACGTCATCCGGGGTAAGTGCCATGGTGGCTCCTTCGATGAGTTCGGTTGCCAGTTTCGAGAATGGCGTGGTCGTGATGTGGCGCGAACCCGGGGCGCGCACCTGGGAGCCAAGCATAGTCCCCGAGCCTGTCAGCCGCGACGCCGCGACACTCCGCGGCGTCGAAGTCGGGCAAGCCTCAGATGAAGTTGCGGACGATGCTCATGAGGATCAACACGATCAGAATCGTGATCGAGAACCCGAAATCCAACGATATCGAGCCGATCCTCAGGGGTGGGATGATCCGCCGGAAGAACCGGACGGGCGGATCGGTCAGCGTGTAGACGAGCTCGGCTGCGACGAGACCAGCCCCCTTGGGCCGCCACTCCCGATTGAACATCGGGATGTAGCCCAGGATCAGACGAGCGAAGAGCACCAGCAGATACAGCAGAAGCATCAGATGGATGATGCTGGCGACGATGGAGACGACGATCCCCACGGTTTACGACTGGTCGAAGCCCGCGGACTCAACGTCTGCGTGCGCGATTCCCCCGTGGCCCGACACCGCGATGTTCTCCGGCGAGAGCAGGAACACCTTCGAGGTGACCCGCTCGATGCGGCCGTAGAGGCCGAGCGAGAGACCGGATGCGAAGTCGATCAGACGGCGCGCGTCGGCGTCGCTCATCTGCGAGAGGTTGATGATGACCGGGACACCTTCGCGGAAGCTCTCCGCGATGAGCTGAGCATCGCGGTACTGCTTCGGGTGCACGGTGAGGATCTCGTTCACTGCCCCTCCTGCGGGCTGACGCACGGCGACGGGGCGCCGCAGCGGGGTGACGGGCGCCGGAGCGGGCTCTTCCCGATCACGGTCGCGGTCGCGATCACGTTCGCGGTGCGCGCGGGCCGGAGCCTGCTCCTCATAAGCCTCTTCCTCGTCGGCGAGGCCGAGATACACCATGGTCTTCTTCAGCGGGTTACCCATCGTGTCCTCCGGTTCGAACGTGTCGGGCTGGTCTGTTCACAGGTTAACCCCGGTCGGGGCGGGGTCCCGTGATTGCGGAGCCGATCCGCAGGTGTGTCGCGCCGGCATCGATGGCTTCGACGAAGTCGCCGGTCATGCCTGCGGAGATCCAGTCGGCCGCGGGCTCGATCTCTCGCACGCCGTCGGCGACGGTGCGCAGCCGGGCGAACGCCGATGCGGGTTCCTCATCGAGAGGAGCCACGGCCATCACGCCTCGCAGACGGAGCGTCGGCAGCGTCATGATGTGCTCGGCGAGCGAGCGGGCATGATCGGGCGCGACACCGCCTCTGCCCTCGTCAGCCGTCAGATTGACCTGGACGAGGACGTCCAGGACGTCGTCGCCCTCTGCAGCCCTGTGCAGGGCGTCGGCGAGCCTGTCGCGGTCGACCGAGTGCACGGCATCCGCGCTCCGCCGTATCGCCGAGGCCTTGTTGGTCTGCGCCTGTCCGATGAAGTGCCAGCGGACATCGAGATCCTCGAGCTCGCCGACCTTCGAGGAGAGCTCCTGCTGGCGGTTCTCCCCCACCTCGCGCACACCCAGTGCATGCAGGTCGCGCACGAGCGATGCGGGATGGAACTTCGTCACGACGATCCGGGTGATCTCACTCGGATGCCGATCCGCCAGGCGCGCGGCCTCGGCGATCCGTTCATCGATCGCCGAGAGCCGCGCGGCCAGACCCGATTCCTCGGGGCCCTGCGCGAGGGTCACTTCAGGAATTCAGGGATGTCGATGTCGTCATCCGCGAACGCGGGCTCGATGCTCGTCGCGGTGACGCGCTGCGGGGTCCTCTCCGCCTCGACGGCTTCGGAGGCGGGCTTGCTCTCCTCGTCGTTCGAGAGAGGGACCTCGGGGAGCGTGGTCGCTGCAGCGGGACGCGTGACGACCATCGGGTCGAGGCGCAGCGAGGGCTCGCCGCTGTCGAAGCCTGCGGCGATCACGGTGACGCGCACCTCATCGCCGAGCGTGTCGTCGATGACCGTACCGAAGATGATGTTCGCCTCGGGGTGCGCGGCCTCCTTGACGAGGTCTGCGGCGTCGTGGATCTCGAAGATCCCGAGGTTCGAACCGCCCTGGATGGAGAGCAGGACGCCGTGAGCTCCCTCGATGCTGGCCTCGAGGAGCGGCGACTCGACAGCCAGCTCGGCGGCCTTGATCGCGCGGTCGGCGCCGCGGGCGGATCCGATTCCCATGAGCGCAGAACCCGCGCCCTGCATGACGGACTTCACGTCCGCGAAGTCGAGGTTGATGAGACCCGGGGTCGTGATGAGGTCGGTGATGCCCTGCACACCGGCGAGGAGCACCTGGTCTGCCGTGGCGAAGGCCTCGATCATCGAGATGCCGCGGTCGCTGATCTCGAGGAGGCGGTCGTTCGGCACGACGATGAGCGTGTCGACCTCTTCCTTGAGCTTCACCACACCGGCTTCTGCCTGGCTCTGACGGCGGCGACCCTCGAACGAGAACGGCTTCGTGACGACACCGATCGTGAGTGCGCCGATCGACTTCGCGATGCGAGCGACGACGGGGGCTCCACCGGTTCCGGTTCCGCCTCCCTCTCCCGCGGTCACGAAGACCATGTCGGCACCGGTGAGCGCCTGCTCGATCTCCTCTGCGTGGTCCTCGGCTGCGCGGCGACCCACCTCGGGGTCGGCTCCTGCGCCGAGTCCGCGAGTGAGCTCGCGGCCCACGTCGAGCTTTACGTCGGCGTCGCTCATCAGCAGCGCCTGCGCGTCGGTGTTCACTGCGATGAACTCGACTCCGCGGAGACCGAGATCGATCATGCGGTTGACGGCGTTGACGCCGCCACCGCCGACGCCGACGACCTTGATCACGGCGAGGTAGTTCTGGTTCTGGCTCATGGCCGGCCTCCGAGTAGTCGAGCCTGTCTAAGGGTGAGATTCCAGAGGATGAACCTTAAACCTCAACTAGAGGTGTAAAGTATTTCCCGGTATTGGTTTCTCTTGTTCGAAGGTAAGCGTCACGCCCCCGCGCACACGCAACGACACGGGCGTGTCGCCCGTTTGCCGTCGAAACCTCAGCCGACGACGACCGCGTGGGGCGAAGTGACGTCGATCGTGGAGGCGTCCGGGCGTCCGATCAGGGTCTTCGAGAGGGCCTCGCTCTTCATCGGCGAGTCCTCGGAGCTCCCCCACACCACGGTGAGACCCGAACGCAACGTGAGGGTCACGTCATCCGGCGACGTCGCGCGCACGCCCGTGAGCGTCGCCCTCAGATCGGCCGGCACCGACCGCACGACGAGACCCGCGCTCTCGAAGGCGGCGGAGTCGGTGCCGCCCTCGATGTCGAGGAGAGGCTGCCCGGCGGGCTGATCCGACGTGGTCGCGAGAGCGACCCCCGCGGCGTCGACGAGCGTGTAGCCCGCGTCCGAGCGGATGACGCCGACGGGTGTGCGCTCGACGATCCGCACGGTGAGATCGTGCGGGGGCTTCGCCTCCAGCGCATAGGTCTCGATCAGCGGGAAGGCCAGCAGGGACGCCTTGACCTCGCTCGAGTCGATCGAGGCGAGCGGTGTGCCGATCTGGGCGGCGAGAGCGGCCTCGACCGCAGCAGGATCCAGGGTCGTCGCGCCCACCACGGTGATCCTCTCGACCGCGAACAAGGGGCTGTAGGCCGCAGTGATCGTTCCGCCGACGAGCAGCACGACAGCGCCGATCGCGCTCAGCCAGATGATCCGTCGACGACGTGAGCGTTGGGTGAAACGCCGGATCTCCGCACGGAGCGCCTTGCGCCGTGCGCGCGCCGCCCGCCAGACGTCGCGCGTCGACGTCGGCCGCTCGGCATCCTCAGCGCCCGCGTCTCCTGCGTAGGCCCCGAGATCGACGACATCCGCATCGTCGCGCCGGCCGTCACCCGCAGCGGGGCGTGTGCGACCACGAGAGCCCGCCCGTCGCCCGGCTGCGGACTCGTCCTCCGCGAGACCCGCGGGAGGCGTGGGAAGCGGAGGCGGACGTCGCATCGCCTAGACCTCTGTGGTCCGCAGCGACTCGAGCACCTGCGGGATGATCTGATAGACGTTGCCGCAGCCGAGAGTCACGACGAAGTCGCCCTCACGCGCGACCGACGCCGTGTAGTCGGCGGCCTGCTGCCAGTCCGCGACGAAGTGCACATGCGAGGGGTTCTGGAAAGCGCCACTGACCAACTCACCTGTGACACCGGGCACCGGATCCTCGCGCGCGCCGTAGACGTCGAGCACGACCGTGTGGTCGGCGTAGGTCTCGAGCACGTCGGCGAACTCGCGGAACATGTGCTGCGTGCGCGAGTACGTGTGGGGCTGCTGGATCGCGATGATCCTGCCGGAGCCTGCGATCGAGCGCATCGCCTCGAGCGCGGCCCGCACCTCGGTCGGGTGGTGCGAGTAGTCGTCGTAGACCGTGACACCTCGCTCGACTCCATGCTGCTCGAGCCGGCGCACGGTGCCGGCGAAGCCTTCGACGGCGCGCGCGGACTCGGTCAGTCCGAAGCCGACGGACAGGAGCACCGTGATCGCGCCGGCTGCGTTGATGGCGTTGTGCGCACCTGGCACGGCGAGCTGCAGTCGCACGCTCTCGTCGCCCCGGGTGATCGTGGCGGATACCGGGCCCGCGGTGACGATGTCGGTGACACGGACGTCGGCGTCCTCGGCCTGGCCGAAGGTGATGACGTTCGGGTGAGACAGTCCGGCGCCCACACGCAACGCGCCCAGATCATCGCTCGAGATCACGACGGCCTCGGAGGCGGCGTCGGCGAAGCGCACGAATGCATCGTGGAAGGCCTCGTCGGATCCGTAGTGGTCGAGGTGGTCGGGGTCGACGTTCGTGATGAGAGCGACCGCAGTGTCATAGAGCAGGAAGGTGCCGTCGGATTCGTCGGCCTCGATCACGAAGAGCTCACCCGTGCCCGTCGCGCTGGAGACGCCGAGCTGCTCGATCACGCCGCCGTTCACGAAGTTCGGGTCGGCACCGAGCGCCTGGAGAGCCGTCACGATCATGCCCGTCGACGACGTCTTGCCGTGCGCACCGGCGACCGAGACGAGTCGCCGCTCACCGATCAGCCAGTGCAACGCCTGCGAACGATGGATCACATGCAATCCACGTTCCTTCGCCAGGAGGAATTCGGGATTCTCGGGCCAGATCGCTCCTGTGTGCACCACGGTGTCGGCGTCGCCGAGGTGGGCGGCGTCGTGTCCGACGTGCACGGTGGCCCCGGCCGCTGCGAGAGCGCGAAGGTTGTCGCTGTCGGCCCGGTCGCTCCCGGAGACGCGGATGCCCGCATCGAGGAACATCTTGGCGAGGCCGCTCATGCCGGATCCGCCGATGCCGATGAAGTGCGCGGAGGAGATCGACTCGGGGATCGGGAGGGTGAGGTCAGGTCTGATCATGTCGGATTCAGTCTACTTTTCGGTGAGGACGTTTCGGCGGCGCTGAGTCGTGTCTGCGGCGGACTCAGTCGAGCCCGAGGGCTCGGTCGACGAGCGCGATGACATTCTCGGTGCCGCTGCGCGTGCCCACGTGACCGGCTGCGTCCGCCATCGCCGCGAGCCGCTGCGGGTCCTTCAGCACGGGGATCACGATGCGCCGCACGGCGTCTCCGTCGAAGGTGGCGTCGTCGAGCAGACGGGCGGCGCCGGCGGCGACCGCGGATGCCGCGTTGAGCCGCTGCTCGCCGTTGCCCACCGAGTACGGCACGTACAGCGCAGGGATGCCGAGCGCGCTGATCTCGCTGACCGTCGCCGCCCCGGAGCGCGAGACGATGAGGTCGGCGAGGGCGAACGCGAGATCCATACGGTCGACGTATCGGCGCAGCGCATAGCCGGGCACCTCGGGGTCGGCGAGGTCGCTGCGCTCGCCCGTGACGTGCAGCAGCTGCCATCCTGCAGCGAGGACGTCGCCCCACGAGTCGGCGAGGGCCTCGTTCAGGCGCTGCGCTCCGAGCGATCCGCCGAACACGAGCAGGACCGGACGAGAGGAATCGAGTCCGAAGTGCTCTGCGGCCTCGTCGCGGGCGGCCGCACGGTCGAGCTCGATGACCTCACGGCGCAGCGGCATGCCCACGACCTCAGCGCCGCGCAGCTTCGTGCCGCCGAAGGCGACTCCGGTCGCCGCGGCGCGACGCGCACCCAGCACGTTCGCGAGGCCGGGCTTGGCGTTCGCTTCGTGCACGACGAACGGCACACCCTCTCGGCGGGCGGCCACGTAGGCGGGGGCGGAGGCGTATCCGCCGAAACCGACCACGACGTCGACGGCGTACGTGAGGATGTGCGCACGCACCTGGGCGATCGCCCGACGGAAGCGTCCGGGGAATGCGGCCGCCTGCCTGTTGGGACGACGCGGGAACGGCACCTTGTCGACGATGAGGAGTTCGTATCCTCGGGCGGGCACGAGTCGGGACTCGAGGCCCTCCGCCGTGCCCAGCACCAGGACGGTCGCATCGGCTTCGCGCGCGCGCAGGCCGTCCGCGACGGCGAGCAGGGGATTGACATGACCGGCGGTTCCACCGCCGGCGAGAAGGTACGTGGTCACCGTGTGACCCTACCCCGCCCTGCCGAAGGGGTCCGCTCAGCCGCACGTGCTTCCGGGACCTTGAGAGTGCGCGCGAAGGACAGCAGGACGCCGCAGGCGATGAGCACCGCGAGGAGCGCCGTGCCGCCCTGCGACATGAAAGGCAGCGGAACGCCCATGACCGGGAACAGTCCGATGACGACGCCGACGTTGAACACGGCCTGCCCCGTGATCCAGACGGTGATGCCACCGGCCGCGACGCGGATGAACGGGTCGTCCGTCTTGCGGATGATGTGGAAGGCGCCGACCGTGAAGAGCGTGAACAGCGCGAGGACGACGATGCAGCCGATCAGTCCGAGCTCCTCGCCGACGATCGCGAAGATGAAGTCATTGCCGGCGGCGGGCAACCACCCGTACTTCTCCTGCGAGTTTCCGAGACCGACGCCGAAGATCCCGCCGGAGGCCATGCCCCAGATCCCGTGGATCGACTGGTAGCAGTCACCGGTGTACGCAGACATGTCGGAGCAGGTGGCCGTGATGCGTCGCATGCGGTCCGGGCTCGTCACGGCGAGGGCGATGACCGCCACGACGCCGAGCAGCACGGGCAGGATGAACAGTCGCAGCTTCACGCCGGAGAAGAACAGGCAGCCGAGCAGGACGATGACCAGCACCATCGCGGTGCCGAGGTCCTTTCCGGCGATGACCGTGCCGATCGCGAGGGCTCCGACCGGAACCACCGGGATGAACACCTGGTGCCAGGTCCCGAGCATCGTCTGCTTGCGCAGCAGGACGTACCCGACCCAGAGCGCGAGCGCGAGCTTCAGGAACTCCGACGGCTGCAGCGTGAATCCGGCGATCATGATCCAGTTGCGGTTACCGCCGTCCTCGATGCCGAGAGGCGTGAAGACGAGCATCTGCAGGGCGATCGAGCCGAACAGCGCAGGCCACGCCATGCGCTTGAGGAAGGCGATCGGCAGTCGCGAGATCAGGAACATCAGCGGGATGCCGAGCACCGCGAAGATCCCCTGGCGCAGCGCGCCGTCCATCGGGTTCTCGCCCTTGGCCACCGCGGTCGCACTCGTCGCCGAGAGCACCATCACGAGTCCGAAGATCGTCAGCATCAGGGCGGCCGACGCGATCATCAGGAACTCGGTCGAGACCGGGGTGAATCGTCTCCCGAGGGAGACACGGGCGGCCAAGCCGCCCGACGAGGTGCGGCCGGACTCAGACCGTGGGGGGCGTGCGACCTGCGTCATCGGCGCTCCCCCGGTCTATCCAGTCCCGCACCGCCTCGGCGAAGCGGTGTCCGCGATCCGCGTAGCTGGAGAACTGATCGAAGGATGCCGCTGCGGGGGCCAGCAGAACTGTGCCCTCGCCATCGACGATCCCCGCGGCGATCTCCACGACGCGATTCATGACGTGACCAGTCTCGCCAGCATCCACCTCGAATACCGGCACCCCCGGCGCGTGTCGCTCGAATGCCGCGACGACGGAGGTGCGCTCGACGCCGATCACGACGGCCGCACGGGCCGTCGAGCCGACGGACGCGACCAGATCGGCGATGTCGACGCCCTTCAGATCTCCGCCGACGACCCAGACCGCTCCGGGGTAGGCACGCAGAGAAGAGGCCGCGGCGTGCGGATTCGTCGCCTTGGAATCGTCGACCCAGGTGATGCCGGCGTGAAGCGCGATGACCTGGATGCGGTGCTCGTCGAGTCGGAAGGACTGGAGAGCTGCATGGATGGCTTCGGGCTCGACCCCGAGCGAACGCGCGAGGGCACTGGCCGCCAGGATGTTCTGCACGATGTGCGGCGCGGCGAGGCCGACGCTCTGCAGGTCGGCCACCGTCGTCAGCTCCAGCGCACTGGTCGCCCGATCGTCGAGGAACGCCCGATCGACGAGCAGCCCCTCGACCACGCCGAGGTCGCTGGGCCCCGGGATGCCGAGGTCGAAGCCGATCGCCCGTGCGCCGTCGACGACCTCGGCCTCCTCGACCATGACCCTGGTGGCCTCGTCGGCCTTGTTGTAGACGCAGGCGACGCGCGTGTTGCGGTAGACGATCGCCTTCGCGTCGCGATACGCCTGGGCGCTGCCGTGCCACACGAGGTGGTCGTCCGCGAGGTTCAGGCACACCGACGCGTGCGGGAAGAGCTGCCCCTCGACGCTGGACTGCCCGAGGTACCAGAGCTGGTGGCTGGAGAGCTCCACGACGAGTGCATCGAAGCCCTCGGGGTCGCGCACGGCATCCAGCACCGGCACTCCGATGTTGCCGCACGGGGCCGCACGCAGCCCGCCCTCGACGAGGAGGGATGCTGTGAGCTGCGTCGTGGTCGTCTTGCCGTTGGTGCCGGTGATCAGCACCCAGTCGGCCGGGGTGCCGTCTGCGCGCGTGACCTTGTCTCGGACGCGCCAGGCGAGCTCGATGTCGCCCCAGATTGCGATGCCGGACTCCTGCGCCCACCGGATCACGGGGTGCGTGGGAGAGAAGCCGGGAGAGGCCATGACCACCTCCGGTGCGAAGTCGCTGAGCGACTCGGGCACCTCGGCGAGCGAACCCAGTTCGAAGCGCGCTCCGATCACGGGCAGAAGGTCGGCGTACTCCTGCTCGGCCGACTCGCTGACCACGAGCACATCGGCACCGAGCTCCGTGAGCGTGTCGGCGACCGAGAAGCCGGTCATCGAGAGCCCGAGCACGGCGACCCGCAGACCCGACCAGTCGGAGCGCCAGCTGGTCAGCGTCGCGAGCCTGGACTCAGCTGACACGCGTCAGCCATTCGACGTAGAAGAGTCCGACGGCGGAGACGGCGAGGAGTCCTGCGATGATCCACATCCGGACGACGATCGTCACCTCTGACCACCCGCGCATCTCGAGATGGTGGTGGAAGGGACTCATCAGGAACAGTCGCTTGCCACGTGTGACCTTGAAGTAGGCACGCTGCAGGATGACCGAGCCCGACGCGAGGACGAAGACTCCGGCGATCACGAAGAGCAGCAGCTCGGTGCGGGTGAGGATCGCCATGGCGGTGATCACACCGCCGATCGCCATCGAGCCGACGTCACCCATGAAGACCTTGGCCTTGGGGGCGTTCCACCAGAGGAATCCGATCAGGCTGGCGGCGAACGACGCGGCGATGATCGCCAGGCTGAACGGATCGCGCACCTCGTAGCATCCGCCGATGGCCGCCGATTCGACACCTTCGCCGACACAGGACTGCTTGAACTGCCAGAAGGCGATCAGGCTGTAGGCGCCGACGACGATGACTCCGGCTCCCGCAGCGAGGCCGTCGAGGCCGTCCGTGAGGTTCACGCTGTTGGACGTCGCCACGCCGATGACCGAGATCCACAGCAGGTACAGCGCCCAGCCGAGGATCGCGGTGAACGCGAAGAGGTTCAGCCAGGGGATGTCGCGGAAGAGCGAGATCGAGCCGGATGCCGGCGTCTGGTCGTACGAGTTCGGGAAGTTCAGGGCGATGATGCCGAACGGGATGATCACCAGCAGCTGGCCGATGATCTTGCGCCAGCCCGAGAGTCCGAGGCTGCGCTGACTGCGCACCTTCATGTAGTCGTCGATGAAGCCGACGGCGCCGAAGCCGACCATCAGCCAGATGACGAGCAGCGCCGATGTCGAGGGCGTGCCCCCACCGACGTATGTTCCGGTGAAATAGCCCACCATGGTGCCGACGATGAAGATCACGCCGCCCATCGTCGGGGTCCCCCGCTTCGCCTCGTGGCTCGGGTTCTCGATCGCCTCGGGCGTGCGGATGACCTGTCCCCAGCCCCACTTCCGGAAGAGCCGGAGGAAGACGGGAGTCAGGAAGAGTGTGAAGGCGAGGGATATGGCGGCCGCCATGATGAGAGATCTCACGAGAACAATTCTCCCAGACGATCGCCGAGGTGCCGGAGCCCCACGGAATTGGATGACTTCACGAGCACACGATCGCCGTCGCGCAGCTCGCCGCGCAGGTACTCGAACGCGGAATCCTGGTCAGGGAAGAACACGGCCTCGCTGTCCCACGAGCCCTCGCCGATCGCGGAGATGAAGAGCCGCCGGGCCTCGGGGCCGATGACCACGATCCGCTGGATGTTCAACCGCACGGCGAGCAGACCGATCCTGTCGTGCTCCTCCCCCGCGGTCTCGCCGAGCTCGCTCATGGCGCCGAGCACGGCGACCGTCCGCTCGTCGGGGCCGGTGATCTGCGCGAGGGTGCGCAGCGCCGCGGCCATCGAGTCGGGGCTCGCGTTGTACGCGTCGTTGATGATGCGCACCCGTTCGTTGCCCATCGGCTGCATGCGCCAGCGCTCGGCGATCTCGACCGTCTCGAGACGAGCGATCGCGTCTGCGGTCGAGACACCCAGCACACGCGCAGCCGCGATGGCGGCCAGGGCGTTGCCGACATGGTGCGCTCCGAGGACCTGCAGCCGGAGCGGCAGCCGCTGCCCCGCGGCCTCGATCACGCAGGAGGTTCCCGATGCGGTGACTTCGAGGTCGTGGGCCTGCACATCCGCCGCAGCGCTCTGACCGAAGCCGACGACCTGCATGCCGCGCGAGACCGCGAGCTCGCGCATCGCCGCAACACGGGCGTCGTCGACGTTGAGCACGGCGGTCCCCGAGGGGATGGCGGCCGAGACGAGCTCGGACTTGGCCTTCGCCGTCGCCTCGATGCCGCCGAAGCCTCCGGCGTGCGCCAAGCCGACCATCAGCACCACGGCGATGTCCGGCTCCACGAGGCCTGCGAGGCGAGCGATGCTGCCCGGCGCATCCGCACCGAACTCGCTCACGAGGAACCGCGTGTCGTGCGTGATCCGCAGCATGGTCACCGGAGCGCCGACCTCGTTGTTGAACGAGTTGACGGGCGCGACCGTCTCCCCTTCGCCGGAGAGGATGCGGGCCAGGAAGTTCTTGGTCGTCGTCTTGCCGTTCGAGCCCGTGATGCCGACGATCTTGAGGTTTCCCTCGGCACGCACGCGTGCCACGACCTCGCGCGCGAGATCGGCGAGGGCGCCGACGGCGCTCGGGACGATGATCTGCGTGATCTCGTCGTCCACCGGATGCTCGACGATGGCGAGAGCGGCGCCGGCGGCCAGCGCCGAGCCGACGAAGCGGTGGCCGTCGGTCTCGGCGCCAGGCTTCGCGACGAAGACGGATCCGGGCACCGTGGTGCGCGAATCGGTGTCGACCACGCCGTCGACGACGGTCTCGGCCGTCGCGGTACCGGCGAGTCGGAGATCACCCCCGAGGACGGCGGCGATCTCAGCAAGCGACAGGGCGATCATGACGTCTCCAGGCGCGGCGGGGCGCCGTCTATTCGAACTTGGGAAGCAGTGCGTCCATCGGAGTCGAGGACGGCATCACGCGGTAGGTCTTCATGGTCTGGGTCATCGCCTTCTGGAAGGCCGACGCGGTAGCAGCAGACGATGTAACTCTAGTCGGCTCGTCGAGAGTCACCACGACGACGTACTGCGGGTCATCTACGGGAGCGAAGCCCACCATGCTCGTGTAGTACACGCCCGCCTTGTATCCGCCGTTGCCGTCCGGGATCTGCGCGGTACCGGTCTTGCTGGTCACGCGATAGCCGGGAACCTGGATGCGCTCGGCGTTTCCGCCCTGAACGGCGACGTTCTCGAGCATCCGTGTCAGGTCGGCTGCGGTCTCGGGCTTGATGATCTGATCGTGCGCCGGCGCCTCGGGAGCGACGACCGCGCCGTCGGGCGTCGTGCAGGACTCGATCAGCGACAGGCCGATCTTCTCTCCGCCGTTCGCGATGGCCTGGTAGGCGCCGGCGAGCTGCGGGGCGGTGACGGTGAAGTACTGACCGAACGTGGTCGTGTACAGCGACTGGTTGTCCCACTCGCTCGTGGGGTGAAGCAGACCTCCGGCCTCGTCGGGGAAGTCCACGGTCCTGGTGCCGACTCCGAAGCGCTGCAGGTAGTCGTAACGCACATCGGGGCTCACCATGGTGCCGAACTTCGACAGAGCCACGTTCGAGGAGTCGATGAGCGCGCCCGCCAGGGTGTATTGGAAGGTCGGGTGCACGAACGCGTCGTTGATCACGGCGCCGTTGTCGAACTTCTCCTTCGACGATGCCGACACCGTGGGGCTCGTCATGGTCACGCCGGCGTTCTCCATGATCGCCGCGGCGGTGACCGCCTTGAACGTCGAGCCGGGCTCGAACGGGTAGGTGAAGAGCTTGCTGCCCCATGTGTCGGACGACGATGCGTCCAGGTCGTTGGGGTCCATGGTCGGCCACTCCGCGGCCGCCCGGATCTTGCCGGTGGCGACCTCGACGACCGTCACCGTGCCACCCTTCGCGCCCTGGGTCTGCGCCTCTTCGGCGATCATCTGCTGCATGTACCACTGCAGGTCGCTGTTGATCGTGAGCTGCACCGCACCGCCGTCGACGGCGTCGACCCTGCTCTCGCTGCCGGGGATGACCACGCCGTTCTTGCCGGTACGGTACGACTCCTCGCCGTCGGTCGGCGCGAGGCATTTCTCGTCCATCTTCTCGATGCCGGCCTGCGCAGTGCCCGCTCCGTCGAGGAATCCGAGGAGGTTTCCGGCGACCGCGCCGTTCGGGTAGACCCGGACCTCGCGCGGCTTCATCGTGAGGTACGACGAGATCTTGAGATCCCGCAGCTCGATGTACTTCTCGGTGCTGAGTCCCTTCACGAGCGGAAGGTACTGGGAGTCCGGGTTCGCGGCCAGCGCGGCCGCGACGTCGGCGCGGAGCTTCTCGGCATCCAGCCCCATGATCTCGGCGATGCGGGTGGATGCTTCGGCCCACGGCAGCTCTGGTGGGTTCTTCTCGTCCTCTTCGAGGAGTCGGATCACCTGGGGGCTCAGCTGCGCGTCGTAGACGTTGACGCTCTCGGCGAGCACCGCTCCGTCCGCATCGGTGATGGATCCGCGCTGTCCGGGGATGGCGGTGCCCTTGGAGATGAACTCCAGCGACTGGGCGACATGCTCGTCGGCCTTGACCACCTGGATATCCACCAGGCGCACGACGAACGCGGCGAGGATCGACAGGATCACCGCCAGCGCGACGACCGTGCGTCGCCGGGGCGTCCGGGTGGCTCGTGTCGTCATGGACTCTCTCCGTCAGGTCGTGATGGTCGGTGGTTCCGGCTAGCGGGTGCTGGGGCTCGGGAGCCCGTCGGTGATGGCCGGCGGCAGCTCCTCGGCGGATTGCTCCGCAGCGCCGCCGGGCGTGCCGTCCGGCGTGGCGTCGTCTTCGGTGGAAGCGTTCACCGGAACGTCGTTCAACAGCGCGTTGCTCACCGCGCCTGCGCCGTTCGGATCGATGGTGGATGCTCCGACCGCGCCTGTCCCCTGCCCGAACACGGCACCGTCGCTGAGTCGCAGATAGGCCGGCGAGCCGGCGACCACCATGCCGAGCGCAGCGGCTCCCGTCGCGAGGGACTGCGGCGAGCTGAGACCGGTCAGGTCCTCCTGCAGCGCGTTCGTGCGGAGGTCCAGCTCGTGCTGCTCGGACGAGAGGCTCGCCAGCGTGAACGAGTCCTGGGTGATCGCGAGCGACAGGCCGATCTGCACGGCTCCGATCGCCAGCGCACCCGCGACGGCGATGAGCGCATATGCGAGCTTCGGCTTGCGGCGGACCGGTGTTCCCGTGACGGGCTCGAGGCGACGACGCGGCGCGCGTGACGGCGCATCAGGCAGAGAGCGGGGCCGGGGTGCCAGCGCGTTCAGGCTCATGAGGTCTCCCGCAGCTTCTCTGCAGCGCGCAGTCGAACCGGGATCGCTCGGGGGTTCCTGGCGCGCTCGTCGTCACCCGCGAGCTCGGCACCCTTGGTGATGATCCGGAAGCGGGGCGCATGCTCCGGCAGTTCGACGGGCAGCCCCCGCGGAGCGGTCGACGCCGCACCTGCGGCGAAGGCCTGCTTCACGAGCCGGTCCTCGAGCGACTGGTACGACATCACGACGATCCGTCCGCCGACTGCCAGTGCGTCCATGGCCGAGGGGATCGCATCGGCCAGCACGTTCAGCTCGGCGTTGACCTCGATGCGCAGAGCCTGGAACACGCGCTTCGCGGGGTGCCCTGCGCGCTGAGCCGCAGCAGGGGTGGCGGCCTGCAGGATCTCGACGAGTTCTCCCGAACGGGTGATCGCCTGCTTCTCGCGCGCGGCGATGATGAATCGCGCATAACGACCGGCCAGCTTCTCCTCGCCGTAGCGTTCGAAGATGCGACGGAGGTTGCCTTCGCTGTAGGTCGCGATGACCTCCGCAGCAGTGACGCCCTTCGTCTGATCCATCCGCATGTCCAGCGGGGCGTCTTTCGAGTAGGCGAAGCCGCGGTCGGCTTCGTCGAGCTGCAGGGACGAGACGCCGAGGTCGAAGAGGATGCCGGCCGCGCCCTGGGCGTGCAGCCCGATCTCGTCGTACACGGTGTGCACGAGCGTGACCCGGTCTGTGAAGCGAGCGAGCCGCTCCCCCGCTATGCGCAGGGCGTCGGTGTCACGATCGAGACCGACCAGGCGGATGTTCGGGAAGCGCTCGAGCAGAGCCTCCGAGTGACCTCCCATGCCGAGAGTGGCATCGACGAGCACCGCTCCGTCGGCCTGCAGGGCGGGAGCGAGCAGCTCGACGCAGCGGTCGAGCAGTACGGGGGTGTGGATGTCGCGGAGGTTCATGATCTTTCTCGGGTGACCTCTGTAAGTCGGAGACCAGGGCCCTGATCCCCCTCCGCTTCTCGACCCGGCACCGGGGAAGTGTGTCGGGGCAGGAGCGGCGGGGCATCACAGCCGTGGTCAGAACAGTCCCGGGATCACCTCCTGCTCGAGATCGGCATATGTCTCCTCGCCGGCTGCGAGGTAGGTGTTCCAGCTCTCGGCATCCCAGATCTCGGCGTGGGCGCCGACACCGGTGACGATGAGTTCCTTCTGCAGGCCCGCGTACTGACGAAGGTGCACGGGGATGGTGATGCGGTTCTGGCTGTCTGGCATCTCCGCACTCGCACCGGAGAGGAACAGGCGCATGAAGTCACGCGCCTGCTTGTTCGCGAGCGGCGCCTGACGGATCCGCTCGTGCATCGCCTCGAACTCGGCCGTGCTGAAGACATAGAGGCAGCGTTCCTGGCCTCGTGTGACGACGATGCCGCCACCGAGGTCTTCGCGGAACTTCGCGGGAAGGATGACCCGTCCCTTGTCGTCCAACTTCGGAGAATGCGTTCCCAGCAACATCAGCCATCACCCCCTCTGCGTCCGGCCAACTCGAGGTGCACCCCACTTTACTCCACTTTCCTCCACAAACCTACGGTCAATCCGTGGGGTGAGGGCGTAAGCGGATGCAGGGACGCCGAAGATCCGCGTGATCACGCGGTGGAGAGAGGTGGAGGACGGGTGGAGGATGGTGGAGCGTCAATCGCGGAAGGCGCTCTCTCGGGAGCCCAGGCCGGCCCCAACCCACCCGCGGGCCGAGAAACGACGAAGGCCCGGATGCTCAGAGCATCCGGGCCTTCGAGGAAGTGGAGGTGTGGGTCACTGACCGTCTTGGCGGCGATCCCATCGGTCGTTCATGCGGTCCATGAAGGACGCTGAACTCTTCTGCTTGGGCGCCCTCTCCCGGGGGACGGCGGAGAGAGGCCTGCGAACCGGGGTGACGGCGAGCATCACGCCGCCGAGCATCGCTGCGAATCCGATGACGCCGACCACGACACCCCACACATCGCCGAGCACGACACCGACGATCAATCCGCCGACACCCGCGAGGAGCAGCAACGCTCCGTACACGAGATTGCGGTAGCTGAGTGCGCGGTCACCTGACGGCGCACTCACGACGTCGGCGTCGTTGTGGAGGAGATGGCGTTCCATCTCGTCGAGCAGACGCTGCTCCTGTTCGGAGAGTGGCATTTCGTCCCCCTCGGGTATCGTCCGTCCATTCTACGCGCGGTATGTCGGTGGGGGCTAGCCACAAGGCCCCCGTTTGGCTTTACGTATGCTGGGAGTCGTGCCGTCCCCCACACTCGTCTCCGACGCCGTCGCCGCTCGCCTGCAGCTCTTCCTCGACCGGATGAGGAGGGAGTCGATCGACTACGGGCCGGACGCGATGGGCCTGCTCGATTCGGCCGCCGACACCCTCGTCGGGGGCAAGCGCCTGCGCGCACGCTTCTGCCATGCAGGCTGGCAGGCCGTCGCCCGATTCACGGATCGGGGCGCCGATGAATCGACCGCCCTCTGGGACGTCTGCGCGGCTCTGGAGATCTTCCAGTCGGCTGCCCTCGTGCACGACGACCTCATCGACAACTCCGATACGCGCCGCGGTCGCCCCGCCGCGCACCGAGCGCTCGAATCGACGCATCGTGAGGCCGGGTGGGTCGGTGACGCGGCCGCGTTCGGTCGCTCGTCTGCGATCCTCCTCGGCGACCTGCTCGTGGCCTGGAGCGACGACCTGCTCGAGGACGCGATCGATCCGCTGCCCCATGCCGCGGCAGTGCGCCGCGAATACGGTCGCATGCGCCGAGACGTGACGGTCGGTCAGTTCCTCGACATCGCCGAGGAGTCCGCATGGAGCGTGCACGCGACCGACTCCCATGTCGAGCGCGCCCTGCGCGTCGTCTCACTGAAGTCCGCGCGCTACAGCATCGAGCAGCCCCTGGTCCTCGGCGCGGCGATCGCCGGCGGTGCCGATGATCAGCTCGACGCCCTGCGCCGGTTCGGCCACCCGGTGGGCATGGCGTTCCAGCTGCGCGACGACGTCCTGGGGGTCTACGGGGATGCCGCCGTGACGGGGAAGCCGGCGGGCGACGACCTGCGCGAGGGGAAGCGCACGGTCCTGGTCGCTCTCACCAGGGAGACCCTCGATACGTCGGCGCGCAATCTGTTCGACGAGATGCTCGGCGACCCGGACCTCACAGCCGAGCAGGTCGCGTTCCTCCAGGCGACCATCTCGGGTTCCGGTGCGCTCGATCGTGTCGAGCGCATGATCGACGCCTATTCGAAGGATGCCGACCGCGCGCTCTCCGGCGCGCGCCTCGACAATGCGGCTGTGGGCGATCTGCGCGATCTCGCGCGTGCGGCGACCGTCCGGTCAGCCTGAACGCGGCTGCGGTGCAGGCTCGCGACTCCGATCAGGTTCGCCGGCTCAGGCGAGCGTGCGGGCGACGCGGCGGACCGCGCTCTTGTGGCCTGCGAGGAGTGCGTCGATCGGCGACCGACCCAGTTCCTCCTCGGGAGCGAGCAGCCAGTCGATGACCTCGTCGTCGCTGAACCCGGCATCCTGCAGCACGATGATCGTCCCGCGCAGCGAGGACAGCGGCTGACCGTCGACGATGAACACCGAGGGGACCGCGAAGACACCGGAGCGACGCGACCCGATGAGGTAGTGCTCGTCGATGAGTCGTCGCACACGGCCCAGCGCCTCGTCGAGGACGTCGACGAGATCGGGCATCGTCAGCCACTCGGTGGCGGTGACGCCGGGAGCGGTCACGCTGTTCTCGGACGCGGTCTCGGACTGCGAGGTTTCAGACGGCTTGCTTTCAGACGGAACAGACACGGTGCAACTATCTCATCTCTTCGCGGCCTCCGCATTTCTGCCACCCCGCCAAGTCACTTTCGTCCCATTCATCACAATGGCCACTCCCGTCACTTCTGTTGACTTCCGTATACATACGTGTCAGCGTGGGCAGACGCCGAACAAGGGAGACCACCTTGAGAACGCTTGCTGTCGCGCGCCGAACGCGCTATCTCCAGCTCGGAGTGCCCGCCGCGGTGCTGGGCACCCTGTCGGGCGCGATCGCCACCGTGCCCGCATCCGCCGACGCTGTCACACCGCCCATCGAGCGGCTCCAATCGAGTCCCACGCAGATCAAGACGGCCGAGGCGCCCCCGGCCGCGTACACAGTGCAGCCCGGCGACACGATCTCGTCGATCGCGAACCGCTTCGGCCTTCGCACGGTCGATGTGCTCACCTGGAACGCCCTCACCTGGCGATCCGTCATCTACCCGGGGCAGACGCTGTCGCTCACCGGAGCGTCCGCGCCCGTGGCTCCCGCCGCTCCCCCGGCTCAGGCCCCGACGACGGCGACCCACGTGGTCGCCGCGGGCGACACGGTGTTCGGCATCGCGCAGCGGTACGGCACGAGCGTCGATGCCGTGCTGGCGGCGAACGGCCTCACTCGAGCATCCGTCATCTACCCCGGCCAGCAGCTCGCGCTCTCGGGAACGCCTGCGCCTGCACCGGCGGCCGTCGCCCCCGCACCCCCTGCGCCCGTGATCACGGGCGGACAGACGCATGCCGTCGTCGCGGGCGACACGCTGTTCGGTATCGCTCAGAGATACGGCACATCTGTGGCGCAGCTCTACGCGATGAACGGACTGAGCTCGGGCTCGATCATCTATCCCGGGCAGAGCATCGTCGTCGCCGGTGCCGCCGCGGTCACCGCACCGGCGCCCGCGCCCGCCGCTGCGACCGCGCCACCCGGCCAGCTGTTCGCGAACCTCGATGCGGAGCAGGCCACAAACGCCCACTTGATCATCGGCGTCGGGCGGAATCTCGGAGTCTCCGATCGCGGGATCGCCATCGCCCTCGCGACCGCGATGGTCGAATCCAGCCTGCGGAACCTCTCGTGGGGAGACCGCGATTCACTGGGACTGTTCCAGCAGCGACCGAGCATGGGCTGGGGAACACCGGAGCAGGCGATCGACGCCGACCGGAGCACCCGCGTGTTCTTCGGAGGCGCGTCAGACCCCAATGGGCAGGGTTCCCGGGGTCTTCTCGACATCACCGGCTGGGAGGGCATGCGATTCACCGATGCCGCGCAGGCGGTGCAGATCTCGGCCTACCCCGAGCGCTACGGCCAGTGGGAGACCCAGGCCTACCAGTGGCTCGGCCTTCACGGGTGACCCTCTTCCGGGCAAACCCGCAGGCTCCAGGGGCGAGCCGCTCCCCAAGCTTTCAGGCAGTTCTCCATAGAATCTTGACGTGACGACCAATCAGCAGGCCGACCCCCTCATCGGGCGGCTTGTCGACGGTCGGTATCGGGTACGCGCCCGGATCGCCCGCGGCGGCATGGCCACCGTATACGTGGCAACCGACCTCAGGCTCGAGCGACGCATCGCCCTGAAGGTCATGCACGCGCACCTGAGCGATGACTCGGCCTTCCAGAGCCGCTTCATCCAAGAGGCACGTGCGGCCGCTCGATTGGCTGACCCGCACGTCGTGAATGTGTTCGACCAGGGACAGGATGGCGAACTCGCCTACCTGGTGATGGAGTACCTCCCCGGCATCACGCTGCGCGAGCTCCTGCGCGAGCAGAGACGGCTCACGATCCCCCAGACCATCACGATCATGGATGCAGTGCTCGCCGGCCTCTCGGCCGCGCACCGCGCCGGAATCGTCCACCGCGACGTCAAGCCGGAGAACGTGCTGCTCGCCGAGGACGGTCGCATCAAGATCGGCGACTTCGGGCTCGCGCGCGCGACGACCGCGAACACCGCCACCGGGCAGCAGCTTCTCGGGACGATCGCCTACCTCGCCCCGGAACTCGTGACCCGAGGCACCGCAGATGCCCGCAGCGATATCTACGCACTCGGCATCATGCTCTATGAGATGCTCGTCGGCGAGCAGCCTTACAAGGGCGAGCAGCCCATGCAGATCGCTTTCCAGCACGCGACCGAATCCGTGCCGCGCCCGAGTGTGCGCAACCCCGGGGTTCCCGAGCAGCTCGATGAGCTCGTGCTGTGGGCGACCGAGAAGTCCCCCGACGAGCGTCCGGACGACGCCGGGCAGATGCTCGAGCGTCTGCGCGAGATCGAGCGAGGCCTCGGCATCGCCCCCGCCGTCGCTGCCGCGACCACGTCGCAGCGCTCCCAGGCCGATTCGGCCGACCTGACGAAGGTCATGCCGAGCACGATGGTGATCGCCGACCCGACGGCCCCGGCGCCGGAAGCCGTCGACAACGCCACCCTCCTGCGTCGTCGATCGTCGAGACGTCGCGCACGCGGAGCGTTCCTGCTGACCCTCGTACTGCTCCTCGCGACCGTCGCCGGCGGCGTCGGCTGGTGGTTCGGCTCAGGGCCCGGCTCGCTCGTCGCCGTGCCGGGGGTCGCAGGCCTCTCGTACGAGGCCGCAGCCGACGCCCTGACCGCAGAGGGATTCGTTCCCGTCCGCGGCGAGGAGAACTCCATAGATGTCGCCAGGGATCAGGCGATCCGCACCGATCCCGATGAAGGCGAGCGACTCGACAAAGGCACCGAGGTGATGGTGTACATCTCCACCGGACCCGCCTCGCACACAGCGGACGCACTCAACGGCAAGACCGAGCAGGAGGCCCGCGACTATCTGTCGGGCATCAAGGTCAACACGACCGAGACGTCTCTGGTGCTGTTCTCCGATGCCGATGCCGGGCGCGTGATCAACGCCTTCGTCACCCCGCGTGACGGCGGCGAGGTCTATGCCTGCGCCGAGGGCTGCGAGCTGCTCGAGGACGACACGGTCGAGCTGTACGTCTCGGCCGGAGCCTTCCCCGATGTGTCCGGCATGTCGGTGGACCAGGCGACGAACACTCTCACCGAGAAGCAGCTCCTGGTCGCAGGCGACGTCCAGTCCGTCTTCAGCGAGTCGGTCGCGAAGGACCTCGTGGTCGGAGTCGCCGATCGCGCCGAAGAAGGAAACTGGCGCCCTGGCGACACTGTGCAGCTCATCGTCTCGAAGGGTCCTGAGCTGTTCCCGGTTCCGGACGTCTCTGGCAAGACCCTCGTCGAGGCCAAGGGCATTCTCGAGAACGCCGGCTTCACCTCCAGCTACGCCGCCTGGGGCGACCTGCCCGGGTTCGCCGATCTGGCACGCGTGACCGCCCAGGACCCAGGAGCCGACAAACAGCTCCCCCGCGGCGGCAACGTCAAGCTCTCGATCCAGCTCAGCGGCTGATCGCCGGCTCGCGCGAGCGACTCCAGAACGACGAACCGCCCTCCCCGTTCTCGGGAAGGGCGGTTCGTCGTTTCAAGGATGCAGGTCAGCGCTTCTCGAGCTCCTCAGCGACGAGGAAGGCCAGCTCCAGTGACTGCATGTGGTTGAGGCGCGGGTCGCAGAGGCTCTCGTAGCGCGTCGCCAGGGCCGCCTCGTCGATGTGCTCGGATCCACCGAGGCATTCCGTGACGTCGTCGCCCGTGAGCTCGACGTGGATGCCACCGGGGAACGTGCCCACGGCGCGGTGCGCTTCGAAGAACCCACGGACCTCGTCGACGACGTCGTCGAAACGACGCGTCTTGTACCCGGTGGGAGTGGTGATCCCGTTGCCGTGCATCGGGTCGGTGACCCACAGCGGCTGGGCTCCCGAGTCGCGCACGGCCTCGAGCAGCGGCGGAAGAGAGTCGCGGATCTTGCCTGCGCCCATGCGCGTGATGAACGTCAGGCGTCCGGGCTCGCGGTTCGGGTCGAGCTTGTCGATCAGCGCGAGAGCCGTCTCGGGCGTCGTGGTCGGGCCGAGCTTGACGCCGATGGGGTTGCGGATCTTCGAGAAGTAATCGACGTGCGCGCCGTCGAGCTCGCGCGTGCGCTCACCGATCCAGAGGAAGTGCGCCGAGGTGTTGAACGGCGTGTCCGTGCGGGAGTCGATACGCGTCATCGGACGCTCGTAGTCCATCAGCAGGCCCTCGTGACCCGTGAAGAACTCGACCCGTGTCAGCTCGTCGAAGTCGGCACCGGCCGCCTCCATGAACTTGATGGCCCGATCGATCTCGGCGGCCATGCGCTCGTAGCGCTGGTTCGCCGGGTTCTGGGCGAAGCCCTTGTTCCACGAGTGCACCTCGCGGAGGTCGGCGAAGCCACCCTGCGTGAAGGCGCGGATGAGGTTCAGCGTCGATGCCGCGGTGTGGTACCCCTGCAGCAGACGATCCGGGTCGGGCCGACGGGAGCCTTCGGTGAAGTCGTAGCCGTTCACGATATCGCCGCGGTACGCGGGCAGCGTGACGTCGCCGCGGGTCTCGGTGTCGCTCGATCGCGGCTTGGCGAACTGGCCCGCCATACGACCCATCTTGACGACGGGCATCGATGCGCCATACGTCAGCACGACCGCCATCTGCAGGACGGTCTTGATCCTGTTGCGGATCTGATCGGCGGTCGCCCCGGCGAAGGTCTCGGCGCAGTCGCCACCCTGGAGCAGGAAGGCCTGCCCGGATGCGGCGCGTGCGAGACGGTCACGCAGGTTGTCGACCTCGCCGGCGAACACCAGAGGCGGAAGCGTCGAGATCTGCGCGGAGACCTCGGAGACGCGCGCGGCGTCATGCCACTGAGGCTGCTGCTTGATCGGGAGCGAACGCCACGCATCAAGCGCGTCGATGTGGTGCTGGAGCATGAGTCCAGCCTAGTGCTCGACGCGAACCCGGGATGCCTCAGGAGGCCTGTGTGACACGGGTGGGGAGGCGGTCCTTCACAGTCGACGCGTAGACGTCGTCGTACTGCTGCTCTCCCAGTCGCTGAAGCGCGACCATGATCTCGTCCGTGACGGATCGGAGGATGTACCGGTCGTTCTCCATCCCCGCGTAGCGCGAGAAGTCCAGGGGCTCCCCGATGACGATCCCGACACGGACCACGCGTGGCAGTCGCTGACCGATAGGCATCGCGGTGTCGGTGTCGACCATGATGACCGGGATGACGGGAACTTTCGCCTCCATTGCCATCCGGGCGATGCCGGTGCGGCCTCGATAGAGCCTTCCGTCCGGGCTGCGGGTGCCTTCGGGGTAGATGCCGAGCAGGTCACCTCTGCCGAGCACCTGGAGCCCGGTGTTCAGCGACGCCTCGGACGCCTTGCCTCCCGACCGGTCGATCGGGATCTGGCCGGTGGCCTTCATGAAGAACTTCGTGGCCCATCCTTTGATCCCCCGGCCGGTGAAGTAGTCGCTCTTCGCGAGGAACGACATGGGGCGATCGATCATGAGCGGCAGGAAGATCGAGTCCGCGAACGAGAGGTGGTTGCTGGCGAGGATCGCCGCGCCGTTCGCCGGGATGTTCGCACGCCCGACCACCCACGGTCGGAAGACGGCTTTGACGACGGGTCCGATCGCGACGTACTTCATGAGCCAGTAGAACATCGAGGTGAAGTCTAGCGCCGGGATGGCGATCCACCAGTGCCTGCTTCCAGCCGACCGGGAAAGGCGACTGAGTCTCATGCTGAGTGCGACCCGGTGCCATGCCCTAGACTCGTGTGCAACCCAGTGCCCGACCGGTACCGAAGGAGCTGCCGTGGTCCAGTTTGAAGTCCCCGCCGTCGTCCCCGCCGATCCCGAAGCGAACATCGCCGACCTCCTGGCGAAGCGCGTCCAGGCCACTCCTGATCGCCCTCTCTTCTCTGTTCCCGACGGCGCCGGATGGCGCGATATCACCGCAGCGGATTTCGAGACCGCCGTCATCGCGCTGGCCAAGGGATTCGTCGCCGCCGGCATCCAACCCGGCGAGAAAGTGGGCTTCCTCGCCCGCACCACCTACGACTGGACGCTCGTCGACTTCGCACTCTTCTACGCCGGTGCCGTGATGGTCCCGATCTACGAGACCAGCTCGCCGTCGCAGATCCAGTGGATCCTCGAGGACTCCGGTGCGATCGCACTCGTGGTCGAGTCCCCCGAGCACTTCGCGCGGGTCGACGAGGTCCGCGGCGACCTCCCGCTGCTCCGCGAAGTCTGGCAGCTTCACCTCGGCGCCATCGACGCACTCACGGCGCAGGGAGCATCCGTTCCTGACACCGAGATCGAACGCTTGCGCAACATCGCCGTCGGCTCCGACATCGCCACCCTCATCTACACCTCCGGGTCCACAGGTCGGCCCAAGGGGTGCGTGCTCACCCACAGCAACTTCGTCGAGCTCTGCCGCAACTCCGCCAAAGCACTGGATGCGGTAGTGCAGACTCCCGGTTCCTCGACGCTGCTGTTCATCACGACCGCGCACGTCTTCGCGCGCTTCATCTCGATCCTGAACATCCACGCGGGCGTCCGCACCGGGCATCAGCCCGACACCCGTCAGCTGCTCCCGGCGCTCGGCTCCTTCAAGCCGACCTTCCTCCTCGCCGTGCCGCGCGTGTTCGAGAAGGTCTACAACTCGGCCGAGCAGAAGGCAGAGGCCGGCGGCAAGGGCAAGATCTTCCGTGCGGCGGCCGACGTCGCGATCCAGCACTCCAAGCTGGTCGAAGAGGGAAAGAGCGTCCCGTTCGGAACCCGGCTCAAGTTCGCACTGTTCAACAAGCTCGTCTACAGCAAGCTGCGCGAAGCGATGGGCGGCAGGATCGTCTACGCCGTCTCGGGCTCCGCTCCGCTCGGCGCGCGACTCGGCCACTTCTTCCACAGCCTCGGCGTCGTGATCCTCGAGGGCTACGGCCTTACCGAGACGACGGCCCCGGCGACCGTGAACCTCGCCGACAAGTCGAAGATCGGCACAGTCGGTCCCGCTCTGCCCGGCGTGGGTGTGCGGCTCGCCGACGACGGCGAGATCGAGGTGCGCGGCATCAACGTGTTCAAGGAGTACTGGAACAATCCCGAGGCCACTGCGGAGGCCTTCAGCGAGGGCGGCTGGTTCCACACCGGTGACATCGGCAGCTTCGACTCCGAGGGCTTCCTCACGATCACCGGCCGTAAGAAGGAGATCATCGTCACGGCAGGCGGCAAGAACGTCGCACCAGCCGCTCTCGAGGACCCCATCCGCGCGAACCCGATCATCGGCCAGGTCGTCGTCGTCGGCGACCAGCGCCCGTTCATCTCGGCGCTCGTCACACTCGACTCCGAGATGCTGCCGACGTGGCTCGCGAACGCCGGGCTCGACAAGGACATGTCGCTCGCGGTCGCCGCGAAGAACGAGTCTGTTCGCGCCGAGATCCAGAAGGCCGTGGACGCCGCGAACGCCCGCGTCTCCCGCGCCGAGTCGATCCGCAAGTTCACGATCCTCGACAGCGAATGGACCGAGGCATCCGGACACCTGACGCCCAAGCTCTCGATCAAGCGGAATGTGATCATGAACGATTTCGCCGACGAGATCGCCGCCATCTACGACGAGCCCGTCTCGACGACGAACGTCGCCATCGGAGGCTGAGACGACCCGCACATATGAGAAGGGCCCCGCCGGAGCGGGGTCCTTCTCATATGTGCGGTTGCTCAGAACCAGTCGCTCTCGCGCACCTCGCGCATCGCGCGCTTGCGCGTCTCGGCATCCAGTCGCGTGAGATAGAGCTTGCCGTCGAGGTGATCGGTCTCGTGCTGCAGCGCTTGGGCCAGAAGCCCATCGCCTTCGAGCACGACCGGCTCGCCGTCGAGGTCGATGCCTTCGACTCGCGCCCAGGGGTGGCGCATCGCATCGTGCCAGAGCCCGGGCACGGAGAGGCATCCCTCCCCCGTCGGCACAGGCTCGCCGCGCACCTCGGTCAGCACCGGATTGAGCACATAGCCGATATCGCCGTCGATGTTGTAGCTGAAGGCGCGAACGGCGACTCCGATCTGGGGAGCCGCCACGCCCGCACGCCCCGGAACCTCCACGGTGTCGATCAGATCGGTCACCAGGGCGCGCACGCCGTCGTCGATGTCGTCGATCGGGCTGCACACGGTACGAAGCACGGGGTCTCCGAAGACCCGGATCTCGCGAACCGACATCAGGCGCCCTTCGCCCGAATGCCCTCGACGAGCAGCGCAGCGAGCTCTCGCGCCGCCACGCGTGTCTCGGGCTGGAGGTTCGCGAACACGATTGTTCCGCCTCCGGCGATCTGCGCGTCGTAGGGCATCCGCACCACGTTCTTCGCGCGCGTACGGAAGTGCGCCTCGAGTTCGTTGAGACGCACGAGCGGCGCCCCGGGCGTCGATTGGTTCAGCACCACGACCGCATCGCGCGCCTGCTCGGCATATCCGTTGCTCTCGAGCCACGTGAGTGTCTCGGATGCGAGGCGAGCCTCGTCGACGCTGAGCCCCGACACGATCACGAGCTGATCGGCAAGGTCGAGTGTGGCCGACATCACCGAATGGACGATGCCCGTTCCCGTGTCGGTCAGGACCAGCGAGTAGTAGTGGGCAGCGACCCCGGCGACATCCCGGTAGTCACTGTCGCTGAACGCCTCCGCGATGCGGGGGTCGGAATCGGAGGCGAGAACGTCGAGTCGGGTCGCATCGCGAGCGACGATCGCGGAGATGTCGTGATAGCCCCGCACCTCGTCGTGGATGCGCACGAGATCACGCACCGTCTTGTTGTGATGAGGGCGCACGACGCGCTCGGCGAGCGTGCCGCGATCGGGATTCGCGTCGACGGCGATCACTCGATCGTCACGCGCATCCGCGAGTGCCATGCCGAGCAGCGCGGTGATCGTCGTCTTTCCGACGCCGCCCTTGCGCGACAGCACCGGGATGAATCGAGCGCCCCCGATGATCGGAGCGGCGATCCTGGCGCTCAGCGCCTTGCGCTGACGCGCGCGCTTGCCGTCGCCGATGTTGATCCGACGGCCGGAGATCGTATAGAGGAAGTGACTCCACGCGCCTTCCGGTTCCGGCTTGGTGAGCCGGTGCGGATCGAGCAGCCGATCCGCGGTGAGGAGGTCTGCGCTCTCGCGCGACGAGTCTCCGAGGTCGTCCAGGCGCTTCGACGCGAGCTGCACCTCGGCGCGGCCGGCACGGGTGGCCTGTGCGGGGGCCGACGCCTTCTTGGGTTGTTCCACTGGCTGGCTCTCCTTCTTGGCGAGTGATGCCGCGGCCGCCGATCGGCGCGAGCCGCGCCCGGCGTCGAGGTCGGCACGCGCCCTCGCGATGAATGCCGCGGCAGCCGCGGCCTCCTGGGCCACCACGTCGGCGCCCGTGGAGTCCGCCGTGGCGGTCGACGCGACCGGCGTAGATGCAAGAGAGTCGCGCTCGATCTCTCGCTCACGAGTGATCCGGGGCTCCGGCTCGGGCTCGGGCTTCGGCTGTGGCTCCGGCTCCGGCTCCGGCTCCGAGACGGTCTGCAACTCGGGTTCAGACACCGCTTCGAGCTCAGGTTTGGCCTCAGAGACGGGCTCGGGCTCGGTCTCCGAATCCGGCTCCTCTGCGAGAGCGGGCCCGGAATCGGGCTCGGAATCACCGGCAGGCTCAGTCTCGGAGACATCCTGAGCCGGCTCAGCCTCGAGGTGCGCCTCGGGTGCGACCTCAGACGACGTGGCGATCGCGACGTCGGCAGCGAGCTCGGGATCGGGCTCCGCCTCGGCCTCGGCCTCCGGCTCGAGCTCGGGATCACGCTCCGGCTCGGGCTCGGGCTCGGGCTCGGGCTCGATGTCATCCTCGACTTCGGCGTTCGGCACGGCCACTGCGTCGGGCTCGGTCGAGCGGTCGGGTAGAGCAGCCGCAGCAGGCTCGTCCTCGCCCAGGACCTCGTCGTTCTCAGCCTCAGCCTCAGCCTCAGCCTCAGCCTCGGCCTCGATGTCATCCTCGACTTCAGGTTCCGGCTCCGGCTCCGGCTCCAGCTCCGGCTCCGGCTCCGGCTCAGCACCGGACTCCGCAGCCGTATCCGCAGGTTCTGCGGGCAGCTCGATGATCATCGGGGCAGACCCCAGCACGGGCTGCGAGATCTCCGCCGCCGCAGCGGTCTCGGCGGCCGCCTTGGCAGCGGCCACGGGCTCGTCGATGACCAGATCAGCGACGACCTCGCCGTCGACGACGCTGTCGTCTTCGAGGTCGTCATCGTCGTCCTTCGGGAGGATGACACTCACCTGAGCGGTGTTGCCGAGGATGCCGATGCCCGAGGTGTCCAGGGATGCGGCGTCGTCGAGCACCCCTCTGGACTCCTCGTCCGGCGTTTCTGCCACGTTCTTCGGGGTCACGTTGTCGCTCCAAGCTTGTGCGGGCCTCGGGTGCGCTGCGTCGAGCGCGGCCTCGCCCGCACAAGATTAGTGCGCCGGGCTGATGACGACCAAAAGATCTCCTGCTTCGACCTGCTGCGTCGGCCCGATGGCGAGGCGTTCGATCACCCCGTCGACGGAGGCGGTGATGGCCGCCTCCATCTTCATGGCTTCGATGGATGCGACCGGTTCCCCTGCCCGCACCGCGGTGCCGACCTCGACCTTGAGCGTGACCACACCGGAGAACGGGGCGGCCACGTGACCTGCGACCGACGTGTCGGCCTTCTCGACCTCATGGGTGTCGACGGCCACCGCCCTGTCTCTCACGAACACCGGTCGAAGCTGACCGTTGAGGGTGGTCATCACCGTGCGCATGCCCTTGTCGTCCGCGTCGCCGATGGCCTCGAGACCGACGAACAGCTGCACTCCTCGGTCGATCTCGACCAGATGCTCCTGCCCCTGCACGAGTCCGTAGAGATAGTCGCTCGTGTCGAGCACCGAGAGATCGCCGAACTGCTCCCTCATCTGAGTGAACTCGCGCATCGGAGCCGGGAACAGAAGGGTGTTCAGGCGAGCCCGACGTGTGGCGCTGTCAGCCGCGAGCGCGGCTTCGTCATCCGCCGAGATCTCGGTGAGTCCGGTGCGCACCGACCGACCGGCCAGTACCTTCGTGCGGAAGGGCTCAGGCCAGCCGCCGGGGAGGTCTCCGAGCTCGCCCGCCATGAATCCGACGACGGAATCCGGCACGTCGTACTTCTCGGGGTTCGCCTCGAAGTCTGCGGGATCGGCCTTGACCGCCGCGAGGTGCAGCGCCAGGTCGCCGACGACCTTCGACGACGGAGTGACCTTGGGAACACGTCCGAGGATGCGATCGGCGGCGGCATACATGTCCTCGATGAGCTCGAAGTCGTCTGCGAGGCCCAGCGCCTTCGCCTGCTGTCGGAGGTTGGACAGCTGGCCACCCGGGATCTCGTGACGGTAGACGCGCCCCGTGGGCCCGGGCAGCCCGGACTCGAACGGCGCGTAGACCCGACGGACGGCCTCCCAGTACGGTTCGAGGTCCGAGACGCTGCCGAGGTCGATGCCGCTGTCGCGGTCGGTGTGCGCGAGCGCCGCGACGAGCGACGAGAGCGACGGCTGACTCGTCGTGCCGGAGAGCGGTGCGGACGCCGCATCCACCGCATCCACGCCTGCAGCGCTGGCGGCCAGAAGGGTCGCGAGCTGTCCCCCGGGGGTGTCGTGCGTGTGGAGGTGGACGGGAAGCTCGAAGCGCTCTCGCAGTGCTGCGACGAGCTTCGCCGCTGCGGCGGGGCGCAGCAGTCCCGCCATGTCCTTGATGGCGATGATGTGGGCGCCGGCCGCGACGATCTGATCCGCGAGTTTCAGGTAGTAGTCGAGCGTGTAGAGGTCCTCGGCGGGGTTGAGAAGATCTCCGGTGTAGCAGAGCGCCACCTCGGCGACCGCTGTACCGGTGTTCCGGACGGCCTCGATCGCCGGGCGCATCTGCTCGACGTCGTTCAGCGCGTCGAAGATCCGGAAGATGTCGACGCCGCTGGCCGCCGCCTCCTGCACGAACGCCTCGGTCACGGCCGTCGGGTACGGCGTGTACCCCACCGTGTTGCGTCCGCGGAGCAGCATTTGGATCGCGACGTTCGGCAGAGCGGCCCGGAGCTTGTCGAGGCGCTCCCACGGGTCCTCCCCGAGGAACCGCAGTGCGACGTCGTAGGTCGCTCCGCCCCAGGCCTCGACCGAGAGCAGTCCGGGCGTCATCCTGGCGATGTGCGGGGCGACGGCGACGAGGTCCCGTGTGCGCACCCGGGTGGCGAGCAGCGACTGGTGCGCATCGCGGAACGTCGTATCGGTGATGGCGAGAGCACTCTGCTCGCGCAGGCTTCTGGCGAATCCCTCGGGGCCGAGCTCGAGGAGCCGCTGGCGCGACCCCGCGGCGGGTTCGACGGAGAGGTCGATCGCCGGCAGCTTGGTCCGCGGGTCGAGCGACCCCGGGTGCGTGCCATGCGGCTTGTTGACCGTGACGTCGACGAGCCAATTGAGGATCCTCGTGCCGCGGTCCTTCGACTCGCGGCCCCGCAGCAGGTCGGGGCGCTCGTCGATGAACGAGGTGCTCACGTCTCCGGCGATGAACGCGTCATCGTCCAGCAGCGCCTGCAGGAAGGGGATGTTCGTCGAGACGCCGCGGATGCGGAACTCCGCCAGCGCACGCCGTGCGCGGGCGACGGCCGCCGGGAAGTCGCGACCACGGCAGGTCAGCTTCGCCAGCATCGAGTCGAAGTGCGGGCTGATCTGCGCGCCCTGGTGGACGGTGCCGCCGTCGAGGCGGATGCCGGCGCCGCCGGGCGAGCGGTAGGTCGTGATCTTGCCGGTGTCTGGGCGGAACCCCTGCGTCGGGTCCTCGGTCGTGATGCGGCACTGCAGAGCTGCGCCCCGCACGTGCAGATTCTTCTGCTCGAGTCCCAGCTCGGCGAGCGTCTGACCGGCCGCGATGCGCATCTGGCTCTGCACGAGGTCGACGTCGGTGACCTCTTCTGTGACGGTGTGCTCGACCTGGATGCGCGGATTCATCTCGATGAAGACGACCTCGCCGGTGCGCTCCCCCGCGGTCTCCAGGAGGAACTCCACAGTCCCGGCATTCTCGTACCCGATCGAGCGGGCGAACGCGACCGCGTAGCCGTGGAGGGCGGAGCGGATGCTGTCATCGAGGTTCGGGGCCGGTGCGATCTCGACCACCTTCTGGTGGCGACGCTGCACCGAGCAGTCGCGCTCGAAGAGGTGGACGGTCTCCCCGGACTTGTCGGCGAGGATCTGGACCTCGATGTGGCGCGGCCGGAGCACGGCCTGCTCGAGGAACATCCGCGGGTCCCCGAAGGCGCTCTCGGCCTCGCGCATCGCCTCGGCGAGTGCGGGGGCGAGCTCAGCGGACGTCTCGACCCGACGCATACCCCGTCCGCCACCGCCTGCTACGGCCTTGGCGAAGAGCGGGAACCCGATCTCGGCAGCCTGCGCGACGAGTGCATCGACGTCGTCGGATGCCTCGGTCGACCGGAGCACGGGGACGCCGGCCTCGATCGCGTGGCGTTTGGCCTCGACCTTGTTGCCTGCCATCTCGAGGACCTTCGCCGGCGGGCCGATGAAGGTGATGCCGTTCGCTGCGGCTTTCTCGGCAAGCTCCGGGTTCTCGGAGAGGAAGCCGTAACCGGGGTAGATCGCATCCGCCCCGGCATCCTTCGCGACGCGGATGATCTCATCGACGTCGAGGTAGGCGCGCACAGGATGGCCACGCTCGCCGATCTCGTACGCCTCGTCGGCCTTGAGCCGATGAACCGACCCGCGGTCCTCATGAGGGAAGACGGCGACCGTCCTGGCACCGACCTCGAATGCCGCACGGAAGGCACGGATCGCGATCTCGCCGCGGTTCGCCACAAGGATCTTCTGGAACATGCACACCTCTGGGGGCTCGATGCACGCCTGAATCGTCGCGCATGGGGCGGGGCTGAGTGTGCACCCAGCCTAGGGGAAGGTAACGTGGTGTTCGTGCACGTACTCAGCGTCAGCTCTCTCAAGGGAGGCGTCGGCAAGACGACCGTGACCCTCGGCTTGGCCTCAGCGGCCTTCGCCCGTGGTGTCCGAACGCTCGTCGTCGACCTCGACCCGCAGTCCGATGTGTCCACCGGAATGGACATCCAGGTGGCAGGTCGGCTCAACATCGCCGATGTCCTGGCGAACCCGAAGGAGAAAGTCGTCCGTCAGGCGATCACCTCCAGCGGTTGGGCGAAGGTGCACCCCGGAACGATCGATGTGCTGATCGGAAGCCCCTCTGCGATCAACTTCGACGGACCGCACCCGAGCGTGCGCGACGTCTGGAAGCTCGAAGAGGCGCTGGCTGCCGTCGAGGCGGACTACGACCTGGTCCTCATCGACTGCGCGCCCTCGCTGAATGCCCTCACCCGCACAGCCTGGGCCGCGAGTGACCGCGTGATGGTCGTCACCGAACCCGGCCTCTTCTCCGTCGCCGCGGCCGACCGTGCTCTCCGCGCGATCGAGGAGATCCGTCGAGGTCTCTCCCCACGCCTGCAGCCGCTCGGCATCGTGGTCAACCGCGTGCGCCCTCAGTCGATCGAGCACCAGTTCCGCATCAAGGAGCTGCGCGACATGTTCGGTCCGCTCGTCCTCTCCCCTCAGCTGCCCGAGCGCACGTCGCTGCAGCAGGCACAGGGTGCGGCCAAGCCGCTCCACATCTGGCCGGGCGACTCGGCTCAGGAACTCGCCTCCGACTTCGATCAGCTGCTCGACCGGATCATCCGCACTGGCCGCATCCAGGTCGCGGAATCGGGCGCACAGGCCTGACGACTTCAGACAGCAGAACGGCCATCCTCTCGCGAGGGTGGCCGTTTCTTCGTCTGTGTGCGGCGTGAAGCCGCGGATGCTCAGGCGGAGCGCTTGGTGCGGCGCGCCGACAGCTCGTCGACCGGGTCCGGCGAGGTCGCATCGAACGCGACCAGAGTGGACTCCACCTCGCGGAGGACCTTTCCGACAGCGATGCCGAAGACGCCCTGACCGCGGCTGACCAGGTCGATGACCTCGTCGTTCGAGGTGCAGAGGTAGACGGAGGCGCCGTCGCTCATCAGGGTCGTTCCCGCGAGATCGCGGATGCCCGCGCGGCGGAGCTCGTCGACCGCGGTGCGGATCTGCTGCAGCGAGATGCCCGTGTCGAGCAGGCTCTTCACGAGCTTGAGCACGAGGATGTCGCGGAAGCCGTAGAGGCGCTGCGAGCCGGAGCCGCTCGCGCCACGAACGGTGGGCTCCACCAACTCGGTGCGTGCCCAGTAGTCCAGCTGACGGTAGGTGATGCCCGCTGCACGAGCAGCTACAGCACCGCGGTAGCCGACCTCGTCATCCATCGCCGGCAGACCGTCGGTGAAGAGGAGTTCGGGTACGAACCGCGGGTCGCCTGCACGCTCATCCGCATTCATCTGAATTCCTCCCTGGAGCCGTTACCTCCACGCTAGAGCAGCCCTCCGGCACCGGCAATGACATCCGTGCGACACCGAAGGTGTGTCGCAATCAGTTCGTTACGAAAGCAACCGTGCGATCGCGTCTTTGACGAAGAGCGAACGGACTTCGTCGATCTTGGCGGCCAGATTAGGGGCCATGTCGCTCGCCTTGGCGCGCGACGCGGCGTCGGTGCGGCGCAGCAGAGAAGACATGGCCGATTCGATCAACGCGACCTCACGTTCGGCGCCCTGTCGCAGCGAGCGGAGGTGCCGAGGCTCGATGCCGTGACGGTCGAGAGCGACCAGGCCGCGCAGCAGCGTGACCGTGGATTCCGGGTAGTTCTCCTGCGCCACGATCACGCCGGTGCTGATCGCGTCGTTGAGCAGCTGCGGGCCCGCGCCTGCCGCCGACAGGAGTTCGCTTCGACGGTAGCGACGCGGCGTCGGGGTGATCGAGGGCGGCGGCACGAGAGCCGCGGATTCGCCGTTCGCCTCGGCCTCGTCGAGCTGATCGCGGATGACGCTGAGAGGAAGGTAGTGGTCCCGCTGCAGCGTGAGACCGAGGCGCAGTCGCTCGATGTCTGCCTGCGAGAACTTGCGGTAGCCCGACTCGGTGCGCGACGGCGTGACGATCCCCTGGACCTCGAGGAAGCGGAGCTTGCTCGAGGTGAGCTCGGGGAACTCTGGCGTGAGTCGCGCCAGGACCTGACCGATGCTCAGAAGACCCGCGGACGCCGAGCGTTCGCGGGCGGGGGAAGCCGCCATCAGTCGATCGCCGCGACGCGATCGACGGGAGAGGCGAAGAAGTTCAGCCGGAACTTGCCGACGCGAAGCTCGGTGCCGTCGACCAGAGCACTGCGGTCGACGCGCTCACCGTTCACGTACGTGCCGTTGAGGGAGCGCTGATCGATGATCTCGAAGGTCGAGCCGGTGCGGGTGACCTCGGCGTGACGACGCGAGACCGTCACATCGTCGAAGAAGATGTCCGCCTCGGGGTGGCGACCCACGGTCGTCACGTCCGTGTCGAGCAGGTAACGCGCACCCGCCAGTGCTCCGGAGCGCACCAGCAGCAGTGCGGAACCGGAGGGAAGGGCCGAGATGGCGGTCTGCTCCACATCCGTCAGCTCCGCGCCGAAGGGCACGAAGGAAAGGTCCGAGTCATGCCCGAACGTCTGCGTCACGTCGTGCCTCTGCTCGCCGGCACGATGGATCGCGGCGTCTCCGCCCGATCGGGTTTCGCTGTCTGTCACTTTGCCCTCCTAGTCCTCCAGACTAACTGATCAGCGACCCCGTGCGGGAGCTCCCTTCACACTCAGCCATCCCATACCGATGCTTCATAGGCTGGGCATGTGAAAACCACAGCTCGCCGCCTCCCCGCAGCCCCGATCGCTCTCGCAGCAGCCCTTCTGACAGCGTTCCTGGTGCTGTTCGTACCGCTCTCCGCGTCAGCGCACGACAGCCTCATCGCGTCGTCCCCCGAGGCGGACAGCACTGTCGACACCCTTCCGGCCGAACTCACCCTCACGTTCAGCGCGAAGCTCATCGACGGCGACGGCGCGACCGAGATCGTGGTGACGGATCCCGCCGGCACTTCCGTCACCGATGGCGCACCGACCCTGAACGGTGCGATCGTCACCCAGCCGCTCGCGTCCGAAGCGCCGGCCGGCCCCTATCACGTGATCTGGAAGGTCGTCTCGAGCGACGGCCACCCCACCTCCGGCGAGTTCGACTTCACCGTCACGACCGGTACGGAGAACACCCCCACCGCGGAGCCGACGGCATCGCCCACGGCCGCGGAGCCGACTCCCGCCGCGACCGCCGGCCCCGGAACGGACGTCACGTCCGCACCGGAGGAGAGCGACTCGTCCCCCGCGACGACCATGATCTGGGTGCTCGGGATCGCCGGTGGGCTCGTGATCGTCGGCATCGTCGTCTGGCTCGTGATCCGCGGTCGCCGCAGCCCCGGATCGACCGATTCCGACGTCCCCACGGAGCGATAGGCTTAAGGCATGCCACACTACGATGTCGTCATCCTCGGTGCAGGTCCTGGCGGATACGTCGCTGCGGTTCGCAGCGCGCAGCTCGGTCTGTCCACCGCCATCATCGAAGAGAAGTACTGGGGTGGTGTGTGCCTCAACGTCGGCTGCATCCCCTCCAAGGCTCTTCTGAAGAACGCGGAGCTCGCACACACGCTCAACCACAAGGCCGACTTCTTCGGCATCTCGGGTGAGTTCACGATCGACTACGGCAAGGCGTTCGACCGCAGCCGTGTCGTCGCAGACGGTCGCGTCAAGGGCATCCACTTCCTGATGAAGAAGAACAAGGTGACCGAGTACGACGGTCGCGGCACCTTCACCGGCCCGAAGGCGATCTCTGTCGCCAAGGCCGACGGTTCGACCGAAGAGGTCACCTTCGACAACGCGATCATCGCGACCGGATCGAAGGTGCGACTGCTCCCGGGCGTCCAGCTCAGCGACAACGTCGTGACGTACGAGGAGCAGATCCTCTCGCGCGAGCTGCCGAAGTCGATCGTCATCGTCGGCGCCGGCGCCATCGGCATGGAATTCGCTTACGTGATGACCAACTACGGCGTCAAGGTCACGATCATCGAGTTCCTCGACCGCGCTCTCCCCAACGAGGATGCGGACGTGTCGAAGGAGATCGCGAAGCAGTACAAGAACTACGGCGTCGACATCCTGACCTCCACCAAGGTCGAGTCCGTCGTCGACAACGGCTCGTCCGTCACCGTCTCGTACACCGGCAAGGACGGGCAGCAGTCGTCGATCGAGGCCGACAAGGTGCTCATGTCCGTCGGCTTCGCCCCGAACATCGAGGGCTTCGGACTCGAGGCCACCGGCGTGAAGCTCACCGAGCGCGGTGCGATCGACATCGACGACCACATGCGCACCAACGTCGAGGGCATCTACGCGATCGGCGACGTCACCGCCAAGCTGCAGCTCGCGCACGTGGCAGAGGCTCAGGGTGTCGTCGCGGCAGAGACCATCGGCGGCGCAGAGACCCAGACGCTCGGCGACTACCGCATGATGCCCCGCGCGACGTTCTGCTCGCCGCAGGTCGCCTCGTTCGGCCTCACCGAGCAGCAGGCCAAGGACGAGGGGCGCGAGATCAAGGTCGCGACGTTCCCCTTCATGGCGAACGGCAAGGCGCACGGACTCGGCGAGCCCGTCGGCTTCGTCAAGCTGATCGCCGACGCCGAGCACCTCGAGCTCATCGGCGCCCACATGATCGGCCCCGACGTCTCCGAGCTCCTGCCCGAGCTGACACTGGCGCAGAAGTGGGACCTCACCGCTCTCGAGCTGGCCCGCAACGTGCACACCCACCCGACTCTGTCGGAGGCGCTGCAGGAGGGCTTCCACGGCCTCGCGGGTCACATGATCAACTTCTGATCCCACCCGATCAGCACGAAGGCCCGGCACGCTCACGCGTGACCGGGCCTTCCTGCGTCACCGTCCGGTGCCGGCGTCGCGCCTCAGCTCGAGTCGCGACGGAAGAGCGAACCGCACGGTCCACCCGGACGGCGCGATCGACGCCAGCTCTTTCGACGTGTAAGAGCGGCGGATGCTGATGAGGCCGTCCTCGCGGATGAACGATCCTCGGAAGAGCGTTCCCGACAAGAGCCAGGTCACCGCACTGTAGAGCGCGTACGCGGCCCTGCTTCGGGCGATGTCGCGATGCACCACGATCCCGTCCTCGCCGACGAGCCGTCGCGAGTCGAGCAGCAGGCTCTGCAGCTCCTGTTCCGTGAGGTGATGGAGCAGGTGGTTCGAGAAGACGATGTCGTACTGCTGCCCCTCCGCGACGAGTTCCTCCGACAGAGCGCAGCGGTACCGCACGCCGGATCCCCCGTCGTGACCGGCGGCCCACCGGATCGCGCGCTCATCCGCGTCCAGCGCGGTGATCTCGGCGGTCAGCCTGTCGCGCTGCAGTTTCGCCGCGATCATCCGGCAGACGTCGCCGCCGCCGGCCCCGATGTCGAGGATGCGGATAGGACCGCGCCGGGCACGGGGACGGATGTCTCGGCGATAGAACTCCCCCGGGCCCGACACCAGGGCGTTCACGACGCGGAAGCGCTCGTAGGTGCGCTCGAGCATGGCGATGTCCGCGTCGGGGTCGTCCATGAGCTCTCGCGCATCGGATGCGCGGGTCGAGAGGTCGTGACTCATGCGATGCCGGCGGCGACCGTCATCAGGGCGCTCTCGGCCGTCAGCCCCGGCCCGAAAGCCATCGCCGCGACGCGCGACCCCTCGGCTGCCCCGTCGTCCAGGATGCGCTTGATGACGAACAGGATCGTCGCGCTCGACATGTTGCCGTTCACCCGCAGCGTCTCGCGCGCTGGGTGCAGCTGAGTGTCCGAGAGATTCAGTCGCTCCTGCACCCGATCGAGAATGCTCCGGCCACCGGGGTGGATGGCCCAGTGCTCGACGCGATCCCCGACGCGCCCCTCGTCGAAGGCCTCGGCGAGTTCTCCTTCGCGGGCGTAGAGCGGGCGGATCGCCCCGACGATGGTCTCGCCGATGATCTGCGGCACCCTGGTCGACAGGATCATCTCGAAGCCGTTGTCGCCGATCGTCCAGGCCATGTCCTGCTCGCCCTCTGCGGCGATCGCCGTGTGGAAGCCGTCGAGGCGGACCCCCGGAGCAGGCGTGGGAAGATCACGAGCCGTGACGATGCCCGCGGCCGCTCCGTCGGCGAAGAGGGAGTTGGCCACGATGAGGTCAGGGTCCTCCGTCGATCTCAGGTGCACCGTGCACAGCTCTACGCTGACGACCAGGACCACTGCGTCGGGGTCGGCCGCGCAGAACTGGCTCGCGGCGCGGAGCGCCGGCATCGAGGCGTAGCAGCCCATGAAGCCCAGGTGATAGCGCTGCACGCTGTCCGGGAGCCCGAGCCCTCGCACGATCTCGTACTCCGGGCCGGGGGCGTGGAACCCCGTGCACGATGCCGTGATGACGTGCGTGACATCGGCGGCGGACACGTCGGGATCGGCATCCAGCGCGCGACGCGCGACCTCGACGAAGAGACGCGACGCCTCCCGCACGTAGAGGTCGTTGCGCGCCTTGGTGCCGGGTGAGCGGAGAAGGTTCTTATCCCGCTCGAAGAACATCGGCTCATCCGACTGGGGATGCCGCGAGAACTCGTCGATGACCGTGTGCCGTGTGTCTATACCCGAGCCGTTGAACGAGGCGCCGATGATCCGCTGCGCGAGCCTTCCGACATCCGGCTGCGAGGCGAAGATGTCGCGCACCTCGTTCTGCTCGAGGACGGTGTCGGGGACGATCGTCTGCAGCGAGCGGAGGACGGCGGAACGGCTCATGTCAGTCACTCAAGCACCATCGCGCGTCGAGACGGAAGGGGCTTGCGCCGTGTGTCAGAAACCGAGAGCACGGGCGAGCTTCGAGCCGGATGCCGCCTCACGACCGCCGACGGCGAAGATCGCCTTCTCGACGGCATCGAACAGTGCCGCACGCCCCGCTGCATCCGCCGGAGCGGCAGGGCCGAGTTCGAACTCCCACTCACGCCATTCGCGCCGGGCGTCCTGCCGCAGGTCCGTCGCGCGGACCCGATCGTCGACGAACTCGGCGATCACGCCGTCTGCACCCGAGAGCAGATAGGCGGTGCGGCTGTTCTCGATGCGCGCGAGCGGCGTCAGCCGTCCCGTCGTCCATCGGGAGAGGGTGTCGGTCACCGCATCCGGGATGCTGTCGTCGTCGCCCAGCGGCCAGCCGATCTCGAGACGCCCGTCGCCTTCGCGGGGCCCTTTGATGTGCCATCCGGCATCCGGGCCGCCGGTGCGGCGACGAAGCGCCACTCCGGCACGCGAGAGCTCGGCGTCATCGGTGTCGAGATAGCGGGCGTCGAGCTCGCGCACCTCGCCCTCGGACACCGCGTCGACACCGGGCAGCCCGTCCCACTCGGGAAGAGGCGTGGCCTCGTCGACGTCGTACTTGCGCTCGACCTCGACGACCATGGTCGGCTCGGAGCCGGACTGCGAAGGAGAGCCGCTCTCAGTCATCCGAAGGGTTGAGGTCCTCGAGGGACTCGTCGAACCAGTAGTCGATCTCGGTGGGGCCGTCGGCGTCGCCGGTGTTCTGCTCCTCGCCGCGTCGGTTGTACACCACCTGGGTCTCGCTGTAGGGGACGATCAGCTTGTCGTCCGCGTCGCCGAGAGGAATGATCTGCCCGTCGAGCGGGCCGCCGTGAAGTCGTGCGAGTGCCATGTGCTCACCCTATCCCCGTCGTCGCGGATGAGGGGTCATCCCCCGAGTATGCCCAGGAGCGCGCCGAGGATCATCCACGGCCCGAAGGCGATGCGCGTGGATCGGTCGGCCGCGTGCGATGCCATCAGCGCCAGCGCGTACAGCGCTCCGAGGACGAAGGCCGATGCCGCGCCCACGGCGAGCGCCTGCCAGCTGTGCCATCCGAGCACCAGACCGATCACCGCGGCGAGCTTCACGTCTCCCCCGCCCATCCCCTCTCGACCGAGCAGACGGAGCATCGCGTAGAAGCCGCCGAGGATCAGCATCCCGAGTGCGGCTCTGGTCAGCGCTCCACTGTCGCCGAGCACGAGGGCATCGGCCGCCGTGAGCGCGAGGAGGGCCGCGAGGGTCGGCAGGACGATCCGGTCCGGCAGCCGATGGGTACGGATGTCGACCACGACGAGCCGGCAGCCGACCGCGAACAGCACCAGGTGGACGGTCACGACGAGCACGCTGCGGAGATCCATCCCGGAAGGGTAGGAGAAGACGGATGCCGTCCTCGACCGGGTGTGGATAACCATCCGCCTCCATGTCGGAGGTTCGAACTATCGTGATCATCTCCAGTTGCTTTATTAGTACATATCTTCGAGGATGGATTCATGGGGATCGGGCTCGATGCGGTGACCGCGCTCTCTCCGGCTGGCGACTCCCGCGCCGGAGAGGTGCTTCGGCTGCGCCGGGAGATCAGCCGCATGCAGCGCAGACGCAGCGAGCATCCGCTGCTGCCCCTCGATCCGGCCTTCTCCTCTCTGCTTCCCGAAGAAGGGCTGCAGACCGGCACGGCGTACACCGTCTCCCCCTCGCCCAGCCTCGTCCTCGCTCTGCTCGCCGCCGCGTCGAGCAAGGGGCTCTGGTGCGCCGTGGTCGGCATGCCCACGCTGGGGGTCGAGGCCGCAGCCGCCTTCGGCATCGAACTCGCCCGGCTCATCCTCGTCCCCGAGCCGGGAGACCGCTGGCTCGCCGCGACCTCCGCACTCGCCGAGGTCGTCCCGCTGATCGCCGTGCAGCCGGGCAGCAGGGCACGCGATGCCGACGTGTCCCGCCTGAGCGCCCGACTCCGCGACCGTGGGAGCACGCTCCTGGTCACCGAGTCCACGACGACAGGCGCCTGGCCGCAGAGCGAGGGCGCGATCCGGCTCCATGACCAGCACTGGCTCGGGATAGGCGAGGGGTGGGGGCTGATCGAGGGATCGACGGCGACCGTGACCGCGAGGACGCGGCACAGCCCGCTGTCCTCGAGCGTCCGTGTGCGCCTTCCCGGAACCCACGGAGCGGTCGAAGAGCTGCCGACCGAGAAGAGCGTCGGAGAGATCACGACCGAGCCGACCACGCTGCACGGCCTGCGCGGCGGAGCCGGCACCCCGCTCGAGTACCCACGCCTGGCGGTGGCCGGATGACCTCGCCTCTCCGCGTCCTGGTCCTGTGGTTCCCCGACTGGCCGTTGCGGGCAGCTCTCGGCGGACCCCCACCGCATGCGCCGACAGCCCTGGTGCAGGCGAACGCTGTCATCGCCTGCACCGCATCGGCCAGGGAGCACGGCGTACGCGCAGGTCAGCGTCGCCGCGTCGCACAGGGGCACATCTCGTCGCTGCGCGTGCTTCCCCACGATGCCGCCCGAGATGAGCGGGCCTTCCTGCCGGTGCTGCAGATCATCGAGAAGCACGCCCCCGGTGTGGCTCTGCTGCGTCCGGGGCTCGCGGCGGTGCGCGCACGGGGCATCTCCCGGTACCACGACGGTGAGGCCGAAGCCGGTCGGGCGCTGATCGACGTCCTCGCCGACGCCGGCTTCCCCGAGGTTCGAGTCGGCATCGCCGACGGCCCCTTCACGGCAGAACTCGCCGCCAGGGGGCGCACACCCTGCACCGTCGTGCCCGCGGGGCACGCGAAGGACTTCCTCGACCCGCTGCCCGTGAGTGTGCTGCGCGACGAACAGCTCACCGGTCTTCTGATCCGGCTGGGGGTGCGCACGCTCGGCGAGTTCGCCGGCCTCGACGAGATCGAGGTGCGTGATCGCTTCGGCGAGCGCGGCGCCCGCCTGCATGCCCTCGCCGCCGGAGCGGACTCCCGCGCCGTGGTGCCACGGCCACCCGACCCCGAGCTCGTGCGCTCCGTCGAGTTCGAGCCCGCTCTGGCCGGGACCGACCAGGTGGCATTCGCGGTCCGGCAGACAGCAGATGCGGTGATGCTCGCTCTCGGCGACGCATCGGTCGTGTGCACCGAAGTGCGCATCGACCTGATCGACGACAACGGCACGGTGTTCTCCCGCCCCTGGCTGCACCCGACATGCTTCGATGCTGCCGACCTCGTTGACAGGGTGCGCTGGCAGCTCGAAGCCCTGGGGGCGGAGTCCGCCAAAGAGCCGATCGACGAGGCGCGGGCCTTCGGCGGCATCGAACTGGTGCGGATTGTCCCCGTGGCCGTCGATGATGCCGCACACCACCAGCCGGGCCTCTTCGGCTCAGGCACCGACGAGCGTCTGCACCACGCCATCTCCCGTGTGCAGACGATGCTCGGCCACGAGGGCGTCGTCACCGCAGCGCTCTCCGGCGGGCGCTGGCTCGCCGACCGACAGGTGCTCACCCCCTGGGGAGAACGCGCGGTCGCACCCCGTGACCCCGGGCGCCCCTGGCCGGGGAGCCTTCCTGATCCTCTTCCTGCGGAGGTGTTCCGACCGCCTCGGCCGATCGGAGTGCTCGCTCCCGATGGTGCGACGGTCCTCGTCGACGAGCGGGGGGCACTCTCCGCGGCACCGACCCGCATCGACGGTGACGATGTGCAGGCATGGGCGGGCCCGTGGCCCATCCACGAGCGCCGATGGGATGCCACTGGCGGCAAGCGAGGACACCGCCTGCAGATCATCGATGATCATGACCGCGCCTGGCTCGTCTTCTGCACGGGCGATCGCTGGTGGGCCGAGGGGAGGTATCGCTGATGGGCTGGCACAATCCGCCTCTGTCATGGAGCGAGCTGGAACGCACCCTCAGCGGTGAGGAGTCGCCCTACCCGACCGGCGGGACGCCGCCGAGCACGCGTCCGGGCACGCGACCGGACCCCGGCCCCATCAGTACCCGACGCAAGAGGACTCCTCCGACCTCGGTCGTGCGGCCGGCGGACGCCGTCCCCTACGCCGAGCTGCATGCGCATTCGTCGTACTCCTTCCTCGACGGGGCCTCCTCCCCCGAAGACCTCCTCGCCGAGGCCGAGCGCCTGGGCCTGACCGCTCTGGCGCTCACCGACCACGACGGCTTCTACGGTGCGGCCCGCTTCGCCGAGGTCGCAGAGCTGATGGATGTGAAGGTGCAGACCGTGTACGGAGCCGAGCTCTCGCTCGGACTCGACGCGCCGCAGCGGGGCACCCCCGATCCGGTCGGCGACCATCTGCTCGTGCTCGCCGACGGCTTGGAGGGATACCACCGACTCTCCGGCGCGATGACGGCCGCCCATCTCCGAGGTGGAGAGAAGGGCCGCCCCGTCTACGACCTCGACGAGCTGGCCGCCGCCGCAGACGGGCACTGGACGATCCTCACCGGATGCCGCAAGGGCGGCGTCCGCCGCGGACTCGAAGCCGGAGACGCGCACACTCCGCTGCGCCGCCTGGTCGATCTGTTCGGGCAGGACCACGTCGCCGTCGAGCTCTTCGACCACGGCGACCCGCAGGACTCCCGCCGCAACGATGCTCTCGCAGACCTCGCCAGGCGGATGCGGCTGCCCGTCGTGGCGACGAACAACGTGCACTACGCCGCACCCGAGCGGGCATCGCTCGCCGAAGCCGTCGCCGCGGTGCGGGCCGTGCGCAGCATGGACGACCTCGACGGCTGGCTCCCCGCACACGGAGGGGCGCATCTGCGCAGCGGTGCGGAGATGGCGGCGCGCTTCCGGCGTCACCCCGGCGCGATCTCGTACGGGCTGGAGCTCGCCGCGGCATCCGCCTTCCCCCTCCGCCGAGCGCGCCCTGCGCTCCCGAAGCAGGAGGTACCGGACGGCCACACTCCGATGAGCTGGCTGCGACACCTGGTGTGGGAGGCCGTGCCGACGAAATATCCCCGTCTGGATGCCGACGGTCGCCGCAGGATCGGACGCGAGCTCGACGTCATCGAGGAGAAGGACTTCCCCGGCTACTTCCTCATCGTGCACGGGATCGTCACCGAGGCGAAGCGTCTCGGCATCCTCTGTCAGGGCCGCGGCTCGGCTGCGGCGAGCGCCGTCTGCTATCTGCTCGGGATCACCGCCGTCGACCCGATCCTCTATCGCCTGCCCTTCGAGCGCTTCCTCGCGACCACACGTCAGGAGGAGCCGGACATCGATGTGGACTTCGACTCCGACCGCCGCGAGGAGATCATCCAGTGGGTGTACCGCCAGTACGGGAGGGAGCGCGCGGCGCAGGTGGCGAATGTCATCCAGTACCGGCCGAAGAACGCCGTACGCGACATGGCGAGGGCTCTCGGCTATTCGCCCGGTCAGCAGGACGCCTGGTCCCGGCAGGTCGACGGATGGAGCGCGGGTCTCGAGGTCGCCGACGAGCACGACATCCCCGCGAACGTGCTCGACTACGCGGGCGAGCTGCTGAAGGCGCCTCGGCATCTCGGCATCCACTCCGGCGGCATGGTGCTGACCGCGAGACCCGTGGGCGAGGTCGTGCCCGTGGAGCATGCGCGCATGGAGAACCGCACCGTCATCCAGTGGGACAAGGACGATGCGGCCTGGATGGGGCTCGTCAAGTTCGACCTGCTGGGCCTCGGGATGCTGGCGGCTCTCCAGCACTGCTTCGATCTCATCCATGACGCCACGGGTGAGCGGTGGACTCTCGAGACGCTGCCCAAAGAAGAGCCGGCGGTCTACGACATGCTCTGCCGTGCGGACTCGATCGGGGTGTTCCAGGTCGAGTCGCGTGCACAGATCGGTCTGCTCCCCCGCCTGCAGCCGCGGGCCTTCTACGACCTCGCCATCCAGATCGCGCTCATCCGTCCAGGGCCCATCCAGGGCGGCGCCGTGCACCCCTTCGTCCGACGGAAGATGGCGAAGGATGCACTCGACGAGGAGAACCGCGCCAGGGCTGCCAGGGGCGAGGAGCCGGTGGTGCTCGAGATCCCCTATCCGCACGACGATCTCAAGCCGATCCTCGAGCGCACGCTGGGCATCCCGATCTTCCAGGAGCAGCTGATCCAGATGGCGACGGCCATCGGCGACTGCACGGCAGACGAGGCCGACCTGCTCCGCCGCGCCATGGGGTCAAAGCGCGGACTCGAGAAGATCGAGAAGGTCCGAGACAAGCTGTATGCGGGGATGACCCGGCGCGGGCTCTCCGCCGAGCAGTCGGATCGCATCTACGCGCAGATCCAGGCATTCTCGAACTTCGGTTTCGCCGAATCGCACTCGCTGTCCTTCGCCCTGCTCGTCTACGCCAGCTCCTGGCTCAAACTGCACTACCCGGCGGCGTTCCTCGCTGGGCTGCTGCGGTCGCAGCCGATGGGCTTCTACTCCGCATCGACGCTCACCGCAGACGCCCGTCGACACGGAGTCGAGGTCCGACGCCCCGATCTGCATGCCTCGGGGGCGACCGAGACCCTGGAGCCGCTCGAGGGGGCGCCTCTCCGGATCCCGACCGGTCTGGACTCCTGTGCCGAACCGCTGCAACCACGCGTGCCGCGCTTCGACCGATCGTTGCCCGACGAATCGGCGGCGCACCGCAGGGACGGCGGATATGCCGTGCGCATGGGACTCGGCGGCGTCCGCGGTATAGGTCTGCCGTTGGCGGAGCGGATCGTCGCCGAGCGCGAGTCCGGCGGCCTCTTCCGAGATCTGAACGACCTGGTGAGGCGGACGGATGCCACGGCTGCGCAACTGGAGGCCCTCGCGACCGCCGGGGCGTTCGAGTGTCTCGGGCTCCAGCGCCGGGAGGCGATCTGGCTGTCCGGGGCGGCAGCGGAAGACCGTTCGCGCTTCCTCCCGGGAACGACCGTCGCCGTGCAGCCGCCGCTGTTCACGGATCAGTCCAGCTATGAGCGTCTCTCCGCCGACCTCTGGGCGACCGGCGTCTCGACCGACGACCACCCGATGGCGCACTTCCGCACGCTCCTCCGAGAGCGGGGCGTGCTCACCTCCCTCGACCTCCAGAGCCACGAGACGGGGAGACGCATCGAGGTCGCGGGCCTCGTGACGCATCGGCAGCGCCCGGCCACCGCAGCGGGCGTCACGTTCCTCAACCTCGAGGACGAGAGCGGCCTGGTCAACGTCATCTGCTCGACGGGGGTGTGGAGCCGCTACCACCGGGTGGCACGCGATTCGCCCGCTCTCATCATCCGCGGCATCCTCGAGCGCTCGGCCGAGGGCGTCGTGAACGTCCTCGCGGATGCCTTCGAGGACTTGCGCACCGGAGTCACCCATCGTTCGCGGGACTTCCGATGAGCATGGCGCCAGAGCATGGCGCCAGAGCATGCTGCTCAGAGGGTCAGCAGAGCGCTCACCAGAATCGCTCAGGCTCCGGTTCGGGCACGCGGTCCCCACCACCCCACCGATCGGCCTCGGCCTTCGCCGCGTCCACCGCGGCATCCGCCCCGTGCAGAGCCGTCCGTGCGCTCGTCGCACCTCGTCCGTCGCCGTCGATCTCGACCGTGAGCGCGGTGTGCGATCCGTGGCCGACTCCGACCGTCACGGTGCAGTCGACGACGCGGCCCAGCCACCGGCTGACCTGCCCGCGAGGCTCTTCAGGCCGGCGATACCGGATGCGGGTGTCGAGGTCGATGACAGAGAGGATCACGGACTCCCCGGTCAGCTCGTCGACGCGCTCCGACACCTCGACGCGGTGTCCGTGCGCGATGGCGAGGGGCGCGTTGACCACGAGCTTTCTGTCCATGAACCCACTCTATGAGTGGACGTTCTCGCGGCAAGCCCCAGTCTCGGAAGAAACATTCGTAGATTTATTTGTCCCCCAAATGGCGGACAAGACGATTAAGCGATATTCTGCAAGAAGTAGCGGGGGCTACCGGCTGAACATCTGGGGATATCAGTCGAGAGAGCAGCGAAAGTCTTTCGCCGCCTCCCCTACCGTCCGGGAAGGACGGTGAGCCCTCTCGAGCGATCCAAAATGGGGTTTGGATGACTCGAGAGGGCAACCAGTCCCACACAACTCGGGTCGCACACGCAGGAGATCCCCCGGATCCCGCCCACTGCCGTTCCGATTCGGGCTCAGCGAACGAGGCGCGCACGCAGCGAGTCGAGAAGCAGCCCGACTCCGAGCTCGAACGTGCGGTCAGCCCTCGCGGTGCCTCGCTCCGCCCCATCGAGCACCCGGCCGAGTGTGCGCGTGCCTTCCCTGGGCTCCCAGACCTCGTCCGGCGAGGCCAGGTCGAGACCGAAGCCGATCGCGAAGGCGTCGATGACCGCTATCACGGTGAGCACCTCGTCTTCAGGGAAGCCACCCTCGACGAGCACGGTCGCGAGGTCGTCGTAGGCCGCGATCACAGCGGGGTGGGTGATGGTCTTGCCGATCAGGAGAGGCACGAGCGCAGGGTGATCGGCGTACATGTGCCGCTGCCGCCGGAGCAGTTCGATGAGGAACCGATCCCAGGGTTCGTCGTGCGGTTCGACGCGGTAGTCCTCGATGAGCCTGCCGCGCATGAGCTCGATGATGCCGTCCATGCCGTCGACGTGGTTGTACAGAGACGAGGGGCGCACGCCCAGCCTGCGGGCGATCGCGTTCACTCCGAAGGGTTCTCCTGCCCTCGACAGCTCGAGGCCGGCCGCGCCGATGATCTCGGGCGACAGAAGGGGACTCGACGGCCTGGGCATCGCACGCTCGCTCTCTGATCCGGTGGGGGTGGCGAGAAAGGTCTTCCCCGCGGCATCCCTCCTGTGCATAATAGTGAACACCATTCGTTGACGAACACCATTCGTTTACGAGATCGTGCCCCACCCGACGCACTCCGGCATCACATCCACGCACATCGACGTGCCCCCTCTACGTGGGAGATTCATGACCGCCATCGACCTCAGCACCCGAGTCCCCCTTCGGCTGCCCACCGCCACCGCCACCTTCGCGATCGGCATCGCCGGCTACCTCGGCGTCAACCTGTCGCCCTACATGATCACGGCCGCGCAGACCGGTCTCGGCATCGACGTGCTCGCCGCGAGCTGGCTCGTCACCGCGACTCTGCTGCTCACCGCGGTGACCGGCCTCGCCATCGCGCCGCTCTGCGCCGGCGCGCACCGACGCACCGTCGCGCGGGCGGGGCTCGCGATCGCCGCGGTCGGCTTCGCCACGGCCGCACTCGTCCCCTCACTCATGCTTCCGGCGCTCTTCCTCGGCGGTGCAGGCGCGGGCGGTGCCGTAGCGGCCTCCGGCGCCGCCCTCGCCGCCTTCCGCAACCCCGACCGTGTCGCCGGGTTCAACGGCCTCGCGAACCGCGGCGTGATCACGGTCGTCCTCGCTGTCATCCCCCTCGTCGGTCTGGCTCCGATCGACGTCTTCGGCGCGCTGGCACTGTTCAGCGTCATCGGACTCGTCGTCTCTGCATGGCTGCCTGCCGCCCCGGTCGTGGATCCTCAGGCAGCTGCCGCTGTGGCCGAAGCGATGCCGATCGAGGTGCCGCCGACCGGCACGGTCCGGCTCTCCCCCGCGCGTTCGCGCACGGTCACGATCGCCGGCTTCGGTCTGCTCGTCGTGTTCGCGCTGTGGGCGGCGAGTGAGGATTCTCTCTGGGCGATGGCCGGCGTGATGGGCGCAGAACAGACGGGGCTGACTCCCGAGGGTCTCGGCATCGCCCTCAGCGGAGCCACCGCGGGCGGCCTGATCGGATCCCTGCTGCTCATGATCGCGGGTTCCCGACTCGGACGCGCGCTGCCGCTGGCAGTGCTGCTGGTCGCCGGAGGCGTGCTCAAGATCGTCGAGGGGTTCATGACCGACCCCACCGCGTTCATCGTCGTCTTCATCGCCTGGAACACCGTGTACGCGATCGCCTTCATGTACTTCGTATCGACCTCAGCGGCGCTCGACGCCGACGGCCGCTGGTCGGGACCGCTCCTCGCCGTCTACCTGGTGGGTTCGGCACTCACGCCTGTGATCGGCGCCGCGATCGTGAGCGGTCTCGGGTTCCAGGGCTTCGCTGTCACTCTCGGCATCGCGAGCTTCGTCCTCGCCGTGCCCGCAAGCGCGATCGCCCTCCTCTCCACACGCCTCGAGCGTGCCGCCAACACCGCTCGGGAGACCCTCTGATGGCTCGCACCCTTTTCCGCAACGCCCGCTTCTTCACCGCCGATGACGCCGCCTGGGCCGATGCTGTGGTCGTCGACGGCGAGTCGTTCGCCTTCGTCGGCGCAGCAGCCGACGCGCCCCCCGCCGACGAGACCGTCGACCTCGGTGGCCGCACCGTGCTCCCCGGCTTCACCGATGCGCACACGCACCTGCTCATGATGGGCGAGGCGCTCGGACAGGTGGGACTCACCGACGCGGACTCGCTCGAGGAGATCCAGAGCAGACTGAGCCGGGCGCGACAGAGCGCCGACGGAGAACTGCGCGGACGCGGATGGCTCTTCGACGCGATACCCGGTGGCGCACCGACGGCGGCGATGATCGACGCCGTCGTCTCGGACATCCCGGTCTACCTCGACGCGAACGACTATCACTCCTGCTGGGTCAACTCGGCGGCACTGACCGCTCTCGGCATCACCCGCGAGACACCGGATCCGATCGGCGGAAGGATCGAAAGGGATGCCGACGGCGAGGCGACCGGGATGCTCTACGAGACCGCGGCGCAGCAGCACGCCTGGGCCCACCGCGACGCAGTGACCACGGACGCGCAGCGGGATGCCGCCGTCGAGCGGGTCGTCGAGGCCTACCTCGTGTCGGGGGTCACCGGCGCCGTGGACATGGCGTTCGACGGTCTCGCCCTGCAGGCACTCAGACGCGCGGCGGACCGGGGCGGGATGCCGCTGCGGATCGCCGCGCATTGGTTCGTCGCGAACACCGGCGACGACGAGGCCAACCTGGCTCAGGTCGCCGAAGCGGCTGAGCTCGCCGGCACCGACACGAACGGTGTCGACGTGATCGGCATCAAGCTCGTCCTCGACGGCACGATCGACGCGTGCACCGCCGCGATGCGAGCACCGTACGCCGACGGGACGAACGCGGCTCCGATCTGGCCCGCCGAGCGCCTGCTGCCGGTGGTCGCCGCCGCGGATGCCGCCGGGTTGCAGGTGGCGATGCATGCGATCGGCGACGAGGCGAGCGCCCTCGCGCTGGACGCCATCGAGCATGCGATCGCCGTCAACGGCGACCTCCCGCGCCGCCACCGGATCGAGCACCTCGAGTACGCGGCGCCCGGGACGGCCGAGCGGATGGCGCGCCTCGGCGTGACGGCATCCATGCAACCGGTGCATGCCGACCCGGCGATCTTCGCGAACTGGGCCGCACAGCTCGGCGACGACCGCGCCGATCGTGCGTTCGCCTGGCCGGAGTACGAGGATGCCGGAGCACTGCTCGCGTTCTCGACCGATGCGCCGACCGCCCCGCACGAGGCTCTCGCGAACATGTATGTCGCCGCGACGCGGGCATCGGCCCTGGATCCTGACTCGCCGGCCGTGCATCCGCAGTTCGCACTGCCGCTCGATCGCGCGATCGCTCATGCCACACGGGATGCTGCGGCGTCGATCGGCGACGGAGCCTGGCGGGGCCGCATAGCGGTCGGTCAGGCAGCGGACTTCGCGGTGCTCGACACCGATCCGTTCGCGGAAGGCAACGGGTCACTGCTCATCGCACGGGTCGTGCGGACGGTGATCGCCGGACGCACAGAGTACGAGGCCTGAGGCGGAGGAGCCGCGGACTGTCCGGCTGGGGCCTCTCCGCCCGTCGGCGATCAGCTCGGATCAGCCGTCCGGCGTGAGAGCCAGCCGCGTTCCCCACGGGTCGCTCAGCCGCAGCGTACGCCCGTCGTCCTCCGACGGGATGCCGTGGAACGAGAGTCGGTCGGTGAGTTCGTCGATGTCGGAGCGGGTGGGCACGGTCACGCGTACGTCGCCGAGTCCGAGGGAGGCCGCACGTGGTCCTGCTCCGGCGCTCTGCCAGGTGTTCATGCCGATGTGATGGTGATATCCGCCCGCGGACACGAACAGCGCCGAGTTCCCGAGAGCAGCCGTGACGTCGAATCCGAGGATGTCGGAGTAGAACCGGCGGGCCGTCGGGATGTCGCCGACCTGCAGGTGCACGTGGCCGATCGTTGCTGTCTGGCCTTCGTTCGCGGCGTCCGGCGTCAGCCACTGCCTGAGGAACTGATTCGGGTCGAGTGCGAGCGAGTCCATATGGACCGAGCCGTCTGGCGCGACCTGCCACTGCTCGCGCGGACGGTCGTGATAGAGCTCGAGCCCGTTCCCCTCGGGGTCGGTGAAGTAGAACGCCTCGCTGACGAGGTGATCGGCCGACCCCGTGAAGGTCTGCGGGGCGCGCTGCGCCACCGACAGGAGGGCGGCTGCCAGCTGTGACTCATCCTGGAACAGGATCGCCGTGTGATAGAGCCCGGCGGCGCGGGGATCGGCCGCCGGAAGGTCCTTCTCCTGGCGCAGCCGCATGATCGGTTCGCCGGCACGGCCGAGTGTCGTGGTCGCCCCGGACTGGTCGAGGACGTCGAGGGTCACGGCCTGCTGGTAGTAGGCCGTCATCGCGTCGAGGTCTCCGACCAGCAGCTCGACCGCGTTCATGCGTGCGCCGTCGGGCGCGGAACCTGCCGTGGCTACGGCCGGGGCACGCCAGGCGTCGAACGTTCCTGCCATGATCGGCTCCGTTCCACCCGAGATCGGGCCCTGGTCGCAATTAATTGTCGCTACAAGTAACGTACGATGAGCCCATGGTATTCCGGGTTCCTCGAATGGACGAGCGCGAGTCCGAAGCCTGGCTCGGGCTGATCGCCGTATCGCAGCTGCTTCCCGCCGCGCTGGACTCACAGCTGCAGAGGGACGCGCACCTGACGCATTTCGAGTTCACGGTGCTGACCGCCCTGCGCTTCACGCCTGAGAACACTCTGCGGATGACCGAGCTCGCCGCATCGACGAACGCGACGCTCCCCCGGCTCTCGCACGTGTGCACCCGGCTCGCGACTCGCGGCATCGTCGACCGCTTCCCGTGCCCCGAGGACAGGCGCGCGACGAACGTCCGACTCACCGCTCAGGGGCGACGAGAGCTGATCCATGCGATGCCCGGGCACATCGAGACGGCCCGGCGGCTCGTGATCGATGCGCTGACGCCCGCGCAGCTGGAATCGCTCGCCGAGATCACGGGCGCGATCACCGAACGCCTCACGGATGGAGAGCATCGCTCCCCTGCGCCTCGGTGACCACTCGACTGCAGGGCTTCGGTGCGGCATCCGCCTGCGGTGAGATCGCGCCATAGGCTGGGACGATGCTCATCGCTCTGATCCGCCCCGTCGAGTCCAGCACCGCCGACGTGATCGGGACGACTCTCGCAGAGGTGCTCGTGGAGCTCGAGCAGCACCGCAAGCCCGGGTTCGACCTGACGTCGGCGCCGGTGCGGATGCTCAAGGGCGAGGCGAAGATGGAGGCCACCGGCACGTTCAAACGGGTCGACGGCATCGAACAGATCGAGGCCGACGACATGGTGTCTCTCAGGGCGAAGGTCCCCGAGGGCTGGCGGATGCTGACGGTGCGGACGGCGTAGCTCGACGGGCTCTTCCCGTACACACGAGACCCCCACCCGGCCCGGAGGCTGGATAGGGGTCTTCGTCTGAGTCCGGGATCGACTCAGCCGCCGGACGGATTCTCGACCGGCTTGCCGTCGTCGTCTGTGGTCTCGTCCTCGAGGATCTCGTCGGTGCTCTTCGACGACGACTCTTCAGGAGCGCCTCCGGAGGCGGTGTCAGCCTCTTCGTCGCCACCGGGCGTTCCGTGCGTGTTCTGCAGATCGCTCATCGCATCTCCTCTGTTCGGTGAAGATCCGACGCTACGCGTGGGCGTCCGATCGGCGGAGGGGGTTGACGGGCGGCGGAATCCGAATGCGCTGGAGATCGGCGCGTCTCGGGTATGGAAAAAGCCCCGGAGATCCGCCTGATTCTTGCGGTTCTCCGGGGCTTCGTGGTCGGGCTGACAGGATTTGAACCTGCGACCCCTTGACCCCCAGTCAAGTGCGCTACCAAGCTGCGCCACAGCCCGTTGTTCTGCACTCTCGCGCAGGCAACTCCCCTATCTTAGCCCCACTCGCGGGCGCTCCGCGAACCGAGCGCCCGCCGGGCGTTGCGGGGTGTCGGAGGCCCGGCGTACGGTCGCATGCATGGTGATGATCACGACAGAGGTGGCGACGACCGCCCGGTGGGATGACGTTCAGCATGCGCTCACCGGTGGCGGCGACGGCGCCAGCTGTCAGTGCATCTGGCCGATGCTCAGCAATAAGGACTGGAACGAGACGACCGCTCCGCAGCGAACGGAGATGCTCCGCGACGAGATCGCCGAGGGTCCCCCTCCGGGCCTGATCGCCTACGTCGATGGCGAGGCCGCAGGGTGGATCCGCATCGGCCCGCGCTCGTTGCAGGCGCGGATTCCGCGCACCCGCACGATCGCAGCTGCCACCGACGAGTCGTTCGACGACGATTCGGTCTGGGCGGTGACGTGCTTCGTCGTCCGCCGCGAGCATCGAGGGTCGGGGCTCAACCACGAGCTGCTGCGTGCTGCGGTCGGTTTCGCGCGAGCATCCGGAGCGCGGCTCATCGAGGGCTATCCGGTCGACACCCGCGGCGAGAAGAAGCGCACCAACGATCTGTTCCACGGCACGCTGGGCACGTTCCTGGCCGCGGGATTCGCGGAGCAGACCGAGATGAAGCCCGGTCGAACGCTCGTCGCGCTGGAGCTGACCTCATGAGCGACGGCTCCGACCTGCCCGCTTCGATGGGCAAGGTCGCGCGACGTGAGCTGGCTCTGCACGGCTTCACGCGCCTCGACCAGTTCGACGACGCCTCCGAGCGGCAGCTCCTTGCCATTCACGGCGTCGGGCCGAAGGCGATCCGCATCCTTCGCGAACATCTCGAGCTCCAGAGCCGCTCGCTCGCCCGCTGACCGACCGCTAGCGTGGGGGCATGAGCGAAGAGCATCCGACCATCGACGACCCCGAGCTCGGCACCCTCACCCGCGCGACGACCGAGCTCACCGACGGCACGGTCCTCACCCACGACTGGTACGCCGGCGGAACGGTCACCCAGGGCGCACCCCTCGATCTCATGGTCGAAGGCACGAACGCAGATGAGGCGAGCGCCCTGCTCCCCCACGTCCACGAGACCATCGCCGCTCTCGCGGTTCTCCGACGCCTCGCATCCGACGCCATCGTCACGGCGTTCAGCACGGGAACGCCGGAGCAGCACGAGCTCGACGATGCCGCATCCGATCTCACCCTCGAGACACTCGAGGCATCCGCCGATGGAACGGTCGTTCTCCACTTCATCGACTCCTGCGGCGAGCACTTCCCCGAGGGGTACTGGCCTGCAGTTCATCTCGGCGCCGACGGCCAGATCACCCAGGTGACCGTCGAGTCCTGACAGCAGGCGTCTGCGCCACCCGCCATACGATGGGTGGATGCAACGCCGCTCGCCCGCCCCGCCTCTGTGGGCCTTCATCCCCTACATCATGGTGTCGGCGATCCATGTGGTGCTGCTCGCTCTCGAGAGCCCTGCTGCAGGCCCGAGCAAGCTCCTGCTGATGCCGCTGGTCGCGATCCCTGTGCTCGTGTCGATGCGCGCGATCCGCTCACGTGCCGCCTTGGCGCTGCTCTTCGCGGCGATCGTTTTCTCCTGGCTCGGCGACAGCGTGGGCGCGCTCTTCCCCGACGCTCCCGAGGTGCCGCTCATGCTCCTCTTCTTCGGCATCGCGCATCTGGCATACATCGCCCTCTTCATCCGCCATCTTCGCGTGCGACGGATGCCCTGGTGGGCACTCATCTACGCCGTCTGGTGGATCGCGATGCTGTTCTTCCTCGGCCCGCAGACGGGAGGACTGTTGGTCGCCGTCGCCGTCTACGGGCTCGTCCTGGGCGCGACCGCCGCGTTCTCGACCCGGTGCCACCCGCTCGTCGCCGTCGGCGGCGCGTTCTTCCTCGCCAGCGATACGCTGCTGGCGCTCCGCCTCTTCCTTCCCGAATCGCTCCCCGCCTGGAGCAACCCCGCGGTCATGGCGACCTATACGATCGGGCAAGGACTGATCATCGCAGGCGCGCTGATCGCACTGAGAAAGCGAGATGCCTGATGGCTGATGCCGCACGGGTCGACAGCTGGCTTTGGGCGATCCGCGTCTACAAGACGCGTTCCGCCGCGACGACTGCATGCCGTGCAGGGCATGTACGCGTCAACGGCGACAGGGTCAAGGCCGCGCAGCACATCCGCATCGGCGATGAACTGCGCGTGCGAATCGCGGGTTTCGACCGGATCCTGTTCGTCCGCCAGCTGCTCGTCAAGCGCGTCGGTGCTCCGCTCGCCGCGCTGGCATATGAGGACCGCACTCCGGAGCGCGAGCCGCAGGCGGCGCTAGGACTGCGCGATCGAGGGGCCGGCAGGCCCACGAAACGCGAACGCCGGGACATCGACCGGCTGCGGGGGCGCAGCGCGGAGGATGACGGCATATTCCACGACTGACGCTGGGATAGTTCGAACATATCTTCTAAACTGGAGGCATGGCTGAGCGCACCGACCTCGACCTCGATCTCGAGGAGCGCTGCCGCCTGCTCGATGAGTGGGTCGACAAGCGACGTCGGATCGCTGCCCTCGAGGCTGAGTCCTATGCGCTCCTCGTCGAGCGCATCGGCGTGCACGACAGCGACGTCTCTGAGAGCCCTCACCACCGCGATGCGATCTACCGCTCGATGATCGCGGAGTACTCCGCGGCCGGGCACATCCCTAAGGGGTCGATCGAATACGCCTTCACCGACGCGCGCACCGTGTCGCGAGCGCTGCCTGCCGTGCAGGCTTCGTTCGCCGCGGGCTCGATCAGCGCGCACCATGTCCGTGAGATCGTGCGCGCCAGTGAGATCGTCGACGACGCGATCCGAGACGGTCGTGTGGAAGCCGCGACGATGGGGCTCTACGAGGCCGCAGTGCTCGTGGTCGCCGAACGCGACACTGCTTCGCGCACGAAGCCGCACGCGCGCAAGGTCGCGGCGGGCCTCGTGGGCGAGACCGTCGTCGAGACTCAGCGGCGCGCAGCGACCGAACGCTGCGTCAGCGTCAGGTCCGTCGGCGACGGTCTGGCGGCGCTCACGGCGATTCTGCCCGAATGGGTCGCCGTGGCGATCTCCGATCGGCTCACGCAGATGGCGCGACACATCGCTCGCACTCGCGACGAGCGCGAGCCGATCCTCGAGCCGCTCGACGACAGCGAGAATCCGCTCCGCCTCTCCGACCTCTCCCCCGATGACCCGCGATACGACGCCTACTTCGAAGCCGGAGTCGTCGCCGCCGACGGCACCTTCGTCATCGACCCGCTCGCTGGGCTGATCGACCCGATGACCGATCCGACCAGCCCTGATATCGAGCATCTCTCGGGCGACATCCGCACGTTCGACCAGATCCGCGCCGATGTGCTCGCCGACCTGCTGCTCACCGCCGACCCGAGCGAAGCGAACGGCACCGGGCTCGAGAACATCTCGGCCCGCATCCAGGTCACCGTCGCCGCGAGCACTCTCGCCGGAGACGACGACCGACCGGCCGAACTCGACGGCCACGGACCGCTGGATCCCGACGTCGCCCGCGCGCTCGCAGGGCGTTGCGCGGGATGGGCGCGCCTGTTCCTCGACGCGACAGGGCTGGTCACCGAAACCGACGCCTACTCCCCCACAGAACAGATGAAGCGGTTCCTTCGAGCGCGGGATGAGCACTGCAGGTTCCCCGGGTGCAGGATGCCGGTGCACCGATGCGAGATCGACCACAACCACGACCATGCGCGCGGTGGGCGGACACGCATCGACAACCTCAGCCATTTCTGCACCACACACCACTCGCTCAAACACCCCGACATTGATGAACGCTATCGATGGACCGCCCGGCAGACTCCTGATGGGACGGTGACCTGGACGAGTCCGCTGGGCCGGAGCTACGCCGACCCACCGCGTCGACGGGTCATGTTCGTCTGAGAACTGTGCCTCGTGCTCGTGCCCGCGCATGCACTGCCTCGCGCGCAGAAGCAGCATCCCACGCTCTGCCACCGCGCAGTACCCGCGCCCGTGCCCGCGTCCACAAAGACAGCCGGACTCCACGCCGCATCCGTCTCCACGCGCCATCCGTCTCCACGCGCCATCCGGCTCCACGCGCCATCCGGCTCCACGCGCCATCAGTCCGCGCGCGCCATCCGTCTGCACGCGCCATCTGTCTGCGTGCTGCCCCGGCGCCGACTACTGCGGCAGCACATCCAGCAGCCAGCCGGCCGAGTGGATCTGCGCGACGCCTGCCGCCTCGACGCGAACCCGCAGTTCACGGTCGCTCGTGACGGCGACGACATGCTGTCCCGCGTGCACTCGGTGCTCGACCTCGGCGACGATCGCATCGTCTCCTGCCGCCTCAGCGCGCACGATCGAGACGCCGCCCGCAGGGAGCAGCTCGGGTGCCTCCGCAGCAGCATCGGATGAGGGAGTCGCTATCCCTCGCGCCTGCCCTTCGACCACGAGAGCGATCTGCGGGAACCAGGTCGTTCCGCCGAGGCCGAGATCAGACGCCGGTACGGGAAGTCCGTCCAGGCGCGAGGCGAGACGCGTTGCCGCACCGGCCCGATCCTTCCACCATCCGTCCGGCACGGAACCGACGACGTTCGCGCTGTCGACGACCAGCGCCGGGCGTACGCCGAGCAGTTCCCGCAGAACGGGCCAGGCGCTGCCGAACCCCGGATGCAGCGGACGCGAGTCGACCTCGTCCACCGGCACCCATTCGAGAGCCACGCTCTCCGGGTCGCTGATCACCGGCTCGAACGGCCGCACCACGTCGGCGATCACGGTCGTGTACGACCAGACATCCAGATCGAGGACGCTCGTGAAACGGGGTCGCACGGAGCCGTCAGGAACACCCGCTTCCTCCTGCGCCTCGCGCACGGCACCCACGATCGCGCTCTCGCCCGCGTGCAGAGCACCACCGGGCAGACCCCAGGTGCCGCCGAAGTGACTCCAGGAGACCCGATGCTGCAGCAGGATCCCGCGGTCCGGATCGACCGCCAGCAGACCGGCTGCGCCGAAGCGCCCCCAGTACTTCTCCCCTGACGGCGCGATCACCCAGGCATCACCAGGGTTCCGCGGCCCGTCCGGGCGACGAGGTTCACCGGCAGCGGGAGGTACGACAGTCACCCCTTCAGCCTGTCACAGCATCCGGATATCGGCATCCGCGCGGGTCATATGCGGGAACAGCTCTGCGCACAGGCTGCACGTCCTGGGCGCAGGCGTCGATGCCCGCAGAACGGCTGCGCCCGCAGAGTGCATGTACTGGGCGCTCGCGTCGACGCCCGCAGCCGCGCCCGCAGAGTGCATGCCCTGATGGCTGGAATGGAGCCTCACCGAGCAGTCACCCCCAGAATGCATTGCACGTCCTGGACCTTCGCGTAGACATCCGCAGAAACAACTGTGCCCGCGCGAGTACGCGCGGGCACAACTGACGACTCGGCTGCGACTCAGCGCTGCCGCTTCTCGCGGACACGCATGTTGATGACGATCGGGGTTCCATCGAACTCGTACAGCTCGCGGAGGCGACGCTGGATGAATCGGCGGTATCCCGGGTCGAGGAAGCCGGTGGTGAACAGCACGAACGTCGGCGGACGCGTCGACGCCTGGGTGCCGAACAGGATGCGCGGCTGCTTTCCTCCACGCAGCGGGTGCGGGTGCTCGGCGACGAGCTCGGCGAGGAAGGCGTTGAACTTGCCCGTCGGGATGCGACGGTCCCAGTTCTCGAGCGCCGTCTCGAGCGCAGGCACCAGCTTGTCGAGGTGACGACCCGTCTTGGCCGAGATGTTCACGCGCGGAGCCCAGGCGACGTGCGCCAGGTCCTGCTCGATCTCACGCTCGAGATAACGGCGGCGGTCGGCGTTCTCGAGGTCGTCGTCGTTCAGACGGTCCCACTTGTTGAACGCGAGCACGAGCGAGCGACCGGACTCGAGCACGAGATCGATGATCCGCACATCCTGCTCGCTGATCGTCTCGGAGACGTCGAGGACGACGACTGCAACCTCGGCCTTCTCGAGAGCGGCCGAGGTGCGCAGCGAGGCGTAGAAGTCAGCGCCCTGCGCCATGTGCACGCGACGACGGATGCCGGCGGTGTCGACGAGGCGCCACAGCTTGCCGCCGAGCTCGACGATCTCGTCGACCGGGTCGCGGGTCGTACCCGCGAGGTCGTTGACGACCACGCGCTCCTCGCCTGCTGCCTTGTTGAGCAGCGAGGACTTGCCGACGTTCGGGCGACCGAGGATCGCGACGCGACGAGGTCCGCCGATCTCCGCCTTCGCGACCGCGGAGACATCCGGAAGCGTCTTCAGCAGAGCGTCGAGCAGGTCGGCGACTCCACGACCGTGGATGGCCGAGACCGGGTGCGGTTCGCCGAGTCCGAGGTTCCAGAGAGCCGCCGCCTCGGGCTCCTGGCGGGCATCGTCGATCTTGTTCGCGACGAGGAAGACGGGCTTGCCGCTCTTGCGGAGCAGCTTCACGACGTGCTCGTCGGTCGACGTGGCGCCGACCATCGCGTCGACGACGAACAGCACGACGTCGGCGAGATCGATCGCGACCTCGGCCTGAGCGGCGACGGAGCGGTCGATACCGCGAGCGTCGGGCTCCCAGCCGCCGGTGTCGACGAGCGAGAAGCGACGGTCGGCCCATTCGGCCTTGTACGTCACGCGGTCGCGGGTCACACCGGGGGTGTCCTCGACGACGGCCTCACGGCGGCCGAGGATGCGGTTCACGAGAGCGGACTTGCCGACGTTCGGTCGACCGACGATCGCCACGACCGGCAGTGCGGGGAAGAACTGGATCCCGTCCTCGCCCATCGTGATCCCGGCGAGGAGCGCAGCATCCTCGTCGTCCAGGTCATAGTCGGCGAGACCGGCGCGCAGCGTCTCGGCGCGCGCCTCGGCGAGCTGCTCGTCGAGCTGCTCCATCTTCTCGGCGAGCTGGTCGGGGCCGCCTTCGTATTCGTCGTCAGCCATGCTGTACTCCTCGGATTCGTTCGATCACCGTGAGGACGGCGTCGATGGTCTGTGGGAAATCGAGCTCCGTCGAATCGACGACCTCGACGCCCTCTGCGGCGTTCAGGAAGTCGACGACGGCGCTGTCGGATGCGTCGCGCTTGTGCAATGCGGCGGCGACGGCCTCGGCGTTCTCGCCGGCGAGCTCGCCGACACGTCGTGCGGCGCGCACCTCGGGAGCGGCCGTGAGAAGGATGCGCACGGGCGCATCCGGGGCGACGACGGTCGTGATGTCCCGCCCCTCGACGACGACGGCAGGGTACGGCGCATCGGCGACGAGAGAACGGAACAGACGATTGACCTGCTCGCGCACCTCGGGCACGCGCGCCACACCGCTCACGGCTCCGGAGACCGACGGCTCACGGATCGCGTCGGTGACATCCGCGTCTCCTACCTGCACTGTGCGGTCGTCAGGATCGAGGCCCAGTCGCACCGGGAACTCGGCGACGGCGGCGAGGACCGCTTCGGCATCCGCCGTGTCCGCACCCCGGTCGAGAACATGCCAGGCGAGTGCACGGTAGGCGGAGCCGGTGTCGAGGTAGCCGAATCCGAGCTTGCGGGCGACGGCCTTGGAGACGCTGGATTTGCCGGAGCCGGCGGGTCCGTCGATGGCGATGAAGTCAGTCATTGGTGGTACCTGCAATCCGCCAGCCGCGTTCCTGGAGTCCGGTGATCGCCCCGTGCAGTGCAGCGGGCTCGACGCTGATCTCGGCGAGACCGAACTGAGCGCCCGGCGAGTGCTCGAGGCGGAGGTCCTCGACGTTCACGCCGAGCTCGCCGAGCTCTCCGAACAGTCGACCGAGCTGACCTGCGGTGTCGTCGATCATGACGACGAGGGACTCGAACCTCTGGTTCTGACCGTGCTTGCCCGGCAGACGCTCGACGCCGTCGTTGCCCTGCCGGATCGTCTCGGCGACCACGCGCCGGGCACCGGGTGCCTCGGGCGCGCGCAGCGCATCCGACACCTCACGGAGATCGGCTGCCAAAGCGTCGAGGATCTCCACGACGGGCTCGGCATTCGCACCGAGGATCTGCACCCAGAGCTCGGGAGCGGATGCCGCGATGCGCGTCGTGTCACGCACTCCCTGGCCTGACAGGCGCAGCGCACCCTCATCGGCCACCGCGAGTCGTCCGGCGAGGAGGCTGGCGACGACCTGCGGGACGTGCGACGTGAGCGCGACGGAGCGGTCGTGCTCCTCCGGGGTCATCTCGAGCGGCATCGCGCCGACATCGAGCGCGAGGGCCTCGACGAGAGCGAGGTCTGCCGCCCTGGTGTCGGCATCGCGGCAGACGACCCAGGGGCGACCGATGAAGAGGTCGGCGCGCGCGGAGATCGCTCCGCCGCGCTCGCGTCCGGCGAGCGGGTGAGAGCCGATGTAGCGGGTGATGTCGACGCCGCGGTCGCGCAGGCTGCGGAAGGGTTCGAGCTTCACGCTCGCGACGTCGGTGACGACCGCATCGGGGAATCGGGCGAGCTCCGCCTCGATCACGTCGGCCGTGACATCAGGCGGCACGGCGACGACGATGAGCGCCGGTGCGTCGTCGTCTGCGACGGCACGACCTGCGCCGTAGTCGATCGCGAGGCGCAGCTGTGCGGGTGAGGTGTCAGCGAGGACGACGTCGATGCCCTTGGCGCGGAGCGCGTGGCCGATGCTCGCACCGAGCAGACCGGCGCCGACGACCCGCACGGTTCCGGAGAGCCTGGCCGCGATTCGCGGCGCGACAGAACTCCGGGCCCCCGTGGGCGCACTCGTCGTATCGGTCACTCGTTCTCCTGCTGCTCGCCTGGCGCCGCGGCGACACCGGAATCACGGCGCGACAGAGTCAAGAGCGCGCCCAGTTCGATTTTAGTCAGTTCGCGCGTCTTCCCAACCGGGAGGGTTCCCAGGTGCAGCGGGCCGAACTGCCGACGCACGAGCTCGGTGACGGGGTGGCCGACCGCGGCCAGCATCCTGCGCACGATCCGGTTGCGCCCGGAGTGCAGGGTCAGCTCCACGAGGCTCGATCCACGGGAGGTGTCGAGCAGGCGGGCCTTGTCTGCGGCGATCGGCCCGTCCTCGAGCTCGAGCCCCTTGGTGAGCTTCGAGATCGTCTGCGCCGTTACCTCGCCCTCGACCTTGGCGATGTAGACCTTGGTGACGCCGAACGACGGGTGCGCGAGCACGTGTGCGAGGTCGCCGTCGTTCGTCAGGACCAGCAGGCCGCTGGTCTCGGCATCCAGACGTCCGACGTTGTAGAGGCGCTCCTCATAGTCGTCGGTGAACCGGCGGAGGTCGGGGCGGCCGTTCTCGTCACGCAGGCTGCTCACGACGCCGGTGGGCTTGTTGAGCATCACATAGCGCTTCGACACATCGAGCTGCACAGCGGTGCCGTCGACGTCGATGAGATCGTTCTCGGGGTCGACGCGCCGGCCGAGCTCGGTCACGGTCACGCCGTTCACACGGATGCGTCCTTCGACGATGTACTGCTCGATCACGCGCCGCGAGGCCACGCCCGCCGCTGACAGAACCTTCTGCAGGCGCACGCCCTCGGGTGTCTCGAAGCCGCTCATCGGATGGTCCCTTCGTTGAAACGGAAACTCTGCGTCGAGACCACGCGAACGGCCGTCGTCGGAACCCCGATCATCGGATGGTCCCTTCGTCGAACCCGCGACGCTGTGACGTACCGACCGCGTTCGATCCGATCGGATCGGATGAAGTCATCGGATGGTCCCTTCGTCGAAGCCGTCTGCGCCGTCATCGAGCAGAGGAGAGATGGGGGGCAGCTCGTCGAGCGAGTTGATGCCCAGGTGCTGCAGGAGTGCGTCGCTGGTGCCGTAGTTGATCGCGCCGGTCTCGGAGTCCGCGAACAGCTCCGTGATGAGGCCGCGCGCGAGCAACGTGCGCACCACGGAATCGACGTTCACCGCACGAATCGACGCGACCTGGCTGCGTGTGACCGGCTGCTTGTAGGCGATCACCGCGAGAGTCTCGAGCGCGGCCTGCGACAGACGCGCGGGCGCCTGCCCACCGACGAACTCGGCGACCACGTCGTCGTGATCCTCGCGGACGTAGAGACGCCACCCGCCGCCGACCTCGCGCAGCTCGAACCCTCGCCGTGGTCCCTGCCCCTTGCCGTCGTAGTCGTCGACGAGCGTCTCGATCGTCTGCCGCACCGCAGCGACGGGCGAGCCCACCGCGGCCGCGAGAGCGACGAGACCGATCGGCTCGTCGATGATCAGCAGGATCGCCTCGATCCGTTCGGAGAGAGGCGATTCGCGGACGACCTGGTCGGTCGGGGCTTCTGTCACGTCATCGGTCATAGTCGGCTCCCAGAGATGCCAGAGTCTCGTCCGACCAGGAGTCGGCGGCCCAGCGCAGCGTCAGCTCGCCGAGCGGTTCCAGTTGTTCGAAGGACAGCGCGGCGTGACGGTACAGCTCCAGAACGGAGATGAAACGCGCGACGACGATCCCGGGCTCGGTCACCCCCGCGACCAGCTCGCGGAAGCTCACGGATTCGGTGGCGCGCAACAGGGTCACGACGATCGCGGCCTGCTCCCGGATGCTCACGAGCGGGGCGTGCAGGTGATCGAGCCCGACGTGAGGGATCTCCTTCGGCGCGAACGCCAGCAGAGCCAGCGCGGCGAAGTCGTCGGCGCTGAGCGACCAGACGAGCTCGGGTGTCTTCTTGCGATGCTTCTCGTCCAGACGCACGGCCCGCACATGGCGGCGATCCTCGCGTTGCAGGCAGCGGGCGAACCACGTCGCGACCTCTTTGAACGCACGGTACTGCAGGAGGCGTGCGAAGAGCAGATCGCGGGCTTCGAGCAGCGCCACGGCCTCGGCATCCACCAGTTCGCCCTGCGGCAGGAGACCGGCGACCTTCATGTCGAGCAGGGTCGCCGCGACCACCAGGAACTCGGAGGCCTGGTCGAGCTCCTCGTCGTCGTCGAGCTCCTTGAGGTACGCGATGAACTCGTTCGTGACGGCGCTCAGCGACACCTCGGTGATGTCCATCTCATGCTTCGAGATGAGAGTGAGCAGCAGGTCGAACGGTCCGTCGAAGTTCGCCAGCGACACCCGGAATCCGGGATCGGCGACAGGTGGCTCGCTGAGATCGGCAGGTGCCGGTCCCTCGGCAGCCGTGGCTGCGGCCTCAGCCGCGGTGTCGGACGGCTCGACCTCAGGCGACAGCGCCACGGGCGACCAGCTCCCGCGCCAGCCGCAGGTACGCCTGGGCGGCGGCGTGCTCCGGTGCGAACTCGGTGATGGGCACACCGGAGACCGATGCGTCGGGGAACTTCACCGTGCGCCCGATCACGGTCTCGAGCACGTCGTCTCCGAACGCCTCGACCACGCGCTCGAGCACCTCGCGCGAATGCAGCGTGCGCGGGTCGTACATCGTGGCGAGGAGGCCGTCCATCGTGATCGACGGGTTCAGCCGGTCGCGCACCTTGTCGATGGTCTCGATCAGCAGCGCCACACCGCGCAACGCGAAGAACTCGCACTCGAGCGGGATGATCACGCCGTGCGCGGCAGTCAGCGCGTTGACGGTCAGCAGACCCAGCGACGGCTGGCAGTCGATGAGGATGACGTCGTACTCCCCCGCCACCTGACGCAGCACGCGGGCGAGGATCGTCTCACGCGCGACCTCGTTGACGAGGTGCACCTCGGCGGCGGACAGGTCGATGTTGGCGGGCATCACGTCGAGCCCCTCGACGCCCGACTGCACGATCGCGTCGTGCGCATCGCGCTTCGTGTCGAGCAGCAGATCGTAGATGGTCGGCACGTCGTGCGTCTGGATGCCGAGGCCGGCCGACAGCGCGCCCTGGGGGTCGAAGTCGACGGCGAGCACCTTGCGACCGTATTCGGCGAGTGCCGCGGCGAGGTTGATCGACGTCGTCGTCTTGCCGACGCCGCCCTTCTGGTTGCACAGGGCGATGATGCGAGCGGGACCGTGCGAGGCGAGCGGTTCCGGGGTCGCGAAGCCGTGATAGGGACGCCCGGTGGGTCCCATGGGTGTGTCGTCGGTCTTCGACGTCTTCGCCCTGGACTTCGCCGCGTTCTCAGCCACCGATTCTCCTGCTCCTTCGTGCTTGGTCGATTCTAGCGATCGCCCGGGGGGATCGACGCCTCAGCCCCGGCGATCCCGCGTTTTCGCCGCGCCGCCCGCGCGTGGCGAGTCAACGGGCCCGGGGGTGGGCGGTCGCATAGATGTCGCGCAGGGTGTCCACCGACACGTGCGTGTAGATCTGCGTCGTCGCCACCGATGCATGCCCGAGCAGCTCCTGCACCACGCGTACGTCGGCGCCGCCCTGCAGCAGATGCGTCGCGAACGAGTGGCGCAGGGTGTGCGGAGAGACCTCGGCGGTGATCTGCGCCTGCTCGGCTGCCGCACGGATCACGAGCCACGCGCTCTGCCGAGACAGCGGAGCACCGCGCGCACCGAGGAACAGACGGGCCGACGCTCGCCCCTTCGCCGCGAGGCCCGGCCGCACCCGCGTGAGGTACGCGTCCACCGCCGCGCGGGCGAACGATCCGACCGGAACGATGCGCTCCTTCGATCCCTTGCCCCGAAGCCGCAGGACATCGCCGTGGGCGAGGTCGTCGACGTCGAGACCCACAGCCTCCGACACCCGCGCGCCGGTCGCGTAGAGCAGCTCGAGCAGTGCCCGGTCGCGGATGCCGAGGGGATCCTCGGCGCTCGGCGCACCGAGAAGCCGCTCGACCTGGTCGATGGTCAGCGCCTTGGGCAGGCGCTGCGGAGCCTTGGGCGGACGCAGACGGCCGCTGGGGTCGTCGTCCTCGATGCCCTCGCGGGCGAGGAACCGGTGCCACCCCCGAACGGACGACTGCAGTCGGGCGAGGCTGGTCGCGGCCGGTGCCGGGTCGGCCGAAGAGCGATCCGCGATGAAGCGTCCGACGACCGCCGGCGTGATCTCGGCTGTGTCTACGATGCCCGCGGCATCCAACCACTCCAGGTAGCCGCCGAGATCTCGGCGATACGCGGCGATCGTGTGCTCGCTCAGCCCGCGTTCGATCGTGACGTGACGCAGATACGTGTCCAACGCACGATCGAGCTGCATGCTCAGCTCCGGTCGCGCAGCCTCTGCGCGGCCGCGAGCACACCGATGCTGAGGATGCCGTTGCGCATGCGGCCGTCGAGCACGGCGCTGACTGCGTCGTCGAGAGGAACCCATTCGACGCGGATGTCGGCCTCTTCGTCCTCCCGCGCATGCGCGGACGACGCTGCCGAGATGCCCGTCGCGAGGAAGATGTGGATCACCTCGTCGTTGCCACCGGGTGTGGTCCACGACGAGACGAGGGGCTCCCAGTCGGCGGCCACCAGGTCGGCTTCCTCGGCGAGCTCGCGGCGAGCAGCCTCGACGGGCTCCTCCCCCGGCATGTCGAGCAGGCCGGCAGGCAGCTCCCAGTCGCGGTGACGGATCGGGTGCCGATACTGCTGGATCAGCAGCACGCGCCCGTCGTCGTCGAGCGCGAGGATCGCGACGGCGCCCGTGTGCGCGACATACTGGCGGCGGATCTCGCCGTCGCCGTAGCGCACGCGTTCGTCGCGCACGTTCCAGACGACGCCCTCGAACCCGACCTCGCTGTGGAGGACCTCGGGCTCGAAGGGCTCGTCCCGCAGCACGTCGAGCTCAGGCATCGGCTCCGCCGAACTCACGCATCGGCTCCGCCGAACTCACGCATCGGCTCCGCCGAACTCATGCAACGGCTCCCGCCGAACTCAGGCATCGGCTTCGACGTCGAAGAGCTCACTCGAGCGGTGACGCTCGATCGCGGCTCCGACCAGACCTCGGAACAGCGGGTGCGGGTCGGTCGGACGCGAGCGGAGCTCGGGATGGGCCTGCGTGGCGATGTAGTACGGGTGCACGTCGCGCGGAAGCTCGACGTACTCGACAAGGTCGAGTTCGGGATTCAGGCCCGAGAAGACGAGACCGGCCTCGGACAGACGTGTGCGGTACGCGTTGTTGACCTCGTAGCGGTGGCGGTGGCGCTCCGAGGCCTCCGGGGCACCGTACAGCTCACTCGCCAGCGACCCCTCGGCCAGCGCAGCCTTGTAGAGGCCGAGACGCATCGTGCCGCCCAGGTCGCCGCCGTCGAGGATCTCGACCTGCTCGGCCATCGTCGCGATGACGGGCTCGGTGGTCTCGGGGTCGAACTCGCTCGAAGATGCTCCGGCGATGCCGGCCACGTCGCGAGCGTACTCGATGACCATGCACTGCAGGCCGAGGCAGAGGCCGAGCGTGGGGATGCCCTGCTCGCGTGCGAACTTCAGCGCGCCGAGCTTGCCCTCGATGCCGCGGATGCCGAATCCACCGGGCACGCAGATGCCGTCGAGCGCGGCGAGCTGCTCCTGCGCGCCCTCGGGGGTCTCGCAGCGGTCGGAGGGGATCCAGCGGATGTTGACCTTGGTCTCCTGGGCGAAGCCGCCGGCTTTGAGGGCTTCGGTGACCGAGAGGTAGGCGTCGGGGAGGTCGATGTACTTGCCGACCAGACCGATCGTCACTTCGTGCTTGGGGTTGTGCACCGCGTGCAGCACCTTGCTCCAGCGCGACCAGTCGACCTCATCTGCGGCCTTCTGGTCGAGGCCGAGTCGACGCACGATGTACGAGTCGAGGCCCTGGTCGTTGAGCGTCGACGGGATGTCGTAGATGCTCGGCAGGTCGACCGTGTTGATGACGCCCTCGGCGTCGACGTCGCACATGAGCGCGATCTTGTTGCGGTTGCTCTCGCTGACCGGACGGTCGCTGCGCAGCACGAGTGCGTCGGGCTGGATGCCGACCTGGCGGAGGGCGGCGACCGAGTGCTGGGTGGGCTTGGTCTTCTGCTCGCCGGACGCGCCCATGAAGGGCACGAGAGACACGTGCACGAAGAACACGCTGTCGCGACCGAGTTCGTGGCGGAGCTGACGTGCCGCCTCGAGGAACGGCTGGGACTCGATGTCGCCGACCGTGCCGCCGACCTCGGTGATGATGACGTCGGGACGGGGGTCCTCGGTCGCCTGCAGACGCATGCGCCGCTTGATCTCGTCGGTGATGTGCGGGATGACCTGCACGGTGTCGCCGAGGTACTCCCCGCGGCGCTCGCGGGCGATGACCTGCGAATAGATCTGGCCGGTCGTGACGTTGGCGGCCTGCGACAGGTTGATGTCGAGGAAGCGCTCGTAGTGCCCGATGTCGAGATCGGTCTCGGCGCCGTCGTCCGTGACGAAGACCTCGCCGTGCTGGAACGGGTTCATCGTGCCCGGATCGACGTTCAGATACGGGTCGAGCTTCTGCATGACGACGCGGAGTCCGCGTGCCGTCAGAAGGTTTCCGAGGCTTGCGGCAGTGAGCCCCTTACCCAAAGACGAAACGACACCACCCGTCACAAAGATGTGCTTGGTCGTGTCGTTCTTGGGCCCCGCAGAAGAAGAGTTCATCACGGGCTTCGATCCTATCAGTCAGTGGAGGTGCCGAGGGTGAGAAGTTCCCGAGCATGGGTGATCGCCGCGTCCGAATCGGTCAGCCCGGAGAGCAGTCGGGCCATCTCTGCCTCGCGTTCCTCCCCTTCCAGACGGCGGACGCTCGACGCCGTGACCGCGCCATCGTGGGATTTGACGACCGACAGGTGGTTCGTAGCGAACGCCGCGACCTGCGCGAGATGTGTCACCGCGATGACCTGCGACTTCTCCGCGAGTCGGGCGAGTCGTCGTCCGACTTCGATCGCCGCGGCCCCGCCGATGCCGGCATCGACCTCGTCGAACACGAAGGTCGGAACGGGGTCTGTTCCGGCGATCACGACCTCGATCGCGAGCATGACACGGGAGAGCTCTCCCCCGGACGCCCCCTTGCCGACCGAGCGCGGCTCGGCTCCGGGGTGCGGCGCCAGCAGGATCGCGACATCGTCGCGCCCGTGCGTGCTCTCGGCACCCGGTGTGACTGCCACTTCGAGTCGGGCGTCGGGCATGGCGAGCGCGTGCAGCTCATCACTCACGGCGACGCCGAGCTTCGCGGCGGCTGCCGTGCGCTCCGCGGTCAGCGCATCGGCTCGGGCGTCGAGTTCTCTGCGAGCGGCGTCGCGTTCCGCCTCGAGCCGATCCAGTCGCTCGCCGTCGTCGTCGAGTTCGGCGAGTCGAGCAGAACCCGTCTGCCAGAGTTCCAGTGCCTCATCGAGCGAGCCGTGCGCGCGGATCAGGGTTCCGAGGGCCGCGCGGCGCTCCTCGACCGCTGCGAGCTCATGCGGGCCGGTCTCGTCGAGATCGGCAAGGTACGCGGACAGCTGGCCTGCGACATCGGCGATGCGATAGCCGATGTCGGCGAGGCCGGCGGAGATCTCGGTGAGAGACGTGTCGGAGACGCGCTCGAGCGCTCGACGCGCTTCGGCGATCAGGGCGGATGCGTCGGGCTCGCCCTCTTCGTTCGAAAGCGCGCCGTGGGCCAGGGAGGCGGCGAGACGGAGCTCCTCCGCATTCGCCAGGCGTTCGGCCCGCGCGGACAGCTCGACGTCCTCGCCTGGCTCGGGCGCAGCTGCCTCGATCAGGGCGAGGGCTTCGCGCAGGCGCGCGGCCTCTTCGGCCCGTCGATCGCGGTTCTCCGTGATGTCGGTGATCTCGGCGTCGAGCTCACGCCAGCGCGCGAACGACGAGGAGTACGCCTCGAGCGCAGTGGCGATGGACGCACCTCCGAAGCGGTCGAGGGCATCGCGCTGAGCCGCGGATGAGCGCAGTCGAAGCTGCTCGGACTGTCCGTGGACGACGACGAGTTCCTCGGCAAGGGCGGAGAGCACCCCCGCGGGGGCTGCGCGGCCTCCGACGCTCGCTCGGCTGCGCCCCTCGGCGCTGAGCGTGCGCGACACATACAGCTCGGCAGCGCCCGCTCCTGCGGGCTCCAGCTCTCCCCCGGCATCCGCGACGATGTCGGCGACGTCGCCCGTCTCAGGCACGATCCAGACCCCGGCGACCGATGCGTGCGTCGCTCCTGCGCGCACCGCGCCGGAGTCCGCACGCTGTCCGAGCAACAACCCGAGGCCCGTCACGACCATGGTCTTGCCCGCACCGGTCTCGCCCGTGATCGCGGTGAAACCTGCGCCGAGAGGCAGCACGGCGTCGGCGATCACGCCGAGCCCCTGCATCCGCATCTCCTCGATCATGCGATCGGCCCCTGTCCCCGCCAGCCCGCGACCGGCAGCTGGAACTTGCGCACCAGCCGGTTCGTGAACGCGGTGGGGTGCAGACGGGCGAGCCGCACGGGGCGCGACGAGCGCCGCACCACGACACGCGCACCCGGCGGGAGGTCGTGCGATCGTCGCCCGTCGCACCAGAGGATGCCGGCGCCCGAGGTGCCTTCGAGCATCTCGATCGCCACTGCGGCATCCGGGCTCACGACGAGCGGCTTCGCGAACAGCGCGTGCGCTGAGAGCGGTACGACGGCGATGGCCTCGACGCTCGGCCAGATGACAGGGCCGCCTGCCGAGAAGTTGTAGGCGGTGGACCCTGTCGGGGTCGACACGACCATGCCGTCGCAGCCGAAGCTCGACAGCGGGAGTCCGTCGATCTCGAGCACGACCTCGATCATGCGCTCACGGCTGGCCTTCTCGACCGTCGCCTCATTCAAGGCGAAGGTCTCGTACACGACCGTGCCGTCGACGTCCTTGACCCGCACAGACAGGGCCAGACGGTCTTCGACATCGTAGTCGCGGTCGATGACGCGGCGCACGGCAGCGTCCATGTCGTCGCGATCGATCTCGGCGAGGAAGCCGACGTGGCCCATGTTGATGCCGAGCACCGGTGCCGCGCAGCCGCGCACGAGCTCGGCGGCACGGAGGATCGTGCCGTCGCCTCCGAGGACGATGGCGAGTTCGAGTTCGTCCTGCTGCACCGTCTCACCGAGCACGTCGACGTCGGCGAAGCGAGGGTCGACCGCGCGCAGGTCGACGCTGTCGTCGGCCGCGAGCACCGGGCGCGCACCGGCCCCGCGCAGCTCGTCGATCACCTTCCGGGCTGCCTCGACCGTGTCCTCGCGCCCGGCGTGGGCGACGACCAGGATGTTGCGCTCGTTCATCGTCTCCCTGCCAGTGTGTTGATGCGGTCCGACCATTCTGACGGATCGCTTCCGCGCCCCGACGCGAGGTGCAGAAGATACTCCGAGTTGCCGTGCGTCCCCAGGATCGGGGAGGGAAGGATGCCTAGCATCCCGAGTCCTGCGTCGAATGCGCTCCATGCGGTGCGAGCCACGGCGTCGGCACGAGTCGCGGGGTCGGTGACGAGCCCGCCGCGCACCGCGGTGCGCCCGACCTCGAACTGCGGTTTCACCAGCAGCACGATGTCGGACGTAGGCGCGGCGACGCCCGCGACTGCGGGAAGGACGAGCTCGAGGGAGATGAAGGAGAGATCGCCGACGATCAGGTCGGGAGCCTCGGTCTCACCCGTGACGTCCTTCAGATTCTCGGGCGTCATGTGACGGACGTTATACCCCTCGACGAGAACGACCGCCGGGTCGGCCGCGATGGACGACGCCATCTGGTCGTGCCCGACGTCGACAGCGAGAACCCGACGAGCTCCGCGCTCGCGGAGCACCTGGGTGAACCCGCCCGTGGAGGCTCCCATGTCGAGCGCGAGGCGCCCCTCGACAGAGATCGCGAAGCCGTCGAGTGCGGCGATCAGCTTGTGGGCCGCCCGCCCGACGTAGTGATCGGTCGCGGCGACGGTGATCTCGGCGGAATCAGCGACGGGCGTCGAGGCCTTCACCACCGGTCGGCCGTCGATGCTCACCACACCTTCCGCGATCAGAGTGGCGGCGTGAGTGCGCGAACGGGCGAGACCTCGCGCGGCGAGGGCGGCATCGAGTCGCGTCATCAGGCGCCCGGTGCGTCGCGCTGATCGAGCTTCGCGCCGCTGTCGAGGCGGCGGGAGAGTTCGTCATGCAGCCCGGAGTATGCGCCCGCCCGGGCAGCGAGAGGCTGACCCTCGATCAGGCGCAGGCGACTCCACAGACCGTCGGTCGGTGCGTTCGTCGTCTCATCGCTCACGGCTCTACTGTACGCGGCGGGGCCGACAACTCGACGGAGCCACGGCGGCGGGAGCCACCTGGCCCGCGCCGGCGCCGATCAGGGACGGTGGAACGGGTCGTCGTAGAGACGCTCGGGTACGCGAAGCACGAACACCGGAGTTCCGGATGCCCAGATCGCGGCCGCACCGGCGCGCAACAGGTCGATCTGCGAGTCGCCCTCGGCGACGATCTCGACGTCAGCTCCCACGACGCGCACGGATGCGCCGTTGACCGAATGGACGCCGTCTTTCGACGTGACCTCGGGGTACGGCTCATGCAGTTCCCGGAGGTCGCTGAGGATGTACGTCGGCCGGGATCCCTCAGGAGCCGCGAGCACGTGCTTGGGGCGGTCGATGCCCGTGAGCACGAGCGCGGAGTCGATGCCTGCACGGACGGCACCGAGGATGTCGGTGTCGAGGCGGTCTCCGATGAACAGGGGCTTCTTCGCGCCGAAACGCTCCGTCGCCTCCTCGAAGATCGGAGTCTCGGGCTTTCCTGCGACGGTCGCGAGACGGCCGATGGCCGTGTGCACGGCGGACACGAGCGTCCCGTTGCCGGGCGCGACACCGCGTTCACGGGGGATCGTCCAGTCGGTGTTGGTGGCGATCCAGGGGATGCCGCCGTCCTCTTCAGGCACCTTCAGCGCGAAGGCGGCCTCGGCCAGATCGGTCCACGCCACTTCGGGAGCGAACCCCTGCACGACGGCGTCCGGAGCATCCTCAGCGCTGCGGGTCACCGTGTAGCCGGCTTTCTCCGCCTCGTCGACGAGTCCAGCTCCCCCGACGATCAGGAGCGTCGCCGGAGGCGGGACGATCCCGGCGAGGAGGCGCATCGCCGCCTGGGGGCTGATGATCACATCAGCCGGAGCGACATCGAGCCCGAGGCTCGTCAGGTGCTCGGCTACCGAGGCATCGGTGCGCGACGCGTTGTTCGTGATGTACCCGAGTCGCGCAGATGCCGCGGCGGCGTTGAGGCTCTCCACTGCGTGTGGCAGAGCGCCCGGACCCGCGTAGACGACGCCGTCGAGGTCGGCCAGCACGGCATCCACCCCGTCGAGAGGCGTCCGAAGCGCAGGCTTCTTCGAGAACAACCCCACTACGCCTCCTCGGAGGAATCGGATGCGGAGCGCTTCTCGTCCTCGGGGGCGGAATCGGACTCGTCGGACTTGGGCTCGGTCTCGTCGTCCTCGTCGTGGCCCTCGCCGAGAAGCTCGCGCACCTCGTCGTCGATCGACGGTTCGGGCTCGATCTCGGCGTCTGCGACTGCGTCTGCATCTGCATCTGCATCTGCATCGTCCGTGACGGTTTCGGCCGCATCAGCGTCCGAGTCTTCAACGACGGGCTGCTCAGCGTGGCCCTCGTCGTCGAATTCGCCCTCGATGAGGCCGTCCTCGATGATGATCTCCTCGTCGCCGGCCTCGTCGACACCGAGTGCTTCGGCAGCGACCTCGGCACGGTGCGCCCAGAACTCAGCCTCGTCGTTGCGTCCCAGATCTTCGAGAACGGCGGCACGAGCGGCGAAGAGCGCGGGGCTCCACTCGAACGCGCGGTCCGGGTCGAGTTCCGGGATCTCGAGCTCGCCGAGTGCGAGTTCCAGGTCGCCCTGGTCCAGACGTGCGCCCGACATGGCGATCGCCAGCGAGACACGGACGGGGGTGGTGAGAGCGGAACGGTCGATCGCGCGGCCGGTCTCGAGCGCACGGTCGGGGCGGCCGATACCGCGCTCGCTGTCGACCATGAGGGCGATCTGGTCGTCCTTGCCGGAGATGCGACGGTAGGTGCGCAGCTCGCGGAGGGCAAGCGCGAAGTCCTCGGTCGCATAGGCCGTGATGCCGAGCGTCTCGCGGACGATGGCGATACGACCTGCGCGACGCGACGCCGCGAGGGCGTGCTCGTGAGCGAGCGCGGGGTCTTCGTCGATGAGACGGGATGCCATGGCCAGGTGACGCGCGACGAGGTCGGCGTTCTCCTTGCTCAGCGTCTTCAGCTCGTTGCGAGCGGAGGTGTGCAGGTCGCGCGCGGTGACCTCGTCGGGGATGTGCGGGTCGTTGAACCGCGGACGATCACCATCGGCCTGGACGGGACGCTCGCGACCCGCTCCCCCGCGCTGCGGGTAGGAGCGAGACGAGTCACGGTCCTGGCGGGGTGCACGGTCATCGCGGTTGTATCCGCCTGTGCGGGGGGCTCCACCGTCGCGGTTGTCGCGGTTGTAGCCGCCCGTGCGAGGGGCGCCGCCGTCGCGGTTGTCGCGGTTGTAGCCGCCCGTGCGGGGCGCGCCACCGTCGCGGTTGTCACGGTTGTAGCCACCCGTGCGGGGAGCGCCACCATCACGGTTATCGCGGTTGTAGCCGCCCGTGCGGGGCGCGCCACCATCACGGTTATCGCGGTTGTACCCACCCGAACGAGGAGCACCACCATCGCGGTTATCGCGGTTGTACCCACCCGTGCGGGGAGCGCCACCGTCGCGGTTGTCACGGTTGTAGCCACCCGTGCGGGGAGCGCCACCGTCGCGGTTGTCGCGGTTGTAGCCACCCGTGCGGGGAGCACCACCGTCGCGGTTGTCGCGGTTGTAGCCACCCGTGCGAGGAGCACCGCCATCGCGGTTGTCACGGTTGTACCCACCCGTGCGAGGAGCACCGCCGTCACGGTTGTCACGGTTGTACCCACCCGTGCGAGGGGCTCCACCATCGCGGTTATCGCGGTTGTAGCCACCCGTGCGAGGGGCTCCACCATCGCGGTTGTCACGGTTGTAGCCACCCGTGCGAGGAGCTCCACCATCGCGGTTGTCCCGGTTGTACCCACCCGTGCGAGGAGCGCCACCATCACGGTTGTCCCGGTTGTACCCACCCGAACGAGGAGCGCCGCCATCGCGGTTGTCCCGGTTGTACCCACCCGAACGAGGAGCGCCGCCATCGCGGTTGTCGCGGTTGTAGCCACCCGTGCGGGGAGCACCGCCATCGCGGTTGTCCCGGTTGTACCCACCCGTGCGAGGAGCACCACCATCGCGGTTGTAACCGCCGGAACGAGGGGCTCCACCGTCGCGGTTGTCGCGGTTGTAGCCACCCGTGCGAGGAGCGCCGCCATCGCGGTTATCGCGGTTGTAGCCACCCGTGCGAGGAGCACCACCGTCACGGTTGTACCCACCGGTGCGAGGGGCGCCACCGTCGCGGTTGTACCCACCCGAGCGAGGAGCACCACCATCGCGGTTGTCGCGGTTGTACCCACCCGAACGGGATGCGTCATCACGACGGGGGCCGCTGCTGCGGTTCTGGTCGGGGCGTCCGCCGGAAGGACGGTGACCGCGCGATCCATTGTCGTCGTTGCGACGCGGACGGCGCTCTTGGTCTTCCGGCATGATGCTCCCTGTTCTAGATGTTGTTAACGCAAAATGGCCACCCAACGATGGGTGGCCATTTGCTTAAAAGAAGTCCGGCGGTGTCCTACTCTCCCACAGGGTCCCCCCTGCAGTACCA
>NZ_JAVTIZ010000005.1:0-333348 GCF_031843845.1 Microbacterium sp. WCS2018Hpa-23
CTAAGGGGACTCCGCTTCACGTGCTCCGCTCGGAAGCTCCCCGAATCACTCAGCCGTATAGACGAAGAAAGCCCCTCCGTGCTTGCGCTCGGAAGGGCTTCTTCGTCTGTGGACCTAAGGGGACTCCGCTTCACGTGCTCCGCTCGGAAGCTCCCCGAATCACTCAGCCTGATAGACAGAAGAGAACCCCCCGTGCTTCGCTCGGGGGGTTCTCTTCTGTCGGTGGACCTAAGGGGATTCGAACCCCTGACCTCCTCGATGCGAACGAGGCGCGCTACCAACTGCGCCATAGGCCCTGACGTCTTCTACGCTATCACGCCGGAAGAGGTGCCCGTGCCGGTGAGATCAGCCGGCTGCGCGCTTCGCGAGCAGGTCACGCACGTGCGCCTCGATCTCGGCGTCGTCCACGTAACCCATCTTCGCGAAGGGCGACGCGGCTGCCGGGATCTGCACGGGCGTCGCCGGCGCCATCCGCTCGGCGCGCTCGCGCAGCTCGGCGAGACGAGCAGCGGTACGACGCTCCTCCTGCGCATCCATCTCGGCCCGTGCGACCTGCGCGCGGGACCCCGCGACCGAGACCAACGGCTCGGGAAGCGGACGCGGCGTCCAGGTGGCACGGCCCTGATCGTGCAGCTTCGGTTCGACGCGGGCGACGGGCTGCTCGATCGGAGCGACCAGTCGCCGAGCGGCACGAGCCGCAACCGACGCCATGCGCTGAAGAGCGAATCCGGCAGCGAATACTGTCGCGCCACCGAGCCAGAGAAGAAGTTGAGCCTGGGTCGCGACGACCTGCCACACACCGAGTCCCGTGAGAGCCAGTCCCAGAACGAGTACAGAGGTCGAGACGATGCGCACCCGTCGACGCGCACGCGCCTGTCGGACGACCGGATCCGCCCGGGCGGCCGCGAGCTCCTCGCGGAGAAGCATGAGCTCGGCGGCCTCTTTCTCGGACTGCACCCGCTTCGCGAGCTTCTGCTGCGCGAGGGCCGTTCGAGCGTTCAGTTCGAGGCGCACCTCACCGGGCGTCTCGCTGGTCTCGGCCAAGACACGCAGAGCCTGGTTCAGACGGACGGCGTTGCGCTCGGCGGCGTCGTACTGAAAACGACCGCGCCACGAGGGCAGCAGATAGAGCATCCACAGGAGCACGGCGACGAGGACTATCACTCCCCCGCTCAGCACCGGCCCGTCCATGTCGACAACGGTACGGGAACATCGCTGTTCACACGGCTCAGTCCGGGCGTGTGTCGCGACGAGTTCGGCGTGTCGCGCCCTCAGATCGCGAGTCGGTCCGACGGAGGGATCGTCGCGGCGTCCGGGGGAACCTGACCGTTGAGCCATCGCGCCAGCACGCCCTGGGGAACATCCTCCCGAGTGAGCGCGAACGCATAGTGGTCGCGCCAGTCCCCGTCGATGTGGATGTAGCGCCGACGAAGCCCCTCATAGCGGAAGCCCAACTTCTGCACCACGCGCAGACTCGCCGCGTTCTCGGGTCGGATGCAGATCTCCATCCGATGCAGCGCGTACTCGGTGAAGCATGCGTCCGTGGCCAGCGCCACCGCCGTCGGAGTGATGCCCTTGCCGGCGAATCGCTCGCTCACCCAGTAGCCGATCGTCGCCGAGCAGAGCGACCCCCGGGAGACACCCCAGACGTTGAGCTGCCCGGCGACCTCTCCGTCGTACTCCATGACGAACGGGTAGCCCTGACCGTCGCGGTACTGCTGGAGCAGACGTCGGATGCTGAGCCGCATGTCGAACGAGACGGATCCGTACGGGACGGTGGCCTCCCACGGCTGCAGCCACGAGCGGTTGCTCAGAAGCTCATGCTGCAGCGGCCTGGCATCCCGAGACCGCACGAGACGCAGCTCGATCGGACCGTGCCTCATCCCCGTCGCCTGATCCATCCGAGCGCTCCGACGCCGCGACGACGCCTAGAGGCGTTCCGCGAACTCCTTCAGCCACGGCCGCAGCTCGGGGCCGAGGTCGTCGCGGTCCGAGGCGAGCTGGACGATCGCCTTGATGTAGTCGACGCGGTCGCCGGTGTCGTAGCGGCGTCCGCGGAAGATCACGCCGACGACGCCGGGGCCCTCGGGCCGGGTCGCCAGCTCCTGCAGAGCATCCGTGAGCTGGATCTCGCCGCCCTTGCCGGGTTCGGTGTGCTCGAGCACGTCGAAGATCGATGCGGGCAGGACGTAGCGGCCGATGATCGCGAGGTTCGACGGTGCGTCCTCTTGCGCGGGCTTCTCGACGAGACCGGTCACGCGCACGGAGTCGGATCCGTCGATCTCCTCGACGGCTGCGGCGCCGTACATGTGGATGTTCGCGGGGTCCACCTCCATGAGGGCGATGACCGCGGCACCGCTGCGCTCGTGCTCGGCGATCATGGCGGTCAGCAGCGGGTCGCGCTCGTCGATGAGGTCGTCACCGAGGAGCACGGCGAACGAGCTGTCTCCGACGTGAGTGCGGGCCCGCAGCACCGCGTGCCCGAGCCCCTTGGGCTCGCCCTGGCGGACGAAGTGGATGTCGGCGAGGTCGCTCGAATGGATGACACGCTCCAGGCGACCGGTATCACCCTTCTCCATGAGCTTGACCTCGAGCTCCGGCACCGCGTCGAAGTGGTTCGAGATCGCGTTCTTGTTGCGTCCGATGATGACGAGGATGTCGTCGATCCCGGCGCTCGCGGCTTCTTCGACCACATACTGGATCGCCGGCTTGTCGACGACCGGCAGCATCTCCTTCGGCATCGCCTTCGTCGCCGGCAGGAATCGCGTCCCCAGTCCTGCGGCGGGAATAACGGCCTTCATCTTCATGGTTCCCATCGTCACAGCCTAGCCGGGATGCCGCCGTAGACTCGGAAGCATGTCCCATGACGTCGAGCATGAGAAGCGCGCGCTGCGTGCCGAGCTCCGCGAGCGCCGCCAGCTGCTCAGCGACTCGCAGCGGGAGAACGCAGCTGCAGCCATCACGCAGCGTCTGGACGAGCTCGTCGAATCGCTCGGAGCGCAGTCGATCTCGTGCTTCCTCTCCACGACGACAGAACCGGGCACACGCGAGTTCGTGACCGGCGCAGTGCGCCGCGGCATCCGCGTGCTCCTTCCCGTCACGCGCGCGGACGGTCTGCTCGACTGGGCCGTCGCGACCGACGATGACGACGTCGCCGAAGGCCTGTTCGGGCTTCCGGAGCCGACCGGCGAGGTATTGGGGCCGATCGCCGTCAACGACGTCGATCTGATGGTGATCCCCGCCGCGGCCGTCGACCGCACCGGGATGCGCATGGGCTGGGGCCGCGGCTACTTCGACAAGACGATCGGATCGATGGAGAAGTGCCCGCCGGTCTACGCGGTCATCTATGATTCCGAGGTACTCGACTTCCTGCCGCGGGAGGTTCACGACCAGCCGGTCACCGGCGTCGTGACCCCCACGCAGACCCTTCTCCTGTCGCAGTCGCGACGCTGACCCCCGCGAGGACCGCAATGCCCACCTATGCCTATGCCTGCCGTTCCTGCGGCCATGCCTTCGACGCCGTGCAGAGCTTCTCCGACGACGCTCTGACCGTCTGCCCCGAGTGCGGCGGTGAGCTGCGCAAGCAGTACGGATCCATCGGCGTGACGTTCAACGGATCCGGCTTCTATCGCACCGACTCGCGGGCAGGGTCCGGTGCATCGGCATCGACCCCGGCATCATCGAAGTCGGAGCCGACGAAGAGCGCCACCCCGGCGCCCGCGTCGAGCACCGCCTCTTCCTGACCCACAACGGACCTCCGGAGGTTCCCATGCTCAAAGGTTTCAAGGACTTCATCCTCCGCGGCAACATCATCGACCTGGCTGTCGCGGTCGTCATCGGCACCGCATTCACGGCCATCGTCACCGCTCTCGTGAACAGCATCATCACCCCCCTCGTCGCCCTGTTCTTCCAGGCCGACGCCACCGGCGAGTTCGGCTGGACCGTCAAGAACATCTACGGCGACGAGGTCACGTTCCCGATCGGCGACCTGATCTCGGCGATCATCAGCTTCCTCGCCGTCGCAGCCGTCGTCTACTTCGTCTTCGTCCTTCCGATGAACACGTTCAAGGCGCGCGTCGAGGCTCGCAAGGGCACCGCCGCAGAAGAGCCCGCCGAGGAGCCGGCCGCCGCGACCGAGGCCGAGCTGCTCGTCGAGATCCGCGATCTGCTCGCCCGGAACGCCCGCAGCTGACGCTCACCGCATTCATACGAAGCGCACGGTCCCGTGGAGGCCGTGCGCTTCGTCATATCCGAGTCAGTAGTGGGGAGGCACGTCCTGCATCAGCCGGTCGTCGTTGGGCCCCTTCGGTCCCTTCGGCACGCGAGGGGCCGACGCGATCGGCTTCTGAGTCGCCGCCGTCTCCGGGTCGATGTCCGTGCCGGGAACGGGCGTCAATCGCGCGCGGCGGGATCCCGGAACCCGCACGACCTTCTGCCGCGGAGCACTCGGGTCGGGCTGATCAGTCATTCTGCGGATCGATGAGATCGATCGGCTGCGTGTCGTTCTCGGCGCGGACAGCGGATGCCGAGATGCCGAGGACCTCTGCGATGCGGGCAGCCGCGGTCACGGGATCGCTGTAGAGGTCGAAGGCGTGGACGCGGACGTAGTGCCAGCCGAGGCGGCGCAGCACGTGCGGGCGCAGGCGCAGAGCCTCTCGCAGGGACTCCCCCCGTGACTCGGGGTCGGACTCGATCACGACCGCCTTGCCCTTGTGCTGGGCGACGAGTGGCAGGAGACCGCGGTAATCGACGTCCACGGCCGCACCCAGGCGGCGCAGCTCGCGCGCGAGCGCGAGAGTGAGCGGGTCGGCGAGATCCTCGAGGCGCGCCTCGCGCCCCCGGGAGGCCAGGCCGCCGAGGATCGACATCAGGGTGGCGGCGCCGAACTCGAGGCGGCCGTCGTCGAACGAGGACGGTCTGATCGACGACACGATGACCATCGAGCGGCGCGCTCTGGTCATGCCGACCGTGAGCAGCCGCTCGCCGTCGGGCGTCGACAGGTCGCCGAAGTCGCTGAGGACGCGGCCGTGCTTGGTGAGACCGAATCCGAGGGAGAAGATCACGCGATCACGGCTCTCCGCCACGGACTCTTCGAGAGTCAGCACCGCGAAGGGCTCGGCCGTGTCGCGTCCGACGAAGTCTGCGACGTCGGAACGGCCGGCGAACGCCGATGTGACCGCGGCGCGCACGCGCTCGGCATGGCGCCTGCTGGCGGTGACGACCATGAGCGACTCGTCCGGGCGGTGCACCGCGTGCTCGACGACCAGGGTGACCACACGGGCGACCTCGGCATCCGGGCTCTCCACCGCTCCCGAGATGGGGTCGGGGGCTCCGGTGCCGCCTTCGACGTAATCGACGGTCAGGCTGCCGCGGCCCAGATACGAGCCCGCCCACGGCAGGGAGACGATCTCGCCGCCGTAGAACGCGTCGTTGATGAGCTCGGCGAGGTCTTCGCCGCCGGCCCGATAGCTGCGCGTGAGCGTCATCACCGGGAGCAGTTCGGACAGGCGCTCGAACACCGAGACCGCGTCGAACGGGACCTCGTGCTCCCACTCGGCGCCGGGGTCGACGGCGACGTGGAACGGGGTGGGGAGCTGCGTGACCGGGTCGCCGAACGCGACGATCTGGCGCGCACGGCGGATGGCCGGTGCGGCCTCCGCGAGGTTGATCGCAGCCGCGTCGACGAGGAGAACCGTGTCGAACTCGACCGAATCGGGAATCTGCGGCACGAGATACGGCGACGAGATCCACACGGGCGCCAGCACGTCGACGAGGGTGGGCGCGGCGCTCACGATCTCGGCGGTGGTCGTGGCCGGCTGCTTCAGCGCGCGGCGCAGATTCTGCGACTCCTGCGGCTCGTCGACGATCGCGATCTTCCACTGGTTCGCGAGCTGCCAGGCGAGCAGCGGGCCCGCCATCGCCGCGTGCGCCTCATCGACGAGACGGAAGTCGCGCTCGAGACGGTCGACCACAGCGGTGTTCGCGCCCAGAAGAGCACGGTCGTCCTGCAGGGCGCGCTCGAGCAGCGTCTGCCACCAGGCGAACTCCAGCTCGTCCCCTACGCGGGCCTCGGAGACATGGCGCACCGAGAGCTCCGCGAGCAGCGGCTCGAGCCCCAGGTCGGCGAGGCGATCGCGCAGCTGTGCGCGCTCGACGAGGTTGTCGAAGACGTCGGACTTGGCCGCGAGGCCTGCCAGGGTCCGCACGAGTCGCTCGACGGGCAGGGTCGAGAGCGGCTCACGGCGACCGAGGGCGACGTCGAGCTCGGCCAGCTCGGCCGTCACCCGCTGCCATGAGGCGTAGACGTCGGCGAGTCCGAGCGGGACCTCGGGCGCGACGCCTGCCTCCACACAGCGCTGCCACTGCGTGCGCTGTGCCTGGATGCGGAGCAGCGACTCGTGCATCTCGGTGACGTGCACGCCGGGGCGTACGTACTCCTTGGCGAGACGACGAAGACGACGTCGGTTCGCACCCGACATGTTGGGCGCGTCGCGTCGGGACCCGTGCGCCTGGATCAGCTCCCCCAGTGGGCGCTCGAACACCGTCGGGCTGAAGCGATCGAGGGAGTCCCGGATGCCCTGCAGCAGCCGCAGGTACTCACCGAGCTCGTCGATTGTCGAGAACGGACGCATGTGCGTCTGCGCGATGAGGGCGTAGCCGCGCTCGAGCAGTGCAGGGACGCTGTCGGAATGCAGCCGTCCGGCGAGCTGATGAGCGGACTTTGCGGCCTCGGTGCTCGAGAACGTGACCCCGTACCAGGGCGAGTCGTTCGGGCCGAAGCGGAACTCGCCGAGACGAGCCGCATACGCGAGGGCCGCCGCTGCCGAGGAGCGGTCATCGGCCAGGCGGCGCAGAGTCTCGATGCTGAGCCGTGCCGTGGTCGACGGCGGAGTGGGCAGCGACGCGAGCCGCGTGAGATGGCGTGTGGCGTCGAGCACGGACGATGTGGTCCCCGCGACAGGAGACGTGAGCGCCTGACGATAGTCGCGCAGCACGGTACGCAGCCGCACCAGCGCGTCGTCGACGTCACTCACCTTCGGTGCTGTCGCCTTCTCGTTGCGTCCGATCGCGCGCACGAGGTCACGGCGGACGCTCGCTGGCGACACGGCCAGGCTGTCGAGTCCGATGCCTGCCAGACGATGCCGCACTCCGTCGAGCGTCGACCGTCTCGCCGACACGACCAGAACGCGCTTGCCGTTGCGCACCAGTTCGCCGAGCGCGTTGATCACGGTCTGCGTGCCACCGGTGCCGGGGAGCGTCGCGACGGTGAGGGAATGCCCGGCGGCGATCTTGGCGAGCAGTGCTTCCTGCTCGGCATCCGCGTCGAGCAGGAGGTTGTCGGATGCAGGCGCACGGTCGTCCGGTCCGGTGTGGTGCGGCTCCGGTCTGCGCGCCGAGACCTGCTCGCGGTCGCCCACGTGCCCGGCGAGCGCATTGAGCACGATGTGGTCGAGGCTGCCGCCGTCGCGCGCCATCGCACCGCCGACGTCCGCGAACGTCGAGACCACGAGTCTCGGGAGGACCGTGAACGTGTCGATCGATCGTGTGGTCGCCCGAAGGCTGTCGATCACGGGCTGCGGCTTGAATATCCCGCCGTCGTACGCGAGCGCGGCCAGCGCTGCGGCATCGATCGTGATGCCGAAGTGCTCGCGGGCGATGCGCACCAGCTCGGGGTTGACCTCGAAGGCCCCCTGCAGCTTGAGCTCGAAGTCGGTGTGGTGACGACGGATGGCGAGCGGACGGAGCAGGACGGGAGCCGCGAAGTCTGCGCCGCCGATGCGCCATCCCGCGACGCCGACGGCGAGATGCACGGCCTCGATGCCTCGGACGGTGCGGAGCTCCGTGTTCTTCGCCGTGATCCGCTCGGCCGCGAGCCGAGCGGTCCGAAGACCGACCTCGTCGCGGAAGAGGTTCGACAGGAGCGTCGACTTTCCGGTGATGAACTGGGGAAGACTGCCCGGGTGCGCCTTGGAGATGTCGATGCCCGATTCGACGGTGTCTCGGAACGTCACGAGGGGCGACAAGCCACCGAGGTCGGCGGCTTCGGCACGCAGACGCGTGCGCTCGGCCTCTGCGGCGTGGGCGATCCCGAAGCCGACGACGGGCTCGGGCGGCGCACTCAGGGTCGCTGAGGCATCGGTCGCTGCATCATCCGCAGCCTTGCCTTCACGTCGCCACACACCTCACACACTAAGCGCGCCTCGCCGAGACGGCGGTATCCCGGGCGGGTTTCACCGTATTTCCGCCCCTCTGAGGGCGGTCGGAGGCACACGGATGCGCGGAGGACTGCTCCTGCACGGCCGAGACGTGGCGACGGGCTCTCCCCCGGCACCGTGATCGCGCACGTCGAGGGGCGGCCGCGGAGGTCAGTATGGAGGCATGACCTTCCGCTACGACTTCGCACCGACCCCCTTCGGAGACGCCCTCGCCGTGTTCTCCGACGAGGGGATCGTCCGATTCGACCTCTCGGAATCCGACGACCCGTCCGTCCCCTGGCTCCTCGAGAACGTCTCCGGCCAGCTGCACTCCGTCCCCGAGCCCGACCCTGGAGCGGCAGACGAGCTCGCGCACCTCCTCCACGACTACTTCGACGGCGCCCCGGTGCGCTTCGACGAGCACCTGCGCTTCGACTGGCGTCTCAGCACCGGTTTCGCCCGCGCCGCGCTGCAGACGATCAGCACGATCGAATGGGGGCAGAGGCTCAGCTACGGCGAGGTCGCGGTGCTCGCCGGTCGCCCCGGTGCCGCGCGTGCGGTCGGGACGGCCTGCAGACTCACGCCGTTCTCCGTCATCGTTCCGGTGCACCGCGTGGTGAGGTCGGACGGAAGCCCCGGGCAGTACGGCGCGCACCCCGAACGGAAGACGTTCCTGCTCGACCTCGAGTCCCACGGCTGAGCACCGACCGACGACGTGGACCCCGACGAGTAGGCCGTCGGGGTCCACGTGCTGTTCACCGCCTCTTGCGGCCCGAGCTCTCGGTGCAGATCAGTGATCCGTCGCCTTCTCGGCACCGAATCCGGTGAGCGAACGTACCTCCATCTCTGCGGCGAGCGCCGGGGACTCCTTCTGCCGACTCGTGATCGTGCCGAGCCAGCCGAGGAAGAACCCGAGCGGTATCGAGACGATCCCGGGGTTGTTCATCGGCCAGAGCACGATGTCGATCCCGGGGATCATCGACGTGGGCGACCCCGAGAACACCGGCGACAGCACGATCAGGATGATCGCCGCAGCGAGCCCGCCGTACATGCTCCACACGGCACCCCGGGTGTTGAAGCGGCGCCAGAACAGCGAGTAGAGGATGGTGGGCAGATTCGCCGAGGCGGCGACCGCGAACGCCAGTGCGACGAGGAAGGCGATGTTCTGCCCCTGCGCGCCGATGCCGCCGACGATCGCCAGGATGCCGATCACGACCACCGTGCGCCGTGCGACCCGCACCTCGCCGTTCGGGTCGGGCTCGACGGCGTTGCCTGCCGCATCCTTGCGGCCCTTCTGGATCACGTTCGCGTAGATGTCATGCGCGAACGATGCGGCCGCCGTGATCGTGAGCCCCGCCACGACCGCGAGGATCGTCGCGAACGCGACAGCCGAGATGAATCCCAGCAGCACGGGCCCGCCGAGGTACAGCGCGAGGAGCGGAGCCGCGGAGTTCGGCCCACCGGGAGCCGCCGCGATGACGTCGGCCCCGACGAGGGCGCCGGCGCCGTAGCCGAGCACGAGGGTCAGCAGGTAGAAGCCGCCGATGAGCCAGATGGCCCAGACCACCGAGCGACGGGCCTCCTTCGCCGTCGGGACCGTGTAGAAGCGCATCAGCACGTGCGGGAGTCCGGCGGTTCCCAGCACGAGCGCCATGCCCAGCGACAGGAAGTCCCAGGGGTTCGCACCGTACTGTAGGCCTGGCCCCAGGATCGCATCACCCTTGTCGGAGTTGGCGACGGCCGCCTCGAGCAGCGTGTTCAGGCTGAACCCGTTGATCGCGAGCACCCAGATCGTCATCGCGATGGCGCCGCCGATGAGCAGGAACGCCTTCACGATCTGCACCCAGGTGGTGCCCTTCATACCGCCGATGAGGACGTAGACGATCATCAGCACGCCGACCACCGCGATCACGATCGACTGTCCGATCCTGCCGTCGATGCCGAGCAGCAGCGACACCAGGCCACCGGCTCCCGCCATCTGCGCGAGCAGATAGAAGAAGCAGACGGCGAGTGTGGTGATCGCCGCTGCCATGCGCACGGGCTTCTGCTTGAGCCGGAACGACAGCACGTCGGCCATCGTGAACTTGCCCGTGTTGCGCATCATCTCGGCGACGAGCAGCAGCGCGACCAGCCAGGCGACGAGGAACCCGATCGAATAGAGGAAGCCGTCATAGCCGTTGATCGCGATCGCACCGCAGATTCCGAGGAACGACGCGGCGGACAGGTAGTCTCCCGCGATCGCGAACCCGTTCTGGGGGCCTGTGAACGAACGTCCGGCCGCGTAGTAGTCGGCCGCGGTCTTGTTGTTGCGGCTGGCGCGGATCACGATGAACAGCGTCACCGCGACGAATGCCGCGAATATCGAGATGTTGAGGACGGGATTGCTTTCGACGGTCGGCTGTTCGGTCGCCGCGTGAAGGAGATTCATGCGCCGGCCTCCGCCTTCTCGAGCTCTTCACGGACTTCCGTGGCTATCGGGTCGAGCTTTCGGTTGGCGAAAGCGACGTATCCCATCGTGATCGCGAACGTCGTGACGAATTGTCCGAGTCCCATCAGGAGCCCGACGGTGATATCGCCCCACACCCGCTGCGACATGAAATCCGTCGCGAATGCCGCGAGCAGGACATAGACGAAATACCAGATGAGGAAGAATGCAGCGAGCGGGAAGATGAACGAACGCTGGGTCTTCTTCAGCTCTCGGAATCGTGGCGATTCCTCGACGGCGATGTAGTCGATCGCTCCTGCCCGATCGGCAGGTGAATGGTCGGTCATGGGGCCTCCTTGCCTCATGGTCTACGGCTCGCCCTCGTGTGCCGGGCGAATGGTAGGGTCGACGCTACGAAACGGGGAACAGGGCCGTCACCCCCGAAAGTAGGTAGTCGTGAGCACGACGACAGGGATGGAATCCGAGACCGAGCTCGTCGCCAGAGCGGTGCGCGAGCTCGCTCAGCGCACCCGGTTCCCCGTCGCATTCGGGGGCCTGATCGATGAGGGCGTGGTCAGCGTCACGAGCATCGTCGGCAATCGCACCCGCAGCCTCGATGGCCTCAGGGTGCGGCCGGAGCGCGGGCTGGGCGGTCGGGCGATGATGGAACTCCGCCCTCGCATGACCAACGACTACGGCTCCTCGCAGCAGATCACCCACGACTACGACGTCTTCGTCCTCGGCGAGGGGCTGCGGACCCTCTTGGCGCTGCCCATCGTGGTGAGCGGTCGCCCCCGCGGCGTCCTCTACGCCGGCGCGTGGGAGAAGACGCCCGTCGGTGGCGTCACGACCGCCCCTGCGATGCAGGTCGCGCACTCCGTCGCGGAGGAGCTCCGCATCCGCGACGAGGTCGACCGGCGTCTGCGCTCCGTCTCCCCCGGCCCCGAATCCGTCGCCCCGCGCCAGCGCGAAGAGCTGCGCGAGAGCTTCGCCGAGCTGCGCAGCATCGCGGCATCCGTGGACGACGCGGATCTGCGGGCACGCATCGCCCAGGTCGAGCGCCGACTCGTTCTGCTCGCGGAGGATGCCGTCGCACCTTCGACCGGACCGATCCCCACCGTCCACCTCTCCCGCCGGGAGACCGATGTGCTCGCCTGCGCCGCCCTGGGAGCGACCAACGCCGAGATCGCCAGCCAGCTCGGCCTGCGCGAGGGAACGGTCAAGGCGTACCTCGGCACCGCGATGTCGAAGCTCGATGCATCGACCCGTCACGCTGCCGTGACGAAGGCGCGCCGCGCCGGCCTGCTTCCCTGAGCGGCCGGCCGGGACACGACAAGGTGCTCCACTGCACAGTCACTGCCCAGACCGGGTGGCTAGCATGGATACTGGTCGGTGAACCCCGGCCCCGGACGAGGCAGACCAGTACCCGGTGAGCGAAAAGACTGGTCCGAAAGGACCATCATGTCGTGGATCGTGCTGATCGCATCCGGAGTCCTCGAAGCCGTCTGGGCGACCGCCCTGGGCAAATCGGATGGACTCACCAAACTCTGGCCGAGCGTCATCTTCGTCGGCGGGCTGATCCTCTCCATGATCGGGCTCGCTTTCGCGATGCGCGACATCTCCACCGGAACCGCCTATGCCGTCTGGGTGGGCATCGGCGCGACCCTCACCGTGGTCTGGGCCATGATCACCGGCGACAGCGATATCTCCTGGCTGCGAATTCTGCTGCTGCTCGGACTCGTCGGATGCATCGTCGGACTGAAACTCATCGACCCCGGACACGAATGAATACGCGACCCGGGCTCGGATGACGTGTCGCAATTCTTCTCGCCACGGTAATGTCATTTCCATGGCGAGAAGAATTGTGCACCAGCTGGTCGATGACATCGACGGATCCGTACTCGAGGTCGGCGAAGGCGAGACGGTTCATTTCTCGCTCAACGGCGCGTCGTATGAGATAGATCTGAATACCGCGCACGCAGAAGAATTGCGCAAGGCATTCGAGCCCTACATCTCGGCCGGGCGCCGGGCGGGCTCGTCGGGCGCTGTGCGCTCTGCGGCTCCGAGGAAGCGTCCTGGACGCAATCCCGAGGTCGCGGCGATCCGCGCCTGGGCGAACGACAACGGCTACACGCTGTCTGAGCGGGGCCGCATTCCGGCACCCGTCGTCGAGGCGTACAACGCCGCGCACTGACTCACTCGGAGGCCACGACTCCGGCCTGGGCCCACGGCTCATCCCGGAGCGTGATCTCCTGTGCCATGTCCGACAGGAATCGGATGACGACATCGCGCTCCTCCGGGGTGAGCCGGGCCGCCGAATAGAAGCGCTTGGCCTGCTGACGACCGACGGTCTCCATCGCCGCCTGGCGCGTCTCCGGCGTGATCGTGATAGCGAGCGCGCGTCGATCTGTCGGATGCGGCGCACGACGGATGTGCCCGCCCTTCTCGAGACGGTCGAGGAGCTTGGTGGTCGACGCCGTCGAGATGCCGAGGTGTGTGGCGATGCCACCGGGGGTCGCGGTCGCGCCTTTGTTCGCGCACACGATCAGATAGTGCAGCGCGCGCATGTCTGTCTCGTTGAGCTGCATGTAGCGTCTCGACGCGAGCGACAGCTTCTGCTCGGCATCCCTCAGGTCGCCCAACGCACCCATCACCAGAGCTATCTGACGCAGATCTTCTTCCGCGACACCTGATCGATCGATCAGCACGCTGCGCGGATCGCTCGATTCGACGTCGTAGATCGCCGAATGGGCGAGGCCGTCAGGAGAGTGGGAGCCCCGATACGGGAGCACGTCCGACGCCCCGTTCCCCCGGGGACTGGCGTCAGATCCGTTGTCCATGCCATCATGCTACACACCATTGGATTCATGTTATGTTGATTATTAGCTAAGCTAGCGAAATCGAGGAGGTTCCCGTTGGATGAGGTCACCCTCCTTTCCCCGGATGGCGTCGCGATCGGCGTGATCGCGAAAGACGCGGTGCACACGACGGACACTCCCCTGCACCTGGCCTTCTCCTGCCACGTGCTCAACAGAGACGGTCTTCTGCTGGTGACGCGTCGGGCGCTCGCGAAGCGCACGTGGCCGGGCGTCTGGACGAACAGCTTCTGCGGCCATCCTCGCCCCGGCGAGGACATGACCGACGCCGTCCATCGCCGCGCGCTCGACGAGCTCGGCCTCCGCATCACGGACGTCTCGCTCGCGATCCCCGACTACCGCTACCGCGCCGTGGATGCGAGCGGGATCGTCGAGAACGAGATCTGCCCGGTGCACATCGCCGTCGCGGACGGACCGCTCTCCCCCGACCCCGACGAGGTGTCCGAGTGGGTCTGGGTCGACCCGGCCGAATTCGCCGACGCCGTCACTGCCGCCCCCTTCGCCTTCAGCCCCTGGCTGGTGGAGCAGCTTCCTCGGCTGCGCGAGCTCGGGGCGGTATGACCGTGGCATCCACAGCGATCCGAGAAGAGATGAGCACCCGGGTCGAAGAAGTGCTGCGCCAGCGCTTCGCACTGCACTGCGAGAACGCGGAGACGTACGGCGCGGAGTTCGCCGCGCTCTGGCGGGCGACGGCGGACCATGCTCTCGGAGGCAAGCTCGTGCGCCCGCGATTGCTTCTCGACATCCACCGAGCCCTCGTGGCCGACGCGGGCGCCGAGCCTGACATCGCCGCCGTGGACATCGCCACGCACATCGAGCTGCTGCACTACGCCTTCCTCCTCCACGACGACGTGATCGACGGAGACCTGACCCGGCGCAAACGGCCCAATCTGATCGGCGAGCTCGCTGCGGCCAGCCCGGGGTCGACCGAGGAGGACTCGCTGCACTGGGCCAGATCCAGCGCGATCCTGATGGGCGACCTGCTGCTCTCGGCGGCCATCATGGGCTTCGCCCGTGCGGATGTGCCCGCGCACGCTCGAGGGCGTCTCCTCGATCTGGTCGAGCGGACGATCCTCGAGACCGTCGCCGGCGAGCACACCGATGTCGCCCTGAGTCACGGCATCATCGCCTCGGATGTCGACACGGTGCTCACCATGAGCGTGTACAAGACGGCGACCTACTCGTTCTCCCTCCCGCTGCAGGCGGCCGCGCTGCTGGCTGGATCCTCGGTGTCGGCGGAGGAGACGCTGCAGGTGGTCGGACGCCACCTGGGCTTGGCGTATCAGCTGCAGGACGACCTCCTCTGTGTATTCGGCGACCACCGCACACACGGCAAGGACGCCTTCTCCGACCTGCGCGAGGGCAAGGAGACAGCGATCATCGCGTTCGCCAGGTCGACCAGTGCCTGGCCCCGCGTCGAGCGGCGCTTCGGGTCGGCTGACCTGAGCCTGCACGATGCCTCGGAGATCCGCGAAGTGCTTCGCGAATGCGGCGCCGAGCGATTCGTCGTCGGCCTGATCGGCGACCAGTTGGATGCCGTCTACGCACTGCTCGCACAGGCGGAGCTGGCCGGCGAGATCAGCGCGGATGCCGCGCGTTCGATCCTGGTCTCCGCGTCCCGACTCGAGGGCCGACAGTCATGACCCTGCCGCCGAGCGACGCGTCGGACGGGAGTCTGGGGCGCTTCAGTCGGGCAGCCGACACCGCCTCCACCGAGGTGATCCGCGCATACTCGACCTCGTTCGGGCTCGCGACCCGCCTGCTCGGGCAGCGGCACCGGCAGCACGTGCGCAACATCTACGCGATGGTCCGCATCGCCGACGAGATCGTCGACGGCGTGGCCGCTCAGGCGGGTCTCGACGCCTCGGCGCAGACTGAGGCACTCGCCTCGTATGTCGCCGAGACCCATCGTTCGATGCGCGCCGGCTACAGCACCGACCTCGTGCTGCACGCGTTCGCGCGGACCGCGAGGGAGTGCGGCATCGGCGAGGACCTCACCCAGCCGTTCTTCGACTCCATGGGCGCCGACATCGCGGATGCCACGGGTTTCACCGCCTACGACGCCGAGGCGCACGAACGCTATGTCTACGGCTCCGCCGAAGTGGTGGGGCTGATGTGCCTCCGGGTGTTCCTCCGAGATGAGACCCGCACCGACAAGGAGCACGAGATCCTCGAGCACGGAGCCCGCCAGCTCGGCGCGGCCTTTCAGAACGTCAACTTCCTCCGCGATCTCGCCGACGACACCGATCGGCTGCAACGCGGATATCTCGGAGAATCGGGCCGCCTCGGCGATGCAGACCGAGATGCGTGGGTGCGCACGATCTCGACCCAGCTCGACGATGCCCGGCGCTCCATCCCTCTTCTGCCGAAGGACGCGCGCGCGGCCGTGCGCAGCGCGCAAGCCCTCTTCGAATCGCTGACCCGACGCGTGGCGACGACGCCCGCGGCCACCCTGTACGAGCGGAGGGTTCGCGTGCCCGACCCCATCAAGGCCCTGCTCGCCGCACGATCGGTGCTGGTGACGGCTGTGGGGCGGGACCGATGAGCCGGGTGGCCGTGATCGGCGCCGGTGTCGCCGGACTCGCTGTCGCCGGACTTCTCGCCAGAGACGGCCACGACGTGACCGTCTACGAGAAGAACAGCAGGGTCGGAGGGCGCGCGGGCACCATCGAACGCGACGGCTTCCGGTTCGACTCCGGGCCGTCGTGGTACCTGATGCCCGAGGTCTTCGACCACTTCTTCGCGATGATGGGCACCACGACCGAGGAGCAGCTCGACCTGACGCGCCTCGACCCCGGGTACCGCGTCTTCCAGGCGCCGGATGCCGAAGGCCGCCCCGCAGCGTCCGTCACCGTGCCCTCGGGGCGCGCGGAGGTGTCGCGCCTGTTCGAGTCGCGTGAGCCCGGCGCCGCGAAGGCTCTGGACGCGTACCTCGACTCGGCGCACGACGCACGCGTCATGGCCGAGCGGTACTTCCTCTACAACCCTTTCACCCGGTTGCGCGGGCTCATGACCCCCGAGGTGCTGCGAGCCCTCCCCCGACTGTTCACACTGCTCGGCACACGCCTGCAGTCCTTCGCCGCCCGGCGTTTCCGCGATCCTGTGATCCGGCAGCTGCTGGGATACCCGGCCGTCTTCCTCGGCACCGACCCGCGCACGGCGCCCGCGATGTACCACCTCATGAGCGCGCTCGATCTCGACGAGGGCGTCAGCTACCCACAGGGCGGCTTCTGGCGGGTCGTCGAGCGCCTCGCCGAGCTGGCGGAGGGCGCGGGCGCACGGATCGTGCTGGATGCCGATGTCACCGCGATCAGCACCGGCATCCGCTCCGGCACGCCGACCGTGACGGGCGTGGAGTGGCGTGATGCCGACGGAGCCGCGCACCGCGCGGACGCCGACATCGTGGTCTCCGGCGCCGACCTGCACCACACCGAGACGGCACTGCTCCCGCCGCACCTGCGCACCTACCCCGACTCGTGGTGGCAGCGACGCACGAGCGGACCCGGTGCCGTGCTCGTGATGCTCGGCATCCGCGGCTCCCTCCCTGAGCTCCCCCACCACTCCCTGTTCTTCACCGAGGACTGGGATGCCAACTTCGACGCGATCTTCAGCGATCGCCCCATGATCCCCTCGCCTGCGTCGACCTACGTCTGCCGCCCGAGCGCGACCGATGACACTGTCGCGCCGGAGGGGCATGAGAACCTCTTCGTGCTGGTCCCCGTCCCCGCCGACACCGGGCTCGGCGGCGGCGGATCCGACGGCGCGGGCTCTGCCCGGATCGAGCAGGCGGCGGATGACGCGATCGACCAGATCTCGCACTGGGCGGGCATCCCCGACCTCCGCGACCGCATCGTCGTCCGCGAGACGAAGGGCCCCGCGGACTTCCGCGACGACTACAACTCGTGGCGGGGCGGCATGCTGGGCCCCGCGCACATCCTGTCGCAGAGCGCGATGTTCCGTGCTCAGAACGCCTCGCGCCGGGTCTCGGGTCTCTACTACGCGGGCGCGACCACCGCGCCGGGTGTCGGTGTGCCCATGTGTCTCATCAGCGCCGAGATCGTGCTCAAGCGGATCCGCGGCGATCACTCGTCCGGGCCCCTCGACGCCGCGACCTTCACCCCCGCGAAGAGCGGAACCGCGTGATGGGGTTCGTCTATCTGGCGCTCCTCCTCGTGACCCTCGGCTGCATGCTGCTGCTCGACCGGCGCTTCCGGCTCTTCTTCTGGCGCGATGCCGTCTCGGCATCCGTCGTGACGGTGACGGGACTCGCCTTCTTCCTGATCTGGGATGTCGCCGGGATCGCCGGGGGGATCTTCTTCCGCGGTGAGGCCGCAGTGGCGACGGGTATCGTGCTCGCCCCCGAGCTGCCGATCGAGGAACCGGTGTTCCTGCTCTTCCTCGTCGTGTGCACCATGGTCGTCTACACGGGCGCAGTGCGCATCCTGTCGAGCATCCGCCGCCGCTCCACCGTGGAGGAGCGCTCATGACTTACCTGCAGCTCTCGGCGTGGTTCGTCGGCGCGGCGATCGTGGCGGCGATCGTGCTCTCGATCCTCGTCGGTCGGCATCGCGCCCATGCGGGCGCGGTCGCGGTGACACTCGTGGTGCTCGTCATCCTCACCGCCGTCTTCGACACCGTGATGATCGCGACAGGACTCTTCCACTACTCCCCCGAGCACCTGCTCGGCGTGCACATCGGTCTCGCCCCGCTCGAGGACTTCGCCTACCCGATCGCCGGCGCGATTCTGCTGCCAGCCCTGTGGGCAGCGCTCCGCACCCGCCGCCGCTCGCAGGTCGACCGTCGATCCGACGCGGAGGATGCCTCATGACCGCGCCCGCCCGCGGATCCGTCGGCCGGGACTTCGCTCAGATCGTCCTGTCGTCGCGTCCCATCAGCTGGATCAACACGGCCTTCCCCTTCGCGGCCGCCTACCTGCTCAGCACACGCGAGATCGATCTCACGCTGATCATCGGCACCCTCTACTTCCTCGTTCCGTACAACCTCGCGATGTACGGGATCAACGACGTCTTCGACTACGCCTCCGACCTCGCCAACCCGCGCAAGGGCGGCATCGAGGGCGCACTCCTCTCCCCCCGCATCCACCGAGCCACCCTGTGGGCCGCTGCGGCGACGAACATCCCGTTCCTCGTCTACCTCGTCGTCGTCGGCAACCCGGCGTCGTGGGTCTGGCTGGCGATCAGCGTGTTCGCCGTGATCGCGTACTCGGCGCCCGGGCTTCGGTTCAAGGAGCGCCCCTTCCTGGACTCGACGACCTCGAGCCTGCATTTCGTGACCCCGGCGATCGTCGGCCTCACTCTCGCGACCGGGACCGTCACCCCCACCGCGGTCATCGTCCTCGTCGCCTTCTTCCTGTGGGGCATGGCCGCACACGCGTTCGGCGCGGTGCAGGACATCGGCCCCGACCGCGAGGGCGGCATCGGCTCGATCGCCACGGTCATCGGCGCACGATCCACGGTGCGCCTGTCGATCGCTCTGTGGACCCTCGCCGGGGCGGCCATGCTGTTCACCACCTGGCCGGGGCCGCTGGGCGCCCTGCTCGCGGTGCCCTACATCGTGAACGCCGCCCCCTGGTGGAACGTCACCGATGAGACGTCGGGCGGCACGAACCGCGCATGGCGACGCTTCATCGCACTCAACTACTTCGCCGGCTTCCTCGCGACGATGATCCTCATCCTCGCCTGGATCTCCTGATCACCAGCTTGAATCCCCACCTGCACGCCCCGAGAGGAACCTGATGTCCAGCCCCGAGCACGCGCCCATTCCGCCGACCCGCGAACGCACGCGTCGACACTCCTGGGTCCGCGTCCTCATCCCCGTGGTCCTGATCCTCTTATGGTTGGTGGGTGCTGGTCTCGGCGGACCTCTCTTCGGCAAGGTCGACGAGGTGTCCTCTAACGACCAGACCAGCTACCTGCCGGAGTCTGCCGACGCGACCCAGGTGCAGGAGCTCCTCGGGGAGTTCAACGACAGCGACGCGATCCCGGCCATCGCCGTCTTCGTGTCCGACGACGAGCTCTCGGAGTCCGACGTCGACACCATCTCGGATGCCGTGGCAGACGCCCCCACCGTGGAAGGTGTGAGCGAGGACGTGTCGCCCGCCCTCACCTCGGAGGACGGCAAGGCGATCCAGGCGTTCATCCCGATCGAGGGCGACGCCGAACTCGCGGACGCGATCGAAGCGCTGGGGGCGCAGCTCCGAAGCGCCTCCCCCGATGGCGTCACCGTGTACATCACGGGACCGGCAGGCTTCAGCGCCGACCTCGTCGCCGGCTTCGCCGGTATCGACGGCCTGCTGCTCGGCGTCGCCCTCCTGGCCGTCCTCGTCATCCTCGTGCTGGTCTACCGTTCGCTCCTGCTGCCCATCGTCGTGCTCTCGACCAGCCTGTTCGCCCTGTGCGTGGCGCTGCTGGTCGTGTGGTGGCTGGCCAAATTCGAGGTGCTGCTGCTCAGCGGCCAGACGCAGGGCATCCTGTTCATCCTGGTGATCGGAGCCGCGACCGACTACGCCCTGCTGTTCGTCGCGAGGTTCCGAGAAGAGCTGCGCGTCGCCCAGGACAAGGGCACTGCCGTGCTGGCCGCCTGGAAGGGCTCGTTCGAGCCGATCGTGGCTTCTGGTGGAACCGTGATCGCAGGGCTCCTGTGCCTGCTGCTCAGCGACCTCAAGTCGAACAGCACGCTCGGCCCGGTGGCAGCGATCGGAATCGTGTTCGCGATGCTCGCCGCTCTCACCCTGTTGCCGGCGCTGCTGCTGCTCTTCGGACGCGCGGTCTTCTGGCCCCGGCGCCCGAAGTTCGAGCCGGAGGTCGTGGCCGAAGAGCACGGCATGCGCAAGACCGGCCTGTGGGCGCGACTGGCTCAACTGATCACGAAGCGCCCTCGCCTGATCTGGGTCGCCACGACGCTCGTGCTGCTCGCGGGCGCCGCGGGTGCACTGCAGCTCAACGCCGTCGGCGTACCGCAGTCCGATCTGGTGCTCGGCGCATCCGAGGCCCGTGACGGTCAGGTCGCGCTCGGCGAGCACTTCCCGGGCGGCTCCGGCAGCCCGGTGTACGTAGTGGTCGCGGAGGACGAGCTGCAGGACGCGGCCGACGTGCTCCTCGCCGACGACGGAATCGACGGGGTGACGGTCACGGCAGCCGATTCGCCGAGCGGTTCGGCGACGGTCACCGCGGACGGACTGGAAGCGGTCGGCCCTCCCGGAACAGCTGCCCCCGAGCCCACCGTCGTAGACGGCGACGTGCTGCTGCAGGGAACGCTGACGGATGCCGCAGACTCCGATGCCGCAGCCGCGACCGTTCGCGACCTGCGCACCCAGCTCGGCGACCTCGACGCTCTCGTCGGTGGAGTCACGGCCACGGCGATCGATACGAACGACGCCTCGATCCATGACCGCAACCTGATCATCCCCGTGATCCTCGTCGTGATCATGCTCATCCTCATGCTGCTGCTGCGCTCGGTCCTCGCACCGGTGCTGCTGATCCTCACGACCGTACTGTCGTTCGGCACCGCGATGGGCGTCTCGGCGCTGGTCTTCAACGGCGTGTTCGACTTCCCGGGCGCCGACCCCGCGGTTCCGCTCTACGGGTTCGTGTTCCTGGTGGCACTGGGCATCGACTACAACATCTTCCTGATGACCAGGGTGCGGGAGGAATCGCTCGAGCACGGAACCCGCGAGGGCGTGCTCCGAGGTCTGTCGATCACGGGAGGCGTCATCACGTCGGCCGGACTGGTGCTCGCGGCGACCTTCGCGGCGCTCTCGGTGATCCCGATCCTGTTCCTCGTGCAGCTCGCGTTCATCGTCGCGTTCGGCGTGCTGCTCGACACGTTCGTGGTGCGCTCGCTGCTCGTGCCGGCGCTCGCCTACGACCTGGGTCGAGTCATCTGGTGGCCGTCGAAGCTGTGGCGTCGCGGTCGCGACTGATGGGGTGCCCTCGACTGGATTCGAACCAGCGACCTGCCCTTTAGGAGAGGGCTGCTCTATCCTGCTGAGCTACGGGGGCGAGGGTTCCATTCTAGAGGAAGCCTCGCTCCCCGCTCACGCGGCGAGTGCCAGGTACGGCTCCCACCGAGGATCGCTGCGCTCGATGCCGCGGACCGTCCAGGCGGTGCCGTGCGGCGGACGCGGCGCGAATCGCAGCTCCCACCGCATCTCCTGCGGCGTGCGGTCGCTCTTGGTGTTGTTGCAGCGCAGGCAGCAGGCGACCAGGTTCTCCCAGGAGTCCGCTCCCCCGCGTGAACGCGGCATCACGTGGTCGATGGTCGAGGCGGCTTTCCCGCAGTATCCGCAGCGATGGTTGTCGCGACGCAGGACTCCCCGCCGGGTCACAGGCACCCGTCGACTGATCGGAATGCGGACGTAGCGTGAGAGGACGATGACGGCGGGGCGATCGTAGACTCCGTGGCTGCCCCAGACAGGGTCGTCCTCGATGTGTTCGACCACGGTCGCCTTGTCATTCATGACCAGGACCAGGGCTCTCTTGAACGACACGATCGCGAGCGGTTCGTATCCTGCGTTCAGTACAAGTGTGCGCATCGTCATCCTCTCGATCCGCCGGGACGGCTTCCCGGCACTCTCGACTCACACGAAGCCGCACAGGACGGAAGCGTTCGCGGGGATGCAAAAAAGGCGCTGTCTACAGACAGCGCCTCATGCGCACGGCGAGACCGTGGCTTCCCTGCGGACGATGCAGAAGGACGTGACGACCGAGGGCATCCATGGTTCGGATGTTCGGTATTCGCTCCATCAGCTTCTCCCGACTATGCGACAACGGGTTCAGGCTAACCCATCAGGAGCGCGCGAAGGCCAAACAGCGGATGAACGCCCGAAGGCGTGTCCGAAAAAGGAGTAGCAGGAGGAGGAGGGCTCAGCCGGCGTTGGCGGCGAGCCAGGCGATCGGCTCCATGAGCCCGCCGTTGACGTGCACCTCGAAGTGGAGGTGGTTCGCGGTCGAGCGTCCGGTGCTGCCGACGAAGCCGATGAGCTGGCCTGCGGCGACGGTCTCGCCGGCCTGGACCTGACGCGAGCCGTAGATCATGTGACCGTAGGTGGTCTGCACGCGCTGGCCACCCACGACGCTGTCGAGCATGACGCACACGCCGTATCCGCCGATGCTCTCGGCCGAAGCACGGACGACACCCGCGGCTGCCGCGTAGATCGGAGTTCCGGCCGGGGCCAGCATGTCAGCGCCCTGGTGTGCTCCGCCGACGGTGCGGCTGACGCTGTACGAACCCTGAGGCAGCGGGTAGCGAACCTCGCCCGAACCGGGCGAGACGAGCGCGTAGTTGCCGATGTTGAAGCTGCTGGACGATGCCGTCGTGGCGGAGGCGGCAGCGGCGGCACGCGCGGCGGCGGCCTCTTCTGCCTTCTTCTTCTCGATCTCGTCGGGGGTGGTGGCGGTGAACGTGCCACGGCTGAGCGAAGCGGCAGTCGCATCGGAAGCGACGACGAGCGACTGGGCGTCGACGGCAGCGAGCTGCTGGACGGTAGCGGTCGCCTCGGAGGGCTTCGTCGCGGCGTATGCAGGAAGAGCGACGGCGGCGACGAGAGCACCGACGGCCCCGAAGATGGCGACCGAACGCAGGGGCTTCACGACCTTGCGTGCGTCGACCCTGCCGCGGGAGCGGCGGGCGACTGCTCGATCTTCAGTTGTCTTCGCGGGCGATTCGATGTCTTTTGCCAAAACCTGATCCTCCTGCGCCTGCACGCTCGGGTAGCGCTGGCTCGTCGGCACTCTGCTCTCGGGGCACCATGTAGCTCGGGTACGTTGTGCGGTCTGACCGGGAGGGCGACGAGCCTGGAAGGCGAATCCTCTCGGGTGTCGTCAGCGGGCTTCTTCGACGACCTGTCCGAGGTTACCGGAAGATAACGATCCTGTCACCCTGTGAACCTGGCAATCCGCGGAGAGGCGGAATCACGCGGATCTCGGGGTCGATTCACCCTTGAATCCAGCCCCAGGTCAGGCGGGCTCGCCGACGAGGAAGATGTGCGAGGCGAGTTCGACGGGAAGCTCGAGCCCGTCTTCCTTGCCCTCCATCTGGATCAGCACGTAGCCCTCGTTGAAGCGGTAGTCGCCCTTCGCGCCGGGCACGACCCCTGCGTCACGAAGCTGTTCGAGAAGTTCGGGGTCGACCTGAGCAGGCTCGGCGAGGCGGCGAACGGTGCCGTCGATCGGAGCTCCGGCGGCGTTCAGCTTCTGCACGAGGCCGATGACGCCCTCGTCGAACGTGCGAGCGGGGGTGTCACCCAGCTGATCGAGACCGGGGATCGGGTTGCCGTACGGCGACTCGGTCGGGTGGCCGAGCAGCTCGACGAGCCGACGTTCGACCTGCTCGCTCATGACGTGCTCCCAGCGGCAGGCCTCTTCGTGCACGTACGCCCAGTCCAGTCCGATCACGTCGGAGAGCAGGCGCTCGGCCAGACGGTGCTTGCGCATGACGTTCACCGCCTTGCTGCGACCGGCGCCGGTCAGCTCGAGTGTGCGGTCTTCGGAGACGACCACGAGACCGTCGCGCTCCATGCGGCCGACGGTCTGCGAGACCGTGGGACCCGAGTGACCGAGGCGCTCGGAGATGCGTGCGCGCAGCGGCACGATGTTCTCCTCCTCGAGTTCGAGGATGGTGCGGAGATACATCTCCGTGGTGTCGATCAAGTCCGTCATGTGGCCCTCCGGGTCTTCTTAGGCAAGCCTACATTCCCGCGCGGACATCAGGGCGTCACGCGGTGAAGCGACCGGAGGGTCACGCCGTAGAATCGACGCATGGCGATCGAGATTCCCCGTGACCTCCTGCCCGCTGACGGCCGCTTCGGCTGCGGTCCCTCGAAGGTGCGCACCGAGCAGCTCGATGCGCTGCTCGCCGCAGGGCCGACTCTGCTCGGCACCTCGCACCGGCAGGCGCCGGTCAAGAACCTGGTCGGCAGCGTCCGCGAGCAGCTGGCCGCCCTCTTCCGCCTTCCCGAGGGCTACGAGATCATCGTCGGCAACGGCGGATCGACGGCGTTCTGGGATGCCGCGGCATTCGGGCTGATCGAACGACGCAGCCAGAACCTCGTGTTCGGCGAGTTCGGCGGCAAGTTCGCGGCCGCTGCCGCCGCTCCGTGGCTCGAGGCACCCGACGTGCGCAAGTCCGAGCCGGGCTCGCGCACCGCGGCCGAGATCGTCGACGGCGTCGACGTCTACGCCTGGCCGCACAATGAGACGTCCACCGGTGTCGCGGCCCCCGTCGAGCGCGTCGCCGCCGATGGCGCGCTGACCGTCATCGACGCGACCAGCGCCGCAGGCGGCATCGACTTCGACGCCGCGCAGGCCGACGTCTACTACTTCGCGCCCCAGAAGAACCTCGGATCCGACGGAGGCCTCTGGTTCGCGGCTGTGTCACCCGCCGCGATCGACCGGATCGAGCGCATCGCCGCCTCCGACCGGTACATCCCCGAGTTCCTCAGCCTGAAGAACGCCGTCGACAATTCGCGTCTCAACCAGACTCTGAACACACCGGCGCTCACGACCCTCCACCTGCTCGACAGCCAGCTCAGCTGGATTCTGTCGAACGGCGGCCTCGCCTGGGCGGGAGCTCGCACGGCGGAGTCCTCCGGCATCCTCTACGACTGGGCTGCGGCGTCCGCCGTCGCCACCCCGTTCGTGACGGATGCCGCGCACCGCTCCCCCGTCGTCGTCACGATCGACTTCGATGACAGCGTCGACGCCGCAGCCGTCGCCAAGACCCTGCGCGCCAACGGCATCGTCGACACGGAGCCCTACCGCAAGCTCGGCCGCAACCAGCTCCGCGTCGCGACCTTCGTCTCGATCGAGCCCGAGGACGTCCGCCAGCTGACGCGTGCGCTCGACTACGTGCTCGCGAACACCGGCTCCTGACACACCGGGACGTCAACGAGAAGAGGGGCCGCGTTCTCACGCGGCCCCTCTTCTGTTTCACGTCGCTATCGCTCGCGAGTCATTCCTCGTCGTCGGAGTCGTCGTCATCGTCGGAGTCGTCGGAGTCGTCCTGGTCGGAGTCGTCGTCCTCGGAATCCTCGTCCGCGTCGTCGACGACGGAGTCGTCGAGCTCGTCGATGTCGACGCCGTCGAGGTCGCCCGCATGCAGCACGCGCGGCTCCGCGGCGAGGTCCTCATCATCGAGCTCGTCGTCATCATCATCATCATCGTCGTCGTCGTCGTCGTCGAGATCCTCGTCCTCTTCGAGTTCCTCGTCGAGTTCGTCATCCTCGTCGGACTCCGCGTCATCGGCATCGCCCGCGACCGCACCGTCAGCGGCCGCCGCGGCGGCCTGCTCGGCGAGCTCCACCTGATGCGCGCGGTACTCGGCGAGACGCTCGGCCCACGGAATCCACTCGGGGGCGAGAAGCGCGCCGTCGCCGGGCAGCAGCTCGACCTCGAGCACGGTCGGCTCCTCGTCGTCGACGCGAGCGACCGTGACGGTCCAGAACCACCCCGGATATCCGGGGAGGCGGTTCTCGAAGCGCAGCGACACCGACCCGTCCTCCTCGGGGAGGTAGTCGGCAGCGGGGCCGACGGTCGACGCCGGCGTGATCTCGTGCAGCGCGGCGAGCGCGAGATCGTGGGCGTCGATCAGACGCTGATCGACTTCAGGCTTCGAGGTCATCGGCTACCTTGCGCAGGACTGCCGCGATCTTGTGGCCCTGAGCGGACGAGGGATAACGGCCGCGACGAAGGTCGCCGCCCATGCCGTCGAGGAGCTTCACGAGGTCCTCGACGATGATCGCCATGTCGTCGGCGGGCTTGCGCTTCGCCTTCGCGAGGCTCGGGGGCGCATCGAGCACGCGGACCGAGAGTGCCTGCAGGCCGCGCTTGCCGTCGGCGACACCGAACTCCACACGCGCACCCGCCTTCACCGCCGCGCCTGCGGGCATGGCTGAGGCGTGCAGGAAGACGTCCTGGCCGTCATCTGCGGCGATGAAGCCGAAACCCTTGTCTTCGTCGTAGAACCTGACCTTGCCGGTGGGCATGGGAGAAACCTCGCTGAGTCGGTGTGGAGCTGGATCGGACGCACGTGTGCGCTCACCTCCAGCCTACCGGTCACAGGCCGGGGAATCCGTAGGTCAGGGTGCGGAACCACGGGGCGCCGCAGCGAGTAGGCTGTGAGCGATGAGTACCAAGAGTCCCGAACCTGAGGTTCCCGTTCGCCGTATCGATCGCATCCTGGCGTTCTCGGCACTCGGACTCGCCGCGGCATCCATCATCTGCTTCTTCGCGATCATCATCGGCACCGCCGTGGGCATGGAGCAGGCGGATTTCGGTGCGGGCGTCTGGCCTTTCATCGCTGCGATCCCCTACTGGGGCCTGCCCGTGGCCTTCGTGATGATCATCGCGCTGCTGATCATGAGCTTCATCCGCAAGGGGCGCGCGGCATCGCGGCCCTGAGGCATCCGGCATGAGCACGCACGCCCGACCGCTGGCCGAATGGCTGTCTGAGGCGAGCGACGAGCAGCTGGCCTCGCTCTTCTCGGCTCGGCGCGTGCGCCCGGATGCCGGGTGGAACGACTTCTTCGACGCGGCTGAGGCGCTGCTCGACCCCGGTTCCCTCGCCCGCGTCCTCCCCTCGCTCACGCACGACGAGGCGACGGGGCTGGTCGCTGCTGCTGTCGACCCCTCCACCGAGACGATGCCGCAGCGCGCGACTCTCGAGAGCCTCGCGCTTCTCCGGCCCGACGGCGCACCCTTCCCTCCTGTGATCGCGGCTCTCGCCGACCGTGCTGCGCCGACTCCACTCGATGTCTCCCCGCCGCGGGCGGCGAACGAGGCCGACACGGCTCACGCGGCTGAGCGCGCGTTCACGACCGTGGCGGCGCTCGCCGACCTGCTGCTCCTCGCACGCGAGAAGCCATTCGCGCTGCTCACCGGTGGCGCTGTCAGCGCCGGCGAGAAGCGGCTGCTGGCTGAATCCGGAGTCGCGGCTGAATCCGTCGATGCCCTCATCGCCATCGCCGCGGACTCCGATCTGGTCGCGCCAGACGGCCGGCGTCTGCGAACGACGGCACGTGCAGAGGAGTGGCTGAGGTCATCAGTGGCGGATCGATGGAGCGCTCTCGTGTCCGGATTCCGTGACGCGCTTCCCCGAGGAGTGCGCGCGGACCATGAAGGCTGGCTCCCCATGACCGCCTGGTCGCAGGCGCACCCGTGGGATCCGGCCTGGCCCGAACGCAGCGAAGCTCTTCTCGAGCGGGCTCGCCTGCTCGGCCTGCTCACCGATGACGGCGGCGAGCCCGCATGGGCGGCGTCGCTCCGGCAGGGCGGGACCATCGACTCCGCGCCGCTCTCCGGCCTTCTTCCGAGCGAGGTCGATCGGATCTTCCTGCAGAACGACCTGAGCGCGATCTCCCCCGGCCCGCTCGCTCCCGCACTCGATGTCCGGCTGCGCACGATCGCCGCCCGCGAATCCGCGGCGCAGGCCTCCACCTACCGCTTCACTCCCGAGTCGATCGCCCATGCTCTCGTCGCCGGAGAGAGCGAGGAGTCCATCCTCGAGTTCCTCGAGTCTCTGTCGCTCACCGGCATTCCCCAGCCGCTGCGGTACCTCGTCACTCAGACGTCGCAGCGACACGGACTGGTTCGGGTCTCCACCGATTCCGAGACCGGACGCACCCGCATCGAGAGCAGCGACCCGCATCTGATCGAGGCTATGGCGGTCGACCAGGGGTTGCGTCCGCTCGCTCTGACGAAGCACGTGGCCGCGCTCTCGACGCGGGTCGGACGCGACACCGTGTACTGGGCACTGACGGATGCGCGCTATCCGGCGACGCTCGTCGCCGAGGACGGCACCGCGATCACCGGCGAGCGCAATCCCGTCATCGAGGCAGCCCCCGAGAGCGCGGCCGACTACGCGCCGCTCATCGCCGCCCTCCGATCGCATCAGGGCCCCGATGCGGATGCCGCGTGGCTGGACCGCGAGCTCGAAGCCGCCGTGCGCGCGAAGGCAGTGCTGCGTGTCAGCGTGGGCATGCCGGACGGGTCTACGAGGGAGCTGATCCTCGAGGCGACCGGGCTCGGCGGCGGACGCCTGCGCGGACGGGATCGTGCGGCAGACGTCGAGCGCACGCTTCCGGTGTCGAGCATCCGCGCCGCCACCGTGATCGCGCAGTAAGCTGGACAGCTATGTCTGATGGACCCCTGATCGTCCAGAGCGATCGCACCGTGCTGCTCGAAGTCGCCCACGCCGATGCTGAGAGCGCCCGCCACGAGCTGGCGATCTTCGCCGAGCTCGAGCGCGCGCCCGAGCACATCCACACCTACCGCATCACCCGCCTCGGGCTGTGGAACGCGCGCGCCGCCGGTCATACCGCCGAGGACATGCTCGAGACGCTCGACCGCTGGTCGCGCTTCCCCGTGCCCCCGTCGGTCGCCGTAGACCTGCGCGAGACCGTCAACCGCTACGGACGCCTCGTGATCGAGCGCGACGATGAGGGCACTCTGATCCTGCGCTCGACCGACCCCGCCGTGCTCGCCCAGGTCGCGAACAACAAGCGCATCCAGCCGCTGCTGATCGGTCACCCGTCACCCGACACCTTCGTCGTCGACGCCTGGGCGCGAGGCCAGATCAAGCAGGAGCTCCTGAAGATCGGCTGGCCCGCCGAAGACCTCGCCGGGTACACGCCAGGCACCCCGCACGAGATCGAGCTGGCCGAGGACGGCTGGGCGATCCGCCCGTATCAACAGGATGCCGTCGACGCGTTCTCGAAGGACGGATCGGGCGTCGTGGTGCTGCCCTGTGGTGCCGGGAAGACGATCGTCGGAGCCGGCGCGATGGCGGCGACGAAGACGACCACGCTGATCCTCGTGACGAACACCGTCTCTGCGCGCCAGTGGCGCGACGAGCTGCTCAAGCGCACGAGCCTCACCCCCGAGGAGATCGGCGAGTACTCCGGGCAGGCCAAGGAGGTCAAGCCGGTCACGATCGCGACCTATCAGATCCTCACGGCGAAGCGGAAGGGCGAGTACGCCCACCTGGCCCTCCTGGATGCTCTGGACTGGGGCCTCATCGTCTACGACGAGGTGCACCTGCTCCCCGCTCCCGTGTTCAAGCTGACCGCCGACCTGCAGGCGCGGCGCCGGATCGGCCTCACAGCCACGCTCGTCCGCGAGGACGGCCGCGAGGGCGATGTGTTCAGCCTTATCGGCCCCAAGCGCTTCGATGCGCCCTGGAAGCAGATCGAGGCGCAGGGGTTCATCTCCCCCGCAGCCTGCTACGAGGTGCGGGTCGACCTGCCGCCGGACGACCGGCTCGAGTACGCCGCCGCGACCGACGACGAGCGCTATCGCCTCGCTGCATCCGCCCCGGCGAAGATCGACGCCGTGCGCGAGCTCATCGCGAAGCACAAGGACGAGCGGATCCTCGTGATCGGGCAGTACCTCGACCAGCTCGACTCGCTGTCGCAATCGTTGAATGCGCCGCAGATCACGGGCGCCACGCCCATCGACGAGCGCGAGGAGCTGTACCGAGCCTTCCGCGAGGGTGAGATCTCACTGCTCGTCGTGTCGAAGGTCGCGAACTTCTCGATCGACCTCCCCGAGGCATCCGTCGCTATCCAGGTCTCCGGCTCGTTCGGCTCGCGCCAGGAGGAGGCGCAGCGCCTCGGCCGACTCCTCCGCCCCAAGCAGTCGGGCCGCACCGCGAGCTTCTACACGCTAGTCGCGCGCGACACGATCGACCAGGACTACGCGCAGAACCGCCAACGGTTCCTCGCCGAACAGGGATACAGCTACACGATCATGGATGCTGACGCGATCGCTGCCTGAGCGCTCCGCCGGCGCTTCGGGGAGCCCGGTACGCGGTGGGCGAAACCGCCGCTCCGAAGGATAATCAGCATCCCCATGGCCGAAGTCACCATAATGGGGTCATGACTGATGCGCGCATCCTGGTCGTCGACGACGAGCCCAACATCCGCGACCTGCTCTCCACAGGTCTCAGCTTCGCCGGGTTCCAGGTGAAGACCGTCGCCAACGGCGCCGCCACGATCTCGGCGGTGCTGGAGGAGGAGCCCGACCTCATCATCCTCGATGTCATGCTCCCCGACATGAACGGCTTCAGCGTGACCAAGCGCCTGCGCGGCGCCGGGTTCACCGCTCCGATCCTGTTCCTGACGGCGAAGGACGGCACCGACGACAAGATCGAGGGCCTCAACGCGGGCGGCGACGACTACGTCACCAAGCCGTTCAGCCTCGACGAGATCGTCGCACGCGCCCAGGCGATCCTGCGGCGTACGATGCAGGCCGACGAGGAGTCGATCATCCGCGCCGGTGAGCTGTCGATGGACCAGGACACCCACGACGTGCACGTGGGCAAGGAATCGATCGAGCTGAGCCCGACCGAGTTCAAGCTGCTGCGCTACCTGATGCTCAACCCGAACCGGGTGCTGTCGAAGGCGCAGATCCTCGACCACGTCTGGGAGTACGACTTCAACGGCGACGCCGGCATCGTCGAGAGCTACATCTCGTACCTCCGCCGCAAGATCGACCCGCACACCGAGGAGTCCGTGATCCAGACGAAGCGCGGCTTCGGCTACATGCTCAAGGTCGGCAAGTAGTCCGGCCCACCGCCGTTCGCTGACGCCGCACAGCATCCGTATCCCGGGAGGTCCGCATGGCGCACAAGCCTGACGCGATCACCCGCTGGTGGCGGTCGATCAGCCTGCGTGCGAAGGTCACAGGCGTCACCGTGGCCGTTCTCGCGCTCGGACTGCTGGCCGCCGGGCTCGGAACAGTGCCCATCCTTCGCAACTCGCTGATCGACAACATCGACTCCCAGTTGCCGGCGCTGGTGTCCGCCGATCTCGCCGACCGCTACTTCGAGGTGACGGTGGAGGACGGCAAGACCGTCTACACCCCCACCGACTCCCCCAGAGACTTCTTCGTCGCGATCTACGACGCCGAGGGAGTGCTGCAGACGACGACGGGCAACTCCGCCAACGGGGCACCCCTGTTCCCCTCGACATACTCGCCGCTCGCGGTGCAGAACAACGAGGACACCCCGTTCACCCTCGAGGGCACCCAGGGCACGAGCTTCAGGGCGGCTGTCGCCCGTGTGCCCGGTGAGGGCGACGGGTCGCTGCGCATCCAGATCGTCGCGATGCCGCTGGAGTATGCCGATCGCATCATCGGCCAGTACTTCGGGATCTACATCACGGTCGCGCTCGTCACGATCCTTCTGGCGGCCCTGCTCACTCGAGGACTCGTCACGCTCACCTTCCGCCGGCTCGGACAGGTCGAGTCCACAGCCATGTCGATCGCCGCCGGCGACTTCACCCAGCGCCTGACGGATCTCGAGCCCACGACCGAGGTCGGCCGACTGAACAGCGCGATCAACACCATGTTGGATCGCGTCGACGGGTCGCTCGCCCAGCGAGACCGCACCGTGCAGCACATGCGGCGCTTCATCGGCGATGCCAGCCACGAGCTGCGCACACCGCTCGTCAGCGTCCGGGGCTATGCCGAGCTCTATCGGATGGGCGCGATCAAGGGCGAGGAAGACACCGCTCGAGCCATGGAGCGCATCGAGAAGGAGGCGATCCGGATGGGCGTGCTGGTCGAGGACCTCCTCGCGCTCGCCCGGCTGGACGAGGAGCGCGAGCCCGAGATCGAAGCTCTCGACCTCCGCCCGATCGCCCGTGACGCCGCCCTGGATCTGCGCGCGGCCGCGCCCGCGCGCACCGTGTCCGTGATCGACCGCACCGTCGAGGCACCGCTGATCGATGTGACCACGCGCTCGAACCCCGTCGCTCCGTCCCCACAGCCTCCGGTACCGAGGGGACTCTCCCGCGGCACGCTCGCGCGTCTGCGCAGGCGGCCTCGCAACTCATCGACAGAGGTGCCGGCCATCGACTTCACCGAAGCCGCGGACATCCCGGTGCGCACCCCGCCGATCGTGCTCGGCGAAGAGAACAAGGTGCGACAGGTCGTCACGAACCTGCTGGGCAACGCCCGCCGGTTCTCCCCCGAGGAGAGCCCGATCGAGCTCGTCGTCGATGCCGACAGGGTCCGAGGAACGGGGAGCATCGCGATCGTCGATCACGGCGAAGGTATCCCGCCGCAGATCCGCGAGCAGATCTTCGAGCGGTTCTGGCGAGCCGACACCTCACGCGCACGCGAGACGGGTGGCTCCGGCCTCGGGCTCGCGATCGTGTCGTCGATCGTCAGGGCGCTGCACGGCAGCGTCGCGGTGTCCGAGACGCCGGGCGGCGGTGCGACGTTCACGGTGACCTTCCCCCTTGCGCCGTCACGCGCGACCCCGGCGCACCTGCTCGAGGACACCCAGCCGCTCGAGCCTCTCGACCTCTGACCGCCACTGCACGAGAGCCCGCTTTCGCAGATTCTGCACAGCAAGCGGTAGCTGCCCGGAATCGCACGGATGCCGGCATCCGCACTCTCCTATGGTCGGAGCACCAATCGAGAGGAGTTCCATGTCCGTCATCACCGTAGACACCGAAGCCGTAGGTGCCGCTCAGGCCGCAGCGCTGGCAACCATGGGGCGTCTGCAGACCGAGTCCGCGACTCTCATGTCGCAGCTCAACCAACTGCAGGGGTCCTGGGTCGGCACCGCATCGACCGCGTTCCAGTCATGCGCCGAAGAGTGGCGAGGGGCGCAGCTGCACGTCGAGCAGGTGCTCGAATCGATCGGGCATTCGCTCGGCAGCGCGGCGACCCAGTATGCAGACGCCGACCAGTATTCGGCGAGTCTGTTCCGCTGACCTCGTCCGTCCACCTGTGAACGCAGAAACGCCCCGACCGAGGTCGGGGCGTTTCTGTCAGTGCTGATGGATCAGAAGTCCATGCCACCCGACGGGTCACCCATCGGAGCTGCAGCCTTCTCGGGCTTGTCAGCCACCACGACCTCGGTGGTGAGGAAGAGAGCCGCGATCGAGGCTGCGTTCTGCAGCGCCGAGCGGGTCACCTTCGCCGGGTCGATGATTCCTGCAGCGAACATGTCGACGTACTCGCCCGTTGCCGCGTTCAGGCCCTGGCCCGAGGGGAGCTCGGAGACCTTGTTCGCGACGACACCCGGCTCGAGACCGGCGTTCAGCGCGATCTGCTTGAGCGGAGCCTCGATCGCGACGCGAACGATGTTCGCACCGGTCGCCTCGTCGCCCGTGAGCGACAGAGCGTCGAGAGCCTTGGTGCCCGACTGGATCAGCGCGACGCCACCACCGGGGACGATGCCCTCTTCGACGGCTGCCTTCGCGTTGCGGACGGCGTCCTCGATGCGGTGCTTGCGCTCCTTGAGCTCGACCTCGGTTGCCGCGCCCGCCTTGATGACGGCGACGCCACCTGCAAGCTTGGCGAGACGCTCCTGCAGCTTCTCACGGTCGTAGTCGCTGTCGGTGTTCTCGATCTCACGACGGATCTGCGTGACGCGACCCTCGATCTGGTCGGCCTCGCCAGCACCCTCGACGATCGTGGTCTCGTCCTTGGTGACGATGACCTTGCGTGCACGACCCAGCAGGTCGAGCGTGGCGTTCTCGAGCTTGAGACCGACCTCTTCGGTGATGACCTGACCACCGGTGAGGATCGCGATGTCCTGCAGCTGCGCCTTGCGACGGTCACCGAAGCCGGGGGCCTTGACGGCGACCGACTTGAAGATGCCCTTGAGCTTGTTGAGCACGAGAGTCGCGAGAGCCTCGCCCTCGACGTCCTCGGCGATGATGACGAGCTCCTTGCCGTCCTGGATCACCTTGTCGACGATGGGCAGAAGGTCCTTGATGTTCGAGATCTTCTGGTTCGCGATGAGGATGTAGGCGTCTTCGAAGACAGCCTCCTGGCGCTCCGGGTCCGTCACGAAGTACGGGTTCAGGTAGCCCTTGTCGAAGCGCATGCCCTCGGTGAGCTCGAGCTCGGTGCCGAAGGTCTGCGACTCCTCGACGGTGACGACACCCTCCTTGCCGACCTTGTCGATCGCCTCGGCGATGAGCTCGCCGATCGCGGGGTCAGCGGCGGAGATCGACGCGGTCGCGGCGATCTGCTCCTTGGAGTCGATCTCCTTCGCGCTGGCGAGGAGCTCCTCGGTGATCGCTGCGACGGCCTTCTCGATGCCGCGCTTGAGCGAGATGGGGTCTGCGCCGGCCGCGACGTTGCGCAGGCCCTCGCGGACGAGTGCCTGAGCGAGCACCGTGGCGGTGGTGGTTCCGTCACCGGCGACGTCGTCGGTCTTCTTGGCGACCTCCTTGACGAGCTCCGCACCGATCTTCTCGTACGGGTCGTCGAGCTCGATCTCCTTGGCGATGGACACGCCGTCGTTCGTGATCGTGGGGGCGCCCCACTTCTTCTCCAGCACGACGTTGCGACCGCGCGGGCCGAGCGTCACCTTGACGGCGTCGGCGAGAATGTTGAGGCCGCGCTCGAGGCCGCGGCGGGCCTCCTCATCGAAAGCGATGATCTTTGCCATGAGTTTTGTCGTCCCTCCTGGACGTAGACGTTGGGTTTAGCACTCAGAGTGAGAGAGTGCTAACGCCATTCTGGCACTCGACCCCTTCGAGTGCAAGCTGCGCGGAGGGACTGCGCGGCGGTCTACGGGGCGGGCGTCTCCGCCGGAGTCTCCGGCGCGCTCGTCGATCGGTCGAGTCCGATGACGACCGTGAGCTGCTTCGCCCCGGTGTCGTTCAGATCGGCGTAGAAGTCGCTCTGCTCGACCGCCGCTCCGCCGATCAGATTCGCGAGTCCGATGGCCGCCAGCTCATCCTCGTCTGCGATGTAGTACACGGTCGTGGTCGAGAAGTCCTGGCTCGCGCTGTCGCTGGCGAACACGGCGTCGGCCGCCCAGCCGTTGTTGATCAGCACATCGCGCATCTGCTCGTCCAGCCCCGCGTCGGGCGAGGCGTTCAGGATCATCACCGAGTACGTGACGTCGACCACGCCGGTCTCCACCGGCGTGGGAGTCGCGGTCGGGACGGCCTCGGGGAAGAGGCTGATCCGCCCCATCACCACCAGCGAGCCGAAGATGCCGCCGATGATCAGCACCAGTGCGGCCACGAAGGACCAGAGCAGGACCACCCAGCCGTTCATCCCGGGGGCTTCGGCGCGGTGCGCTCCGACGCGTCCGGACGATCGGGGGACGTCGTCGAATCGATCTCGGCTGGGCTTTGACACTCCTCGATGCTAACGGCACCGACCCGTGTATCCGCATCGTGGCGCCTCAGCGCGTGGCGGGAAGCTCCGTCAGCCGACGAAACCGGGGGTTCGCGACGCCCTCTGGAACGATCGCGCGTCGCGGATGCGGCGGAGGCGGCGCACCAGCATGGGGTCGTACTCCAATGCCGCCTCGGACTCGAGGAGACGGCCGAGGAGCTGGTAATAGCGGGCCGAGCTCATGCCCAGTTGGGTGCGGATGGTCTCCTCCTTCGCGCCGCCGTGCCGCGGCCACGCGGTCTCCAGCGCGAGGATCGCACGATCCCGCTCGCTCAGCTCTTCCAGCATGAGATCAGATTAGGTCGCCGGCGCGTCGATCCCTGCGCGCCACTCCCACCATCGGCCGAGTGGGTCGGCTGCCGCACGCACCTCCCCGTCGAGCGCCACCACGAAGCCGGGCCATCCTTCGGCGGCGACGGGAGGCACCCAGACGTCGAGGAGCGCGGGAGGGTCGATCGTGACCCAGCGCGCGTCGAGCCCTCGGATTCGGTCGACGAGTGCCTCACGTGCCTCTCTGGGGATGTGCACGAGCACGCCGGGAGTCGTCACGACGAGCGTGGCGTCGCGCGGCGCGTCGGCGGCGAGCGCGTCGATCCGCTCGATCGCGTCCCCGACCACGAGCATCGGCGGGTCGGATGCCGCGATGTCGAGCGCTGCGGTCACCCGCTGCTCCCGCCCGCGCTCCCCCGGCCACACGAGTCCCTGCAGCCAGCGTCGATCGCGGTCATCACGGGCGTCGAGAGGCGCGAGGTCGATGCCGGCACGCCACACGACGTCGGGCATCCGGATAGGGGGAAGGTCTCCCTCGACACGACTCTCGAGCAACACGGTCGATGGGCCGCCAGCGGGGTCGAGCGACGACCGCAGTCGCCCGTCGGCGCCCACGAAGCGATACGAGTACCGGTCGGGGTATAGGCAGAGCCCTGCGGAGGCGCCGACCTCGAGCAGCGCGATCGGGCCGTCGATCTCAGACAGCACGGGAAGCAACGGGGCGAGTCGCAGCGGCTCGTTCGTCTGCAGCCGCCGCCCGGTGCACTCGACGACGATCTCGTCGGCACGTGCGACGACGAACGACCGCCAGGCGCCGTATCCGTCGAGTGTCGCACCCAGCATCCGCGTCACCGCGAACACGAGCGGAGGCTGCCGCCTGTTCTCCGGGATCCGCGCGAGGATCCCCTGCACCTCAGGGTCGCCCGCGACACCCTCCGCCCATTCGACATACAGGTCGCTGCGCCCTGGCGCCTCCTGCTCGGCGAAGCGCGCGTAGCGCTGCTGCACGGCATCCGTCATGCATCCATTGTCTCGTGGCGCCGAGGGGCGTCGAACGCGAGAGAATGGAGCAGACCCCCAGGAGGACCGATGTCGTACAGCGTGGACAAGACCGAAGAAGAGTGGCGCGAGGAGCTCGGCGAAGAGCAGTACGCCGTGCTGCGTGAAGCCGCGACCGAGCGTGCATGGACGGGCGAGCTGCTCGACGAGGGCCGCGCAGGCCTCTACACGTGCGGGGCGTGCGGCGCCGAGCTGTTCAAGAGCGGCACCAAGTTCGACTCCGGATGCGGATGGCCGAGCTTCTACGAGTCGATCCGCCCCGACGCGGTGCAGCTCATCGAGGACACGACCCTCGGCATGGTGCGCACGGAGGTCCGCTGCGCGAACTGCGGCTCGCACCTGGGCCACGTCTTCCCCGACGGCTTCGGCACGCCCACCGGCGACCGCTACTGCATGAACTCCATCGCGATGAACTTCACGCCCGAAGAGTCGTGAAGGCCCTAGAAGCCGTCCGCGCGCGACAGTCCTGGTCGAAGGTCACAGATGAGGCGCCGTCGCGCGACGAGCTGCTGAAGCTCGTCGCCGCGGCCGGACGGGTCGCCGACCACTCGTCGCTGCGTCCGTGGCGGCTCATCGAGCTGCGCGGGTCCGACCGCGAGGTGCTCGGTGCGGCGATCGCGAAGGCCGAGGGAGACAAGTCACCGTCGTCGAAGCCCCTCCGTGCACCGCTGCTGATCGCCGTGGTCGCCAGCTACCGCAAGAGCGACAAGGTGCCCCGGTGGGAGCAGGAGGCCGTCGCCTCCGGCGTCGCGCACATGCTCAGTCTGCTGCTCGACGAGGCCGGCTGGGGCGTGCTCTGGCGCACCGGACGGTACACGCGCTCGAAGGCCGTCGCCAAGGCTCACGGCATCGGCAAGAACGAGGAGCTGCTCGGGTGGCTCTACGTCGGGGGCAAGCCCGCGGGAAAGAAGCCGGGGCGACGGAAGCCCGTCGACGCCAGCGCTCTCGTCACCCGGATGCCGCAGCCCAAGAAGAAGTAGTCAACTCCGTCGGCGACGCGGCAGCGCGACGATGACGGACGCCACGGCGACGACCACCATCCCGACGATCTGCCAGGGGGCGGGTCCCGCGGCCGCAGGCCACAGCAGGTCGATGATCACCGACGTCGCGAGCTGCCCCAGCACCGACCCGAGCCCCATCAGCAGCACACCCGTGTGCGCCACGATGAAGGCGCCGAGCAGGATGTAGGCCGATCCCAGGAACCCGCCGAGGTACAGCCAGGGCTCGGCGGGCGGCGCCTGCGGCAGACCTCGCACGGCGACGCTGATGCCCGCAGCGACGAGAAGCGCGATCGTTCCTGCGATGAAGCTCATGAGAGTCGCCGAGAGGGGCGACTGCACCCGCTGCGCCAGACGACCGTTCGTCGCCGCCTGCCATGCGATGCCGACACCCGCGGCGAACGGCAGGAGGAGCATCCACAGCGGCGCCGTGGCGAGCACGTCGCCGCTGAGCGAGATCCCGACTGCGGCGAGCGCCAGCGCCCCGCCGAGCACACGCCCGGGGGTCACGGCGACGACGCCGGCGGGTCCGAAGCCGATGCGATCGAGCACGAGGCCGTGGAGCGTCTGCCCCGCGACGACTCCGACCGTGAACAGCGAGACGCCGAGCACGCCGGCCGTGACGCCCTGGGCCGAGACGGTGAGGGCTCCGCACGCGCCGCCGAGGAGCATCCAGAACGGGATCGTCCGATCGCGGATGCCGTCGCGCAGCCGGCCGACTCCTCGCCGGGCCGAGGGGATGCAGGCGATCACGACGATCAGGGCGGCGAGCCCGACCGCGAAGGAGATGAGGCCCGCGACGATGCCGTTGTCGACCTTGACGCCGAGCACCCCGTTGATGCGCGCCTGGATGGCGGTCATGACGCCGATCGCCACCGCCCCGCCGAGCGCGACGGGCGGGGAGAGTCGGCGGGTCTGGGACACCTGTCGACCCTAGCCGAGCGGGCGGATGTCGGCGGCCGGGCGTACCCTGACGGCATGTGCGCGAGTTATGGTCTGGATCCGCGGTTCACCGACACCGAGCTCCTCGCTGCGGCCGACGAGGCGGTGCTCGAGGGGCTCCGGGGGTGGGCGCAGGAGAACGCTCGAGAGACCGTGCGTCCGACCGGCAAGAACCTTCGCAACCTCAATCCGATCGTGGTGCAGCCCGAGACCTCTCCGACGTTGGAGCCTGCGTGGTGGGGGTTCCTGATCGGCGGAGAGCCCTCGAAGTTCCCGTCGATCAACACCCGTTCCGAGCGCCTGCAGGACCGGCCCGGTGGGTTGAAGACCAGGGCGCTCGTCCCCGCGACCAGCTGGTACGAGATGAAGAAGCCCGAGCGCGTGTGGCACGAGTTCCTCATCGACGACGGAGCGCTCTTCGGCATGGCCGCCGTCACCCAACGCGGGCGCACAGCCGACGGAGAGTCCTACACGTGCTACTCGATCGTGATGCGCCCGGCCCCTCCGCACCTCGCCGGCATCCACGATCGGATGCCGCTGCTGATCCCTGCCTCGCTGAGCGAGGACTGGCTCACCGCCGAGCCGACGAAGGAGATCATCGACGAGGCACTGCTCGCCGCCGCGACGCTCGACGAGCGCGTGCACGCCGCCCCTCGTGAGGACGACAAGGGCGCGGAGCGGCTGTTCTGATCACCATGGACTCGACACAACTGAACGCTGCCGCGACCGAGCGCGCAGAAGAGCTGCCCGGCGCAGAGCGGGAGAACCCGTTCGGCCCCGAATGGGACGTGTACAAGGTACGAGGGCGGGTGTTCCTACTGGTCCCCCTCGACGGCACCGGCAGGATCACGCTCAAGTCGCACCCTGACGACGCCGTGGCGCTGCGCGAGACGTTCGCCGACATCGTGCCCGGCTATCACATGAACAAGAAGCACTGGATCACGCTGACGCCCGGGCCTTCTCTGGAGGAAGACCTCGTGACCGAGCTCGTCACAGAGTCGTACCGATTGGTCGTCGAGAAGCTTCCGAAGGCGCAGCGTCCGGTCGATCCGAATCTGTTCGGACGCCCCGCTCCGTGATTCGGCACTGACAACGCGGCACCGGCACCGCGGGACACCGCGCATCCGCCTCGAGGATGACCCCCGGCATCGGCGGAACGGTACCCCGGGAGGACGCGCGGGCCTGGGCGCCGTCTGTAGCGTCGAAGACATGATCACAGCAGAAGGCCTCACGAAGAGATTCGGAGACAAGACAGCCGTCCAGGATGTCTCGTTCACGGTGCAGCCGGGCACGGTCACGGGATTCCTCGGGCCGAACGGCGCGGGCAAGTCCACGACGATGCGCATGATCGTCGGCCTCGACCGGCCCACCTCCGGCACGGCGACCGTCGGCGGACGGGAGTATCGGAAGCTCCGCGCACCGCTCACCGAGGTCGGCGTTCTGCTCGACGCGAAGGCGGTGCACACGGGCCGCACCGCACGCAATCACCTCCGCGCGATGGCGGCGACCCACGGCATCCCCGCCTCCCGCGTCGACGAGGTCATCGACCTCGCCGGCATCGGCCCGGTCGCCCGCAAGCGCGCGGGCAAGTTCTCGCTCGGCATGGGACAGCGACTCGGAATCGCCTCCGCGCTGCTCGGCGACCCGCACACGTTGATCCTCGATGAGCCGGTGAACGGCCTCGACCCCGAGGGTGTGCGCTGGGTGCGCCAGTTCGTGCGCCACGCGGCGTCCGAGGGGCGGACGGTCCTGCTGTCCAGCCACCTGATGAGCGAGATGGCGCAGACCGCCGATCACGTGATCGTGATGGGCCGCGGCCAGGTGCTCGCCGATGCTCCGCTGCAGGAGCTGGTGCGCGCATGGACGACGAACACCGTGCGCGTGCGCACCCCCCGTGCCGCCGATCTGGCGGCCGCCGTCGGAGGGCCCTCGGTCGAGATCGTGAGCTCTGCTCCCGACCTTCTCGACATCGTCGGTCTGCCCGCGTCGCGCATCGGCGACCTCGCCGCGGATCGCGGCATCCCCCTGCACGAACTCACCCCGACCACAGGATCGCTCGAAGACGCGTACCTCGCGCTCACCGGCGACTCGGTCGAGTACCGGACGAAGGAGATCTCATGACCGTCCAGGCTCCTCCCCTCACCCGCGCGCAGGTCGACACCGGCCGACGCCTCACGTTCGTCCGGGCGGTCCGCGGCGAGTGGACCAAGCTCTCCACGCTGCGCTCGACCTGGTGGTCGATCGGCATCGCCGCCGTCCTCACGATCGGCATCGCCGTGCTCATCGCCCAGGCGGTCGACGTGCCGGGCTTCGAGCCCATCCAGGCCGTCGTGATGCCGATCCAGTTCACGATGCTGCTCGCCGGCATCCTCGGCGCGATCTCGGTGACCGGCGAATACTCGACCGGGATGATCCGCTCGACGCTGGCGGCCAACCCGAAGCGCGGATCCGTGCTCGCCGCCAAGGCGACCGTGATCGGCCTCTTCCTGTTCGTGTCGTCGCTCGTGATCTTCACCGCTGCGGCCTTCGCGGTCTCCGCGATCGTCGCCCCGCGTGACCAGAGCATCGACTGGAGCGACCCGTCGATGTCGATCCTGCCGATCGTCGTCTCCTCACTCGCCATGGCGGTCTTCGCCCTGATCGGCGTCGCGTTCGGCTTCATCCTGCGCTCGGGTGCCGGAGCGATCGCCGCGACGGTGGGACTCCTGTTCGTGCTGCCGATCGTCGCGAGCTTCTTCGCGATCGCCGGCGAGGGCTGGGCATGGGTGATGGATGCCGCGAACTACCTGCCCGTGGCCGCCGCGCAGAGCGCGATCCTGCCCGACGGCGCTGCTCTCGAAGGCCCGGTCGCGTACCTGGCGCTGGCCGGCTGGGTCGCCGCGGGGATGCTCGCAGCCTGGGCCGTGCTCCGCACCCGCGACGCGTGATCGCGATGATCCGCGATGCAGCCGCGTAGAGTCGGCCGGTGAGCAGAACGCGCAGCCGCAGCACCTCAGTCCGCGAGGACGAGGCGCTGCGGCTGCCGCGTCCGCCCGGGGTGCTGAGACGCTTCTGGGCACGGCATCCGGTGGTCGCCGACGTCCTGATCGCACTGGTGTGCCTGCTGCTCTCGCTGGTACCCGCCGGCGTCATCACGAACGATCTGCCGATGCCACTCGCGATCGGGGTGGCCATCCTGGTTCCCGCATCAGTCGTCGCCGCCTGCGCGACGCTGCTGTGGCGGCGCCGACGTCCGGTCATACCGTTCGTCGCCTCCTTCGCGCTCGAGGCCGGATTCCTCTTCGCACTGCAGCCGATCGGGTCGCCGCTGCTGCTGGTGACCTGCTACTCGCTCGCTGTGTACCGCTCGTCGCGGGCCGCGTGGACGGGCTTCGGCATCGGGCTGGCCTCGCTCGGTGCCATCGGCGGGCTGCTCACGCTCTCGGGCGTCATCACGCTGCAGATCGCCGCGAACGCCGTCATCATGTCGCTCGTGCTCGGGTTGATCGGCACCCTCATCGGTGTCAACGTGGGCGGCCGCAAACGCTACCTCGACGCCGTGATCGACCGGTCCCGGCAGTTGCTCGTCGAGCGCGACCAGCAGGCGCAGCTCGCGGCCGCGGCAGAGCGCGCACGAATCGCCCGCGAGATGCACGACATCGTCTCCCACTCACTGACGGTCATCGTCGCGCTGTCCGAGGGAGCCTCCGCCACATCCGATCCCGAACAGGCGCGGGCAGCGGCCACGGCTTCAGCCGAGACGGCCCGCAGCGCCCTTTCCGAGATGCGCGCGATGCTCGGCGTCCTGCGAGCCGACGACTCCCCGCTGCCGCTCGCGCCCCTGGCGCCGACGCCGCCGCAGGAGACCGTCGCACACGCGCAGCGGGCAGGTTACCCCGTGACGCTCTCGGTCTCAGGTGGCGCCGACCTCTCCCCGGCCGTGGCCCACGCGGTCGGACGCATCGTGCAGGAGGGCGTCACCAACGCGATGCGGCACGCACCGGGTGCGACGGCGATCGCCGTCCGCCTCGTCTACACGGCGGATGGAGTGACGGCCGAGATCGTCAACGACGGCGCCACGGGCCCGGTCGGCACGTCGGGATTCGGACTGCGCGGTCTCGCCGAGCGCGCCGCGCACGCCGGCGGAACCGTCGTCTCAGAACCGCTCGAGGGCGGCAGATGGATGCTGCGCGCCGAGCTCCCGACGACGCCTGATCCGAGCGAACCCACCGCCCCTGACCTGGAGGACAGACCATGACCGACTCGATCTCGATCCTGCTCGTCGACGACCAGCAGCTCATCCGACTCGGGTTCCGGATGGTGCTCGAAGCCGAGGCCGACATGGTGGTGGTCGGCGAGGCGGAGGACGGCCACGCGGCCATCGCTCAGGCTGCGGCGCTGCAGCCCGATCTCGTGCTGATGGACATCCGGATGCCCGGACTCGACGGCATCGCTGCGACCGAGGCGATCGTCCGCGCGCACCCCGAGACTCGTGTTCTGGTGCTGACCACGTTCGATCTCGACGAGTACGCATTCGGTGCGATCCGGGCGGGTGCCAGCGGATTCCTGCTGAAGGATGCGCAACGGCACGAGATGATCTCGGCCATCCGCGCCATCCACCGAGGAGACGCGGCGCTCGCGCCGAGGGTGACGCGGATGCTGCTCGAACACGTGGCCCCGGGACTGGGTGCCTCTCCCGCGCGGCCGGTCGTCACGATCGATGATCCTACGACCGACCTCACCGACCGGGAGCGCGACGTGTTCCTCGAGATCGCGCGCGGGCTGTCGAATGCCGAGATCGCGCAGGTGCTGTTCGTGAGTGAGTCGACGGTGAAGACGCACGTGGGGCGCGTTCTCGCGAAACTCGGCGCCCGTGACCGCATCCATCTGGTCATCCTGGCCCACCGGCTCGGGCTCATCGACGACGACGCCCTGCCCTCCGACGCGTAGGCCGGCGGGCAGGGCGCGAGGTCTGTCAGGCCTTCGCCGGAGTCCACTCCGACACGCGGTCGAGCGCGTCGACCTCCTCGGTCCTCAGCTCGAGACGCGCGCCGGCGAGGAGATCCGGCACCTGCTCGACACTGCGGGCGCTGGCGATAGGAGCGGCCACGGTCGGCTGGGCGCGCAGCCATGCGAGCGAGGTCGCGGCGATCGAGGCGCCGTGCGCGTCGCCGATCTGTTCGAGCGTGTCGATGATGCGCAGACCCGCTTCGGTGGCGTACTTCGCTGCACCCGAGGCACGGGGCGATGTCTGCCCCTCAGTGTCGGCCGAGCGATACTTTCCGGTCAGGAATCCGCTCGCGAGCGAGTAGTACGGCACCAGGCCGAGTCCGAACTCCTCGGCCACCGGGATGATCGTCTCCTCGACGACGTTGCGGTGCACGAGGTTGTAGTGCGGCTGCACGGCGACGGGCAGGGCGACGCCGGTGCGGCGGGCGATCTCGACCCACTCGCGGATGCGATCGGCGCTGTAGTTCGAGACGGCGACGTTGCGCACCAGCCCGTCGGCGACGAGCTGGCCGAAGGCCCCGACGGTCTCCTCCAGCGGCACGGTCTCGTCGTCGAAGTGCGCGTAGTAGAGGTCGATCGTGTCGACCCCGAGGCGGCCCAGCGATGCTTCTGCGGCCTTGCGGACGTTCGAGGCCGCGAGACCCTTGAACTCCGGGTGCTGACTCACCTTGGTGGCGACGACCACGCCCTCGGGCTTGCGCGAGGCCAGCCACTCGCCGATGATCGCCTCGCTCTCACCGCCTGAGTTCCCCGGCGCCCACGAGCTGTACGAGTCGGCGGTGTCGATGAAGTCGCCTCCCCCGTCGACGAACGCGTCGAGCACGGCGAACGATGCGTCGCGGTCGGCCGTCCAGCCGAACACGTTGCCACCGAGCGAGAGGGGGAGGACGTCGAGGTCACTGTTTCCGATACGAGTCATACTCGGGACAACCCGTGATTCCCGCACACTATTTCGCGTGTGACGCCGAATGTCGTGCGAACCCCGTCGAACAGCAGCCGGGAAACGACGAAGGCCCGCGTCCCCGGTTTTCACAGGGGATGCGGGCCTTCGTGCACTGTGCCGACTACAGGACTCGAACCTGCAACCCCCGTATTACAAGTACGGTGCGCTACCAATTGCGCCAAGTCGGCGGACGCCACCCAGCTTAGCGAGGGGCGGCTCGTGCCGAGAACTACGGCGTGGTGGTCGGGGTGGGAGTCGGCGTCGGGCTGGGCGACTCGGTGGCGTAGTACGCGTCGCTCGCGACGGTCAGCACGAACTGCGAGAACTCGCTCGGGTCGTCGAGCGCACCGACGTAGGCCTCGCCGTTGACGACGATCATGGGCGCTGCGGTCAGCACGAGGTCGTCCGAGCCGACGAGCGGGCCCTCGAGGGCGCGCGAGGTGGCATCCTTCGCCCAGGTCACATAGTCCTGGTCCTCGATGCAGGAGCGCACGCTCTTGACGTTGTCCGAGCCCACGGCGCCGGCGATGTCGGCGAGCTGCGCGTCTGAGAAGCCGTCGGTGTTCACCTCGGGCTGGTCGTCGAGCAGGTCGTGGTTGAAGGCGTAGAACTGCGCCGGCGAATGCGTCGCGACGCATGCCGCGGCCGCGGCGGAGCGCAACGAGTACTTCGTGCCGTTCGAGCTCGCGGTGAGCAGTGCGACCGGGTGGTACGTCACGGTCGCCGCGCCCTCGGTGATCCAGTTCACGAGCTGGCGAGCGTTCGCGCGCTCGAATTCACCGGCATCCGGCGACAGGTAGTCGACGTAGATGTGGATGTCGACGGTGCTCGAGGTGGTCGGTGCGGGGGTCGGTGCCGCCTCGCCTCCGGCCTCGGTCTCGTCGGGGCTGGGAGCTGCGACGCCCTCGTCGGACGCTGCGGTCGCGCTGATGTCCGAGACGAGGATGCCGTCCTCGTCCATGCCGCCCGGGGTGAGCTGCGGCTTAGACACCTGCGCCGAGACGGCGAGGGTGATGGCAGTGCCGATCGCACCGACGGCGACCACGGCGATCGCGCCGAGGATGATCCGTCGCATCACGCGCGCCCTCGACTGCTGGGCATGCACCTTCTGTGCCTTCTCCCGCACGACCTCACGCGAATTGCGAGGGCTGGGGACGTTCGGCGTCTCGTCGCTCGACATCGTTCCTCTAGACAGTCTCAGGGGGGCAGGGTGGCCCCGGACGCCACTCGGGCGGCGAACGCCGCGTTAAGCGGCCGAGAACGATGTTAACCAGCCAGGCTGAGAAATACCCAGATAGACAGGTTTCTGACATACTGAACCCGACCCGATGAGGGGTCACGGCGGATCACTCCGCCGCTCTATCACTACGGATCGTCCGGCACGTACCTGCCGGTGAAGGAGAAACACAATGGCATCTGTGACTTTCGACGAGGCCACCCGCCTCTACCCCGGCGGAACCCGCCCGGCTGTCGACAAGCTCAACCTCGAGGTCGCCGATGGCGAATTCCTCGTTCTCGTCGGCCCTTCCGGCTGCGGAAAGTCCACCTCGCTGCGTATGCTCGCCGGCCTCGAAGAGGTCAACGCCGGTCGCATCCTCATCGGTGACCGCGACGTCACCGACGTGCCGCCGAAGGACCGCGACATCGCGATGGTGTTCCAGAACTACGCGCTGTACCCGCACATGACGGTCGCCGAGAACATGGGCTTCGCGCTCAAGATCGCCGGCGTCGGCAAGGAAGAGCGCGCCAGCCGCGTTCTCGAGGCCGCCAAGCTGCTCGACCTCGAGGAGTACCTGACCCGCAAGCCGAAGGCCCTCTCGGGTGGTCAGCGTCAGCGTGTCGCGATGGGTCGCGCGATCGTCCGTCAGCCCCAGGTCTTCCTCATGGATGAGCCGCTGTCGAACCTCGACGCCAAGCTCCGCGTCCAGACGCGTACGCAGATCGCGTCGCTGCAGCGTCGCCTCGGAGTCACCACGGTCTACGTCACGCACGACCAGACCGAGGCTCTCACCATGGGTGACCGCATCGCTGTCCTCAAGGACGGTCTGCTCCAGCAGGTCGGCTCGCCGCGCGACCTGTACGAGAAGCCCGAGAACGTGTTCGTCGCCGGCTTCATCGGCTCGCCCGCCATGAACCTGTTCAGCGCAGACCTGGCTGAGGGCGGCATCCGCTTCGGCACCGAGGTCGTCCCGCTCGACCGCGACACCGTCGGCCGTGCCAACGGCTCGCAGGTCACTGTGGGCGTGCGTCCCGAGGACATCACCGTCGGCCCGGCCGACGGCAAGGGCCTCTCGGTCGTCGTCGACCTCGTCGAGGAGCTCGGCGCCGACGGCTACCTCTACGGTCACACCGAGATCAACGGCAAGCGCGCCGACCTGGTCGCCCGTGTCGACGGTCGCAGCCACCCCAACGCTGGCGAGACCGTCACCCTGGCTGCGAACGCGGGCCACGTGCACGCGTTCGACATCGAGTCGGGTGTGCGCCTGAACGACAAGCCGATCGTCTCCGCCTGATCGGATCCACAGACGCGGCGCGGGCTGACTTCGGTCACCCGCGCCGCTTCTGCTTTTCTCACCCACCGTCTGGAGAGCCATGCAGGATGCGCTGCGGATCACCGCGAGCTCGATCGACCCGGGGCTGCTCGCCCTCCCCTGGTCGACGACACTGGCCAAGTGGCCGTCCGACCTGATCGTGTCGCTGCCGAAGGGCCTCTCCCGCCATCTCGTGCGGTTCGCCGATCTCTCAGGCCGCGTCGTCGCAGTCAAGGAGACGACCGATGAGATGGCGAAGCGCGAGTACGAGATGCTCGGCAACCTCGCACGACTCGACATCCCCTGCGTCGACCGCGTCGCGGTGATCGCAGGACGGACGGATGCCGCAGGCGAACCGCTTCCGGCCGCGCTCGTGACGTCGCACCTGAGATTCTCGATGCCGTACCGGGCCCTGTTCACCCGGGTGCTGCGCCCCGACACCGCCACACGCCTCGTCGACGCCCTCGCGGTGCTGCTGGTGCGCCTGCACAACGTCGGCTTCTACTGGGGCGACGTGTCGCTCTCGAACACCCTCTTCCGGCGCGACGCGGGTGCCTATGCGGCATACCTCGTCGACGCCGAGACCGGCGAGCTGCACGAGGAGGGTCTGACCGACGGCCAGCGCGCCTACGACCTCGATCTCGCCCGCACCAACATCGCCGGCGAGATCATGGACCTCGCCGCGGGCGGCCGGCTCGAGCACGGCGTCGACGCGATCGCGATCGCCGACGGCATCGTCTCGTCCTACCGCTCGCTGTGGGCCGAGCTGACGGTGCAGGAGTCTTTCGCGTCGGCAGAGACCTGGCGCATCACCGAGCGCGTCGAGCGTCTCAACGCGCTCGGATTCGACATCGACGAGATGTCGATGTCGACGACCGCCGACGGCACGGTCGTCGAGATCCAGCCGAAGGTGGTGGATGCCGGGCACCACCAGCGGCGGCTCATCCGCCTGACCGGACTCGATGTCGAGGAGAACCAGGCGCGGCGCCTGCTCAACGACCTCGATGAGTTCCGGGCTCGATCCACCAAGCAGTGGGCCGACGAGGAGATGTACGCGCACGAGTGGCTGACCCGCGTGTTCGAGCCCGTCGTGCGCGCGATCCCCTGGGAGCTGCGCGCCAAGCTCGAACCCGCCGAGGTGTTCCACCAGGTGCTCGAGCACCGCTGGTACCTGTCACAGGCGCAGGGGCGCTCCGTACCTCTTGCGGAAGTGCTGACGAGCTACATCAACGAGGTGCTACGGCACCGGCGCGACGAGGCGACCATCATGGGTCCGCCCACCGAGACCATGAGCCTGCCGGTGATCACGGGCTCGAATCCCGTCACCGATGACGACGACGAGATCGACTGGCGCGACCTCGTCTGATCGTGTTCTCCGCGGTTCAGTACCCGACGGTGAAGCGCCCGCGACGGTGCGCACCGCGCTCGACCTCGTCGACCACGGCGATCGCGAAGTCCGCACCCGAGATGAACGATTTGCCGTCTGCGTCGCGCACGAGGACGTCGCCGCCGTCGCGGTAGTGACCGGTGCGCTCTCCCTCGGCCCAAGGCCCGAAGACCTCGGCCGGGTGGATGAAGAACCAGTCGAGCGACTCGTCGGTCGATTCGAGCAGTGCGAGAGAGTCGATGCCGACCTGCGCCTCGTGCTTGTACTCCTCGGGGAAGTCGAGGTCGAAGAGGCGAGGGCCGCCGGGAGCGACCAGGCTGCCGCCGGCTCCGCCGACCACGCCGATGCGGGTCTTCGTGCCGCTCAGCTTCTCGACGAGGCCGCGGAGCGCGTCGAGCACCGAATTCTCCATGTCGCCACGGGGAGACAGCGCCGACACGACCGCATCCGCACCATCGAAGACGTCGCCCAGACTCGCGAGGTCGAGCACGGATCCCTGCACATTCCGCGCACCGTCGACCGGGTTCGACGGCTCGGAGCGCGACACCGAGACGACCTCGTGGCCGCGGCTCACCGCCTCCGAGACGATGTGGCGTCCGGCGTAGCCGGTTCCTCCGAGGACGACGATGCGAGCCATGTGCTTCTCCCCTACTTCTTCGCGTTGCGGATCGACGACACCTGGTACAGCGCGACGGACGTCGCGATGCCGGCGTTGAGCGACTCGGTCACGGCCGAGATCGGGATCGAGACGATCTGGTCGCATGTCTCGGCGACGAGGCGCGAGAGCCCCTTGCCCTCGGATCCGGTGACGATCACGACGGGGCGGTCTGCCAGCTGCAGCTCGGGCAGCAGCACGTCGCCGTCGCCGTCGAGGCCGAGCACGAAGACGCCCTGCTTCTTGAATTCCTTGAGCTGCGTGGTGAGGTTGGTCGCCAGGGCGACCGGAACGCGGGCGGCGGCGCCGGCGCTGGTCTTCCATGCGGCCGAGTTCACACCGGCCGAGCGACGCTGCGGAAGGATGATCCCGTGGCCGCCGAAGGCTCCGGTCGAGCGGATGATCGCGCCGAGGTTGCGGGGATCGGTGATGCCGTCGAGGGCGACGAACAGCGGGACCTCGCCCTTGTCGATCACGGCCTCGAGCAGGTCCTGCGGGTGCGCGTACTCGTACGGCGGCACCTTGACGGCGACGCCCTGGTGCACGCCGTCGAAGCCGGCCATGCGGTCGAGCTCCTGACGCGTGACCTCGAGCACCGGGATGCCGCGGTTCGTGGCGATCGACAGCATCTCCTTGACGCGGTCGTCCATCTCGACGCGCTGCGCGATGTAGAACGCCGACGCGGGGATCTTCGCGCGCAGTGCCTCGAGCACCGAATTGCGGCCGGTGACGACCTCGACCTCGGTGGTGTTGTCCTTCGAGCGTGCCGAGCGGTTCGGGTTGCCGCCGGACGTCTGACGCTGCCCCGGCTTGCCCTTTCCACCCGATGCCGCATAGCGCTCGGCGGCGGCCTTGCGCTTGCCGGCGGGGTGCCAGGCGCGATCCTCGGCCTTCGGGGTCGGTCCGCGACCCTCGAGCGACTTGCGCCCCATTCCGCCGGTGCCCTTCGTGGGGCCCTTCTTGTTTCCCTTGTTCGCGCCGGGGCGCTGTGGCTTAGCCATCGATACTCCAATGAGTTCCGGCCGGAGAGTCCTCCAGCGTGATTCCTGCGGCGGCGATCGCATCACGGATGCGATCGGCCGCCGCCCAGTCCTTGTCAGCGCGCGCCTGCGCACGCTGGGTGATCATCGTCTGCACGAGCGCGTCGAGGGCGGATGCCGTGGCACCGCCACCCCCGTCGCTCCATTCGCGTGCGAGCGGGTTGATTCCGAGCACGGCCGTCATGTCATGGACGTCGGAGACATCCTGCCGCGCCTCGTCGAGCTGCCCTGCATCCAGTCTCGCATTGCCGGAGCGGATGCTGTCGTGGATCACGGCGAGCGCGCGCGGCACTCCGAGGTCGTCGTTCATCGCGTCCCAGAACGGCGTGGGCAGCCCCTCTTTATGCTCCTGCCAGCGAGCAGGCGCGAGCCGATTCCCTCGCTCCAGGAACGAGCGGATCCGTCCGAGCGCGGCCTCGGCCTCGGTCCACGACGACTCGGTGAGGTCGAGGCTCGAGCGGTAGTGCGCGGCGGCGAGGGCGTAGCGGATCACCAGAGGATCGCGCTCGGCGAGCACATCGCGCGCGAGAGTGAAGTTGCCGAGGGACTTCGACATCTTCTGCCCTCCCACGGTCACGAGGCCGTTGTGCACCCAGTACCGCGCGAAGCCGTCGCCGGCCGCAGTCGACTGGGCGAGCTCGTTCTCGTGATGCGGGAAGCGCAGGTCGAGACCGCCGCCGTGGATGTCGAACTCCGCACCGAGGTACCGCTTCGACATCGCGGAGCACTCGATGTGCCAGCCGGGACGCCCCGCGCCCCAGGGCGACTGCCACACGGCATCCGCCTGCTCGTCGGCCTTCGCGCCCTTCCAGAGCGCGAAATCCTGCGGGTTGCGCTTGCCACGGGGGTCGGCGTCCTCCGCAGCCTCCATGGCATCCACCGACTGGTTGGTGAGGGATCCGTAGTCGGGCCACGAGCGGACGTCGAAGTAGACGTCACCGGAGCCATCGGGCGCCGGATACGCGTGACCGCGGTCGATCAGGGTGGTGATGATCTCCTGCATCTGCGGGATGGATGCGGTCGCCCGAGGCTCGTACGTCGGCGGGAGGATGCCGACGCCGGCATACGCCGCCGTGAACTCCTGCTCCATGCGGTACGCCAGCGCCCACCACGGCTCGACGTCGGTCGCGTTCGCGAGCACCTTGTCGTCGATGTCCGTGACATTTCGCACGAAGGTGACGCGGCCATAGCGGAGCGTCAGCCAGCGACGGAGCAGGTCGAAGCTCAGTGCGGCGCGCACGTGCCCGATGTGGGGACCGGACTGCACCGTGGGTCCGCACACGTACATCGTGATGTTCTCGGGATCGAGAGGCACGAAGTCGCGCAGCTGCTGTGCGCGGGTGTCGTAGAGGCGGAGAGTCACCGCACAAGCTTACCGGGCCGCCGATTCCGAAGACTGGGTGCGATTTCGGGCCCTGCCGCAGATCGGAAAGGAGCTGGTCAGTCGACCGGGAAGACCCGTCCCGTCTGCACCCCGAGCACGCTCTTCGCGAACGCCTGTCCGACGCGATGCGATGACACGGGCACGAAGCCGGGGAACGACGAGTGGTACGACGGGGCGTCCTCGAGCACCGACGGGCTCACGGCGTTGATGCGGATGCCGCGGGGCAGCTCGGTGGCGGCGGCGAGCACGAAGGACTCGACGGCGCCGTTGACGAGAGACGCGGCGGCACCGGTCGCGATGGGCTCGCGCGAGAGGATGCCGGAGGTCAGGGTGATCGAGCCGCCGTCGCGCACGTACGGCGTGCCGATGCGCACGACGTCGAGCTGTGACAGCACCTTGCCGCGGAACGCCGACTCGTAGTCGGCGCGGCCGAGCTCGCCGAGCGGACGGAACGGCACCTCTCCGACCGCGACGATCACGGCGTCGACCTGTCCCACCGAGGCGAAGAGGCGCTCGATGGACGCCGAGTCGGTGACGTCGGCCGACGGCTCGCTGCTGCGCGACGCCGAGACGACCTCGTGTCCCGTCAGCGCGTCGACGGCCGTGCGACCCACCTGTCCGGTGGCTCCGATGATCAGGACCTTCATGATGCCTCCTCCTCTTCTTCGTGCGAGGACCGCACGACGCTCTCCGACAACGAGCGCGGATGCCGGGGCATTCCCGCGCTCGCGATGCACCGTGTCAGCGCGGGCGCACCATCGCGACCGCAGTGACGGCGATCCCCTCACCGCGGCCGGGGAAACCGAGTCCGTCCGTGGTCGTCGCCGTGATCGACACGGGTGCCCCGCCCAGTGCCGCGGACAGCACCCGCTCAGCCTCCGCTCGGCGGGCACTGAACCGAGGACGGTTGCCCTGGAACTGCGCAGACACGTTCCCGATCGCGAAGCCCGACTCCTCCAGCAGCTCCCTGGTGCGCGCGAGGAAGACCTCGGCGTGCGCCCCGGCGTACTCGGGATGGGCTGTTCCGAAGTGCTCGCCGATGTCGCCGAGCCCCGCGGCTCCCAGCAGAGCATCCACGATCGCGTGCGCCACGGCGTCGCCGTCGGAGTGCCCGGACAGCGCCGGCTCCCCCGGCCACTCGAGGCCCGCCAGCCACAGATCGCCGCCGCCGCCGAACGCGTGCACATCCGTCCCGAGTCCCACTCGAGGTCCGCTCCACGGGACGGGGGCAGCGGCGGAAGCCTCTGCAGAAACCCCGGTGACTGCGGCGAGCAGGTGACGGGCACGCTCGAGGTCGGCTGCGGTGGTGATCTTGAATCCGCGCGCAGACCCGGGGATCTGCCGGACCCCATGTCCCGCGGCAGCATAGAGGGCCGCGTCGTCGGTGTACTCGACGCCGGACGCGAGCGCGGTCTCGTACGCCGCCTCGAGCAGCGCACGCGGGAAGCCCTGCGGAGTCTGCGCCGCGGCGAGCTCCGAGCGATCGATCGGGCCGACCACCGCGTCGCCGTCCACGCGCTTCAGGGTGTCGACCACGGGAAGCGTCGGGAGGATCCCGATCTCACCGTCGATGGCGGCAGCGACCGCGTCGATCACCTCGGGAGGAGTCAGCGCGCGCGCCGCATCATGCACCAGCACGCGCGTGACGTCCCCCCACAGTGCATCGAGCCCGGCCGCCACTGATCGCTGGCGCGTATCCCCGCCGGTGACGACCTTGCCGAGATCGGCACGGTCGCCCGCGGCCGCACGGAGCTCCGTCTCGGCATCGCCCTCGAACCCCGAGGGGGCGACGACGATCACCTGGGCGGGTGCCGCTGCGAAGACGCCGTCGAGGGCGTGGCGGAGGATCGAATGGCTGTCGATGCCTACGAACGCCTTGGGCGCTCCGGCATCGAGTCGTGTGCCGGAGCCGGCGGCGACGACGATGATCGCGGTGTCAGGAACGGGAAGCATGCTCACCCGGTTCACGTTACCGGCGCGCACGAAAAAAGGCGGATGCCGAAGCATCCGCCTTGTCTCGATCCGCTCAGGACGCGAGGACCTCGTCGAGCAGTGCGCTCGCCTTGTCTTCGTCGGTCTTCTCTGCGAGAGCCAGCTCGGAGATGAGGATCTGACGAGCCTTCGCCAGCATCCGCTTCTCACCGGCGGAGAGACCGCGGTCCTGATCACGACGCCACAGGTCGCGTACGACCTCGCTCACCTTGATCACGTCGCCGGAGGCGAGCTTCTCGAGGTTCGCCTTGTAACGGCGCGACCAGTTCGTGGGCTCTTCGGTGAACGGAGCGCGGAGCACCTCGAACACATGGTCGAGCCCCTCACGGCCGATCACATCGCGGACCCCGACGAGATCGACGTTCTCCGCGGGCACCTCGATGATGAGGTCTCCCTGCGTGACGTTGAGCTTCAGGTATTTCTTCGCCTCACCCTTGATGACGCGCTCCTTGACCTCGATGATGGTCGCAGCGCCATGGTGCGGATAGACGACAGTTTCGCCAACCTCAAAAAGCATAAAAACTTGTCCTTTCGGCAACCTCAAGGATACCACAGCAGACATGCGCTAAGGTTCGCGCCCCCACGTCCTCGGGCGCACCCTCGCTTGCGCATAGAATGGGATGCGGATATCCCGTCGGACCTCAGGAGGACCCGTGAAATCGCGCCTTGTTGCGTCTGCCGCCATCAGCGCCCTCGTTCTTCTCGGCGCGACGGGCTGCACGTTCATCTCGCCGCAGGCGACGACCATCGAGTACTCGGCCTCGGACGGCGTGAACGTCTCCGACTCCGACGGACCGATCGACGTGCGGAACGCCTTCATCGTCGCGAACGAAGACGGCTCGGTGGGCAACTTCATCGGTGCGGTCGTCAACCCGACCGCCGAGAAGGCCACGCTCACCATGACCGTCGCGGGCCTCGACCCGTTCACCGTCTCGGTCCCGGCGGGCAAGACCGTCAGCTTCGGCGCCGACGAGGAGCCGCTGCGCATCGACGGCCTCGACACGATGCCCGGCGCCACGATCGAGATCCACTTCCAGTCGGGTGACGGCGCCGGCACCAAGACCGAGATCCCCGTGCTCGACGGCGCGCTGCCGTACTACGCCGACCTCGTGCCCACCGCCGAGAAGGCCGAGCCGACGCCGGTCCCGACCGACACGGCGGCACCGGCTCCGCAGGAGTGATCCGCACCACGATGTGACGAAGAGGCCGGCACCCCCAGGGATGCCGGCCTCTTCCGTCGCCTGAGCGACGTGTGCGCTCAGCCCTCGAAGCGGTAGCCCAGTCCGCGCACGGTGACGAGCATCACGGGCTCCCCCGGGTTCTCCTCGATGCGCGAGCGGATGCGCTTGATGTGCACGTCGAGCGTCTTGGTGTCGCCGAAGTAGTCGCTGCCCCAGACGCGGTCGATGAGCTGGCCACGGGTGAGCACACGACCGGAGTTGCGCATGAGCACCTCGAGGAGCTCGAATTCCTTCAGCGGCATGTTGATCTGCTGACCGGCGACCGAGACGGTGTGCCGGTCGATGTCGAGCGAGACCCGTCCGCCGTCGAGCACGCGCTCGTCGAGTTCGTTCTCGGCCTGCACCACGCGGCGCAGCACCGCCCGCATGCGGGCGAGCAGCTCACGCGACGAGTAGGGCTTGGTGACGTAGTCGTCGGCGCCGAGCTCGAGCCCGACGACGATGTCCACCTCCGAGTCCTTGGCCGTGACCATGATGATCGGCACGGCTGAGGTGGAACGGATCTGCCGGCACACCTCGGTGCCGGGCATCCCCGGCAGCATGAGGTCGAGCAGCACCACGTCGGCTCCGCGCTCGCGGAACGCCGTCAGAGCGCCGGGCCCGTCCTCGGCGATCTCGACCTCGTACCCCTCGCGGCGCAGCAGGTAGGCGAGCGGGTCGGCGAGGTCGGGCTCGTCTTCGACGAGAAGGATGCGGGTCATGCGTTCTCTCCGTTTCGGACGCGAGTCGCGGCCTTCGCCGCCTTGCGCTCGCGCTTCTTCTTGTTCTTCTTGTCCGCGTCGATCCTCGGGGGAGCATCGATCCTCGGAAGCCTGATGGTGAAGGTCGATCCGCGTCCGGGGCGTGACCACAGCCTCACTTCGCCACCGTGTCTCTGCGTCGCGTGCTTGACGATCGAGAGTCCGAGGCCCGTGCCGCCCGTGCGGCGAGATCGGGCCTCGTCCGCGCGGTAGAAGCGCTCGAAGATGCGCTCACGGTCACCCTCGGCGATCCCGATGCCCTGGTCCGAGACGGCGATCTCGACGACGCCTTCGTCGGCTTTCACGCCGATGCCGACCCGGGAGCCCTTCGGCGAGTAGGCGATCGCATTGGCGATGAGGTTGCCGAACGCCTCGATGAGGATCTGCGAGTCGCCACGCACCCACACTCCCCTGTCGCCGCCGCGCGCGATCTCGACACCTGCCGAGTCCGCCTGCACGACATGCGCCTCGAGGGCCGTCGCGAGCACCTCATCGATCGCGACAGGTCGCACATCCGACAGCGCGTCCTCGGCCTGCAGCCTCGACAGGCTCATGATGCGCCCGGTGAGCTGGCCGAGACGCGCGGCCTCCGCCGAGATCCTGGTGGCGAAGTGACGAACCTGAGCGGGGTCGTCCGCCGCCGACTCGATGGCCTCGGCCAGCAGCGTGACCGCACCGACCGGCGTCTTCAGCTCATGACTGGTGTTCGCCACGAAGTCGCGGCGCATCTGATCCAGGCGCTCCTGCTCGGTCACGTCGCGGATGATCAGCAGGGTCATCCGCGGACTGATCACGCTCGCGCGGGCCGACACCAGACGCGGGTCGAGGCTGAGGCCACCGCGCGTCAGTCGCATGGACTCGGAGGCCGAGCCGCCCTCGTTCCGACCGCCGCGCACCAGCTGACGCAGCTCTGGATTCTCGAGCGGAGCGCCGACCTCGATACCGAAGCGCGTCGCCGCATTCGACACCGCGAGCACGAGCCCGGACGAGTCGACCACGCAGGCCGCGTCGTCCATGCTGCCCAGCACCGCGGTGACGCCTTCGGGCACCGAGAGCGAGGTCTCCTCGGCGACCCGCGCTCTCGCGCGATACGCCCATGCCACGAGCAGGGAGAGGCCGACGCCGATCACGAGGCCGACGGCCAACGCGAGCAGCGCGATCTGCGGCAAGGTCATAACCCCAGCGTAGAGTGCGTTCACCTGCGGATCGGCGGGTTCACCCGCCGTCGCGGCGCAGCGAGAAGTACTATTCACGTGCTGGGCACCGTTCGTTAACCTTCGGAGCAGACAATCGCTTTCGGGCCTGTGCGGGAGCGCTGAGCTCTCCTCTCGCGCGAACGGCCCGGCCGTCTCGCGTTGACATCACAGCCGAGACCCGAACGAAAGGTTGCGCCGACATGCGCGAAGTCTTCCATCAGTCCCTCGAGGACCTGCAGTCCCAGCTCGTGGAGATCGCAGACCTCGTCACGGTCTCCATCGACAAGGCCACCCGCTCCTTCGCGACCAGCGATGTAGAGCTCGCCGAAGAGGTCATCGCCGATGACGCCAAGATCGACGAGCTGGCCGTGGCCCTCGACGAGCAGGCCATCGAGATCCTCGCCCGTCAGCAGCCGGTCGCACGTGACCTGCGCGTCGTCGTCACCGCACTCCGCGTCAGCGCTTCGCTCGAGCGCATGGGCGACATGTCCGAGCACATCGCGCAGCTCGCACGCCTGCGCTTCCCCGAGCGCGCGATCCCGAAGGGCCTCAAGGGCACTTTCACGAAGATGGGCGAGCTGGACGTCGAGATCTCGCGCACACTGTCCGAACTGCTGCGCACGCAGGATCTGAAGCTGGCCGACACCATCCGCAACACCGATGACGACATCGACGAGCTGCATGCCAGCGTCTTCGAGAAGGTGCTCAGCGACAACTGGAAGGGCGAGGCCACAGCGACCGTCGACGCCACGCTCGCCAGCCGCTACCACGAGCGCTTCGCCGACCACGCGGTCGCCGTCGCGAAGAAGGTCATCTACCTGGCGACCGGTGACTGGCGCATCGAAGAAGAGGACATCGCCCTCGCGATCGAGCAGCAGCAGGAGCTCGGCCACGCCTGAGGCGCACGAGACACGCGAAAGGGGGCGGATGCTGACAGCATCCGCCCCCTTTCGTCTGCGGTGTTACTTCTTGCCCTGCGCGGCGACCGCTGCGGCACCGGCGGCGGCGGCCTCGGGGTCGAGGTAGCGGCCGGGTCCCGTGGGGACGTTGTTCTCGTCGAGCTCGTAGACCAACGGGATGCCGGTGGGGATGTTCAGCTCGGCGATGTCGTCGTCGCTGATGCCCTCGAGGTGCTTCACGAGACCGCGGAGCGAGTTGCCGTGGGCGGTGACGAGAACCGTCTTGCCGGCTTCGAGGTCGGGGACGATGGCGTCGTTCCAGTACGGCAGCAGGCGGTCGATGACGAGCTTCAGCGACTCGGTGCGCGGCACCTCTCCATCGATGTCGGCGTAGCGCACGTCGCCGACCTGGCTGAACTCGTTCTCGTCGTCGAGCAGGGGCGGCGGCACGTCGAACGAGCGGCGCCACAGCTGGAACTGCTCGGGGCCGAACTCCTCGAGGGTCTGGGCCTTGTCCTTGCCCTGCAGCGCACCGTAGTGGCGCTCGTTGAGCCGCCACGAGCGGGTCACGGGGATCCACAGCCGATCTGCGGCGTCGAGGGCGATGTTCGCGGTCTGGATCGCGCGGCTCAGCAGCGAGGTGTGCAGCACGTCGGGCAGGATGCCGGCCTCGGCCAGCAGCTCGCCGCCTCGGCGAGCCTCGTTCTTGCCCTGTTCGTTCAGGCGGACGTCCACCCAGCCGGTGAAGAGGTTCAGTTCGTTCCACTCGCTCCGGCCGTGACGGAGCAGGATCAGGGTGCGGTTCGCAGTCATGAGCCCAGTTTATCGGCGGAGGTCCACGCGTCCACGCCCCGGCCCTGCGAGGATTGACGCATGGCGTCATCTCCTCTCGGTCGGCCGACCCGCGGCACCACCGGGACGAACAGGCTGCGACGCAACGACAGATGGATCGCGGCGAGCCCGGCCTTCCGACGCGCCGCCGATCCGCTGGTCATCGACCTCGGCTACGGATCGAGCGGCGTGACCGCGTTCGAGCTCGCGACCCGACTGCAGCGCGTGCGGGCGGATGCCGAGGTGCGCGGCCTCGAGATCGACCCGGCCAGGGTCGCGACGGCGACTCGGCAGCTGGTCGAGGTGCAGGCGGGGAGCACCCCCTTCTCCCCCGATCTGCGGGTGTCCTTCGCTCGCGGAGGGTTCGAGGTGCCTCTTCCCGCAGGACGTCGCCCCGCGGTGATCCGGGCGATGAACGTGCTCCGCCAGTACGACGAGGCCGATGTGCCGGGAGCCTGGCGCACGATGGCCGGGCGCCTCGCAGCGGACGGTCTGCTCGTCGAGGGCACCTGCGACGAGATCGGTCGGGTGTCGAGCTGGATCGACGTCGACCCCGCCGGCGCACCGCAGCGCTTCACGATCTCGCTGCGGCTGGCCGATCTCGAGCATCCGAGCATCGTCGCCGAGCGGCTGCCCAAGGCGCTCATCCATCGCAACGTCCCCGGCGAACGGGTGCACGCGCTGCTCGTCGACCTCGACCGTGAATGGGACAGAGCCGCACCCCTGTCGACGTTCGGGGCGACGCAGCGGTTCCTCGCAGCCGTCGGAGCGTTGCGCGATCAGGGCTGGCCGGTGCTCGGTAGCAAGAGCCGATGGCGATTGGGCGAGCTCACCCTCCCGTGGGAGGCCGTCGCACCGCTTGCGTGATCCGCGCGCTCAGCTCGCCTGGCGGGGATCCGGTGCGCTCGGGCGTCGTGACAGGCGCGTGAGGCGAGGGATGTCGGCCGTGGCACCGGCATCCGCGGGCACGATGACCTGCTGGGTCGCGGCGATGTCGGCGCCCTCTGCGCGGACGATGAGATCTCCGACCGGAGTGCGGCGGGACAGGATCGCGAGCGCGATGGGTCCGTCCTCGTGGTGGCGGGCGACCGACGTGATGTGACCGACCTCGTCGTCACCGGCGAGCACCGCATCACCGACGGCGGGAAGCACGGCCTCGCTCCCGTCGAGGTGGAGGGCCGCGAGCCGACGCGGCGGGTGTCCGAGGTTGTGGACCTTCGCAACCGTCTCCTGCCCGCGGTAGCAGCCCTTGTTCAGGTGCACGGCGGTGCGGATCCAGTCGGACTCATGCGGCAGCGAGCGCTCGTCGACCTCGGCCGACCACCGCGGCCGCCAGGCTGCGACACGCAGCGCCTCGGCGGCGAGCAGGCCGGCGACCTCGTCGGCCGCGAGCGTCGCGGCGAGCGCGTCTGCGGCCTCGTTCGTGGCGATCGCCACACGCCAGTCGAGTTCGGCACCGGGGTGCTCTGCCGTCTCGGCGTATTGGTGACCGCCCGCGCTCACGCGCTGCCACGGGTCGACCCAGACGAGTGGAGCGCCGGCAGGAGCCGATGCCGCGGCGAGTGCGCGATCGGCGGCCGTGCCGCCGTCGACGAAGCCGAGGAGCACGAGGTCAGGGCGCACGTCCACCGTGGCCTGCGTGCGGAACTTCATCCGCGTCAGCCACGTCGCGAGCGCTTCGGCGTCGCCGGCATCCGCGATCAGCCACGTGGACGATCCGTCGTCCAGGACGCCGGCCGCGTGCTCGACGCGGCCCTGGGGGTCGAGCACGAGGAGCTCGGTGCTCTCACCCGCAGCGAGTCGGCCCACGGACTGCGAGGTGATCGAATCCAGCCAGCCCAGTCGCTCGGGCCCTGCGACCTCGATGACCGTCCGGTCGTCGAGGGGCACGATCGCCCCGCCCGCGGCGAGGCGGCGCTGCTCGCGGAACGCATCGCCGAAGTGGGCGATGCCGTCGCCAGCGAGCACAGCGCCGGGGATGTCGGTGAAACCGGTCATGTCAGACCTTGGCCAATCGCGCAGACGCGTGCGCCCGCATGGGAGTGCCGAGGGCCGCGATGTCCCAGGCCCACAGCAGGTGGTTGTCGACGAGTCCGTACATGCGCGTCGCGGCGCCGTACTCTTTGGCTCCCGCACCGCGGACGATCGCGTCGGAGGCGATGTCGATGCGCGGACCGCTGATCTCGCCCAGGTAGAGCTCGAGTGTTCCGTCGGCGTGGGCGATCGAGACCTCGATGGGGAATCCCCCCGATGCGGCACGCAGTTCTTCGACGTCGTCGACTCCGCGCGTCACCGGCTCGGTGAGCGGCGGCAGCAGACCGGGGCCGGGATCGGCGTCCGTCGCCGGACGGCTGAGCCGCCAGAACCCGGTCTCTGCGACGAGCGGGATCGAGACGGCCTGGTCGTCGCCGGTGAACGTCGCTGTGGCCGAGTAGTTCAGGAACGGGCCGCCGTCATGGCTGAAGCTCACGCGATGCGTGAACTCGCCCTGGAGCCGTTCATCACCGACCGGATAGTCGATGACGCCTGTTCCCTCCCAGACGCCGACGAGCCACGAGAGCGGCGCGAGGTCTGCGGGAAGATCGGTCGGCAGCTCGAGCACGGTGCGCTCAGCGCTGGCCGCGGAAGAGGTTGCGCAGCACGACGACCGAGACGAACACGATCGCGAGGCTCGCAAGGCCCAGGAGGCCGATGAAGAAGAGTTCGAGCGCCAGGAGGTCCATACCGTCCACATTACCCTCCGTGCGCGCGGGTGTCGCGTCGTGAAATCAAGTGACGAGGGCCGCCAGGCCGAATCCGACCGAGATCACACCCATCAGCAGCAGCGCACCGATCGTGCTTCCGCTCACGCGGAAGATGAATCCCTGGGTGCGTCCGTACCAGAGCTGCACCGCGAAGGAGAGCAGCACGATCCCCCCGAAGGCGACGAGCAGCCACGGCACGCGCCATTCCTCGGGCACGAAGATCCCCACCGCTATGGAGGCGACGAAGGCGACCGCCCAGACGACGAGCACACCGACGAAAGCGTTACGCGGTGCGAGGGCAGGTTCCGACATGAATCCATTGTGACTCACCGACGACGATTCTCACCCATCAGCGCCCGGTATCATTGCGGCACGGCGTATCCCGCCGCCCGGAAGGAGTGCGTGTGGCCCAGGTCCTGGTGTTGACCAATGCTCCGGTCTCGGAGCAGGTCCTGCCCGCGCTCGAGCTTCTCAGCCATCGTGTGCGCCAGATCCCGGCCGAGCCCGCCCAACTCGTGAGCGCCCCCGACTACGACATCGTGATCGTCGACGGCCGCCTGGACCTCGTCGGGGCGAAGTCGCTGTGCCGTCTGCTGCGCGCCACCGGACAGGATGCTCCGCTCCTCCTCGTCGTCACGGAGGGCGGCATGAGCGCGCTCTCCGGCGAGTGGGGGATCGACGACGTGCTGCTCTCCACCGCGGGTCCGGCCGAGACCGACGCCCGTGTGCGCCTCGCGCTCGCCCGCCGTGATGAGGTCGCGGAACCCTCGCGTGTGCAGGCCTCCGGCGTAACGATCGACGAGCAGTCGTACTCGGCGAAGCTACGCGGCCGTCCGCTGGATCTCACCTACAAGGAATTCCAGCTGCTGCACTTCCTCGCCACCCATCCCTCACGGGTGTTCACCCGCGAGCAGCTGCTCAGCGAGGTGTGGGGTTACGACTACTTCGGTGGCACACGCACGGTCGACGTGCACGTCAGGCGCCTGCGCGCGAAGCTCGGCGACCAGGAGCAGATCATCGGCACGGTGCGCAACGTCGGCTACCGATTCAACGTCTACGACGACGAGACGGTCCCGGCGACGCGCTGACGGATGCGACGCCCGTTCACGCGCGCGTCACCTCACGGTGCTTAGATGTACCCCATGATCGATCCCGCTCTCGCCGACGCTGGTCTCGGTGACGCTGAAGATGACGACTTCGATGCCGTCGAGGCCCCGGATGCGCTCCTCCCCGACCATCGCTACCTCGATCGCGAGCTGAGCTGGCTCGCGTTCAACCAGCGCGTGCTCGAGCTCGCCGAGGATCCGTCGCTGCCGGAACTCGAACGGGCGAACTTCCTCGCGATCTTCGCGAGCAACCTCGACGAGTTCTTCATGGTGCGTGTCGCCGGACTGAAGCGCCGCATCGTGACGGGCCTCGCGGTCCCCACGAACATCGGCCGCTCCCCCGCCGACGCACTCGCCGACATCGCTCGCGAGGCGCACGCTCTGCAGTTGCGCCACGCCGAGGCCTGGACCTCGCTCGTGCGTCCGGCGCTCGCCGAGTCCGGCATCGAGATCACCGAGTGGTCCGCGCTCACCGATGACGAGCGCGCCAAGCTCTCCGAGTACTTCGGCGCCCAGGTGTTCCCGGTGCTGATGCCGCTCGCAGTCGACCCCGCGCATCCGTTCCCGTACATCTCCGGGCTGTCGCTGAACCTGGCGATCCGCATCCGCAACGCGCGCACCGGCCGCCAGGAGTTCGCCCGTCTCAAGGTGCCGCCCATGCTGCCCCGCTTCGTCGAGGTGCCCGGTACCGGCGAGATCAAGCGGTTCCTCACGCTCGAGGAGCTCATCGCGAACCACCTCGGAGACCTCTTCCCGGGTATGGAGGTGCTCGACCACCACGCGTTCCGCCTCACCCGCAACGAGGATGTCGAGATCGAGGAGGACGAGAGCGAGAACCTCATCCAGGCTCTCGAGGCCGAACTGCTGCGACGCCGCTTCGGCCCGCCCATCCGCCTCGAGATCACCGACGACATGGACGAGGTCACGATGGACCTCCTCGTCCGCGAGCTCGAGATCACCGATCAGGAGATCTACCGCCTGCCAGGGCCGCTCGATCTGCGCGGCCTGTTCGACCTGTCGCGCATCGATCGCCCCGATCTGCGCTACCCGCCGCACCTGCCGACCACGGCTGTCGCCTTCCAGCCGACAGGAAGCAACACGCGGGCCGACATCTTCAAGGCGATCCGCAAGTCGGACGTGCTCGTGCACCACCCGTACGAGTCGTTCACGACCAGCGTCGTCTCCTTCCTCGAGCAGGCCGCCCGCGATCCGCACGTGCTCGCGATCAAGCAGACTCTCTATCGCACCTCGGGCGACAGCCCGATCGTCGAGGCGCTGATCAACGCCGCTGAGTCCGGCAAGCAGGTGCTGGCGCTGGTCGAGGTCAAGGCCCGATTCGACGAGGCCAACAACATCGTCTGGGCGCGCAAGCTCGAGAAGGCCGGCGTGCACGTGGTCTACGGCCTCGTCGGCCTGAAGACCCATTGCAAGCTCGCACTCGTCATCCGCGAGGAAGACGGCGTGCTGCGCCACTACTCGCACATCGGCACGGGCAACTACAACCCGAAGACCAGCCGCATCTACGAGGACTTCGGACTGTTCACCACCGACGCGCAGGTCGGCAAGGACCTCACCCGTCTGTTCAACGAGCTCAGCGGATACGCGATCGAGAAGAAGTTCAAGCGGCTTCTCGTCGCCCCACTGCACCTGCGCAAGGGGCTGGTACGCCAGATCGACAACGAGCGGCGCAACGCCGAAGACGGCAAGCCCGCGAGCATCCGCATCAAGGTCAACTCGATGGTCGACGAAGAGGTCATCGACGCGCTGTACCGTGCGAGCGCAGCCGGTGTGAAGGTCGACGTGTGGGTGCGAGGCATCTGCAGTCTGCGCACCGACCTCGACGGCATCAGCGACAACATCACCGTCCGCAGCATCCTCGGCAGGTATCTCGAGCATTCCCGCATCTTCGCGTTCCACAACGACGGCGACGCGCAGGTGTACATCGGCAGCGCCGACATGATGCACCGCAACCTCGACCGTCGCGTCGAGGCGCTCGTGCGTGTGACGGACCCCGGGCACATGAAGGACCTGCTCGACTTCTTCGATCTCGCCATGGACCCCGGAACCACCTCGTGGCACCTGGGTGTGGACGGAGTCTGGACGCGGCATTCCGAGGACGCCGACGGCAAGCCGCTCATCGATCTGCAGGACAAGACGATGGGGTTGATCCAGCGGCGCCGTCGAGCGCGGGCGGTCCGATGAGCAGCCAGTCGAGCGCCCAGGCGACGAGTTCGAAGTGGACGGACAAAGCCGTCTACGCGGCGGGCGCCGTCGTCTGGCGACTCATCGACGGCAAACTGCGGATCCTGCTGATCCACCGCACCAAGTACAAGGACATCACCCTCCCGAAGGGCAAGGTCGACCCCGGCGAGATGCTCGCAGAGACCGCCGTGCGCGAGGTGCACGAGGAGACCGGCATCCGCGTCTCTCTCGGCGTGCCGGTCGGCGTGAGTCGCTACCACCTGCCCTCGAGCAAGCAGAAGGTCGTGCACTACTGGGCGGCCGAGGCGACCGTCGACGCCATCCGCGCATCGACCTTCGTTCCGAACAAGGAGATCGCGGCCCTGGAGTGGGTGAGCGTCAAGAAGGCACGCTCCCGGTTGAGCTATCCGGTCGACGTCGAGATCCTCGACTTCTTCGCGAACCTCGTCGATGACGGCGTGCTGCGAACCTTCCCGATCATCGCGCTGCGTCACGCCAAGGCACTCTCCCGCTCGGACTGGGACGGCGCGGATGCCGCACGCCCGCTCACCGATCGCGGCCGCGAGCAGGCGAAGTCGATCGTCGGCCCTCTGCGCGCTTTCGGAGTACGCAAGATCATCACCAGCGACGCCGTGCGCTGCGTGCAGACGGTCAAACCACTCGCGAAGGCTCTGGATCGCAAGGTCGTCACGACCGAGAAGATCAGTCAGGACGCCTGGGAGGACGGACACGACGACCTGCGTTCGGTGATCGGTCGCCGCGTGCGGGCGGTCAAGCCGGCCGTCCTCTGCAGCCACGGCCCCGTACTGCCGGGCCTCCTCACCGAGATCGCACTCGCAACCGGCACGATCCGCGGCTCGTACGTCAACAGTGCAGCCGATCTCGAGCCGGCCGCCTTCTCGGTCGTACACGTCTCGGCATCCCATCCCGGGTCGGGGATCATCGCGATCGAGACGCACATCCCCAAGATCTGACCGCTCGTCGAGCGGCCTCGGGACACGAGTGCGCGCCTGGGGTGCACCCCAGAGAGACGCGCGCCGTTCACCTTCCGTTCACCTGCGCGGGAGAGTCTCGTTAACCGCCGCACATAGCGTCACTGTGTGCCCTGCACCGGGCCCCACCCATCCAAGATCGAAGGATCCACAGTGAAGATCTCCCGAATCGCACGAATCGGCGCCATCGGCGCCGTCGCCGCTCTCGCACTCGCCGGCTGTGCCGCGAACGAAGGCGGCACGGGCTCCACCGACGCGCCGAGCGAGTCGACCCTCTCCGGCACCATCGAGGCCACCGGCGCCTCCTCGCAGGAGGCCGCGCAGCAGTCCTGGGTCGCCGCATTCCAGACCGCCAACCCCGACACCACGGTGAACTACACCGCGACGGGTTCGGGCACTGGCCGCGAGAACTTCATCGCCGGCTCCTCCAACTTCATCGGATCCGACCGCGCGTTCAACGCCGACGAGATCGCCGCCGGCGGCTTCGGCTCCTGCACCTCCGACGACATCGTCGAGATTCCCGTCTACATCTCGCCGGTCGCCGTCGCCTTCAACCTCGAGGGCATCGACGAGCTGAACCTCGACGGCGAGACCATCGCCAAGATCTTCTCGGGCGCCATCACCAACTGGAACGACGCCGCCATCGCGTCGCAGAACGAGGGCGTCGAGCTGCCCGACCAGGCGATCGTCCCCGTGCACCGCGCAGACGCGTCCGGCACGCAGGAGACGTTCACCAAGTACCTCAGCGCCGTCGCCCCGGACGTCTGGACCTACGAGGCCAGCGACGAGTGGCCGCTGTCGACCGGTGAGGCCGGAGACGGCACCTCGGGCGTCGTCGACGCGATCACCAACGGCGTGGGCTACATCGGCTTCGCCGACGCATCGCGCACCGCGGACCTCGGTCAGGTCGCCGTCGAGGTCGAGGGCGAGTACGTCGCGTACTCCGCCGAGGCCGCCGCAGCGCTCGTCGAGGCGTCGCCGCTCGAGGAGGGTCGCTCGGACCACGATCTCGCGTTCGCCGTCGACCCGGCCGCAGCCCCCGCCGGCTCGTACCCGATCGCGCTCGTCTCGTACCTCATCGGCTGCGTCGAGTACGACGACGCCGAGACCGCAGGCCTCGTGAAGGCGTACTTCGAGTACGTCGCATCGGCCGAGGGCCAGGATGCCGCCGCCGAGGCCGCCGGCAGCGCGCCGATCTCGGACACCCTGCGCGACCAGATCAACACGGCGATCGACGCGATCGTCACGGAGTGACCGTCGGCTCAGCCCACCGCTGAGCCCCGGTCCGACGCCCCCGGGTGTCGGTCGTAGTACAAGACCGACGCCCGGGGGCACCCGCATGAAAACCCCGAAAGTCCCTCAGAGCCTGGAGTCGCTCCGATGACCACAACCTCAACGGGTCCCGATACCACCCGTTCCACCGGGACGCGCCCTCAGCTGCGCCGACGGGGTGACCTCGTCTTCTCGGGCACCGCTCTGGCGGCGGGAATCATCATCCTCGTCACGCTCGCGGCGGTCGCCGTCTTCCTCATCGTGCAGGCGATCCCGGCTCTGTCGGCCGACACCTCGAACAACCACATCCTCGAGGGCCAGTCGTTCCTCTCGTGGGTCTGGCCCTTCGTCTTCGGAACGCTGTGGTCGAGCCTCATCGCGCTCGTCATCGCCGCACCGATCGCGATCGGGATCGCACTCTTCATCTCGCACTACGCCCCGCGCCGGCTCGCCGGATTCCTGGGTTACATCATCGACCTGCTGGCCGCCGTGCCGTCGGTCGTCTTCGGTCTCTGGGGTGCCCTCACCTTCGCGCCGATGCTCGTGCCCTTCTACAAGTGGCTCAACACCAACCTCGGCTGGATCCCGATCTTCGGCGGAACGCCCTCGGGAACCGGAAAGACGATCCTCACGGCATCCCTCGTCCTCGCGGTGATGATCCTCCCGATCATGACCGCGATCTGCCGCGAGGTGTTCCTGCAGACTCCGAAGCTGCATGAGGAGGCCGCGCTCGCGCTCGGCGCCACACGCTGGGAGATGGTGCGGATGGCCGTGCTCCCCTTCGCACGCAGCGGAATGGTCTCGGGCGCCATGCTCGGACTCGGCCGCGCGCTCGGCGAGACCATGGCCGTGACGCTCGTGCTCTCGCCTCTCGGCATCATCACGTTCAACCTGATCAACCCGGAGAACCCCACGACGATCCCCGCGATCATCGCGCTGCGGTTCCCCGAGGCCCACGACGAGGGCGTCAACACGCTCATCGCGGCGGGTCTGATCCTCTTCATCGTCACCTTCGCGGTCAACTTCGTGGCCCGCTGGATCGTCTCGCGCCGCGCCGAGTTCTCGGGAGCCAACTGACATGACCGCCACACTCACTCCCTCCCCCGCGCCGTCGTCCGTCGTCGCCCCCGTGCACACCACCTCGGCGGGCCACCTGCCCAAGTGGGCACCGTGGGCGCTGCTGCTGGTCGCATTCGTCATCTCCGCAACGATCTTCGCCTTCATGAACGCCGGCGGCGACCCGGCCGACTTCAACATCGCGCTCACGCTCGTGGTCGGCCTCGTGTTCTACATGGTGCTCGTCTTCGTCATCTCCACCGTGGTCGAGAGCCGTCGTCACGCGATCGACCGACTCATGACCGCGCTCGTGTCCGGCGCCTTCGTGGTCGCGCTCCTCCCCCTCATCTCGCTGCTCTACACCGTGGTCGTCAACGGCCTCATGCGGTTCGACGGCGAGTTCTTCAGCTTCTCGATGCGCAACATCGTGGGCGAGGGCGGCGGCGCGGTCCATGCGATCTGGGGCACGCTCCTGATCACCCTCGGCGCGACGATCATCTCGGTGCCGATCGGCCTGATGACCTCGATCTACCTGGTCGAGTACGGCGAAGGCCGCAAGCTCGCCCGCGGCATCACGTTCCTCGTCGACGTCATGACCGGCATCCCCTCGATCGTCGCCGGTCTGTTCATCTACTCGGTGTTCGCACTGATCGTCGGGCCCGGAACCCGCATGGGCATCATGGGCTCCCTGGCCCTCTCGGTGCTGATGATCCCGGTCGTCGTGCGCGGATCCGAAGAGCTGCTGCGCATCGTCCCGAACGAGCTCCGCGAGGCGGCCTACGCACTCGGCGTGCCGAAGTGGCTGACGATCATCAAGGTCGTGCTCCCGACCGCGATCGCCGGAATCCTGACCAGCATCATGCTGGCCATCTCGCGCGTCATCGGCGAGACCGCGCCGCTGCTGCTCACCGTCGGAGTCGTCCAGGGCATGAACCTGAACATGTTCGGCGGCCAGATGGCGACGCTACCCGTGTTCTCGTACATGCAGGCGAAGTACCCCGGCATCCCGGTCGATGCCTACCTCGACCGGGCATGGGCCGCGGCCCTCACCCTGATCGTCATCGTGATGGTGCTGAACCTGGTGGCACGCATCATCGCCAAGGTGTTCGCCCCCAAGATCAACGGCCGCTGAGCCGTCATACCCGACTGAACCAAAGGATCCCTCTCGTGTCCAAGAGCATCGAAGTCAACGACCTCAACGTCTACTACAGCGACTTCCTCGCCGTCGAAGGCGTCAGCATCGACATCAAGCCCAACACCGTCACGGCATTCATCGGCCCGTCCGGTTGCGGCAAGTCCACGTTCCTGCGCACCCTCAACCGCATGCACGAGGTCATCCCCGGCGCCCGCGTCGAGGGCGAGGTGCTGATCGACGGGAAGAACCTCTACGGTGCAGGCGTCGACCCCGTGCTCGTGCGTCGCCAGGTCGGCATGGTGTTCCAGCGCCCGAACCCGTTCCCCACGATGTCGATCAAGGAGAACGTGCTCGCGGGCGTCAAGCTCAACAACACGCGCATGGCGAAGAGCGACCAGGAGGCCCTGGTCGAGAAGTCGCTGCGCGGCGCCAATCTCTGGAACGAGGTCAAGGACCGCCTCGACCGCCCCGGCTCCGGCCTCTCGGGCGGACAGCAGCAGCGTCTGTGCATCGCCCGCGCGATCGCCGTCTCACCCGACGTGATCCTGATGGACGAGCCCTGCTCGGCCCTCGACCCGATCTCCACCTTCGCGATCGAGGAGCTCATCGCCGAGATCAAGACCCAGTACACGGTCGTCATCGTGACGCACAACATGCAGCAGGCGAGCCGTGTCTCCGACAAGACGGCGTTCTTCAACATCGCCGGCACCGGCAAACCCGGCAAGCTCATCGAGTACGACGACACCCGCACGATGTTCACCACCCCGTCGGTGCAGGCCACCGAGGACTACGTCTCGGGTCGCTTCGGATAAGCATCCCCTCCCCTCTTCTGCCCCCTGGAAAACCCAGACCATCGCGTCCCACGACCGCGTGTCGACTTCTCGACGCGCGGCTCGGGAGGCCGACGGTCTGGGTTTTCCCGTCGATGACCGGGCCTGCACTTCTGGAGGCCCGGATGCGCCATGCACAGAACATGGGAGAACACAGGATTTCTCAGGTCGGTGACGACGGCGATCATCCATCGTCTTCGGATGACGTTCACCCGAGCGGACTCCGCTCTCCGCACACTCCGCCGCATGGCTCGCACCTCCGAACTGAAACGTCTGGGGGTGACCGATTCCGAACTCACCAGGGCCGTGAGATCGGGGGAGGTTGTCCGGCCCCGCCAAGGCGTGTACGCGCTCGCTGACACTCAGGACCGCATCGTCCACGCAGCCTCGCACGGCGGCACGGTCGGATGCTGCGCCGCGGGGCTGCTATACGGTCTCTGGATCCTCGAGACACCGCCGAAATGCCATGTCTGGATGGGGACGGCCGGAACACCGCGCTCTTCCTGCGAGGACTGCCATATCCATTGGGACGAGGGAAAGGTCGCCGTCGGCGCGCCACCGCCGGTCCGGAACGTAATTCTGCAGATCTCACAGTGCGCGTCGGAGGACACGTTCTTCGCGGCATTGGAGTCGGCGCTGCGGCAGTCGCTGCTTCGAGCCGGGGATCTGACGTGGCTCGTGGCGCATCTCCCGGTCGCGATGAGGTGGCTCGTCGCCTTCGCACGAGCGGATGCCGACAGCGGACTAGAGTAGAGTCGCTCCTCCGTCTCCGGCTGCACCGGCTCGGCATAGAAGCCCGGCCTCAGGTGTGGATCGCCGGCGTGGGAGAGGTGGACTTCGTCGTCGGAGCGCGCCTGATCATCGAAGCCGATGGACGCGCGAACCACGACGGCGAGGATCTGAGGGCGAAGGATCTTCAGCGAGACGCAGCCGCAGCCGCACGGGGTTATCAGACCCTACGTTTCACCTACGGGATGATCGTGCACGATTGGCAGGCGGTTGTCGATGCGATCAACGGTGCGCTGCTCCAGGACGGGCATTGATGAGAGGGGAATCCCAGAGCGATGGCCGTCACCCCGGCATGTCGTCCGGCGCCACACCGCTGAGGACGCGGATGATCTGCGTTTTCCAAGTGCGATCGAGGCGACAGTCAGTCCGGGGCGATCGTCAGTCGCGAGGGGAGAGCAGGTACCGGTTCAGGTCGGCAGTGAGCGCGTGGTCGACCGGCAGCTCGACACCGTCGACTGCGGTGATCGGAGCGGCGAGCCGGACGCTCGAGACCAGCCAGGCGGCATCCGCCCGGGGAAGGTCGGATGCCGGGATCTGCCCGTACTCGACCTCGAAACCGCGGCCGGCGAGGTATTCGTAGACGCTGAGCTGGGTCGTGCCGTGCAGGATGCCGCCGTTCGGCGCCGGCGTGACGAATCGGTCGTCGAGGCGCAGGATCAGTGAGGCGGTCGGCGCCTCGAGCACGAAGCCGTCGCGGGAGAGGAAGATCGCGTCGTCCGCGCCCCGCCGGTGCGCTTCGCGCAGCGCGGCCATGTTCACCGCATACGAGAGGGTCTTGGCGCCGAGCAGCAGCCAGGGCGCGTTCTCGGCGACGTCGAGATCGTATCCGCGGTCGAGCGTGACCACGCGGATGCCACGCTCCCGCACCTCGGAGAAGTCGGATGCCGGTGCAGCAGTGACCCACGCGGTCGGGGTGGGTCCGTGCTCGACGCCTCTGCTGAGGATGAGCTTGATGACGTACTCGCCCTGCTCGCAGTGGCTCGCCGCCTGCTCGATGGCCTGTCTCCACTGGGTCTGATTCGGCAGCGGCAGGTCGCAGAGCTGGGCGGAGTGCGCAAGCCGCTCGAGATGAGGGATGACCTCCTGCGCGTGCCCGTCGACGACGCCGATCGACTCGAAGACGCCGTCACCGCGCTGGGTGCTCAGCTCCCCCACACTCAGTGCGGGCGCCGCCGCATCGACGAGCGTGAAGGTGTCGGCGTAATCGGAGCGGTCCGCGTCCGGTGCCGCCGGATCGATCATGAGAGCAAAGCGCCGGGTCATGCTCCGAGCCTAGACTCCCGGGAATAGCCGCAGTGCGATCTTGTTACAATGGAATGGCCGGGCCGCATAACCCCGGGCTCCAAATTTTGCCGCTATGAGCGGCCTTCCGCCGAGAGGCGTTCTTGCGGCCCGGTCTTTTCATGTCTGGGGGCGGATCCGCAGGGGCCGTTCGGCTCAGGCGAGCGCATCCGTGCGCCAGAGCACCGCCGACGCCGACAGGTCCTGCGCGTAGCTGCTGAGCCGCAGGGCCCTGGTCGTGAGTTCGCTCGCACGCGAGGGCTCGGTCGCCTCGTAGTCATCGGCGGTGTGCGTGGCGCCCGATGCCTGCACCCGGCAGAAAGCCGCGGCACGGTCGAGGGCGACCGCGAAGTCGCCACGGAACGCGCCACGGAGAATCGTGTCGATGAGGGCGACGAGCTCGTCGGGATTCGCCGGCACCGGGGCGCCGGCTACCACCGAGTCGACGGAGGTCAACTCGACCCGACCGCGCTCGTAGAGCAGCGCCGCCGTCTGCGGATCGCTGTGGATGGCGAGCTGCAGCAGGTAGAGGCGCCACAGCGCGCCCGGCAGCGTCCGCGCGGGCGCCTTGGACCACAACTCGGCGATCTCGTCGATACCGTGCTCGGCGGTGAAGGCGACGAGACGGTCCGCACTGACACCGCTCTCGTCCGCGCGCACCCGCGTGAGCAGGGCGGATGCGGTCGCGTGCGCGACTCTCGTCTCTTCCGCAGGGTCGTGAGCGCCGACGATGTTGTCGAAAGCGCTGGTCGGGCGGCGTACAGGACGCGAGAACTGCTCGGGCATCAGTCCAGGGTACGCGTGATCGACGACGTCAGGCGGTGGGGATGACGACCACCGGGTCGGTCGTCGGCAGCCCCGACGGCGACCCTCCGGCCTTCTCCACGGTGACGGCGATCACATCGCCGGCATGCATCTCGCCGTCGAGCACCGCGGTCGCCGCTCCGTCATCGACCGCGAACACGCCGGCCGGGATCGGAGTCTCGCCTCGGACGTACCAGAGCTCGTACGTCTCGCCCTCGGACAGAGCGGGTACGCCGTCGGTCACGAGCACGGACTTTCCGAGCGATGCCGACCAGTGCGCGGTGGCGGTGCCGCCGCCCTCGAGCGGGACACTGGCCTGCTGCGCGTCGCCGGACGCCTGGATGTCCTGCAGGGCGATCACGCTCGCGGGCCGATTCAGGTACTCGTTGACGGCTACCGCCCCGACGCCGACACCGACGAGCAGTGCGAGGCACGCGGCGAGTGCGAAGAGGATGCGCAGGCGGTGCGCCGGAGCCTTGGGGCTCGCCTCGCCGCCGATCGATGAGGGCTGCGTGGAGACGGCACGAGCGACGTCCGGTGCTGAGTTCGCATCCGGTGCTGACTTCGCATCCGGTGCTGACTCTGGCAGAGCGTCCGTCGCCGACCCCGTCATGATCACATCGCCGCTCTGCGGCGTCACGGCGATACGTGCGAGCAGCGCAGCGCGGATCTCGGGTGAGGGAGCGGTCGGAGCGACACCGGTGGAGAGGAGCGCCGCACTCTCGGCATCCGCATCCGCGATGCGCTGCCACTCAGGGTGCATGGCGAGCGCCGCGTGATAACGCTGCTGATCATCGGGCGACAGCGCATCGAGTGCTGCTCCTGCCGCGAGTTCCGCGAATTCCTGCTCGTTCATGCTGTCACCCCCATGGCTGTCCTCAGGCGCGAGAGCCCATCTCGCATCCGTGTCTTGATCGTCCCCAGCGGTGCCCCCACGAGCACCGCGACTTCATTTTGACTGTATCCGCCGTAGTAGGCCAGAACGAGAGCTTCGCGCTGCGCCTCGGGAAGACCCGAGAGAGCATTCACGACCTTCTCGCCCTCGATACCCAGCTCGACCGTTTCCGCGACACTGTCGTGCGCGACCCCGATATCCCTGAACCCGGCCCGTACGTCTCTGTCCGCGCTGGACTGGGACGCACGCACCCGGTCGACCGCACGACGGTGCGCGATCGTCATCACCCAGGTTCTTCCCTGCCCCTTGTTCGGAGCGAACTTGGAAGCGGATTGCCAGATCTCCAGAAAAACCTCCTGAAGCACCTCTTCGCTCTGCGAGCGGTTGACGAGCACACGGAGGATGAGCCCGAACACCCTCGAGGAGAGAGAGTCGTAGAGCTCCGCGAATGCGCGCTGGTCACCGTCGCCGATGCGAACGAGCAGGTCAGCGACAGCATCCTTTGCCGTACCGTCTTCGGGTACGTCCATCCCATCGATGACCATCTCTACAAGCATGCCGCATCCACATTGCTTTCTCGTGCAGCCGCCGCCCGAAAGTGACGGAATCGAGTCCTCTTAAGTGCTGTTCGTCGAAAGCTGTTCGCGACAGCCCTCGAAACGGATTGGATCGGGCCGCGACGAAAAAACTTTTGAACTTTCTCCCATCCGATATCCGGGGGGCTCCGAACAGCTGTCAACGCCACGGAGAGGCCGTGGCACAGTTCTGAAGGAGCTCGAGATGTTCAGCACCAAGAAGAAGGTCACCGCAGCGATCACCCTCGGCCTTGCGAGCGCATTCCTGCTCTCCGCATGTTCCATGGGCGGAACCACGGACGAGCCGGCAGAGTCGACGGCACCGGAGTCTTCCGAGGAGACGATGGCACCCGAGACGATGGACCCGGCCGCGAACCTGGTCGGCGCCGGCTGCGCCGCATACGCAGAGGCTGTGCCGGACGGCGCAGGATCGGTCGAGGGCATGGCTCTTGACCCGGTCGCCACCGCAGCATCCAACAACCCGCTGCTCACCACGCTCGTCGCAGCAGTCAGCGGCCAGCTGAACCCGGATGTCAACCTCGTCGACACGCTGAACGGCGACGAGTTCACCGTCTTCGCGCCGGTCGATGACGCATTCGCAAAGATCGACCCGGCCACCATCGAGGCTCTCAAGACCGACAGCGCCACGCTGAGCTCGATCCTGACGTACCACGTGGTCCCCGGACAGATCACGCCTGATGACATCGTCGGCATGCAGACCACCGTTCAGGGAGCTGACCTCGAGGTCACCGGCAGCGGCGACGAGCTGATGGTCAACGACGCCAACGTCATCTGCGGTGGAGTGCAGACCGCGAACGCCACCGTGTACCTGATCGACTCGGTGCTGATGCCCCCGGCTGAGTAAGCCATGGGATGCCGAGGCAGGACTCGGCACACACCATCTCGCCACTCAGGGGGAGGACGGTGAGATGGAGAAGGAGCCGCTGGCGACACGTCGTCAGCGGCTCCTTCTTTGCGCCCTAGACTGGAGGGGCGGGCCTCTAGCTCAGTTGGCAGAGCATCGGACTTTTAATCCGCGGGTCGTGGGTTCGAGCCCCACGGGGCCCACCGTTATCACCGCCGCGTCCATCCGGCCACCCCCTTCACGGCATCCGTCCCGTGCGAGAGTGTCGAGTCATCCCCCACCGGGACCTCCACCTCCACGAAAGGACGCATCATGGCGACTCTCACCGACAGCCGAGTGGCATTCCTGGCCACGGACGGATTCGAGGACAGCGAGCTGACCAGTCCGTGGGAAGCGGTGCAGGGCGAGGGCGCGAGCGCCACGCTGATCGCACCCGAAGGACTGCAGATCACCGGCAAGAACGGTCACGTCCAGCACGTCGATCTCACGTCGGACGCCGCGACGGCCGACGAGTTCGACGCGCTCGTGCTTCCGGGCGGCGTGGTGAATGCCGATCACCTGCGGCTCGACAAGCCGTCGATCGATCTCGCCCGCTCGTTCTTCGAGCAGCACAAGCCCGTCGCCGTCATCTGCCACGGCGCATGGATCCTGATCGAGGCCGGCGTCGTCGACGGACGCACCCTGACGAGCTACCCGAGTCTCGCGACCGATCTCCGCAACGCCGGAGCGACCTGGGTGGACGAAGAGGTCGTGGTCGACGAGGGCCTGGTCTCGAGCCGCACCCCCGACGATCTGCCCGCGTTCAACGCCAAGCTGATCGAAGAGGTCGCCGAAGGGCGGCACGCCGAGCAGACCGCGTGATCTGATCCGCGTATCCGGCGGTCCGGTGTCAGGCGCCCACGCGCGCCCTGTGACGCCGGACCGCCGCTCTGTTCGCGCAGCGCACCGAGCAGAAGCGCTGCCTGCCGTTTCGTGTCACGTCCACGACCACGTTCGTGCACGGCGAGGCCTCGCAGCGTCCGAGGCGATCCATGCCACGCGTGACGAGATGCAGCGACGTGCCGACCGCGAAGATCGCCCGGAGGACGTACGGCAGTGACTGCACGTCGTCTCGGTAGTGCAGGTGCCATCCCTCGCCGTCGTGATTCGTGAGGCGTGGATAGGCCGCGGCCTTCGCCATCTGCGCATTGAGCACTTCGGCTCTCGCCGCGGGGTCCCGCTCGTCGACGATCTGCAACCAGTCATCCACGACCTCGCGGACTCGCTCATGGTCGTCGGGTGCAGGCGGGAACGTCATCGTCATGCCCATCTCGAGCGTTCTCTCCTCGATTCCGGCGCGATCGGCGGGGAAGTCGTCGGCGAGCGATGCGGCCAGCAGCACCGCATACTCGCCGTAAGGGTTGAGATGCATAAGGCCATTACATCACGCTGGATGCATGACGTCACTGCACACCCTCCCGATCCCCCGTCAGACCGCCCCCGCGCACGAGCACGAGCACTCTTGGATCGTCGACTCGCGGCATCCGACCAGCGAGGGCATCGTCCTCTACGTGCGCTGCGGCGGATGCGGCACGCGCAGGGTGGATCTGCAGGCTCACCCGCAGGTGCCGCCGGCTGCACTGAGTCGAGCGACCTCGGGGTGAGCGCTCATGCGGTCAACTCGGCGAGCTTTCTGACCGTGCGGAGGTTGCGCGCGGTGCCGGCGACACCGAGAGCACGATCGAGGACGACTTTCGTGAGCTTCGTGCTGTGCACGCCGCCCTCGGCATAATCGATCCACAGGTCGTCGCCGACGAGCGCGATCCGCTCCCCCGCCACGAGACGCTGCTGCAGCGCCTCGACGGCCCCGGGGGCTGCCGGCCCCTCGAGGAACATCGCGTGCAGCAGCTTCTCGGTCGATCCGCTGAAGGGGTGCGCCTGCAGAGCCTGCACGAGCGCGTCGTGCGTCCGCAGGATCACCGGAGTGTCGACGCCGAACTCCCGGACGATGAGAGCGCGCACCTCCGCACACGCGGATGCCGGATCGTGCGGATGCTCGCACAGGATGTTCCCGCTCGCGATGTAGGTCGACACCTCGCCCAGCACCGGGACCAGCGCCTCGCGCAGCTCTGCCATCGGCACACGATTGCGGCCGGAGACGTTGACCGCGCGCAGCAGGAGCACGCTGCGCGTCACGCAGCGTCGCTCTCGACCAGCGCGGCGCCTGCGTGGGCGAGCTCGGCGAGCGCCGCCGCGCTCGGTTCGGGGGCGACACCCGCGATCAGGTCGGTGAGGATCCGCACCTGCACGCCGTGCGCGATCGCGTCGAGCGCCGACGCGCGGACGCAGTGGTCGGTGGCTATCCCGACGACATCCGCGGTGAGCACGCCCGCGTCCGTCAGGATCGCGCCGACGGTGACGCCCGTCTCGGTCGCCCCCTCGAACATCGAATACGCCGGCACGCCCTGCCCCTTCTGCACGTGATGCGTGATCGCATCCGTCACCAGCAGCGGGTCATACTCCGCACCCATCGTCCCGGCGACGCAGTGCGCGGGCCACGTGTCGACGAAGTCGGGGCTTTCGGCGAAGTGACCCCCGTTGTCGCCCGAGGCATCGTGCCAATCCCGCGACGCGACGATCACGTCGTAGTCACCGGCATGCGCGGCGAGGAAGGCGGACACGGCGGATGCGACGGCATCGCCGCAGGCGACGGCCAGCGCACCGCCCTCGGTGAAGTCGTTCTGCACATCGACGATCAGAAGCGCTCTGCTCATGTCTCGAGGGTACGCCGAGAGGGACGCTCTGTGGCTCCGTGCGTGCCTGGCCCAGGAAACCAAAAGGCCCTGTGATGTTGTTCACATCACAGGGCCTGCTGGAGCCGCTTGTCAGAATCGAACTGACGACCTTTTCATTACGAGTGAAATGCTCTGCCGACTGAGCTAAAGCGGCGCGATCATCGATATTACCCGTTCTGGGGCCGCACCGCGAATCGAGCCTGACTCACTCGCAGCGGAGGCCGTCTTCGGGCACGACGTCGTCGAGGAGGAAAGCCTCCACAGCGCTGTCGACGCACGTGTTGCCCTTGTTGTACCCGGTGTGACCTTCGCCGACGCGGGTGATCAGAACACCCTCTTCGAGCTGGTCTGCGAGCGACTCGGACCACTCGTACGGCGTCGCCGGGTCGTTGGTCGTGCCGACGACGAGAATGGGTCCTGCACCCTCTGCCGTGATCTCGCCGCGGGTGCCGGTGGGCGGGTACGGCCACACCGAGCAGGAGTCGGGACCGTTCCAGTAGGGCGCGATGGTCGGTGCGCCCTCGGCGATCTTCGCCATGGTGTCGGCCTCGGCCGCCGGGTCATCCTCGACCGGATAGTCCATGCAGTTGTACGCGCGGAACGCTTCGCTCGAGTTGTCCAGGTAGGTGCCGTTCTCCCGACCGTTGTAGAAGTCGGCGAGGAAGAACGCCGTCGTCGGGTCGCCCTGGAGGGCCTCGTCGAATGCCTGCGTCAGGTAGGGCCAGCTGTCGGCCGAGTACAGAGCCGCGATGATGCCGGTCATCAGCGCATCGGCGCCCAGCATGCGTCCGTCGCCGTTCTCGAGGGGGGACGCGTCGACGCTCGCGAGCAGCGCGCCGAGGTCGGCCATCGCCTCATCGACCGAGCCGTTGAACGGGCACTCACCCGAATCCAGGCAGTCCTGCATGTAGGCGCGGAGCGCGGACTCGAAGCCGATCGCCTGGGTCGCTCCGACGTCGAGACCCGAGACCGCCGGGTCGATCGCGCCGTCGAGCACGAGGCGCCCCGCCTTCTCGGGATAGAGGTTGGCATACGTCGCACCGAGGAAGGTGCCGTACGAGTAGCCGAGATAGTTCAGCTGCGTGTCGCCGAGCACCGCACGGATCAGGTCCATGTCTCGCGCCGCGTTGATGGTGGTGATGTACGGCAGGATGCCGCCGCTGTTCGCCTCGCACGCGTCGGCGAATTCCTTGTGCGCCTGGAGCAACTCGGTCTCCCACTCGGCGCTCCCCCGGGGGGCCGCGGGGATCGTGTAGAGGTAGTCGTCCATCCCCGCCGCATCGAAGCAGGTGACGGCGCTCGATTGTCCGACGCCGCGCGGGTCGAACCCGATCACGTCGTAGTTCTCGATCAGGTCGGCGCCGACGGCGAAGTCGAGGCTGTCGCGGACCAGCTCGACGCCGCTGGCACCGGGGCCACCGGGGTTGGTCAGCAGCGACCCCTGAGCGGTTCCCTCGGCCTGATGGCGCACGACCGACAGCGTGATCTCACCCTCGCCCGGGTTCTCCCAGTCGAGGGGGGCGGTCACATCGGTGCAGTCGAAGCCCGTGCCGCACTCGGTCCAGCTGAGCGTCTGCCCGTAGAAGGGCATTAGATCTTCAGCGACGCCTTCGGTGTCCGGCGCGTTGGTCACCGACGGCTTCGGCTCGGCCCCCTCGGGGATCATCGCGTACAGGCAGCCGGACAGCGCCACGGATGCAGCGGCGAGGCCGGCGATCACGGCCACGGCGCGTCGGATGCGGGAAGTCGGTCGAGTGTTCACGGTGTCCTCCCGCTCGTGACAGTCACGAGCAAGCTCTCGAGTGCGAGAAGCGGTGCGACGTTGCGCTCCAGCGACTGGCGAGTGTCGGCAAGGTGGTCGAGTACGACAAGCGTACGGGTCTCGGGCCAGGCGGCAGCCAGGGCCGCCAGTTCTTCGCGGAGCTCTCGGTTGATGAGTTCGCCATCGCGGCCGAACTGCAGCATGACCACGTCGCGGAAGAGCGACTGCAGGTCGGTCAGCACCCTGTCGATCCCGTCACGCAGGCTGCGGGTCGCGCGCTTCTTCTGATCGTCTTCGAGCGCGGAGATCTGGGAACGCAGAGCAGGCGGCACGGCCTGGCCCTCGGCGATGCCGACCGTGCGCAACAGGCTCGCACGCTCGGCCGCATCGCGTTCGGCTGTGAGCGCCTTGGCATCGTCGTTGGCTGCCTGGATGATGCGCCCGGCGACCTCGACCGCGTCGCTGACGCCGCGGACTCCCAGCACCGATCGCAGGGTCTCGTCACGACGCCTGCGGGCCGCATCGTCGGTCGCCAGACGCTGAGCCATGCCGATGTGACGTTGCGCGTGACGAGCGGCCTGTTCGGCCACGACCTCGTCGACGCCGGTGCGGAGCGTGATCAGCCGCGCCACGTCTGCGACGTCGGGCTCGCGCAGTCGCAGCGAGCGCACCCGCGATCGGATCGTCGGCAGCAGATCGGCCTCGCTGGGCGCGCAGAGGATCCAGACGGTCTGCTCGGGCGGCTCCTCGAGTGCCTTCAGGAGGACGTTGGAGGTGCGCTCGACCATGCGATCAGCATCTTCGACCACGATCACTCGGTAGCGGCCGGCAGACGGTGCGAAATAGGAACGCTCGACGAGAGCGCGGGCCTCGGCGATCGTGATGATGACCTTGTCGGTGCGGAGAGCAGTCACGTCGGGGTGTGTTCCCGCGAGCACCTGGCGCATCGCCGCCTCGTCGTCGGGGCGATCGGCGACCAGAGCGGCGGCGAAGGCGTGGGCGAGGGTGGAGCGCCCCGAGCCGGGAGGACCGGTGATCAGCCAGGCATGCGACAGTGCAGTCGGATCGGATGCCGCGTTGCGCAGGGTCTCGACGGCGGCGTCCTGCCCCCACACATCGGCCCACGGGAAGGGGGCGGCGACAGTCTGGGGCATGGACTCAGCCTAATCGGGAGCACCGACGTGCGCGGCACCCCTGGGGGGAATGAGAGACGCCCGATGCCTCAGGCGACGAGGGTCGCGACGCGCTCGCGGATCTGAGCAGCGATCACCTCGGGGGTCGCGGCGGCGTCGACCACCAGGAATCGCCCGGGCTCGGCCGCCGCCAGGGCGAGGAAGGACTCGCGGACGCGCGCGTGGAACTCGGTCCTCTCAGCCTCGAGCCTGTCGAAGGGCTTGTCCGCAGAGTCGAGACGCACGCGTGCGGACTCGGGATCGAGGTCGAGCAGCACGGTGAGGTCGGGCAGAGCACCCTCTGCGGCCCACATCGAGAGGTTGCGGACCTCGTCGCCGTCGAGCACACGGCCAGCGCCCTGATAGGCCACGGACGAGTCGAGGTAGCGGTCCTGCAGAACGACCTCGCCGCGCTCCAGCGCCGGTCGGACGACCGTCGCCACGTGATGCGCGCGGTCTGCGGCATAGAGCAGAGCCTCCGCACGGGGAGCGATGTCACCCCGGTGGTGCAGCACGATGTCGCGGATCAGCTGGCCGACCTCCGACCCGCCGGGCTCGCGCGTGCGCACCACGGCTCGGCCCGCGTCTCTCAGCCATTCGCCGAGGAGCTCGGCCTGCGTGGTCTTGCCTGAGCCGTCTCCGCCTTCGAGGGTGATCCAGACGCCGGGATGCGACGTCACGAACCGGCCTTCTTCGCGGCGTTCGCGGCACGGGTCGCCGCCGCCTTCTTGGCTGCAGCGGAGCGCGCGGCGGCCTTCTCGGCATCCGTCGCAGGCTTCTTCGCGGCCGGCTTCTTGACCGCCGCCTTCTTGGCGGGAGCCTTCTTCGCCGCGGGCTTCTTCGCGGGAGCCTTCTTGGCGGCTCCGCGCTTGGGCGCAGGGCCCTTCGCACGCTTGTCCGCCAGCATCTGCACGGCGGTCTCGAACGTGATGTCCTCGACCTTCTGGCCGCGCGGGATCGTCACGTTGGTCTCGCCGTCGGTGACGTACGCACCGAAGCGTCCGTCGCGGATGCGGATCGGCTTGCCGCTGACCGGGTCGGCCTCGAACTCGGCGAGCGCGCTCGACGCACGACGGGAGCCCGCGCCGTACTTCGGCTGAGCGTAGATCTCGAGTGCCTTCTCAAGGGTCACATCGAAGATCTCCGATTCGCTCTCGAGCGACCGGGAGTCTGTGCCCTTCTTGAGGTACGGACCGAAACGACCGTTCTGCGCGGTGATCTCGTCGCCCGTCTCGGGATCGTTGCCGACCACGCGAGGCAGGCTGAGCAGCTGCAGCGCGGTGTCGAGCTCGATCGTGTCGACCGACATCGAACGGAACAGCGAGGCGGTGCGCTGCTTGGGTGCTGCGGCCTTCTTCGCTCCGCGCTTCGGCTTCGGCGCCTCGACGACCTCGCCGGTCGCCTCGTCGACGGCGGCGTCTTCGGACACCGGGTCGTTCTCCTGCACGTAGGGACCGAACCGGCCGTCCTTGACGACGACGATCTTGCCGTTCTCGGGGTTGGTGCCGAGCACACGGTCGCCGGCGACCGGAGCATCGATGAGCTCCTGCGCCTTGGCCGCCGTGAGCTCATCAGGCGCGAGATCTTCCGGCACGTTGACGATGCGCGGCTTCTCGTCCGGGGCCTCGGGGTTCGCGACCTCGAGGTAGGGACCGTACTTGCCGAACCGCAGCGTCGCGTTGTCTGTGATCGGCGTCGAGTTCAGCGCGCGCGCGTCGATCTCACCGAGGTTGTCGACGACCTGACGGAGTCCTACGTGGGAGTCGGACCCGTAATAGAAGGAACGCAGCCACTCGACGCGCTTCTGCTCACCACGGGCGATCGCGTCGAGGTCGTCTTCGAGTGCGGCGGTGAAATCGTAGTCGATCAGATCGGCGAAGTGCTCTTCGAGCAGACGGACGACGCTGAACGCGAGCCAGGTCGGCACGAGTGCCTGGCCGCGTTTGGTCGCGTAGCCGCGGTCGATCACGGTGCCGATGATGCTGGCGAACGTCGACGGGCGACCGATGCCGTGCTCTTCGAGTGCCTTCACGAGCGAAGCCTCGGTGTAGCGCGGCTTCGGCGTCGTGCGGTGACCCTTGGCCTGGGACTCCGACATGCGCAGCTCGTCGCCGACGGCGACGATCGGGAGCGACTGGTTCTCGTCGGCATCCTTGTCATTGCGCTTCTCGTCGCGACCCTCTTCGTACGCCTCGAGGAAGCCCTTGAACGTGTACACGGTTCCGGAGGCCGTGAACTCGGCCTTCTGCCCGGCAGCGTCGACGGCGATCGTGACCGTCGTGGTCTCGTACTTGGCGTCGGCCATCTGGCTGGCGACGGTGCGCTTCCAGATCAGGTCGTAGAGGCGGAACTCCTCGCGGTCGAGCTCGGACGACACAGACTTCGGAGTGCGGAAGGTCTCTCCCGAGGGGCGGATCGCCTCGTGCGCCTCCTGCGCGTTCTTGCTCTTCGACTTGTAGACGCGCGGCTTGAGCGGCACTGCGGTGTCGCCGTAGAGCGCGACGGCCTGGCTGCGCGCCGCCTGCACCGCCTGGGTGCTCAGCGCCACGGAGTCGGTACGCATATAGGTGATGTAACCCTTTTCGTACAGACGCTGGGCGACGCTCATCGCCTGCTTGGCGCTCATCGAGAGCTTGCGCCCCGCCTCCTGCTGCATCGTCGAGGTCGTGAACGGCGCGTACGGGCTGCGGGTTCCGGGCTTCGCCTCGACCTTGGTCACCGCTCCGGTGCCTGCCGCATCGACGGCATGCGCGAGTGCCACGGCCTTCTTCTCGTCGAGGATGACGACGGCCTTCTTGAGCTTTCCGTCATCGTCGAAGTCCGTGCCGCGGGCGAGCTGGCCGCCGTCGACGCGAACCAGACGCACCGTGAATCCGGAAGACGAGGAGGCGAGCGCCTCGACGTCCCAGTACTCGGCGGAGACGAACGCCATGCGCTCGCGCTCGCGTTCGACGATCATGCGGGTGGCGGCGGACTGCACGCGTCCGGCCGACAGCCCGGTCTTGACCTTGTACCAGAGAACGGGCGAGACGTCCCAGCCGTAGAGCCGGTCGAGGATGCGGCGGGTCTCCTGCGCATCGACGAGGTCGATGTCGAGTTCGCGGGTGTTGCCGATGGCGGCCTGGATCGCGTCCTTGGTGATCTCGTGGAAGACCATGCGCTTGACGGGGACCTTGGGCTTGAGGGTCTCGAGCAGGTGCCACGCGATGGCCTCGCCCTCGCGGTCCTCATCAGTTGCGAGCAGGAGCTCGTCGGCGGTCTTGAGCGCGCGCTTGAGCTCGGCCACGGTCTTCGTCTTGCGATCGGAGACCACGTAATAGGGGTCGAAGTCGTTGTCGACGTCGATCGAGTACTTCCCGTATGCCTGCTTGTCGGCAGCCGGGATGTCCTTCTTGTCTGCGAGGTCGCGGATGTGGCCGACAGAGCTGAGCACCTCGTAGCCATCGCCGAGGTACCCCTGAATCGACCGCATCTTCGTCGGAGACTCGACGATGACGAGCTTCTTGCCTTCAGCCAAGGGAGCGTCCTTTCTTCGAAGCACACCATACACACCGCCGTGATGGGTTGGTCACAGTGGTCGCCCGCATTTTCGCCGGAAAGTGCTTCGTGCCGCCGTCAGGATCCCTCGGGTGGCCCAGCACGGGCTCGGGAGACGGCAGCGAGTCCAGCGTACGCCGCGTTCACCTGCACGGTCGCCACGAAGCCGTCGACGGCGCAGTCGGTGAGCGTCGCGCCGGAGGCGGCGGCGACGCGGGCGGCGAGTGCGCACGGTTCCTCGCCGGTCGCAATCGCCCCGCTGGCGGCGTCTGCTGCGGCGAGCGCCGCGGCATCCGCCGCTCCGGCTGCACGCTGCGCAGTGACCGCCGCTCCCCCGACGGCAGCGAGGCCCAGAGAGAGCGCTGCGGCGACCGACAGGAGACCGGCGGCGAGGGCTGAGCCCGCCATCAGCCCTCCCCCTCCGAGGGCCCGTGCATCACAGCCCTCCGGCGAACGCGCAGCTGGACGCCTGCAGCCCGATCCTGATGAGCCCGCCGACCTCGACGTCCGTCTGCGCGGACACGCACACGAGATCTCCGGACGAACTCGTCGACATCCCCGCTCCCGGGACGGCGGTGGTTACCGCCCGCGCCGCGGCTCCCTCGTCTTCGCCCCGGCCGAGCAGTCGTGCGGCATCCGCTGTCGCATCCTGAAGGGCGACTTGACGGGAGGCCGCGCCCAGCGCGCCCGCGCCCAAGAGCAGCGCGAGCAGGACAGCGGGGAGCGCGAGCGCGAGTTCGGCCGCGACGGAGCCGCGTTCCCCGCAGCGGACCACCCCCATCACGACACCGTGAGCGCCCGACGGACGAGGTCGGTGAGGATGCCGCGCACCTCGTCCGACCTCATGATGACGACGAGGAGTCCGGCGAAGGCGACGGCGGCCATTGTCGTGATCGCATACTCGGCGGTGGCTGCGCCACTGTCGTCGCCGAAGAGCGTCGCTGCGCGACTGCGGGTGAGTTCGGGGAGGGTGTTCATGGGTTCCTTCTTTCTGTGGGCGGATGCTCGGTGCATCCGGAGGTGTGCGGTCGTCACAGCGGCAGCGGTGTCGATACGAGGACGCTCAGCAGCATCGGAGCGACCCCGAGCAGGAGAAAGGCCGGCAGGGTGCAGACTCCCAGCGGGATGAGGAGCTTCGTCGAGAGCTTCGCCGCGCGCATTCGGCCATCGACGCGGGACGCGTGGCGCTCCTGACCCGCGGATGCGCGCAGGAGTTCGCCGGCGGGCACACCGGCGGAGCGCGACAGATCGAGCACCGAGCGGATGCGCGCGTCGTCCCCGAGGCGCGATGCGGGGCTCTCCTCGACGAGGCGCAGGGCGCGTGGGATGGAAGCCCCGCCTGCGAGTGCGACCGCCATGAGCTCTGCCCGCATGCCGGGCGTGCCCGGTTCGGGACGAGCGCGCCTGAGCAGCCGCGCCGTCCACATTCGCGCCGCGAGGACGAGCAGCAGACCGGCGATGACGCAGCCCGCGCCGGCCGGAGTGCCGACGATCACGCCGAGCGTGTCGAATCCGAGCGCGAAGCCGAGAAGGAGCCCCGCGAACGGCATCCAGAGGAGCAGCCGGGCGGTGCCGGCCGGCTCGGCCAAGGCGATGCGAACGTCATCAGCGGCTGACGCCGCATCACGAAGCGTCTCGGCGATCATTCTCAGCACCTCGGCGAGCGGAGCGCCCACGGTCGTGGCCACCTCCCACGCCGCGGCGAGATCCTGCCACGCCCCGCCTTCGGCTTCGATCGCGGCGACCAGCGGGGCGCCTGCGTCGATCCGAGCGACGATCGACTCCGCATGGACGTCGCCGATCGAGGCGAGGTGGCGCCACGCGACCACCGGCACCGCGCCCGCCTGCAGCAGCACCGCGAGTGTCTGCACCGAGGTCGCAGTGTCGGCGCCGGTGTCGGGAGCGCCTCGTCGCCTACGACTCACCATGGCCGCACCTCATCGATGCCGAGGCGATCGCCGATCAGAGTGAACTCTCCCGCCTGTGCGATGCGCCGCTGCCCGCCCGGTGCGCGTTCGAGGTGCAGGACCACGGTGAACGCGCTCACGGCCTGGCGCGCGAGCGCCGTGGCATCCATCGAGGCGAGGGCACCGAGGGCCTCCAAGCGCGCCGGCACATCGCTCAGTCCACTGGCGTGCAGGGTGCCGGCGCCGCCGTCATGTCCGGTGTTCAGTGCGGTGAGGAGCTCTCTGACTTCCTCACCGCGGCATTCGCCGACGACGAGCCTGTCGGGTCTCATGCGCAGCGACTCCCGTACGAGCCGGGCCAGAGTGATGCCGCCAGCACCCTCGAGGTTCGGCTGCCTGGCCTCGAGGGCGACATGGTGAGGGTGCCGCGGCCTCAGCTCGGCCACGTCTTCGATCGTGACGATGCGCTCAGCGGTCGGCACCTCCGACAGCAGTGCTGACAGCAGAGTCGTCTTGCCCGTGCCCGTGCCCCCGGTGATGAGGATGTTCGCGCGCTCCGCCACGAGCCCCCGAAGCCAACTGTGCTGACGAGCGTCGAAGGAGCCGAGCGCAGCCAGCGCCTCGAGGTCGGCTGCGCGCACTCGCGGCACGCGGATCGAGAGCGCCGTGCCCGTCGTCGAGATCGGTGACAGCACCGCGTGCACCCGGATGCCGGACTCCAGCCTCACGTCGACACACGGCGCCTGATCGTCGAGGTGTCTGCCGCCGAGGCCGACGAGTGCGACCGCGAGGTCGCGCGCCTCGCGCTCGGAGGCGCTCCAGCCGGAGACGGGTTCGGCGCCGTGACCGCGGTCGACGAAGAGTCCCGATGCACCGTTGACGAAGATGTCGGTGACCGACTCGTCTGCGCAGTGCTCCGCAAGCGGCCCGAACACAGGATCCACGGTCAGCGGTGTGTGCGCTCCGGACCGGAGATCTGCGCTCCACGGCGAGACTCCGCGCGGTTGGAGGACGAAAGGATCAGGCATCCCCCGAAAGTAGGCGAGCGCCCAGCCCTGCATCCGCCGCTGCGCGGCACCTGGCCACGCCCTGTGAGGAACCCTCAACGGACGATAACCGTGCAGAGGGGATGCGGTTCTTGACAGCGCACGGAGGCGCGATCCGTGAGAACGCTCCCAGACAGAGAAGGGCGGCATCTCACGGGGGGAATGAGATGCCGCCCACGGCGTCCCCTCATGGGGGAATCGGGCACGCCAAGGCCAGAATGAGAATTCGGCTGACGTCGAGTGTACGCAAGGCGACCGTCCTGACAAAACCCGGCGCACTACCTACTTTCGGCAGTATGCGACGTCGGTGGCCGAGACTAGATTCGCCGTGACCTGATCGTGCCCCCGCACGGTCTCGCCCGCACGACCTGCCATGCCGCAAAGGAGCGTCTGCCGATGAGCAGTCAGATCGATCATCTTCTCGATGAGACCCGCCAGTTCCCGCCGTCCGAGGACTTCGTCGCCCAGTCGGTCTCGTCACCGGCGCTGTACGAGAGTGCGGCGATCGACCGCGAGGCGTTCTGGGCCGCGCAGTCCCGCGAGCTCCTCGAGTGGCACAAGCCGTTCACGCGGGTGCTCGACTGGTCGACTCCTCCGTTCGCCAAGTGGTTCGACGACGGAGAGATCAACGTCGCCTACAACTGCCTCGACCGCCACGTCGAGGCAGGAAACGGCGACCGGGTCGCACTGCACTGGGAGGGCGAGCCGGGCGACTCCCGGTCGATCACCTACGCCGAGCTGACCGAGGAGGTCAAGCGCGTCGCCAACGTGCTCGAGGGGCTCGGGATCGGTCACGGCGACCGCGTCGCGATCTACCTGCCGATGATCCCCGAAGCGGTCGCGTCGATGCTCGCGGTCGCCCGCGTCGGGGCGATCCACTCCGTCGTGTTCGGTGGATTCAGCGCCGACAGCCTGCGCTCGCGAATCGACGACGCCGGGGCGAAGCTCGTGATCACCGCCGACGGCGGATACCGCAAGGGCCGCGTGTCCGCTCTCAAGCCCGCGGTCGACCAGGCACTCGCCGACCGGGGCGACGGTGAGCAGCAGACGGTCGAGCACGTGCTCGTCGTCAAGCGCGGCGAGAACGAGGTCGAGTGGGAAGAGGGCCGCGACCTGTGGTGGCACGAGGTCGTCCCCGCGGCATCCCCCGAGCACACCGCCGAGGCCTTCCCCGCCGAGAACCCTCTGTTCATCCTCTATACCTCCGGCACCACCGGAAAGCCGAAGGGCATTCTGCACACGTCCGGCGGCTATCTCACCCAGGCGGCCTACTCGCACAAGTACGTGTTCGACCTGCACCCTGAGACCGACGTCTACTGGTGCACCGCCGACATCGGCTGGATCACCGGGCACAGCTACGTCACCTACGGCCCCCTCGCCAACGGCGCCACGCAGGTGATCTACGAGGGCACTCCCGACGCTCCGCACCCCGGCCGCTGGTGGGAGATCATCGAGAAGTACAAGGTCTCGATCTTCTACACCGCACCGACAGCGATCCGCTCGTTCATGAAGATCGGTCGCAGCGTCCCCGCGAAGTTCGACCTGTCGTCGCTGCGCCTGCTCGGCTCGGTGGGCGAACCCATCAACCCCGAGGCGTGGATCTGGTATCGCGATGTGATCGGCGCCGGCAAGACCCCGATCGTCGACACGTGGTGGCAGACCGAGACGGGCGCGATCATGGTCTCGGCGCTTCCCGGCGTCACGGCGACCAAGCCCGGTTCGGCGCAGGTACCGCTTCCCGGAATCTCGATCGATGTGGTCGACGAATCAGGATCCGAGGTGGGCAACGGCAACGGCGGCCTGCTCGTCGTCACCGAGCCGTGGCCGAGCATGCTCCGTGGCATCTGGGGCGATCCCGAGCGCTTCACGGAGACCTACTGGGAGAAGTTCGAGAAGCAGGGCTACTACTTCGCGGGCGACGGCGCACGTCTGGATGCCGACGGCGACCTGTGGCTGCTGGGTCGCGTCGACGACGTCATGAACGTCTCGGGCCACCGCCTCTCGACGGCCGAGATCGAGTCGTCGCTGGTCGCTCACGAGGCCACCGCCGAGGCCGCGGTCGTCGGAGCCGCGGACGAGACCACCGGTCAGGCCGTCGTCGCGTTCGTGATCATCAAGGAGAGCTACCTGTCGGCTCACGACCCCGCGGGCCTCGCACAGCAGCTGCGTCTGTGGGTGGGCGAGCAGATCGGTGCGATCGCACGACCGCGCGACGTGTACATCGTCGGCGAGCTGCCGAAGACCCGCTCGGGCAAGATCATGCGGCGCCTGCTGCGCGATGTCGCAGAGGGCCGCGAGGTCGGAGACACCACGACCCTCGCCGACACAGCGGTGATGAGCATCATCTCGGCCCAGGTCAAGTAGACCGCGCGCAGAACGCCCCCTCCCGGATCCAAGGCCGATTCGGATCCGGGAGGGGGCGTTCTGCACGTGCGGACTCAGGCGAGGATGAAGACGACGTCCACCTCGACCGGGCTGTCCAGCGGCAGCACGGGCACGCCGACTGCGGCGCGCACGTGTCGACCGGCATCTCCGAAGATCTCGCCGAGCACGAGGCTCGCACCGTTGATGACACCGGGCTGTCCCGTGAAGTCGGGAGTGGATGCCACGAAGCCGCCGACGCGGAGCACTCCGGCGATCCGGTCGACACCGCCTGCGGCATCCGCGGCCGCCGCGAGGGCGTTGAGGGCGCAGGTGCGGGCGTAGGTGTTCGCGTCTTCGGCGGAGACCTCGGCGCCGACCTTGCCCGTGGCGGGCAGAGCGCCACCCGAGAAGGGCAGCTGACCGGAGGTGTAGACAAGACCGGCGTGCACCACGGCGGGGACGTATGCCGCGACTGGCGCTGCGACCGCAGGCAGCTCGATGCCGAGTTCGCTCAGACGCTCGGAGACGCTCATGCCGCGCCCCCGTCGAACTGGCGGGATGCCTCGGCGGCCGCGGCAAGACCCGCGTTGCCTGCGGCATCCGCGGTCACCGGGCGCTTGAAGTAGGCGACGAGCCCTCCCTCAGGTCCCTGGATGACCTGCACGAGCTCCCAGCCCTGCTTGCCCCAGTTGTTGAGGATCGCGGCGGTGTTGTGGATCAGCAGCGGGGTGGTCAGGTACTCCCACGTGGTCATGGCACTCCTGTCTGGCCGCATCCGCGCGCGCGGATGCGTCAAAGGCGGTATTCAGGGAACTCCCCTACGATCAAGCGTATGCCTCAAAAGAATCGCACGGTGAAAGGTGCGCTCGGCGGAGTCCTCGGACTCGTCGGGCTCAGCGCCGTAGCCGGCCTCCTCGTCGCGGCCAGCGTCACCCCTGTTCTCGCCATGACGGGTATCGCCGGATCCCAGGCCCTCACGATCTTCGAAGACCTCCCCGCGAACCTCCAGGTGAACCGGCCGATGGAGCAGTCGACGATCTACGCGACAGCCTCCGACGGAACCCCGGTCGAGCTGGCATCGTTCTACGAGCAGAACCGCGTGCCTGTGACGTATGAGCAGATCAACCCCGTCGTGTTCGACGCGGTCCTCTCGAGCGAGGACAAGGACTACTTCAGCCACGGCGGCATCAACGTCGGCGCGACGACGAAGGCCCTCGTCGACAACCTGCGCGGCACCGACGACCGAGGCGCCTCGACCATCACCCAGCAGTACGTCAAGAACGTGCTGATCCAGGAGTGCGAGCAGGAGGCCGACCCGGCGTCGGGCACCTACGCCGACGACCTGCAGCAGTGCTGGGCCGATGCGACCAACGCGGTCGGCGCCAAGGGCATCGAGCGCAAGCTGCAGGAGATGCGTTACGCCCTGCAGATCGAGAAGGAGTACTCGAAGAACGACATCCTGCTCGGGTACCTCAACATCGCCAACTTCGGCGGCACGGTCTACGGCATCGAGTCGGCGGCGAACTATTACTTCTCGACGACGGCCGCGAACCTCACGGTCGCGCAGGCCGCCACGATCGCCGGCATGGTGCAGAACCCGAACCAGTACCGGATCGATCAGGTCGCGGGCACGTGGACCGACAAGGACGGCGTCGGGCACAACAGCGAGGCGGACGGCTACGCCCTGACGATGGAACGCCGCCACTACGTGCTCGACCGCATGCTCGCACTCGGCAAGATCACGCAGGCCCAGTTCGACGAGGCGGATGCCTCCCCGATCACGCCCGCGATCACGCAGCCCACGCAGGGCTGCGTCTCGGCAGGCAACGTGGCCCGCAGCGCCTACTTCTGCGAGTACGTGAAGTCCGTCGTCCTCAACGATCCCGCCTTCGGCGAGACGGAGCAGGAGCGTCGCGATCTTCTTCGCCAGGGCGGCCTGAAGATCTACTCGACGATGAACATCGACATCCAGAGCGCGGGCGCCGAGGTCATGGCGAACACGGTTCCGGCGAACTACGACAACCAGTTCTTCGGCGCTGCCGGCATCTCTCTCGAGACCAGCACGGGTCGAGTGCTCGCGATCACGCAGAACACCAACTTCAGCGAGACGATCCAGGGCGATCAGGCGTACACCGCACTGGTGTTCGGCACCGACAAGGCCCACGGTGGATCCAACGGCTTCTCGGTCGGCTCGACCTACAAGCTCTTCACCCTGATCGACTGGCTCGAGGAGGGCCACTCGGTGCGGGAGACCCTGAACGGCAGCAACCGCGTCTTCTCGAAGTTCAAGTGCGGCGATGATGGCATCCGCAACTCCACCAAGATCCAGAACTTCAACAACGCCGGCGGATACACCGGAACAGTGATGAAGTTCACCGCGGACTCGCTCAACAGCGGCTACCTCGCGATGGCCGAGAAACTCGACCTCTGCAAGATCAACGCCGTCGCCGACCGCATGGGCGTCACCCTTGCCAACGGCGGCAAGACCACGGACGGAAGCCCGGCTCCGTACGACATCCTGGGATCGAAGTACATCTCCCCGCTCGCGATGGCGGGCGCTTACGCCACCGTCGCCAACAACGGCATCTACTGCACCCCGAAGGCCATCGACCGCGTGGTCGACGCCGAGGGCAACGACCTGCCTATCCCGGAGACGACCTGCTCGCAGGTCATCTCGCCCGAAGTCGCCGCGACCGCCGCCTTCGCGCTGCAGGGTGTCATGAACGCCGGCGGAACCGGTAACAAGGCGAACACGCGCGACGGAGTTCCCCTCATCGGAAAGACGGGTACCCACGAGTCGTGGGGAACCATGATGATCGAGTCGAGCACCAAGGTCACCACGGCGATCTGGGTCGGACGCTCGGAGGGCCAGGCCAGCATCCTTCGTCAGAGCTGGGGCGGCACCGCGCTGAACGAGATGCGATACCAGCTCGCGCGAACGATGCAAGGAACGGCGAACGATATCTACGGCGGCGATGCGTTCCCGCAGCCCGATGCGAACCTGAGCAAGCAGGTGCTGACCGATGTCCCCTCCGTGATCGGGATGGACACCGCGACGGCGACAGCCACGCTCGAGAACGCCGGCTTCCAGGTCGTCGTCGGCGCGCCGTCTGACGGCCCCGCCGGTGACGTCATCGTCGCGCAGGACCCCTCTGGTCAGGCCCCGAGCGGTGCCACGGTCACAATCTCGCCGAGCAACGGCCAGGGAACGACCGTGCCGGACATCACCGGTCAGCCGAAGGCCGCCGCACAGAACGCGCTGTTCGGCGCAGGGTTCTCGTCGATCTCCTTCGACAACTCGTGCAACCCGCCTAGCGCCGTCGTGGCGAGCACCAACCCCCCTGCGAACACGGTGACCAACAAGTCCACGGCGATCTCGGTCACCTGCCAGTGACCTCACGACCAACGGCACACCCGGCCCTCATCGCGCTCGGCGCGGTGGGGGCCGCTGGTGCTGCGGCCGCTGTCTGGAGCATCGGCATCGAGCGCTACCTGTTCACGGTTCGGGAGGCGACGGCATCCGCTCTCGCCCCCGGATCCGCACCGCTGCGCGTGCTGCACATCTCGGATGCGCACATGGCGCCGTGGCAGCATCGCAAGCAGGACTGGCTCGCCTCGCTCGCGCAGCTGAAGCCCGACCTCATCATCAACACCGGCGACAACCTCGGGCACCGCGACGGCCTCGAGGGGATCCGTCGGGCGTTCGAGCCGTTCGCCGGCATCCCCGGCGTGTTCGTGCACGGGTCGAACGACGTCAACGGCCCGTCGCCGCGCAATCCGATCCGCTACTTCGCCGGTCCTTCGCAGCGGCACCACGAGCCCACATTCCTCGACACCGATGCGATGGACGCCTTCTTCACCGAAGAACTCGGCTGGGCAGACCTGAACAACACGGCCGCGCGGCTCACCGTCGCCGGCGACACCATCGACTTCTTCGGGGTGAGCGATGCGCACCGGCAGTGGGACCGCCTCGAGGATCTGCCCGCAGCGATCGACGCGCTCGGACCGCGGGAGCCGGGCACCTCGGTACTCGGAGTGACGCATGCGCCCTACCAGCGCGTGATGAACCGCTACATCGAGCTCGGCGCGGATGCGATCTTCGGCGGACACACGCACGGCGGCCAGGTATGCCTCCCCGGCTTCGGCGCTCTCGTCGCGAACTGCGACATCCCCCTCAAGCAGGCCAAGGGCCTGAGCACGTGGACGCAGGGCCGGCGCACGGTGTCCCTCAACGTCAGCGCCGGCTGCGGTCACTCGATCTACGCACCCGTGCGCTTCGCGTGCCGCCCCGAGGCGACGCTGCTCACGCTGACGGCGCGCGGTTGACCCCTCGATTCGGCGCTGAGAGCATTTCGCTGTAGACTCGGAGGGTTGCAAAACGGGGTGTGGCGCAGCTTGGTAGCGCGCTTCGTTCGGGACGAAGAGGTCGCAGGTTCAAATCCTGTCACCCCGACCAGTAACACCGGAAGGCCGCCCTCACGGGCGCCCTTCTCTGTACCAGGACCGAGGCGAAAGGGACCACGTGAGCACCCTGTTCCCTCCCCCGCGTCGCCTCACTCGCGGCATCGCGCTGGCGCTCAGCATTCCTTTCTTCGCGGGCCTCGCCCTGCTCACCCTCACGCCCTCGCGTGTCGAGCAGTCGATGCCGAACCTGCTCGACCTCGTGCTCTCGGCGACGCACCGTCTGGGCTGGGAGTGGCTCGACTTCACGCGCCTCGAGATCATCGCGAACGTCCTCGTGTTCGTGCCGGTCGGCATCCTCGCGTTCGTGCTGGTGCCTCGGCGCTTCTGGCCGCTCGCGGTGGTCCTGGGACCGGCGCTGTCGCTCTCGATCGAGGTCGCACAGCGTGTGGCACTGCCCCATCGCGCTGCCACCGTGACCGACGTCATCGCGAACTCGGGAGGCGCCCTGATCGGTGTCTTCGTCGCGATCGCCGGCACCCTGTTGTTCGCGCCTCAGAGCTCTCACCGTCCACGACGTAATCTGGAAGCATCATGACCTCGCCTGCTCTCGTGGCCTTCGATCTCGACGACACCCTCGCTCCCTCCAAGGGCCCCCTCGACCCGCGCATCTCCTCGCTGTTGCTCGCGCTGATGGAGAGGGTCGACGTCGCCATCATCTCCGGTGGCAACGAGACCCAGTTCCGCTCGCAGGTCATCGCCCGGCTCGGCGAGATCGACGCCACCACGGCCGCGCGACTGCATCTGCTTCCGACGTGCGGAACCCGGTACTTGCGCTACGACGGTACGGACTTCGCCCCCGTGTACGCGCAGGATCTCACTGCCGTGCAGAAGACCGGTGCGCTGACCGCCCTGCGCGAGGAGGCCGAGCGTCTGGGGCTCTGGGAGGAGGAGCCCTGGGGTGACATCCTCGAGGACCGCGGCTCGCAGATCACGTTCTCGGCCCTCGGACAGAAGGCTCCGCATGATGCGAAGCGCGACTGGGATCCGTCCGGAGCGAAGCGCGAGGCTCTGCGGGATGCCGTGGCCGCCCGTCTTCCCGAACTCGAGGTGCGCTCTGGCGGCTCGACGTCGATCGACATCACCCTCGCCGGGATCGACAAGGCCTACGGGATGCGGCAGCTCGCCGAGCACACCGGCATCCCCCTGACCTCCATGCTGTTCTACGGCGACCGTCTGGACGAGGGCGGCAACGACTACCCCGTGCTCGCGATCGGCGTTCCCTCCGTCGCGGTGGAGGGCTGGGAGGACACCGCCGACAAGCTCGACGCGCTCCTCCCCACGCTCTGACGCTCGACCCCTGCCTCCGGCCCGCACGGGAATAGGAGTTCTAGCATGTCGATATGGAACCGCTGCTGATCGTCATCCTGACCGCGGCCGTCGCGAGCGCGGCGTGCTGGATCCTGTCGCTCGTGACCCGCGACACCTCGTGGGTCGACCGCGCCTGGTCGATCGTGCCGGTCGTCTACGTGTGGATTTTCACGGGCACATCCCTCGCTGGCGGTGAGGACGCGAGCCGTCTGGTGCTCATGGCCGTGCTCGTGACCCTGTGGGGTGTGCGCCTGACCTACAACTTCGCGCGCAAGGGCGGGTACACCGGCATGGAGGACTACCGGTGGGCGATCCTTCGCGGACGCATGAAGCCGTGGCAGTTCCAGCTCTTCAACCTGCTGTTCATCATCGGGTACCAGATGACGCTGCTCGTGCTGATCACGCTGCCGGCCGAGATCGCGCTGCAGCATCCTGCTCCACTGAACGCGTGGGACCTCGTGTTCGCCGCGATCTTCCTGGCACTGCTCATCGGCGAGACCGTCGCCGACCAGCAGCAGTGGGAGTTCCACCGACGCAAGAAGCAGGCGGGCGGCACCCTCTCCCCCGGCTTCGCCACCGATGGGCTTTTCCGCGTCAGCCGGCACCCCAACTTCTTCTTCGAGCAGAGCCAATGGTGGGCGTTCTACGCGATCGGAGCGACGGCTGCGGTCGCCTCGGGTGCCGGCTTCCTCGGCGGCGCGCTGAACTGGACGGTGATCGGGCCGTTCCTGCTCAGCATCCTGTTCATCGGATCGACGATCTTCACCGAGTCGATCACCGCGGGCAAGTATCCTTCGTACGCCGAATACCGCCGGACGACGTCGATGCTCGTCCCCTGGCCGCCGCGGACCCGACGAGTCGCCGAGTCCGCGGCCTGACCGGGCCCCGCGTCAGCGCACCACCGCGTCGGATGCAGAGCGCGTCACCGGCACGAGGCGCGTGAGCTGGGTGACATGCGCGGGCTCGAGCTCGGCGAGCGAGGCCACCCCGAGCAGGCGCATGGTGCGCTCGATCTCGGTGCGGAGGATGCTGATCGTGCGGTCGACGCCCGCACGGCCACCGGCCATCAGGCCGTACAGGTAGGCACGGCCGATGAGCGTGAAGTCGGCACCCAGCGCGACCGCGGCGACGATGTCCGCACCGTTCATGATGCCGGTGTCGATCATGACCGTGAAGTCGTCGCCGACGGCCTTGCGCACCTCCGGCAGCAGGTGGAACGGGATGGGCGCACGATCGAGCTGGCGCCCTCCGTGGTTCGAGAGGACGATGCCGTCGACCCCCGCGTCACGCAGTCGCACCGAGTCCTCGACGTTCTGCACGCCCTTGATCACGATCTTGCCGGGCCAGATGTCGCGGATCACCGCGAGGTCGTCGTAACTGATGGTCGGGTCCATCGCGGCGTCGAGCAGCTCGCCGACGGTGCCGCCGGTGGTGCTCAACGACGCGAACTCGAGCTTCGGCGTGGTGAGGAAGTCGTACCACCACCACGGACGAGGAATGGCGTTGATGATCGTCCCGAGCGTCAGCTGGGGCGGGATGCTGAAGCCGTTGCGCTTGTCGCGCAGACGTGCGCCCGCGACGGGGGTGTCGACCGTGAACTGCAGGGTGTCGAAACCGGCAGCGGCCGCCCGACGGGTCAGCTCGTACGAGATCTCGCGGTCGCGCATGACGTACAGCTGGAACCAGTTGCGACCGTTCGGGTTCGCCGCCTTCACGCCCTCGATCGACGTCGTACCCAGGGTTGACAGAGTGAACGGGATGCCTGCCGCGGCGGCGGCGCCGGCCCCTGCAACCTCACCCTCGGTCTGCATGAGGCGCGTGAACCCGGTGGGCGCGATGCCGAAGGGAAGAGCTGACGGGCCGCCGAGGATGTCGACGGACGTGTCGACCGAGGGAGCCGGGCGCAGGATGCCGGGGTGGAACTCGACGTCCTGGAAGGCCTGGCGCGCACGCGTGAGCGAGAGCTCGCCCTCAGCAGCGCCGTCGGTGTAGTCGAACGCCGCCTTGGGCGTGCGGCGTTTGGCGATGGTGCGCAGGTCGTCGATCGTGAGCGCCGAGTCGAGGCGGCGCTTCTTGCCGTCGAACTCGGGCTTCTTGAACTTCATCAGCTCGAGCAGCTCTGCGGGATTGGGAAGCTGGCGCTGGACCATGTCGTGTCCTCTCAGTCGGTGGGTCGGGTGCTGCGGGTGAGTCCCGCCGCCGTGTAGTAGCCGGTGATGTGCGCTCGCACGAGGGCCTGCGCTGTCGTCGCGTCACCCGCGGCGATGGCCGTGATGATCGCGCGATGCTCGGCGCGCAGGCGGTCGGCCATGGCATCCCAGTCGGCGATGGATGCCGCCCCCTCCTGCACGTATGACTCGATGGCGGTGCGGAGCCCGGCCATGATCGCCGCGACGACGGTGTTGCCGCTCGACTCAGCCAGCGCGAGGTGCAGCTGCGCGTCGAGGGCGAGGAACTCGGCGGAAGTCAGCCCCTCGGCATCCATCGCATCGAGGACGCTGTGCGCAGCGGCGAGATCCGGGGCCTGCTGGCCGGCGAGGGCTGCGGCGACGGCATCCTCGAGCAGCAGACGCGTCTGCACGACATCGGTCAGAGGGAAGCCTTGAGCGGCGACCTGGAGGCGCAGCAGTGTCGACATGCCTCCGGTCGGAGTCGCGATGACGATGGCACCCGATTGGGGTCCGGACCCCGTAGCCGTGCGGATGAGGCCCATGACCTCGAGAACGCGCAGCGCCTCACGGACGCTCGATCGCCCCACACCGAGATCGGCGGCGAGGTCGCGCTCCGAGACGAGCCGGTCGCCGGGGCCCAGGCGACCGTCGAGCAGGTCCCGCTCGACATGCTCGAGAACGAGGCGCCAAGCGCGCGCGGGCTGCTCGGGCATCCGCTCTCCTCGTCGTTCGCGTCGGCGGCGTCGATCATCGACGCGCTCCATGTGGTCTGACCACAGTAGCGCGTGTGGTCAGACCACGCAATCCGGGCATGGCAAGACACCGCCCGCAGGCGGGAGGATGAGTCGTGGGCTGTCAGCCCAGGCGTCCGCCGGACTCTTCGAGGTAGCAGGCGCCGCACAGCGACTCGTAGGTCGTGACCTCGGGAGCGACGGAACCGCCCGCTCCCTCGTCGATGGCGACCTGGTCTCCGTCGAACACGAACCGGCCGCCGATCACGCGACCGTTGAAGACCGCCTTGCGCCCGCAGCGGCAGATGGTCTTCAGCTCCTCGAGCGAGTGCGCGATCGCGAGGAGGCGGGCCGAACCGGGGAAGGCGTGGGTGAGGAAATCGTTGCGGATGCCGTAGGCGATCACGGGGATGCCGTCTTCGATCGCGATGCGGAAGAGATCGTCGACCTGCTCGGCGGTGAGGAACTGCGCCTCGTCGATCAGAAGGCAGGCGACGTCGACCGATCCACCGCGGACCGGTTCACCGGCGACGGCGCGACGCACGCGCTCCCGATGCTCGCCGAAGAGCGCCCGGACGTCGGCATCCGGCGCGATGAGGTAGTCGACCTCACGCGTGACGCCGAGGCGACTCGCGATCTCCGACGCGCCCTTGGTGTCGATCTCGGGCTTGGCGAGCAGCACATGCTGCCCGCGCTCCTCGTAGTTGTACGCGGCCTGCAGCAGCGAAGTGGACTTGCCCGAGTTCATCGCCCCGTAGCGGAAGTAGAGCTTCGCCACAGGCCGCTTATTCGTTGATGCCGAGCGTGGCGGCCGTCGCCGCGGTGGACTTCGCTGCCAGCGTCGCATCCGTGTTCAGCTTCTCGCCGAACGTGGGGATGAGCTCGCGCAGCTCGGACTCCCAACCCGGGTACTCGGCCGGGAAGCACTTCTTGAGCAGATCGAGCATGATCGGCACAGCGGTGGATGCTCCGGGCGATGCGCCGAGCAGACCCGCGATCGATCCGTCGGCCGCCGCGACGACCTCGGTGCCGAACTGCAGGATGCCGCCCTTCTTGGCATCCTTCTTCATCACCTGTGCACGCTGGCCGGCATCGATGAGCGTCCAGTCCTCATCCTTGGCCGTGGGCATGAACGTGCGGAGGCTGTCGACCTTCTTGGCGTGGTTCTTCATCAGCTCGCCGACGAGGTACGTGATGAGGTCGGGGTTCGCGAACGCGACACGCAGCATCGGCCACAGGTTGTGCGTGCGCACCTGCGACACGATGTCGAGCATCGAGCCGTTCTTGAGGAACTTGGGGCTGAACGTCGCGAAGGGGCCGAACATCAGCGAGGCCTCTCCACCGACCACGCGCGTGTCGAGGTGCGGCACCGACATGGGCGGAGCGCCCACGGATGCCTGCGAGTAGACCTTGGCCTGGTGCTGGGCGACGATCTTCGGGTTGGAGGTCTTCAGGAACTGACCGCCGATCGGGAAGACTCCGTAGCCCTTGATCTCGGGGATGCCCGAGCGCTGCAGCAGCTTGAGAGCCCAGCCGCCTGCGCCCACGAACACGAAGCGGGCCTTGACCTGGTTCGGCGTGCGCCCGATCGTGGTGCGGTAGTTGACCAGCCAGGTGCCGTCCTTCTGCTTCTTCAGGCTCTTGACCTCGTGGTTGGTGCGCAGCGTCACGCCCGAGTCGGTGAGGTGGTCGAAGAGCTGGTGCGTCAGGGCACCGAAGTCGACATCGGTACCGGCGGGCACGCGCGTGGCGGCGAACGGCTCGCCCTTGCGGCGCTGCTGCATGAGGAGCGGCGCCCACTTGTTGATGACGCGGGAGTCCTCGCTGTACTCGATGCCGTCGAACAGGGGCTGCTTCTTGAGGACCTCGTAGCGATCCTTGAGGTACTTGACGTCCTTCTCGCCACGCACGAAGGTCATGTGCGGCGTCGCGTTGATGAAGGTCGAGGGAGCGTCGAGCACTCCCCGATCGACCAGCGACGACCAGAACTGACGGCTCTGCTGGAACTGCTCGTTGATCGAGACGGCCTTCGCCGGGTCGAGAGGCGCGCCCTTCTGCTGCGGCATGTAGTTCAGCTCGCAGAGCGCCGCGTGGCCCGTGCCCGCGTTGTTCCAGGGGTTCGACGACTCCTGAGCCACATCGGAGAGTCGCTCGAACGCGACGATCTTCCAATCCGGCTGCAGCTCGTGCAGAAGGGTACCCAGGGTGGCGCTCATGATGCCACCACCGATCAAGACGACATCGACGGTTTCGGTCACCACGACAGTCTAGTTCGAGGTCACAGCACGACTGACCACGCGGGCCGGTCTCGTCAGACCGGTTCCGCATGGCGGGGATGCGGTCAGGCTATGGCCACCAGGCGCTCGGCGAGGATCTCGGCGATCTGCACGGCATTCAGCGCCGCTCCCTTGCGCAGATTGTCGTTGCTGATGAACAGCACGAGGCCCTTGTTCTCGGGCGCGGACTGGTCAGCGCGGATGCGGCCGACGAAGCTCGGGTCCTTGCCTGCGGCCTGTAGCGGCGTCGGCACCTCGTCGAGCACCACGCCGGGGGCCGTGGACAGCACCTCGGCGGCGCGCTGCGGCGTGATGTCGTTCGCGAACTCGACGTTGATCGAGAGCGAATGACCGGTGAAGACGGGGACGCGCACGCAGGTCCCGGCGACGCGGAGATCGGGAAGCTCGAGGATCTTGCGGCTCTCGTTGCGGAGCTTCTTCTCCTCGTCGGTCTCGTTCTGACCGTCGTCGACGAGGTTGCCGGCGAACGGGATGACGTCGAAAGCGATCGGGGCGACGTACTTCTCGGGCTCGGGGAAGTCGATCGACGAGCCGTCGTGCACGAGGCGCAGGGTGTCACCCTGGGCGAGGACGCCCTCGACCTGACCGAGGAGCTCCTGGGCGCCGGCGAGACCGGATCCGGAGACGGCCTGATAGGTCGAGACGATGAGGCGCTCGAGGCCTGCCTCGGCGTGCAGTGCCTTCAGCACGGGCATCGCGGCCATGGTCGTGCAGTTCGGGTTCGCGATGATGCCGCGGGGACGGTCGTCGATCGCGTGCGGGTTGACCTCGCTGACGACGAGAGGGACCTCGGGGTCGTTGCGCCAGGCGCTGGAATTGTCGACGACGACGGCTCCGGCCTCGGCGAACCGGGGAGCGTAGGCACGGCTGGCGGTCGCGCCGGCCGAGAAGAGGGCGATGTCGATGCCCCCGGCATCCGCGGTCTCGACGTCTTCGACGATGACCGTCGCGCCGCCGAACTCGATGGCCGTGCCCGCCGATCGCGACGACGAGAACAGACGCAGCTCGCGAATCGGGAAGGACCGCTCGGCGAGAATCTCGCGCATCACGGTTCCCACCTGGCCGGTGGCGCCCACGATGGCGACGGAGAGTCCTGAGTCGGAGATGCGGGTCATGATGTTCCTTGGCGTCGTGCAGTGGTGCAAGAGAGGCTTCGGGCGCGACGTCGGGATGCGGATGCCGCGCCTGGCGCCGATGTCAGGGTTTCGGTGAGTCTATCGTGCCGTGCGGCGGTCGAGGATCGTCGAGGCCGCCAACTCGCTGGCCGTCGGCGGTACGACTGGCTGGAGGATTCCCGCCCGGCGGTCAGCATCCGGTCGAACCGTCAGCCAGGCGGGGAGACTTCAGCCGTTCGTGCGGGGTTCAGCGGCCGGTGCCGGCGTGGACCGTGGCCTCGGCGTCGCCGTCGAGACCATAGGCGGTGTGCACGGTGCGGGCGGCCTCGGCGAGGTCGGTGTCGCGGAGCACCACCGAGATGCGGATCTCGGACGTCGAGATCATCTCGATATTGATGCCACCGGCGGACAGCGCCTCGAACAGCACCGCCGAGACCCCGGAGTGCGTGCGCATTCCGGCACCCACGACCGAGAGCTTGCCGATCTGGTCGTCGTGCACGAGGTTCTGGAAGCCGACCTCGGTCTGCTCCCCCGCGAGCGCCTTGAGCGCTGCCGCCGAATCGGCCTTGGGGACCGTGAACGAGATGTCGGTGCGTCCTGTGGCCGACACGTTCTGCACGATCATGTCGACGTTGGCGCCCGACTTGGCGACGATCTTGAAGATCTCGGCCGCCTTGCCCGGCACGTCGGGCACGCCGGCGACGGTGATCTTGGCCTGGCCGAAATCGGTGGCGACACCGGCGACGATCGGTTCTTCCATGGCTGCTGCTCCCTCGGCTTCGCGAGGGTTCTTCATGCCCTCGCCCAGAACGTATGTGCCCTCGGACGACGAGAACGTCGACCGAGCGTGGATCAGGACGCCGTGACGGCGTGCGTACTCGACGGCACGGATGTAGAGAACCTTGGCGCCGTTCGCCGCGAGCTCGAGCATCTCCTCGCTGCCGATGTGGTCGAGCTTCTGCGCCTTCGGGATGACGCGGGGGTCTGCCGTGAAGATGCCGTCGACGTCGCTGTAGATCTCGCAGACGTCGGCATCGAGAGCCGCGGCGAGAGCGACGGCCGTCGTATCGGAGCCACCGCGCCCGAGCGTCGTGATATCGCGGGTGTCGCGGTTGAACCCCTGGAAGCCGGCGACGATGACGATCGCACCCTCGTCGAGCGCTTCGCGCAGACGGATCGGCGTGACGTCGACGATGCGGGCGGCGCCGTGCTGGGAGTCGGTGATCATGCCGGCCTGGCTGCCGGTGAACGATCGGGCCTCGAAGCCCATCGAGTGGATCGCCATGGCCAGGAGCGCCATCGAGATGCGCTCGCCGCTCGAGAGCAGCATATCGAGCTCGCGCGGCGCGGGGATCGGTGCGACCTCGTTGGCGAGGTCGAGCAGTTCGTCGGTCGTGTCGCCCATCGCACTCACGGCGACGACGACGTCGTGCCCTGCGCGACGCGTGTCGACGATGCGCTTGGCGACGCGCTTGATGCTCTCTGCGTCGGCGACTGAGGAGCCGCCGTACTTCTGCACGATGAGGGCCACGTTCACTCCCTGGGATGTCGGGCGGATCCGCCCACGCTCATTCTACGATCGGCGCATATGCCCTGCTTCGCATGTGACGGGATCGGTGGCCTGTCAGGGGGCGGGCGGGAGTGGAGCGGGCGTGAGATCGGGAGCGACGGATGCCGGTGGACGCAAACGCCCTCCGGTCGCGGCGAACCAGCATCCGACGATGATCAGCGGGAATCCGATGAGCAGCCCGGGAGTCAGAGGTTCGGCGAGCACGATCGCTCCGAGGATGATCGCGACCACCGGATTGACGTAGGTGAACAGCGGCGCCCGCACGGGACCGACCTCCCGGATGAGCGCGAAGAAGGCGAGGAAGGCGACGGCTGTGCAGATGACGGCGAGAGCGAGCAGCGCGACGATCGAGGGCAGCGTCGGCATCTGATGCTGGGTCAGCAGACCGATCGGAAGGTAGATGATCCCGATCATCAGCAGCGACAGAGTGATCGTGCCGAGCGAGGGTACGTCGTTCAGCTTGCGGGCGACGATGAACGGTGCGATCGCGTAGAGGATGGCGACGAGCAGCACCTCTCCCGCGGCGAGCAGACTGACCTCGCCACCGAAGAGCCCCGGACCGGCGACGACGATCGCGACGCCGACGAAACCCACCAGGAGTCCGATACCCCGCGCGGGGCGAAGAACGCTTCGGTCTCCTCCGCCCAGGGCGATGAGCGCGGCGAACAGGGGCACGGTGGCGACGAGCAGACCCGTCATGCCCGAAGGCAGCGTCATCTCGGCGTGGCCGAGCAGCACGAAGGGTCCGGCCATCTCGACGAGTCCGAACGCCAGAACCCACGGCCAGTGCTTCAGTGCCGCACGCAGCGCGCCCCCACGGAACGCGAAAGACAGGAGAAGCAGCGCGGCGATCAGAGTACGCCCCGCGACGATGGCGGGCGGCGAGAGCGACTCGACCGCGATGCTGATGAACAGATACGGGACGCCCCACAGCAGGGCCATCGCCCCGAAGAGCACCCACCCGCGGCGGGAGAACCCTCCCTGGGCGTTCACCGCACGCGCCGGGCGATCACAGCACGCGCCGACCCTCGAATGCGCGACCGAGGGTGACCTCGTCGGCGTACTCGAGGTCGCCGCCGACCGGGAGCCCCGAGGCGAGACGCGACACGGTGATCTGCATGGTCGTGAGCAGGCGGCTGAGGTAACTCGCCGTGGCCTCGCCCTCGAGGTTCGGGTTCGTCGCGAGGATGACCTCCTGCACCGTCCCGTCGGCGAGGCGCGTCATGAGCTGGGCGATGCGCAGATCGTCGGGCCCGATGCCGGCGATGGGACTGATCGCCCCGCCGAGCACGTGGTACAGCCCACGGAACTCGCGGGTGCGCTCGATGGCGGCCACGTCCTTGGCATCCTCGACGACGCAGATCAGTTCGGGATTGCGACGCGGGTCGCGGCAGATCGTGCAGCGCTCCTGCTCTGCCACGTTGCCGCAGACCTCGCAGAAGCGCACGCGGACGCGGATCTCGACGAGCAGCTCGGACAGACGCGCGACGTCGAACGTCGGGGTCTGCAGGATGTGGAACGCGATGCGCTGCGCGGACTTGGGGCCGATTCCGGGGAGCCGGCCGAACTCGTCGATCAGCTCCTGGACGATTCCGTCATACATCAGGAGAACCTCGTCGGGGGCTCGTAGGGCTCTTCGCGCACGAATGTCGCGCCGAGCACCTGGCGGATCACGGCCTCACCGTAGCGCTGGACTCCCCCGGCAGGGGTGCGCTCGGTGATCACCGGGGCTGCGGCGGCGGATGCCACCTTTCGCACCGGCGCAGCAGGCTGCACGGGCGCGGACTGCGCGGGGGCCGACGACGACGGATGCGCCTGCGCGCGGCCGGCGGATGCCCCGGTCTGGGGTGTCGGCACCGGCTCGTACGCGGGGTCGTACGGCGGCTCGTCATCGAAGTACGGCGGCTCGTCATCGAGCGGAAGCGGCGGCTCGTCGCCTCCGACAGGCCGATCGGCACCAGGAGCGTCGACCGGATGGCCGGCAGCCGGCGCGGGCCTGGGTGCGGAGGCTACCGGAGCGGTCGGGGGTGCCGGAGCGGTCGGGGCTGCCGAGACCGGAGCGGCGGACGACGCCGCCTGAGCAGCGGCCGGTGCGGCGATCGGAGGGGTTGCAGGGTCGGCGGATGCCGGGATGGCGGCCACCGCCCACTCGGTCACCGGCCCCGCAGAAGCATCACGTGTCTGAGAGCGCGGTGAGCCCGCTGACGCAGGCTCCGATGCGGCGGCGTCGCCTGTCGGCGCACCGGAAGCGGATGTCGACGGCTGACGAGGCGCCCCGCCCGCGGGCATCGGTGCGGGCCGATACTTCACCTTGACGCCGACTTCGTGCTCGATCGCCATGCGAAGGTGATCCGACGGGCCTGCGCCCGGGATCGTGCCCTTGAACTTCGCGACGTCGTGCTGGCTCGTGAAACCGAGGGTGAGCACCTCGGAATCGGTGTCGAAGGCGAGCGGCTGAACCGCGGTCGCGAGCAGCCAGGAGGTGCGGCTGAGTCCTTCGAGACGCTTGAGCACCCCGGGCCAGGCGGCGGTGATTCCGTCGAACGTGACAGGACCGGCCGGTGCTGGGGGCGCAGCCTCTGTCTCGGCGGCCGACGCCGCGTCGGATGCAGCGGCTTCGGAAGCGGCGGCTGCTTCGGACACCACGGCTCCGGGTGCATCCGATGCGGGCGCCGCACCCGCGGGCGCCTCGTCCTGAGGTGTTGCCGCTGCCCCGGCAGCAGGCGCCGCAGCGGCGGCGGCAGCAGAGGCAGGCGCAGTGGAAGCAGCAGGGGCCGGCGCAGCAGCAGGGGCCGCTGTCGAGCCAGCGGCGTGGGCGCGCGGCTCGGACTGCGTGGCAGCCGCCGGCGCCTGAACTCGCGCGGGCGCCGCGGCAGACACGGAAGCGGTAGTCGGGGCGGCAGCCTCGGCATCCGCTCCGGCGGCCAGCACGCGGGCCACCATCAGCTCGAGGTGCAGTCGGGGCGATGTCGCGCCGGACATGTCGTCGAGGGCCGCGCTGACGACGTCCGCCGTGCGCGACAGGCGCGCGGAGCCGAACGACTCGGCCTGCGTGCGCATACGGGCGAGCTCGTCTTCGGCGACTCCCCGCAGCACCGAGGCAGCACCGGCGCCGACGGCCGCGATCACGATGAGGTCTCGCAGTCGCTCGAGCAGATCGTCGACGAAGCGACGGGGGTCCTGCCCGGTCTGCACGACGCGATCGATCGCGGGGAACGCCGCAGCGGCATCGGCGACGGCCAGCGCATCGACGATCTCGTCGAGCAGGGTGGCGTGCGTGTAGCCGAGCAGCGCCACTGCCCGCTCGTACGCCACCGTCACGGTCTCAGAACCGGCAGGGGAATCGGAGCCGGCGATCAGCTGGTCGAGCAGCGAGAGGGTGTCTCGGGGCGAGCCGCCTCCGGCGCGGACCACGAGGGGCAGCACACCGCGCTCGGCGACCACGCCCTCTTCGGTGCAGAGCTTCTCGACGTACTCGAGCATCGCGGCCGGCGGCACCAACCGGAACGGATAGTGGTGCGTTCGCGAGCGGATCGTGCCGAGCACCTTCTCGGGCTCGGTGGTCGCGAAGATGAATTTGACGTGCTCCGGCGGCTCTTCGACGAGCTTGAGCAGCGCGTTGAACCCCTGCGGCGTCACCATGTGCGCCTCGTCGAGGATGAAGATCTTGTAGCGGTCGCGGCTGGGGGCGAACGTCGCGCGCTCACGCAGGTCGCGGGCGTCGTCGACTCCGTTGTGGCTGGCGGCGTCGATCTCGACCACGTCGAGCGATCCGCCACCCGCGCGAGACAGTTCGACGCAGCTCGGGCACGTTCCGCAGGGGACGTCGGTGGGCCCCTCGGCGCAGTTCAGGCACCGCGCCAGGATGCGGGCAGACGTGGTCTTTCCGCACCCACGGGGTCCGGAGAAGAGGTAGGCGTGGCCTACACGGTCACCGCGCAGCGCGGTCATCAGCGGTTCGGTCACCTGGGACTGCCCGATCATCTCGCCGAACGACTCGGGGCGGTAGCGGCGGTAGAGGGCTGTGGTCACCACAACAGCCTACGGCGTGCCACGGACGTTCAGGCAGGCCAACCCCGTCGACCGACCCGGCGACGCGCGCCGCGCCGCCGAGATAGCGGGGGCGACGCCGAGAATCACGACGAGACGGCCTCGAACACGCCGCCGACCACCTCGACGACCCCGCCGGTCGCGTCGACCAGGTCTCCGACCGCACCGACGAGATGGACGACTCCACCGACGATCTCGATCACGTCGAAAACGGCGCCTGCGACCTCGATCGCACTGTCCAGGCTCTCCCCCGCCCGCAGCACCTGCGACTCGGTGCGGAGTGCCGCCGTCCACGAGCGCTCGAGTCCGAACAGCACGGCATAGGGCAGCAGCCGCTCGTTCAGGAGGAAGCGCTGCAGCCGCGCGGACTCGGCCTCGGCGGAGACGTCCGACCGCAGATCCGCCCCGCCCGTCGACTGGAGGAACCGCAGCGGCTCGGCCTCGGCGAGGGCGACGTACTCGCGGATTCCGGCGAGGTGCTCACGCAGCGGTTTCGCGGCCGGAAGGAACCGTCGCCACGGCCGCGGGGCGACCACGATCACCGCGACGGCGACAACGACACCCGCGATCGGCACGGCGTACACGCCGGCGCCCGGTTCGCTCACCACGAGCGCAGCGAAGAGCAGCAGCAGACACACGCCGATCACGAGGCAGGCAGCCACCCGCAGCAGAAAGGTCACCCAGCCGCGGCGGCCACGGGCGATCAGCCCGGCGGAGGCGAGTCGTGTCTCGGTCTCGTCGAGCACGCCGCGCACTCGACGGTGCAGCGCCCGAGCATCCGAGCTGAACCGTCGCACCCGACCGGAGGTGTGGTCCGGCCCGAACAGCGCCTCGAGGACGCTCAGCTCCTCCGGCGTGAAGGTCGCTCCGTCGACGACTTCGATGCCGATCGGCGCGCGCGTGCGCGCTCCCCCGGCCGGCCGGTCCTCGGCATCCACCAGCAGCCGCACCTTCCGGCGCACCGCCAGGTCGATCAGCGCCGCGGCGATCGCCCTGCGGTCGGCGTTGAGCAGCAGCGCGTCGTACAGCACCGTCGCATCGGGCGACGGTGCGAACCGCGGTCCGGGCGACGCCACGCGCTGCACCGATCGCACCCGCTCGATGACAGCGAGGACGAGCAGCAGCAGCGCGGGCGCGAGCCCGAACAGCGAAGCGGTGATCAGCACCGTCAGTCGATCGGCTCGATCACCGGGATCGCGGTGGTGATGACGGGGACGGATGCCGACAGCCGTGTGCCGTCCTCCCGCAGGGCACCGGCGAACTGGCGCAGCGACGGGCGTCCGGGGATCAGCGGCCCCTGGTCGGCCAACGGGACGACGACCTCTTCGTCCGTCGTGGCGATGTAGGCGACGTCGCGCACCGTGAACGGCACGGGCTCGCCGGTGCGCACCTGCACGCGCAGAGCATCCTTCGTCAGGGTGATCTGCAGCGCCGATCCCTGCCACTGCAGCGGGTACGACAGCGACGGCCAGTCGGCCGGCAGCCGAGGATCGAAGCTCAGCTCACCGGCGTAGTCTCGCATGCCTCCGAAGCCGCAGACGAGCGCGGTCCACACCCCGCCGGCGGATGCGACGTGCACGCCGTCGGCCGCATTGTGGTGCAGATCGTGAAGGTCGACGAACAGCGACTGCTGGAAGTACTGCAGCGCGAGCTCCTGGTATCCGACCTCCGCGGCGAGGATCGACTGCACGACAGCCGACAGCGTCGAGTCGCCCGTCGTCAGCGGGTCGTAGTAGTCGAAGTCGGCCTTCTTCTCTTCGGGCGTGAAGTGGTTTCCCTGCAGGAACAGCGCGAGCACCACGTCGGCCTGCTTGAGCACCTGGAACCGGTAGATCACGAGCGGGTGGAAGTGCAGCAGCAGCGGACGCTGCTCCGACGGCGTGTGTGCGAGATCCCAGAGCTCGCGCTCGAGGAAAAGGGAGTCCTGCGGATGGATGCCGAGGCTCTCGCTGAACGGGATGAACATCGCATCGGCCGCGCGCTCCCAACCCTCGGCCTCGTCCTCGGAGAGCCCCGTGCGCTCGACGACCCTGGCGAACTCCTCGCCGTTAGCCTCCTGCGCCTCCCGCACGACCTTCGCCGCGTAGCGCAGGTTGTAGCGAGCCATGACGTTCGTGTAGAGGTTGTCGTTCACGACGGTCGTGTACTCGTCGGGGCCGGTGACGCCGTGGATGTGGAACGTCTCGATGCCGTCGTCGTCCGCGGTGTCCGCGACGAGGCGCGAGGTGCGCCAGAAACCGAGCGTCGCCCAGAGTCGCGCGGTCTCGATCGCGATGTCGATGCCCTCGCGACGCAGGAAGTCGTCATCGCCGGTGGCGCGCACGTACTTGCCCAGCGCGAAGCTGACATCGGCGTTGATGTGGTACTGCGCGGTGCCCGCCGCGTAGTACGCCGACGCCTCTTCACCGTTGATCGTGCGCCAGGGGAACAGCGCCCCCGCCTCGTTCAGCTGGGCCGCCCGACGACGCGCCGCCGGGAGCATGAGCACTCGTGCCCGCAGCGCGTTGCGCGCCCACTGCGGCGAGGTGTACGTGAGGAACGGGAGGACATAGATCTCGGTGTCCCAGAAGTAGTGGCCGCTGTACCCCGACCCCGAGACGCCCTTGGCGGGCACGCCGGTTCCGTCGGCGCGGGCCGATGCCTGAGCGAGCTGCAGGAGGCACCAGCGGGTGGCCTGCTGGATGTCGTCGTGCTCGCCGATCTGCACGTCGCTGCGGGCCCAGAACGCCGCGAGCCACTCGGCCTGGCGGTCGAACTGCGCCTGCACGCCCTCGACGGCGACGCGGTCGAGCGAGCGGCGGCAGCGGTCGACGAGCTCCCGAGCGGGCACGCCGCGCGAGGTGTGATAGCTGACCAGCTTGGTGACCGAGATGGGGACACCGGCCTTGGCCTGCACACGGAAGACGTTCTTCGAGATGTCCTCTTCGATGAGCGTGCGCGAGGTGTAGTCGTTCTCGGTCTCGATGATGTGGTCGGCGACGACCGCCACCGTCATGCCCGATGCGGCGACCGAGTACGACAGGGCAGACCGGAGTCCGTCCTGCCAGTGCTCGGCGGTCTCGAGCACGCGCTCGGCGATCTTCTCGGACTTGCGGGGGTCGAACCCGCTCTTCGCCTGGTTGGGCGTGCCCGCGTACACGCCGGCGCCGTCCTGCCGGTTGATCATCTGGCAGCTGACCGTGACGGGGGCGTCGGCGTTCTCGACGACGACCTCGAGACGCAGCACCGCGAGGTGGCGCTCCTCGAAGCTGACGATCCGCTCGTCGCGCATGCGCACGCGCTTGCCCGAGGGCGTCTCCCACACCACGACGCGCTCGAGCACGCCGGTGCGCATGTCGAGCGTACGGCGGTATTCGCGGACGTCCGCCTCGTCGAAGGAGATCGGCTCGTCGTCGACGTAGACGCGCATGACCTTGGCGTCTGGCGCGTTGACGATCGTCTGCCCGACCTCGGCGAAGCCGTAGGCCTGCTCCGCGTGGCGGATCGGCCACGTCTCGTGCAGGCCGTTGATGAAGGTGCCGTGCTCGTGCGCGCCGCGGCCTTCGATGTGGTTGCCACGGAGTCCGAGGTAGCCGTTGCCGACGCTGAAGAGGGTCTCCCCCACTCCGTCTTCGGAGTAGCGCGTCTCGATGAGCCGCCAGGGGTCGACGGGGAAGCGGTCGCGGTCGATCATGCGGTCTCCTCGGAGTCGGGGCTGAGGGTGGAGGCGGGGCTGACGGGGGATTCGGTGCTGAGGGGGGATTCGGTGGCCGTCGCGGTCTGGTCTGCGAGGAACACGTCGAGATCCTCGACGACGACGGTCGCGCCGGCGTCACGGAGAGCATCCGCTCCCGCGCCGCGGTCGACGCCGATGACGATCGCGAATCCGGCGGCGGCGGCGGACGCCGCGCCGGACGTCGCATCCTCGACGGCGATGCTGTGAGCCGGGTCGACCCCGAGAGCCACGGCACCGGCGTGGAACATGTCGGCGGCGGGCTTGGAGGCGAGATTCTCGCGCTCGGCGACGACGCCGTCGACCACGATGCGGAAGAACGAGCGGATGCCGGCCGCGGCCAGCACCTCCTCGGCGTTCTTGGAGCTCGACACGACGCCGAGCGGCACACCCGCCGCGGACAGCTTCTCGACGAGCGCGAGCGAGCCGGGGAACGGCGCGATGCCCTCGGCCCGGAGCGACTGTGCGAAGGCGGCGTTCTTGCGATTGCCGATGCCGCAGATCGTCTCGGCCTCCGGCTCATCGTCGACCGCGCCCCACGGGATCTCGACGTTGCGGCTGCGCATCAGGCTCGCGACGCCGTCGTAGCGCTTCTTGCCGTCGACGTAGTCGAAGTAATCGGCGTCCGAGTACGGCGGCGTGATGCCCCAGCGCTCGAAGACGTCGTCGAACACCACCTTCCACGCGCGCATGTGCACCTCGGCCGTCGGCGTGAGCACACCGTCGAGGTCGAACAGGACGCCTTCGGCGCGGAGCGGATCGGGCAGGGCTTCGGGCACAAAAGCCTCCAGGAGAAGGACGACGGGTTCCGGCACCTCTCCGTGCCACTGTGCAAGCGTAGTGCGGCACGGCATCACCGGAAACCCCCGAGGGCGTATGGATCAGAGCATGCGAGAGGTCTGTCTGGCGATCTCGAGCTCTTCGTTCGTCGGCACGACGAGCACTGTGACGGGCGAGTCGTCGGTGGAGATCCGACGGATGCCGCGCTGTCGCGCCTCGTTGCGCGCGTGGTCGATCTCGACTCCGGCGAAACCGAGTGTCGCCATGGCCTCTGCACGGACCGCTGCGGAGTTCTCTCCGACGCCGGCGGTGAAGGAGATCACATCGGCCCCGCCGAGCTGGGCGATGTACGCACCGGCATAGGCGCGCAGACGGTGGATGTAGACGTCGAACGCGAGCGTCGCCGCCTCGTCGCCGCTCTCGCGGCCGGCGAGGATGTCGCGCATGTCGCTGCGCCCGGCGAGCCCCTTGAGCCCGCTGCGGGAGTTCAGAAGCGCGTCGAGGTCGTCGATCGACAGGCCTGCTCGACGAGAGAGGTGCACGAGCGCCGCCGGGTCGAGATCGCCCGAGCGCGTGCCCATGACGAGGCCCTCGAGCGGGGTGAGTCCCATCGAGGTCTCCACCGAACGGCCTCCGTCGATCGCGGTGACCGACGCGCCGTTGCCGAGATGGAAGACGAGCTGGCGGAGCGTGCCGAGGTCGCGTCCGAGGAACGCGGCGGCCGACTCGCTGACGAACTGGTGGCTCGTGCCGTGGAACCCGTAGCGGCGCACGCGGTGCCGGGCCGCGAGTTCGGCGTCGATCGCGTAGGTGTACGCGGCAGGGGGAAGCGTCTGATGGAACGCGGTGTCGAACACCGCGACGTGCGGCACCTCAGAGAACACGGCCTTCGCCGCGAGGATGCCTGCGAGGTTCGCCGGGTTGTGCAGAGGAGCGAGCACCGAGAGCTCCTCGATCTGCTCCTCGACGTTGCGCGTGACGAGCGTCGGCGCATAGAAGCGAGCACCTCCGTGCACGACACGATGACCGACGGCGACCGGCGGATGCTCGTCGAGGAGCGGACCGTGCTCGGCGAACTGCTCGAGCATCACGGCGAACGCCGCGTCGTGGTCCGCGAGAGGCCGCTCGGACTCGTACGAGGCATCGAGCATCGTCACGACGGCATCAGCGGAGGCATCCGGTCGCACCGTGTGCCGGATCGCGCTGACATCCTGGCCGATCCGCTCGATGAGGCCGGCGGCCAGTTCGTTCTCGTTCTCGATGTCGATCAGGCTGTACTTCAGCGAGGAGGACCCGCTGTTGATGACGAGGATCGCGCTCACGGAGTCAGTCCTTGGGTCTGCGCCTGGATGGCCGTGATGGCGACGGTGTTCACGATGTCGTCGACCAGCGCTCCGCGGGACAGATCGTTGATCGGCTTGTTGAGTCCCTGCAGCACCGGTCCGATCGCGACGGCGCCCGCCGACCGCTGCACGGCTTTGTAGGTGTTGTTGCCGGTGTTGAGGTCGGGGAAGACGAAGACGGTCGCGCGCCCTGCGACGGCGGAGTCGGGGAGCTTGGCCTTGGCGACTGCAGCGTCGGCCGCCGCGTCGTACTGGATCGGCCCCTCGACGAGCAGCTCGGGCGCGCGCTCGTGCACGAGCGCGGTGGCGGCGCGGACCTTGTCGACGTCGGCGCCGGTCCCCGATTCCCCCGTCGAGTACGACAGCATCGCGATGCGCGGCTCGATGCCGAACTGGCGGGCGGTGGCGGCCGACGAGATCGCGATGTCGGCCAGCTGCTCGCTGGTCGGGTCGGGGATCACCGCGCAGTCGCCGTAGACGAGCACGCGGTCGGCGAGGGCCATCAGGAACACGCTCGAGACGACGTTGACGCCGGGCTTCGTCTTGATGATCTCGAACGACGGGCGGATCGTGTGCGCCGTGGTGTGCGCGGCACCCGAGACCATGCCGTCGGCGAGCCCGAGGTGCACCATCATGGTGCCGAAATACGACACGTCCGTGACCGTGTCGGCCGCCTGCGCGAGCGTGATGCCCTTGTGCGCCCGCAGTCGCGCGTACTCGGTCGCGAAGCGCTCCACCATCTCCGGATCCGAGGGGCTGATGACCTGCGCGGCGCTGATGTCGACCCCGAGCTCGACGGCACGGGAGCGCACGGCGGATTCGTCTCCGAGGATGGTGAGGTCTGCGACCTCCCGCGCGAGCAGGGTCGCGGCCGCACGGAGGATGCGGTCGTCGTCGCCTTCGGGCAGGACGATCCGTCGGCGGTCGGCGCGCGCCCGCTCGATGAGTCCGTACTCGAACATGAGGGGCGTGACCACGCGGGACTCGGCGAGGCCGAGCTGGGTCGTGAGCTCGGCGATGTCGACATGCGTCTGGAAGAGCCCGAGCGCACGGTCGTACCGGCCTCGCGACTCGGGTGAGATCCGGCCGCGCGCGCCCATCACGCGCACCGCGGTGTCGTAGGTGCCGAGGTCCGTGGCGATGATCGGCACGGTCGAGGTGAAGCCGTCGAGCAGCTGCACGATCGGATCAGGCAGCGGGAACGGACCGTTCAGGATGATGCCGGCGACCCGCGGGAAGGTGCCGGACGCGTCGGCGAGCAGAGTCGCCAGCAGCACCTCGGTGCGGTCGGCGGGGATCACCACGACCGATTCCTCGGTGAGCCGCGGGAGCACGTTCACCATCGACATCCCGGCGACGACGATCGTCAGCGCCTCGCGTGCCAGTCGGTCGGGGTCGCCCTTGATCAGTCGCCCGTCGACGGCCGACAGGATGCCGTTGATCGACGGCGCCACCAGGGTGCGGTCCTCGGGGATCGCCCACACGGGCGTGGTCTTCTGCGGGCGCACCGCGGCGACGGCGGCTTCGATGTCGGTGAGAGCCTCGGGGTCGGCCCGGTTCACGGCGACCGCGAAGAGCTCGGCGCGCTCGACCTCGAGTTCGGAGAGCGCGAGCGCGGCGATCTGCCCGACGGCCGCGGGGATCCGTGCGGTCGTGGTGCCGAGCTGCTCGGCCTGCCGCTGCTGGTCACGCCCGCTGAGCACGAGCAGCACGGGGGCTGCGAGGTTCGCGGCGATCCGGGCGTTGTAGCCGAGCTCTGCGGGGCTCGCCACATCGGTGTAGTCGCTGCCGATGATCACCACGGCGTCGCACTGGGCCTCGACGGCCTTGTAGCGGGCGACGATGGTCGAGAGTGCGCGGTCGGGATCGTCGCGGACGTCGTCGTAGGTCACCCCGATGCAGTCCTCGTAGTCGAGCTGCACGCCGTCGTGCGCGAGCAGCAGCTCGAGCACGTCGTCGCGCGCGGTCACGGACCGGGCGATCGGGCGGAAGACCCCCACTCGCGGCGTGACGCGCATGAGCGCGTCGAGCACGCCGAGGGCGATGGTGGACTTGCCGGTATGACCTTCGGCCGAGGTGATGTAGATGCTCTTCGCCACAGCTCCACACTAGGCGCAGCTCCCCGGGGCCGCGCCGGGTTGACAGCCGTGCGAAATCCGATCAGCAGGGCGTCGAGAGGGCGTCGACGACCGCGGCGGCATCCGCCGAGTAGCGCGTGTAGTACGTCGGGTCGAGGTTGATCTGCACCCGGTGGATCGCGAGCGACTGCTCCATCGACGGCCAGTCGGGCACGCGCGCGAGCCGCTCGTAGAACAGAGTCGCGGCGGTCGCCGGGTCCATCCGCTGCTCCGCCGTTCCCCACCATTCCTGCTGCTGGAAGAGTCCGATGCTGGTCGTGCGGCTGCCGTCCGGGTTCGTGAATCCGCTCGTCTCCCAGTCCCCGTAGTCGATGTTGTGCAGGCTGCTCTCGCCCATCGCGGTCATCACCCCGAGGATCTGACCGTCGCGTCCGAACCCGAGCGCGGTGGCGGTCTGCATGATGGTCGCGGCGTTCACGAGCTGCTCACCCTGCCAGCCCTCGACGCCGGCCTCGGGAAACGTCGCCGGGTCGGTGATGCAGACAGCCAGGGGCTTCTCGTGGGCGAGCCCGAGCGGGATGAGCACTGCGGCGAGCGCGACGACGATCACCGCCACGGCTGACCAGCCGATGCGGCGCAGGACCTTCAGGCGCCGGAGCCGGCGCTGGGCACGCCGACGCGGTGACGGCCGTCGTGTGCGCGAGCGCGGACGACGGGTTGGGCGCCTGCGCGTACGCGGTGCCGCACGCCGCGCGTTCTGAGTGACGCTCATGTGCGCCGGGTTCCGCCTCTGCCGATGAACGCCGCGAGGCTGCCGCCGATCGCGCCGAACAGGTGGGCCTGCCACGAGATCCCCTCGCGCACGCCGACGACGCCCGCCAGCATGGATCCGCCGTACAGCGCGATGACGATGAGAGCGATGACGGCATAGAGCACGCGGTGGGCGACCCGACCGGGGGCGAACACGCGCATCACGGTGTAGCCGAAGTATCCGAAGACGAGGCCGGAGGCGCCCACGGTGAGCGTTCCCGGCGCGTTGACCAGCCACGTTCCGACACCGCCGATCACGGCGGCCATCGCGGTCACGGCCCAGAACCGGCGCGCCCCTTCGACGGCGACGAGGCAGCCGAGCACGAGCAGCGGCACGGTGTTGCCGATGAGGTGCGCCCAGTCGGCGTGCAGCAGGGGTCCGACCAGGATGCCGGCGAGGCCCTCGACGTCCCACGAGCGCAGTCCGAAGCCGGTGAAGGAACCCGGGAGGATCGCGTCAGCGAGCTGGACGAGCCACATGAGGGCGACGAGGAGGACGGGAGACGCGAAACGGCCGAGAGCGCTCGAGCGCGGAGAGTCGGCGGTGCTGATCACGTCTGGTCTTGTCACGTCACGATCCTGGCAGGACTGCCCCGGAGGACGCTGACAAAAAGAAAGTGACCCTCCGCGCACCCAGCAGAGCCCGGTTACCCTTGCTGCGTTTCCGCCCTGGGGGAATTGGCCTGGATGCCGCCACGCGGAGAGCCGTCGACAAGTCTAGCCGATGTCAGCACCTGCTCTTTGACAGACTGGACAGGTCATGGATCCCGCCACCACCTCTCCCCTGTCGACGTGGCGTTTCTCCGGCACTCTGCGCACCTATCAGGCCGAGGTCCTCGATCGGCTCGCCCCCGGCGGCGACGACCCGCTGCACATCGTGGCGCCTCCGGGCTCGGGAAAGACGCTGCTCGGTCTGCTGCTCGCCGCACGCGAGGGCCACCGGGCGCTCGTGCTGTCGCCGACCGTGACGATCCGCCAGCAGTGGATGCGCACCGCGGCAGAGCTGACGACCGACGCGACGACCGTCTCGGACGACCCCGAGCGCCTCGGGGATCTGACGGTGCTCACCTATCAGCTGCTCAGCGTCACCGGAGACGGCTCCCCCTTCGACGACCTCGCCCGTGCGGTGTGGACGGACGAGCTCGTCGCGAGCGGGCGCACCGAGGCGGATGCCGCGACCTGGCTCGCCGAACTCGCGGTCGACAACCCCGCGCGCCACCGTTCCGGCATCCGCAGTCGTGCGCGCCGACTGCGTTCGCGATTCACCCGTCAACGCCCCTCCGAGCTCGCCCGGGTGCTGCACCCGAACGCGGTCGCCCTGATCGACCGGCTCGTCGAAGCGGGTGTGCGCACCGTCGTCCTCGACGAATGCCATCACCTGCTCGATCACTGGGCGATCGTCGTGGCCTACCTCGCCGGACGCATCCGCGAGAACGGCACCGAGCCGAAGCTCATCGGCCTCACCGCGACCCTGCCGTCACCCGACGACGAGACCGAGTTCGAGAACTACAGCCACCTGCTCGGCGACGTCGACTACGAGGTGCCCACACCCGCGGTCGTGAAAGAGGGGCATCTGGCCCCGTATCGCGACCATGTGCTGTTCACCGAACCCACACCCGCAGAGGCCTCCTTCATCCGTCGGCACGAGTCCCTGCTGCATGACCTGATCAGGCAGGTGCTGTCGACGCCGGATGCGCTGTCGTATCTCGAGGAGCATCTGCAACCCTCGGACCCGCCCGGCAGTGCAGAGACGACGATCGATTCAGAGACTCCGCTCGCACTCCTCGACCGGGCGTTCTCGACGGACTTCGCCCTCACCCGATCGTGCGCCCTGGTGCTGCGCGAGGTCGCACCGCAGCATCCGCTCATTGCGGCGATCCCGCCCGCGCTGCTCGATCGCTGCACCACCGACGACCTGCTCACGGTGCTGTCGCGGTTCGCCCAGGCGAGGCTGCTCGCCGACCCCGCGGCGGTGCGCCAGTGGGAGTACGTGCGGCGGTCCCTCGCTGACTTCGGCTATGCCCTGACCGACCGGGGCATCCGACGCGGTCGCAACCCGATCGAGACCACGCTGGCGTTCTCGGCGGCCAAGGATCACGCCGCCGTCGAGATCCTGCACCGAGAACTCGCGGGGCCAGACGGCGACCGGATCCGCGCGGTCGTCGTGACCGATTTCGTCGAGCACGGCAATAACCGGGGACTCGCCGGGGATGCACCCGCAGGGGCACTGCGGACGTTCGACCTCCTCGCGGTCGATCCCGTCACGGCGAGACTGCGTCCGGCTCTGCTCACCTCGCAGCATCTGCGCGTCCGCACCGCCGATGCGGCCCACATCGCCGCCGCGCTGGGCGACCTGCTCGGCGAGCCCGTCGGCGTCGCAGAAGGCATCGGCCCCGTGCGCGATCTGCAGGTGCGTGCCGCCGGCAGCGGACGGGTGGTCGGTGCCGTGTCGGAGCTGATCCGCCGGGGCGACGTGCGGCTGCTCGTCGGCACACGCGGACTGCTCGGCGAAGGATGGGACTGTCCTTCGGTCAACACCCTCGTCGACCTCACCACCGTGGCCACGTCATCGGGCACCCAGCAGCTGCGAGGCCGCACTCTGCGGCTCGACCGCGCGTGGCCCGAGAAGGTCGCGCACAACTGGTCCGTGGTGTGTCTGATCCCGTCGCACGTCGACCTCGACGACGGCTCGGAGTCCGGTCGACTCCGCCGTCGGCATTCCCATCTGTGGGGTCTGAGCGCCGAAGGTGACGGCCGGATCGTCAGCGGTCTCGGGCATGCGCTCTCCCCGCCCGCCATCGAGGCGTGGGAGCGCGTGCTCGACAAGGACCCGTCGACCTCGATCGGGGATCTCGACGCCGTCCTGTGCGAGCGCTGGCCCTCTCGCAGCACGACCAGGGCGGAATGGCGGATCGGCGATGCCTATCGCCCTCAGGAGCGCGAGACGATCGCGGTCCGCCGGACCTCACGCGCGCCGCTGCTGCGCGCCGGCCAGACGGCGAGCGCCGGTGCTGTCGCCGGATTCGTCGCCGGCACCGCGGCGGTCGGCGCCCTCGTCGCCGTGGTGGCCGTCTCAGGGGTCTCCCTCGCTCCCGTTCTCGCGGTGGCGCTCGCGCTCGGCGGCGGTGCGGTGGCGGCGACGGCATCCGCACTGCGCATGCTCGTCCGCTCTCTGCGCGATCGCGCGCGGCCGGCCGAGATCTATCGAGGAGCGGCGGTCGCCGTCGCCCGCACGTTGCACGAGGCGGGCCGCATCGGACGCATCGACGAGTCCGCGATCACCGCGCGCCCTGACGGCAGCGACCCCACGCGGATTCGCATCGAGCTGGGAGGTTCCGCGGCCGACGCACGCACGATCGCGGATGCCGTCGAGGAGCTCTTCGCACCCGTGCGCACTCCCCGATTCCTGCTGCGCATCGACGCGGCCGGGCTGCCGAGGATTCGCGCGATCGAGCGCCTCGCCGACCGCCTCTCACCCGGACGCACGCTTCTGGCAGTGCCTCGCCTGATCGCGCGGCGGCGCGGAGACGCCGAGCGGTTCCGCGATCACTGGCAGACCCTGATCGGCACGTGCTCGCTGCACGAGCTGAACGGAGTGCAGGGACTCGCCCTGCTGCGTGTCGCCCGCAGCGCCGACAGCCGTGTGGACACCGCGGAACCGCGAGCGCGCGTCTGGGGCTGACCCGCGGACGCCTCCCCCTGCGTGGCGCCGACGATGGCCGGTTCCCACCCCATCCCGAGACAGCCGGGTTACGATCGGTTCACGCGCACCGCAGCGCCCACGCGAGAGGGAACGCATGCCAGAGAATCCGCCCCTGATCCCGGCCGTCGTCGACGCCGAGCAGTTCGCGGCGCAGACATCGGCCATCGTCGAGTCCGTCGGACGGGTGATCGACGGCAAGCCGGATGCCGTGCGGAGAGCGCTCGTCTGTCTGCTCGCCGAAGGGCACCTGCTGATCGAAGACGTGCCTGGCGTGGGCAAGACCATGCTGGCCCGCGCTCTGGCCGCCAGCGTCGACGCGACGGTCCGCCGCATCCAGTTCACCCCCGATCTGCTTCCGGGAGACGTGACAGGCGTCAGCGTCTACAACCCCGTCGACCGCGAGTTCGAGTTCAAGCGCGGAGCCGTGTTCGCGCACATCGTGATCGCCGACGAGATCAACCGCTCGTCCCCCAAGACGCAGTCAGCCCTGCTCGAGGCGATGGAAGAGGGGCAGGTCACCGTCGACGGCTCGACCCACATGCTCCCTGATCCCTTCCTCGTCGTCGCCACCCAGAACCCTCTCGAGATGGAGGGCACCTACGCGCTGCCCGAGGCCCAGCGGGATCGCTTCATGATGCGCATCTCGATGGGATACCCGGATGCCGCGGCCGAGGCCCTCATGCTGCGCCAACGCGACACGGTCAATCCGCTCGCCGCCGTGCGCGCCGTCGCCGATGCGGCATCGATCTCGGGGCTGATCGCCTGGGCCCGTTCGGTGCACGTCGCTCCCGCTCTCGAGGAGTACACGGTCGCGCTCGCCCAGGCGACCCGAGCCGACCCCAATCTGCACCTGGGCGCGAGCCCGCGCGCGACGCTGCAGCTGATCAGGGCGGCGAAGGTGTGGGCTGCGCTCGACGGCCGCGACTTCGTGATCCCCGACGACGTCACCGCGCTGATCGTCCCCGTGTTCGCGCACCGGCTGCTCCCTGCTCGTGGAGCGCATCGAGCCGGCGCGCAGCCCGTCGAGGCCGCGCTGCGGCAGATCGTCGAGCGCGTGCGGGTTCCCGTCACCGCGCGGTCCTGACCCGCTCCCCCTCGCCATGCATCGTCGTCGAACCCTCACCCTGCGCGGCACCGGTGCACTCATCGCCGGGCTCGGATGCCTGATCACGGCGAACATGCTCGGCGCGCCGATCCTCCTCTACATCGGCGTGCTCCTGCTCGCACTGACCGCGTTCTCGGTGCTCGTGGTGCGGCTGCCGCGGCGCTCGGGCTCGGTCGCACGACAGGTCTCTACCGATCTGCTGACGGTCTCGGAGACGTCTCGCGTCACCCTGCGTTTCACGCTGCGGGCCCTGCGCGTTCCTCGCGGCCTCTGGCGCGACGTGCTCCCCGACGCGGTGGCCGGTGACTCGGCGGGCGAGTACCCGTCCGAGACGGGCCAGCTCACCTACCTGATCACCGGGGTGCGTCGGGGCGTCTGGGCGATCGGGCCGCTGGTGCTCCGCACCGTCGATCCGTTCGGTCTCGCGCAGCGCGAACAGGAGTTCGGCGAGACCCGCACGGTGACGGTCGTGCCCGAGGTGTTCACGCTCGCGCCGCTCACCGTGAAGGTAGGGGCGGCCGGAGGCACGGCTCACACGTCGTCGAGCCGCCTGGGCCAGGGCAGCGACAACCTCTCACCGCGCCGCTACATCTCGGGCGACTCCATGCGCCGCATCCACTGGCGGGCTACCGCGCATCGGGGGCAGCTGATGGTGCGCCAGGAAGAGGAGGAGTCGAGCCCGGATGCGCTCGTCATCTTCGACCGGAGCTCCGCCCGCTGGGCTCGCCCCGGCGACGAGTCGGATCCCGCGTTCGAGAGGGCTGTGTCGATGTGCGCCTCCGTCGCGGTGCATCTCGCGCAGGAGGGGTACGGCGTCGACGTGATCGACAGCGCCGGGACGCTTCTTGGCGCACTCCGCGGCCACGAGGACGACCGCGACGGCCTGCTCGTCGCTCTCGCCCTCGTCGCGCCTCGCGGCGAGGCCCGCGACATCACCACCCTGGTCGGCGGCACTCCCCCCGGCCCGCTCGTCTACATCACCGGTGAGATCGATGAAGAGGATGCCGCGCTGCTGCGTCCCTCGGGCGCCGCCGCGCCGATGCTGTTCGCGACCGCGCCGCAGCCCGGGGCCGTGCAGGCGGCGGAGCAGCACGGCTGGCGCGTCGCGACCCTCGGCGATGACGTGACCGAGTCCTGGGAGGACGTCCTTCCCGACCGGGTCGGGCTCGGACCCGCCGAGCACCGGGGAGCAGCCGATGTCGCGGGTTGAGCGCGCGGCCGAGCGGGCGTCGCGGCTGTCCTGGCATCGGGAGCACGAGCTGCCCGTCGGCACCGTCCTGCCGTCGGTGCTGGCCGCGGGTGCGGGGCTCGTCGCGATGTGGCCCTACACCTCGGTCATCGAACCGGGCACCTGGTCGTTCGCGGTGCTGGTCGTGATCGTGGTCACCGCGCTCACCGGCATGACGATGCGCACGGTGATGCGCCGTCGCGCGGCCTGGGCTCGGGACCTCGTCACCATCGGAGTGCAGATCCTCGTCGCGATCGGCAGCGTGGTGCTGCTCGTGGCAGGCGACACCGCCGTCTTCGGGGTGATCCCCACCGATGCGACGATCTTCACCTTCCAGACTCTGGCGGCCTCCGCCTGGGAGGAGGTCATGTTCGGGTCCGCGCCGATCGCCGCATCACCGGGGCTCGAGGCGATGATGGGCATCGGATTCGCGGTGGTGGCGATCCTGCTCGATCAGCTCGTCGCTCAGCGGGGAGCGATCCTCGCGAGCCTGCTGACAGCCGTCGTGGGGTCGGTGCCGATGATCGTCACGCTCGGCGATGTGAACGTCGTGTGGTTCGTCATGCTCGGCATCCTGATCATCATCCTGCTGAGGTACACCGCGGCCCAGAACCCGGATTCCCCTCGGCGCACGTCCACCGCGGTCGCGGCGGGGGTCGGTGTCGCCGCTCTCGCGGTCACGGTCATCGTCGCGCCCGTCCTGCCGGTGTCGGCCAGCCTCGCCGGCACAGGCGTGGGCGTCACGGTCGACGCATCGCTGCGACTCGGCGACGACCTTCGCCAGCCGAACCCCGTCGAGGTGCTCACGATGGCGACGACGGCCGACACGGCGCCCTACCTGCGACTCACGACGCTGTCGGAGTTCGACGGACGCGTGTGGGAACCGGATCGCGGCGACCTGCAGTCCCTGAGCGACGGCTTCGGCGCGGACGAATGGGGCGAGGACATCGAGACGACCGACCAGAACACCTCGATCCGCGTGATCCGGATGTCGAGCTCCTGGTTGCCGGTGCCCTACCCCGCGACCAGCGTGCAGGGCATCACAGCGGGCTGGCGCGTGAGCACGGAGAACCGCACCATCACCTCCCGCACCGCGGATGCCGTCGGCAACGACTACACCGTCCGGTCGCTCGAGGTGGCACCCACACTCGAGCAGATCCGTGCGATCCCGGCCGCCGAGCCGATCGTCGATCCCGATGCGGAGCCCGTGGAGCTGCCCGCGGTGATCGCTGAGACGGCGGCGGAGGTCACAACGGATGCGACCAACGACTACGACCGGCTGATCGACCTGCAGTCGTGGTTCCGCAGTCAGTTCGCGTACTCGCTCGACACCCCGGTCGACGAGGGCTTCGACGGCACCGGAGCCGATGCGGTGGCGCAGTTCCTCGAGGTGCGCTCGGGATACTGCATCCACTTCGCGGGCGCGTTCGCGCTCATGGCCGAGAGCCTCGACATGGAGGTGCGCATCGTCGTCGGCTACCTGCCCGGCGTGCGCACCGACAACACCCGTGGCGATGAGGCCGTCTATTCGGTCTCGAGCGATCAGCTGCACTCGTGGCCCGAGGTGCTGTTCCCCGGGGTCGGTTGGGTGCCGTTCGAGCCGACCGCCTCTCTCGGCGTGCCGACCGCGTTCGCGGCAGGTTCCACGACGGGTGGCGGATCCGGCGGATCGACGCCGACCGCGCCCTCTGCCGCCCCCAGTGCGGAGCAGAGCTCGGGGCCGGTCATCGAGCGCGAGGACGCGGGTGACAACGCGGGTGCGAACGGCGAGCTGCGGCGTCTCGATCCGACGCCCGTCATGCTGACGACCCTCGGTGTGCTGGTGGCGCTGCTGCTGCCCGCGCTGATTCGCCTCGCGATCCGCGTCGCACGGCGTGGTCGGGCCAAGAGCGGTGACGCGGCCTCGGCCTGGACCGAGCTGCGGGCGACGATGCAGGACCTGCGACTCCCCCTCTCGGATGCGGAGACGCCGCGCATGCGCGGCGTCGATCTCGTCCGCGACAACGGCGTGGATGCCGACGCTATGCGCGCGCTCGTCGACGCCGTCGAGCGATCGAGCTACGCGCGACCGTCGTCAGATCGATCCGGCGACGTCGATGAGGCACTGGGCGAGGTGATCGTCCAGCTGCGGCGAAGCGTCGACCGTCGGACGCGCGTGCTGGCGTTCATTCTGCCCCGGTCGCTTTTCGCGAGTCGCAGGACCGACGTGCCGTTGGTCGTCTGAGCTGTCAGGCCGCGTGAGCCGTCAGGCTGCGTGCTGTTCGCAGCGCACGGCGTCGCAGGACTCGCACACCACGAACTGCGTGCGGCACGAGAGGTCGGGACAGTTCGCCGTGCGCTTGGTCGCGGTGCCGCATCCGACGCACTCTCCGATGACGGCGGCGTGATCGGAGAAGTCGACGGATCCGCGCTTGTCGAACACGTAGAGCGACCCCTCCCAGAGGCCGTCGTCGCCGTACTGCTCGCCGTAGCGGACGATCCCTCCCTCGAGCTGGTAGACCTCACCGAATCCGCGCGACGTCATCAGGCTCGAGAGGACCTCGCAGCGGATACCTCCGGTGCAGTACGTCACCACGGGCTTGCCCTTGAGGTCGTCGTATTCCCCGGAGTCGAGCAGCTCGACGAAGTCACGTGTGGTCTCGGTGTCGGGCACGACGGCTCCGCGGAAGCGGCCGATCTGCGCCTCCAGCGCATTGCGTCCGTCGAAGAACACGACGTCGTCTCCCCGCTCGCCCATGAGCTCGTGCAGCTGCTCGGGGGTGAGTCGCGTGCCGCCGCCGACGACCCCCTGCTCATCGACGCGCAGCTCGCCGGGCGCCCCGAACGAGACGATCTCGTCGCGCACCTTGACGCTGAGCTTCGGGAAGTCGATGCTGCGGCCGTCGGCGTCGACTCCGCTGCCCTCGCTCCACTTGATGTCGGCATTCTTGAACGGTGCGTACGACCGGAAGGACCGCGCCCACTTCTTGAGGGCCAGAAGGTCACCGCCGAGGGTGCCGTTGACTCCGTCTCTCGAGATCAAGAGCCGGCCCCGGAGCCCGAGCGCCTCGCCGAGGTCGCGCTGCCACACCCGGATCGCCTCGGGGTCGGCGAGCGGGGTGAACACGTAGAAGAGCACGATCTTGGGGGTTGCCACCTGGAGATTTTACGTCGACCTGAGGGGAGTCCTCCGCCGGAGCACGCTCGAGTCCTCTATGTCACATCGCGGGTGACGAACGAGACGCCCCCGGCCACGACAGCCGCGAGCACCCAGCCGCCCGCCACGAGAGCGGCGATCGGGCCGCCGAGCCTGTCGTCCGGCACGATCCCCACCGCTGAGAGATCGAACCGGAGGGCTTCGAGCATCGCGAGGAACGGAAGGTAGACGGCACCCTCTCTCCAGGCGATCGCCAGGAGCACTGCTCCGCTGAGGGACATCGGAACGACGAAGAGCGCGACGAGATGGGTCTGAACGATGACGCCCAGCCCCATTCCCCAGAGGCCCGATGCCGCGCCGAGCACACAGGTCTGTGCGACCGATGACCAATCCAGCGGAAGCCCCTCGCCGGCCAGGCGCAGCGCGGCGTGACCGCCGGCTGCTGCCGCGAGGGCGACCACCGCACCACCGACGGCTGCTCCGAACGCCCTGGCCAGATAGGTCGCACCACGCCGCTGCGACATGAGACGCTGAGCGATGACACCGTCGCGCCGATCGACGGTATACCGGAACGATCCGTAGACCGCCGCGAGAACCGCACCGTAGGTCGCGAGCACCGTCGCGAACGGCCCCGTGAGAGACGCTCGGACTTCCGGCGGCGCGTCGGCGAGCTCCGGAGGTATGTTCGCCACGACGGAGAGCGAGATCACGACTCCCGCGATCGCCACCCAGAGCAGGACGACGTCGCCGGCGAAGGCCCGCGCGTGGGCTCGAAGCACGCGACCGATCACACGCCCCTCCTGCTGCCCCTGAACCACGCGACGGCGACCAGCGCGACAGCCCACACGATTGCGATGCCGAGCGCTGGCGCGAAGTCGAGCAGACGGTCCTGATAGCCGGGAACGCTCACGGCAGCCAGGACCAACCCCGGCGAGAACCTGGCCAGCTCGGGCGCCGTGCGCAACAGAGCGAACTCCAGCACCATCGGGAGGACGAGGACGATCGCTGCCGTGACGTAGTAGTTTCGGGCGATCCAGCCGATGGCCCCTCCGATCAGCGCGCCGAGAACCACCCCCACCAGCGCCCCGCCATAGATCCGCCACGCATCCGAGGTGAGGGAGAGCGAGAGGCCGTTCCGCAGCAGGATGACGGAGACGCCGGCCGTCCAGAAGACGAAGATGCAGATCGAGACAGCGAGCGCGATGAGAGTGCCGGCGACGAGCTTTCCCGAGAATGCGCGTCGAAAGCCGACTCCGGTGAGCGTCCTGTCCATAGAGGCGTAGTAGCACTCGCGGGTCACGCCATACGCGCCGATGAACGCCGCAGAGACGGCGCACCAGGCGAGCGGCTCCAGGAGCCCTGCGGTGGCGGCGCCGGAATCGCGACCCTCGAGGTCGAAGCGCGAGCCGTCCGAGAACAGCACGAAAGCGGGCATCAGGACGGCGACGACATAGACCGCCAGGACGGAGGATCCGCTCACCGCCCGGACGACCTCACTGTGGATGATTCCCTTCATGAGGACGCTCCTTCGACCAGATCGAAATACTTGCTCTCCAACGTGTCGGCACCGTTCGTGACGAGGTCGCCGAGCTTCCCGGCGAAGAGCGCGCGCCGTTTGATGACGACCACCTCATCCACGACCTGTTCCAGCTCTGCGAGCTGATGACTGGCGATCAGCACCGTGCCACCGGTCTCCGCATAGTCGCGGAGGAACCGGCGCAGCCAGCGGATGCCGTCGGGGTCCAATCCGTTGGCGGGTTCGTCGAGGATGAGTGTCCGCGGGGAGCCGATGAGCGCGGCGGCCAGCCCGAGGCGCTGGGCCATCCCGGTGGAGAAGGTCTTCACGCGGCGACGGGCGTCTGCAGCGAGACCCACCTCATCGAGCACGGCGTCGACTCGACCACGCGGCGCGCCGGCCGCGAGGCGGCAGATCTCCAGATGCCTCCTCGCGGTGATCCCGCCCTCGAAACCGAATCCGTCCATGTGGACCCCCACGTGAGAGGCAGGGTCATCGAGTGCGGAGAACGGCATGCCGTCGATGATGGCGTCACCGCTCGTCGGCGTCAGCAATCCGACGAGCGTTCGCAGCGTCGTCGACTTGCCCGCGCCGTTGGGCCCCAGGAGGCCGACGATCGACCCGTACGGCACCACGAACGACAGGTCCTCGACCGCGGCCCGATCTCCGTACCTCTTCGTGAGCCCTCGAACCTCGATCGCGTGCGTGTTCATCTTCATTCCTTTCTCACCTCTCCGCTCTGGAGGGATGACAGTGGCAGCGCCACACCGGTCTCCCAGATCGCCTGCCACAGGTTCCTCGCTCCCAGCCCGACTCGGGCCTGCCCCGTCGCAGGTACGCTCGCTCTCTCGGAGGCCATGTCGACTCCGGCGACGATCACCCCCGCCACCGACGCGCCGTCGACCACCACGGGAATGAGCGCGTCCAGGGGAACCCTCCTCGGCTCCGGCGGCACGGACGTGACCACCCCTTCGCCGACATGATCATTCGCGAGAAGCCCGTTGCTCATCAGGACGACCTCGGCCCCCTCCGGCACGTCCGTCTCCAGGGCCTCTCCCGCCTGCAGAAGAACCACGGTGCCGCCGTGCGCCGCGAAGCCGAAGGTGGCTGTCACAGGCACGGTTATGACGACTCCGGTGATCACTATGGCCGCGGCCGTCGCGGCTGTCACCGACACGAATCGAAGCACCGCGACACCGGACACCAGCACTCTGTGCAAGGCCCGAGAGAGGATCACGAGGCCCGTGAGAAGCGCCGCCGCTTCGAGCATGACGACGAGCACACCGACGATCGGCCCCCCGCCGGCGAGCGCCTGGGCTATTCGAGACAGCGCCACGACCACCAGCACCACGGGGGCCGTGAAACTCGCGAGCCCGAAGGGCACGCTCCACCACCGCTCGAGGCTCTTGCTCGTCCGCCGTCCGCCGAACAGGGCTCGGGTCAAGAAGGCCGACCCGTCACGGATCGCCCGCGCCCTGAGGTTCGGTTCGTCGAGAGCGCACATGAGCGCGATGTATCCGTCGAATCTCACGAACGGGATGAGGTTGATGAGGACGATGGCGGCGCAGGAGACCGCGAGAAGCAGCACGGTCCGACGAAGCGTGGAGGGTGGCAGCATGAACGCGACGATGAGCGCGATCGCACTCACGGAGGCGTGCACAGCCGGTCCTGCCAGGGCCACGGCCACGCGATGGCGGCGATCGGAGAGTCGCCACCCGTCGGTCACATCCACGAAGAACGCGGGGCTGAGATAGAACAGCATGAATCCCGCACGGCGCGGTCGGCCGCCGAACCTGGTGAGCGTTATCCCATGGGCGCTCTCGTGGAGGGCTGTCAGCAGCGAGAGCACTGCGAGCAATGAGATGAAGCCGACGAGCGGCACCGGCGTGGTGAGCACCTCGTGCAGCTCCTCAGCCTGATGCACTGCAGCGAGAAATCCGGAGCAGACGAGGACCGCGACGGCGAGCGTCGAGGCTCGGAGGGGGATCGGGACGATCAGCCGAGCCAGACGGTCGAAGATGACGGGCGCGCGAAGCGTCGCGAACTGCAGCGTGAACGGGGGTCGGTAGACGATTCTGCCGGGTGGGGGCTTCGCCTCGCCTCCGAGGAGCCCACCGACCTGAAAGCGCTGGACCAGACGGAGAAAGCCCTCCGACGACTCGGCGGCGGCGAAGCGCAGGCGCAGGTCGCGAATCGGCGTCTCGCCGTTCATCGCTTTCAACAGCTCGATGGTCGCCTCGGAGACCCTCGAGGAAGGCACCCCGTCGAGCATTGCGATCCAGGGTCCGGCGTCGGCGGCTCGCTCGAAGGAGACTCCGGGCGCGAGACGCGGGCATCCATCGGCGCTGAGGACGACCGACGTCGAGGAATCCCGTCGGCGGGAGAGGCTAGTCGGACGCATCGCGGCCCCCGGCGTCCGACGTCCCCGCCCACGTCGTCGTGAGCAGGAGAATCTCGTCATGCCCCGTCGTCCTGACGGGAGAGATGACAGGAGCGGCGAAGCCTGCGTCGATGAGCTCTCGTGCGAGCGTGTCATGGCCGAGGACTCGCAGTCGGCTCGTGAGCACCGTCGCCTCGCTGCCTTCCGTCAGGTCGGCGACACGAACCCAATTGACCACGCGTTCGGCGCCGCCCTCCTCCATCTGCTGCGAGAAGAGGTAGATCTCCTCCCCGTCGGGCCCGGGTATCGTGACCGCCCGATCCGTCGACATCGAGAGGCTCGCGGCAGAGCCACCGCCTGCAACGGTCATGGCGAGAACACCTCGAGCGGCGAGGTGGCGTCGCACGTTCGCGTAGAAGAGTGATCTGCCCACCCGGTCGAGCAGAGTGATGGAAGTCGCGCCGATGATCACGAGGCCGAACCGCCGGCCCAGCGCGAAGTCGCGCATGTCGCCGACGACACACTCGAGCATCGGATGGTCCGGCACCGCACGGCGAAGGCGCGAGAGCATGTCCTCGGAGAGGTCTAATGCCGTCACCCGTCTACCCGATCTCACCAGAGGTATCGTCAGTCGCCCGCTCCCGGCGCCGATGTCGAGAATCGGCCCTTCGACGCCTCGCGCGAGCGCCAGCATCTCTCTGATCTCCGCACGGTCAGACCCCACCAGCCTGTCGTAGAACTCGGCACCGTCGCCGGTGTAGAGGTCCTGTTCCTTCGGCACCGCTCCGACCATTTCGAATCTCGCCGATACGGCCTCGGTGATCAGACTCGACATATTGCATTTACCTCTCTGCCAGGAGCATCAGGGTGCGGGTGTGTCATCACCCACCCGCACCCCTTGATCAGGTTGCGATCGCTGCCGCACTGCCGATGATGGCGATGATGTAGCTCGCGTGCTCCCACCACTCGAGTGGGGCATCGATCTGTTCGAGTTCGAGGAACTCGAGCGAATCCGTCTGCATGTCATACCTCCGTGAAGGCACCTTGCGAAGGTGCCGCTATGTCAGGGCGAAGATGCCGATGATCACTCCCACAGCGAATCCACGCGTGAAATCGAGGGCGTCATCGAGCGCCTCCATGGACTCGAGTTCTTGGAACTCGAGCGTCGGTGTTGCTGATCGCATGCTCACCTCCTTCCTGTTTCATTTGTCTGCTCGCGATCACGTCGCTGCAGCCGCGCCGATGCCGATCAGCACCAACGCGCCGAGTACGCCCTTGTAGAAGCTGTCCCAACTGGGGGCATCCATCGCCTCCAGTTCTTGGAACTGAAGCTGTGGTCCGGCGCTTTCGATCATTGATTCACCTCCTTCCGCACCTTGGACGATCGGTCGGGATGACCGAACGGCTGAGAGCTCCATGACGAGTCACGGAGAAGATCGGAGAAGTCCGCTGCGACGAGACCCGCGAGCATCGGGTGACGATTCGCCCAGGCTCTCTCTGTGACAGCGGCGATGCGCGCGACGGCCCGAGGAGTCGGGCGTGGCGGAGCCGGGATCTGCCAGCGATCGATGAGGGCGGCGATGCCCGACGGCGGGTCGAGCGGAAGCGCGAGCCCACTCGCTGTCGTCGTCCAGAACTCTTCGAGGCTCCGTCGATCTCCCCAGCGTGGGTCTCCCGCGCAGATCCGACGCCAGACGGCGGCGATGATCGCCGCTGTTGCGACCATTTTGCGCACTTCCAGCGCGAAGGACACCTCGTTCGCGATGTACCAGTGACGGGCGCTGTAGGGGTCGCTCCCCCGCAAGGCCGCCGTTCGCTGGGTCGCTGCGCTCAGACGCGCGAGGCGCAGTCGTGAGCCCGGAGCCGTGTCACCCCGGCTCGCCGTGTCGAGAAGCGCGCTGCCGAGAGCGATCGCATCGCATTTCGCCCTGGTGGTCCTCCGCGGGCTCGTCGAGGCTCCGGCCAGACGGAGGAACGCCTCCATCGCCCCCTCTCGGACGGCCACCGGCGACAGGGTCATCAGATTGCGCGCATCGATGATGGCGTGGCGCGGCCTCAGCGAGCGACCGATGATGAGCCGGTGGCCACTCTCGTTCCTGAGGATGCCGACGCTGTTCGTCTCCGACGAGGTGCCCAATGTCGTCGGCACCGCGATGACTTCCACAGGCGGCGGCGCATCGGGCAAGAAGGTCAGTGCCGACTTCGCCGCGCGTTCGATGGCGAAGTCGAACGTCCGCCCGGGAGCAAGCACGAGCGCGGCGATCTTGCTGGCGTCGAGGATGCTCCCCCCGCCCACCGCGATGATCACGCCCGGCTTCCGAAGAGCGATCTGCTCCGCGATGGAGACGAGAGAGGTGACGTTCACGGAACGAGCGTCGACCACGATCGTCGTGGGCGGACTCCCCGAGAGAACCGGTGTGGGAGTCGACGAGTCCACGATCGCAAGCGCCTCCCGGCCAGCGGTGAGCCGATCGGTCATCTGCCGCGTGATCCCCTGACCGTGCCAGAGCGTCGGAACCCGTGCCGCGAGCTCAGCACTCATGTCGACGCTCCCGCATCTGCGTCAACCCGGCGCGCACTGCCGAATCCGTCTCGCGAAGCTCGGTCGAGGTGAATCCGTACGCCGGGATCAACGCGATCGCGCTGGGGCCCGGCTGCACCAGCACTCCGTGATCCGCGATCTCGGAGACGACTCGAAGCACCTCCGTACCCGACAGCGGGTTCGCGTCGCTGTCGCGCAGGGCAAGCCCCAGGAAGCACCCGGCGCCCGTCACGTCGGTGATCAGTCCGTCCGACTTCAGCGTCGCCGCCAGGCGCGATAGATCGCGTCCGAGCGCCGCCGTGGTCGAGTCCACATCGATGCGGTGCAGCTCGTCGATCACTGCGGTGACAGCCGCCGCGCACGCCGGGGTACCGGCCTGCGTCTCACCGTGGACGAACGTCCAGCCGCCACGCGCGAACGCCGACGAGACACGGGGCCCGACGAGGATCGCGGCCGCGCCCGCCGCACCGTTCGTCAAGGCTTTCGACAGGATCAGCACATCGGGTGCAGCGCCCCATCCGTCGGTTGCGAACATGCGTCCGGTGCGGCCGAACCCTGTCGCGACCTCATCGGCGACGACAAGGAACCCGTAGTGCTCGCGCAACGCGAGCAGCCGCGAGACGAACGTCTCCGACAGTGCGTGTGCGCCGCTGCCCAGGACGGGTTCGACGACCACCGAGGCCACTCGGTGCCCTTCGCGACGCAACAGCGCCTCGAGTTGCTCTCCCTCGTCGTCGTAGGACACGTGCCTCACCGACCTGCGGTCGACGGAATAGACGGATTGAAGAAGATCGTCGCCACTCGAGGCGTGGCTGCCGTACATGGTGCCGTGATAGCTGCCCGTCAGCCCGACGACGAGAGAGCGCGACCCTGCTCCTTGGTGAGACCAGTACTGTCTTGCCAACTTCATCGCGGCGTCGTTCGCCGCTCCGCCCGAGGTCGAGAAGATGACGCGACTGTACCGGTGCGGGTTCGCGAGCTCGATGAGCGCGTCGGCCGCGTCTTCGGCATATCGATGCGGCGCTCGGAAGAGGGACAGGTAGGACGCATCGTGCATGGCCCGGTCCACCGCTTCGGTCACCGCCGGGTTGCCGAAACCGAGAGGGACGTTCCACAGTCCGCTCGTCGCGCAGAGACGTGTGGATCCGTCTGCGAACTCGATGCGGTTTCCGACAGCGCCGACCGCGACTCGATCCGGCGTGAAAGTGGCGTCTGCCGGAAGCATCGAGGGCCACAGTGCATGCGGAGAGCTCACGTTCGGACGCCGTGTGCGGCGCACGCCGCGTCACTCGGCGTGCCGAGGTGGATGTCGAGTGCATCGACCGCTCCGAGGCACAGCCCACGCGCATCACCGGCATCGATGTCGAGTTCGCAGGAGACACGATCGGCCGCGAGCTCGGCTGTCGTCGAGGTCTGGACAGCAGTGACCACGGTGGCGGTCGTCGGAGACAGAAGCCGGCGCCGCAGGGTGGTGAGGTCGGCGAGCACGAAGCCGTCTGCCGTATCGAGAAGGAACGGATCCCTCATTCGAGGTTCGGCATCCGCACGGCCATCTTCACCGGGGCACCAGCCGAAGCCCGCGATCTTCGCGGCACCGTTCGCCAAGCGCATCGTCTTCATGAGGTCTGTCGCGTTGAGGTAGCGCCCGATCCGTTCGCGGCAGATGAGGTCTGAGGGGCCCGCCGAGCCCCCCGTCGCAGCTCCGAGCATCGCCGCAGGCGGCATCGGGACCGTCAGCAGCTCTCTCAGTTCGTCGACGCCGCCGAGGGGTTCGCCCCGCACGCCGATGCTGACCGTGCCGTCCGCGCTCAGCCTGATGGCGCTCGGAGTCCCGAGTCCCTTCGGACCGACCAGTGCACGGCGATTCGCCAGCAGCACGCGCTGATCGATCAGGGCCGACGGGAACACTCCTGTGCGTCGTGCGAGTGCCGCATCGTCGAGAAAGGCCTGCGCACTCGGTTCGTCGAAGAGGCCGACGACCGTGGGGCCGATGATCTGGACGAACGCCGCGGCGACGTAGTCTTCGACTTCGACGGCCCGCTCTCCGAGGAAGAGGGCGTCGCCGATCTCGTTCAGCGCTCCGCTGTAGCGGAAGGAAGGCGCGCGGCCGCCCCACGGCCCGCTGTCGACGGACAGAAGAACCGCATCATGGTCGCCCGCGACATCGGCGACGACAGTCGGGCTTGCGCCGCTCTCGACCATGAACACGCGCGAGAATGCATCCGGTTCTCCCGTGATCCACTCACGCAGTGCCCGTGCTCCGACGAGATCAGATCCGGTGCGTGCCCTCTCGCGCCCCATCAGAGACCCTCGTGTCGAGCCGATGAGGTGTCGACACCCGACCGCTTCCGCGGGCGTGGCATCCTGGCGCCGAGCAGCTGCCCGACGTGCCGGTGGATGAACGGGACGAGTTCCGTGTGCTCGCCCGCATCCGCGCGAGTGAGCAGCTTCGTCATCACGTAGAGCTGCGAGATGACGCCGCCGTCGGACTCGAGATCGCCGCGAAAGCGTCGTGCAACCTGGTCGGCGGCGTGACGTACCGCGAGCGAGTGGCCGAGCAGGAAGGCCGCGTCATAGCCGCGTGGCGCGAGGCCCCAGGCCTCCCAATCGGCGATCGCGAACGGTTCGCGGTGAAGATTGTTCCAGTGCAGGTCACCGTGTGCGGGCAGCCACTCGCGGGGGTCGATGTCCAGGTCGATCCCGAAGAACACCGTGATTCGTCGACGCATGGTTTCGGGGTCCAGGACTCGCCGCTCGGTGGATGTCTCAGCGAGAGCTCCGAGACTGCGCTCGAGCTCTTCCCACCACCCGTCGTCGAGACCGGGGTTCCGTTCGAGGACTGCCGTCGATGCGCAGGCCCGGCCCGGTAGAAGACTCATGAGCTCGGCGCGATAGACCAGCGGGCCTTCTTCCCACGCACGCGCATCCAGCACCCGCGGCTTGGCCACGCCCCGGATCGACGTCGCGTCTCGATTGCCGGTCCACCAGTCCCCCTGCGCCTGCTCGCGGCGCGCCCACACCACGCGAAGCCACTGTCGCGATCCTGCATGCTCGACGGCTGATCCGATCGAGCGATCGCGCCATCCGAAGCGGACCCGCCCGATCGCGTCGAGCCCGAGGTCGGCCAGCGCCCTCGAGTGCGCCATGCGCAGTGCTGTGCGCAGTGCGGTGCTGGGCGAGATCGCCATATCGACCGTGGTCATCAATTCCTCCGAAGATCATCCGTTAGCGGCAGTCTTGATCACGTATGACTGCATAACGTCTTCTTATGAAGGTAGATACCTGGTGGTGAGCCTCGCAAGACCACCGAGAATCGCATACCGGTGCGACGGAATCTCGGCCCTGGCTGCCGCGGGTGGCGACTCCTTGCCGCCTGGTCGTAGGCGGTCCGCGCGATCGGATAGACTGTTCAGGTTGTTCCTTGGTGACGTGTCCGAGCGGCCGAAGGAGCACGCTTGGAAAGCGTGTGTTGTGCAAGCAACCGCGGGTTCGAATCCCGCCGTCACCGCCAAAAAGCATGAAGGGTCTCCGCGCCAGCGGGGGCCCTTCATGCTTTTTATCGAGCACCGTGGGATTCGGGGAAGAGCGAGCGCAGCGAGCACCGGAGTCCCGCCGTCACCGCCAACCCACAGCCGCACAGATCACCCGGCCGCCGTCACCGCCGCAGCCGCAGCCGCAGCCCACAGGCCACAGGCCACAGGCCACAGGCCACAGGCCACAGGCCACCGAGGTCTAGCTGAACCGCACTCCGTAGCTCTGTCCGCCCGGCTCAGCCGGCAACGGCGTCATGCCGAGTCGCTCGTAGAAGGCGGCGGCACCCGTGTTCTTCGGGTCCATGCCCAGGTGCAGTCCGCGCACTCCACGGCGGCTGAGCTCGGCGAACAGCGTCTCGATGAGCGCGCGTCCGAGTCCCTGCCCCTGCGTCTCGGGCAGCAGGTCGATGTGCAGGTGCGCCGGGTACTCCTCCGCATTCGCGTCGCGCCCCGGCGCCTGGCTGTACCCGTGCTCGATCATCCGCTCTTCCCGGGTCGTGGGCTCGGCCGCACGCGGGTATCGCTCCTGCAGCGTCGGCCACCACTCGTCACGGAACCAGGTGGCGAAGGCCTCCGTGTCGTCGGTCGCGACGATGTAGCCGATCACGCGCTCGTCGTCTGTCTCGACCACCCACGCGAGGTCCGGATGCCGTTCGGCGTAGGGCACCGCGAAGAGGTCTCCCCAGAGGGAATCGTCCGAGAAGATCCCGGTCGCGTCAGCGCCGGCATCCGCGGTCCTCATGCACACCTCGTACAGAGCTGCGCGGTCGGACGGACGATACGGGCGGATGCGAGACACGACGGCTCCTCGGTGAGTGGGTGTGTCCCGTCAGCCTATCGGCGCGGGTGCCTCCGCTCGGCGCGACGCCGACTGCACCCACGGCAGCATCACGGAGCCCAGCACCAGCACCACGCCGGCCCCGACGAGTGCACCGCCGAGTGTGTCCGTGGCCCAGTGGACCGAGAGCAGCGTACGGGAGATGGCCATCGCGAGGACCCACAGGATGCCGAGGATCGCCGTCCACACGCGCGGGAACACGAGCCACAGCACGACAGCGATCGTCGCCGCGTTGGCGGTATGCCCCGAGGGGAACGACCCGTAGTCGCTCACCACGATCATGTCCTCCGGGCGTGCACGCCCGAACAGCTGCTTGAGCAGCTGCACCGCTCCGGCACTGGCGAGGAATGCCACGGCGGCGAACACGGCCGCACGCCATCGCCGGGCGAGCAGCAGGGCGATGATCATCAGGACCGGCACGAGGATGATCGCGACCCACCCGCCGCCGATGTCGTTGAGGATCAGCGCGAACGACAGCATCCACTCAGCGCGGTACGTGCTGATCGTCTCGTTCCACCAGGTGTCGAACCCCGGCGGCTCGGTGTACCCGAACACGATCGCCGCCCCGAGGAGCGTCGCCGCGACGAGCATCCCTATTCCCCACCACAGCAGCGTTCGTCGTCTCATCGAACCATTCTGCCGGGTGGATGCTGAATATCAGGGAGCCAGCATGCCGACAGTCCGGGGGCGCACGATCAGCCACAGCGACAGGACGCCGATCGCCGCGCATCCGACCATGACGGAGGCCATGGTGGTCGCGGTGATTCCCGCCCCCTGGGAGACCCAGCCGACGACCGGCGAGATCAGCCCCGCGACACCGAAGTTGGTGGCTCCGATCACGGATGCCGCGGTCCCCGCCGCCTTGCCGTGTCGGTCGAGCGCGAGCACCTGCACGTTCGGGAACGTGAATCCGCAGGCCGTCATGAAGACGAACAGCGGGACGACCGTGCCCCAGAGGCCGAGACCCAGCTGATCGGTGACGATGATCGCCGCTCCCGCGAGCAGCAGCACCGCAGTGGAGTAGGCCATGACCCACTGCGGACCGAAGCGCGCGGCGAGGCGCGAAGCCGTCTGCACACCCGCGACGACGCCCAGCGAGTTCACGGCGAACAGGAGGCCGTACTGCTGCGCATCCAGTCCGTGCGTCTGCTGGAACAGGAACGGCGAGGCGGAGAGGTACGAGAACAGACCCGAGAACGTCATGCCGCCGATGATCAGCACGCCGATGAAGACCCGGTCGGAGAACACCGAGCGGTAGCGCTGCAGGACGGTCGCGCCGCCCTTCTCCTGCCGGCGGGCGATGGGGAGCGTCTCGGGGATGAAGACGATGGCCGACACGAGCATCACGACGCCGTAGAGCGCGAGCACGACGAAGATCCCGCGCCAGGGCATGAGGGTGAGCAGCCACGAGCCGATCAGCGGAGCGATGACCGGTGCCACGCCCGATACGAGGGCGAGGCGCGACAGCATCACGACCAGGCGGCGTCCGCCGAACAGGTCGCGCACGATCGCCATCGCGACGACACCACCGGCGGCGGCGCCGACACCCATGAGAACGCGAGCGCCGCTGAGCAGGGGCAGCGTCGGGGCGTAGGCGGCCGCGGCACTGGCCAGCACGTGCAGCGCGGTCACGGCGATCAGAGGGATGCGGCGTCCGACCTTGTCGCTGAGCGGACCCACCACGAGCTGCCCGAGCGCGAAGCCGATCATGGTGCCGGTCAGGGTGAGCTGGATCGCCGCGGCCGTGGTCTCGAAGTCCTGCTCGAGCACGGGGAATGCGGGCAGATAGAGGTCGATCGTGAACGGCCCGAGTGCGGTGAGCGCACCGAGCAGCACGATGTACAGCGCGCGGCGGCCGTTCGAGATCGAGTCACCGGGGTGCAGCATGATCGGCGCCGTGGCGGGGTTCGATCCGAGGGTGCGGATCGCGCCCGTGGACGACGGGATGCGGATGCTGCCGGTGGCCGTCCGCTCGGTGGCGGAGGTCGTCGGGATGGAGTCAGTGCGTGGAGCGTCGGGCACGACGGTCCTTCCGGAGTTCGAGGGGGATCAGGTCGAGTCGCGAGAGCGGTCGAATCGTCGATAGATTCTCGAAACGATTCGATCCGGGCGAAGTCTCCATGTTACAGCCCGCCGGACCGCCGGTGCAGCCCGGGCGCACTCTCCCCTGCATGCCGAAGAAGAGTCAGCGGAGCCGCGTGAGCCCCTGCTCGAGATCGGCGAGCAGATCGTCGACGTCCTCGATGCCCACCGAGAGGCGCACGACATTCTCGGGCACGGCGAGCTCGGTGCCGCGCACAGATGCGTGCGTCATGTCCGGCGGGTATCCGATGAGCGACTCGACCCCGCCGAGCGACTCGGCGAGCTGGAAGAGCTCGGTCGACTCGGCGAACGACTTCGCGGCCGCAGCTCCCGCGGACAGGCCGAGCGAGAGCATCCCGCCGAATCCGCTCATCTGGCGAGCAGCGATGTCATGGCCCGGGTGCGAGGCGAGACCCGGGTAATACACGGTGGCGAACTCGGGGCGGGATGCCGCCCATTCGGCGATCGCCAGCGCGTTCTCGGAGTGCTGACGCACCCGCACCGCGAGGGTCTTGATGCCACGCGTCGTGAGCCACGCATCGAGCGGAGCCGACACCGCACCGACGGCGAACTGCTGGAACTTGATCTGCTCGTAGAAGCGGTTGTCCCCGAAGACCACGGCGCCGCCGAGCACATCCGAGTGCCCGCCGAGGTACTTCGTGGTGGAGTGCACGACCAGGTCGGCCCCGAGCGACAGGGGCTGCTGCAGCGCGGGCGACGCGAAGGTGTTGTCGACGACCGCGATCGCCCCGGACGCGTGCGCGATCTCGGCGATGAGCGCGATGTCGACGATCTTCAGCAGGGGGTTGCTCGGCGTCTCGACCCAGACGATCTTCGTCTCGGGGCGGATGGCCGCGCGCAGCGCGTCGGCATCCGACAGCTCGACCGTGGTGGTCTCGATGCCCCACGGCGCGAGCACCCTGGTGAGCAGACGGTACGTGCCGCCGTAGACGTCGTTGCCGAGCACGATGTGGTCGCCCGGCTTCAGAATGCCGCGCAGCAGCGCGTCTTCCGCGGCGAGGCCCGAGGCGAACGACAGCGCGTTCGCACCCCCTTCGAGAGCGGCGAGCTGTGTCTCCAGCGACGAGCGCGTCGGGTTGCCCGCACGGTTGTACTCGTATCCGTCGCGGAATCCGCCGATGCCGTCCTGCACATGCGTGGAGGCCTGGTAGATCGGCGGGATGATCGACCCGGTGGTCGGGTCAGGCGCCTGACCTGCGTGGATGGCTCGGGTGGCGAAAGCATGCTCGGACATGTCTCTCAGCCTACGTCGACCCCGACACCGACATCCGATCCTGTTACGCCCGGCGTCAGTGCGACGTCCGTGCGACGTCAGCGTGAGATGTACGAGAGCAGGTCCTGACGGGTGAGCACGGTGTGCGGCTTGCCGTCGAATGTCACGAGCAGGGCGTCGACATCGGCGAGCGCCGCCCTCGCCTGCGCGAGAGGAGCATGGATGCCGATGAGCGGCAGCCGCTCCCCTACGTGATCGCCCACGGCATCCGCCGGCTTGGCGTCGCCTCGGAACAGCAGGTCGAGCAGTCCCTTCTCGTCGACCGTGCCGACGACTTCGCCCATCATCACAGGGGGCTCGGCACTGAGCACGACGAGCTGCGACACGTCGTACTCGGTCATCATGCCGATGGCCTCGAGCACCGTGTCGGTCGGGTGGGCATGCACGAGATCGGGGATGCCGTCGCCGAGCCGGGACGAACGCGCAGCCAGGACATCGGCGACCGTCTCGCCCTCCTCCACCTCGCTGAACCCGTAGGAGCGCATCCATCCGTCGTTGAAGATCTTGCTCAGGTATCCGCGCCCCCCGTCGGGAAGGAGCACCACCATGACGGCATCCGCCGGAAGCTCCCGCGCGACGCGCAGCGCGCCGACCACTGCCATGCCGCTCGATCCGCCGACGAGGATGCCTTCTTCCCGCGCGAGGCGGCGGGTCATCGCGAACGACTCGGCGTCGCCGACCGCGACGATCTCGTGCGGGATCTTCGGGTCGTACGCGCCGGGCCAGATGTCCTCGCCGACTCCCTCGACCAGGTACGGACGTCCGGTGCCGCCGCTGTAGACGCTGCCCTCGGGGTCGATCCCGACGATGTGCACGCGGTCATCCGAGATCTCGCGCAGGTACCGTCCCGTGCCCGTGATCGTGCCGCCGGTGCCGACACCCGCGACGAAGTGGGTGATCGCGCCGTCGGTGTCGCGCCAGATCTCAGGACCCGTGGTCTCGTAGTGGCTGCGAGGGCCGTTCGGGTTCTCGTACTGGTTCGGCTTGAACGCGCCGGGGATCTCACGGGCGAGCCGGTCGCTCACGCTGTAGTACGACTCGGGGCTGTCTGCCGCGACCGAGGTCGGCGTGACGACGACCTCGGCACCGTAGGCGCGAAGGACGTCGATCTTGTCCTCACCGACCTTGTCCGGCAGCACGAAGACGCACTTGTATCCGCGCTGCTGTGCGACGAGCGCCAGACCCACCCCGGTGTTGCCGCTCGTCGGCTCGACGATCGTGCCGCCCGGCCGCAGATCGCCCGATGCCTCAGCCGCATCGATGATGCGCGAGGCGATGCGATCCTTCGCGGATCCGCCGGGGTTGAGGTATTCGAGCTTCACGAGCACCGTGCACTCCACACCCTCGGTGACGTGCTGGAGCTTCACGAGAGGCGTGTTGCCGACGAGGTCGACGATGGAGTCTGCGTACTTCATGTTCACAGCGTACGTGCGACGATGCCGCGACCGGGGTTGTGTTGCACCCGGTCGCGGCATCGTGTATTCCGCAGCTCGACGAGAGGCGGTCAGCCCTTCGTCGAACCCGCCAGGAGTCCTCGCACGAAGTAGCGCTGGAGCGAGAAGAACACGATCAGCGGAACGATGATCGACACGAACGCGCCTGCGGTGAGCAGGTACCAGCCTTCGCCGCGACCGGTGATCTCGGCGAGCACCTTGGTGATCGGCGACGCAGCGCCGTCGGCGAACACCAGGGCGACGAGCAGGTCGTTCCAGACCCAGAGGAACTGGAAGATCGCGACCGACGCGATCGCCGGCATCGTCAGCGGCAGCACGATTCGGAAGAAGATCTGGCCGCGGGATGCACCGTCGACGCGAGCCGCCTCGATGATCTCGCCGGGGATCTCCGACATGAAGTTGTGCAGCAGGTAGATCGCCAGCGGCAGCGCGAACATCGAGTGCGCGATCCACACCTGGGCGTACCCACCCGCCACATCGAGTCCCTGAGTGACCTGCACGCCGAACAGGTTGATGCCCCGCGAGAACGATGACAGCAGCGGAACGAGCGCCATCTGGATCGGCACGATCTGCAGCGCGAACACGAAGATGAACAGGGCGTTGCGCCCCTTGAACTCGATCCAGGAGAACGCGTACGCCGCCATGGCCGCGATCATCAGCGGGATGATCGTTGCCGGGATCGTGATCACGATCGAGTTGAAGAACGACTCGAGGATGGTCAGCTGCGTGGTGCCGGACTGCAGCACGGCCGCGTAGTTGTCGAGCGTGAACTGCGGGTTGGTGAAGAACGTCCACCATCCTGTGGTCTCGATCGCGTCCCTCTCACGGAACGACGAGATGAAGAGCCCGAGCGTCGGGATGGTCCACACCACGGCGATCAGGATCGAGGCGACCGTGGCCCACGGACGGCTGAGACGCTTGCGCGCGCGGCCTGCCGAGGCCTCGAAGCGTCCGGCGGTGGTTATCGCCCTCGTGCTCTGGCCGGTGTCTGAGTTCACGGTGTCGGTCATCGGATCTCCCGCTGCTTCTTGATCTGGCGCGCGTTGTAGATGACGATCGGGAGCACCAGGATGAACAGGATGACGGAGAGCGCAGCGCTGCGTCCCGCCTCGAACTTGGAGAACTGGGTGTACATCTCGTTCGCCAACACCGACGTGCCGTAGTTTCCACCTGTCATCGTGCGCACGATGTCGAAGACCTTCAGCGAGGCGATCGAGATCGTCGTGAGCACGACGATGAGCGCCGGCCTGATCGACGGGATCGTCACCGAGCGGAAGCGTTCCCAGGCGTTCGCGCCGTCGAGCTCGGCCGCCTCGAGAAGCTCGGTGGGAACTCCCTTGATGGATGCCGAGAGCACGACCATCGCGAAACCGGTCTGCACCCAGATCAGCACGACGATGAGGGCCAGGTTGTTCCACGGATTGTTCAGCAGGAACTGCTGCGGCTCTCCGCCGAACCACACCAGGATCTGGTTGAGCAGACCGATCTGCTCGAACTCCGGACCACGGTAGGCGTACACGAAACGCCAGATGATGCTCGCGCCGACGAACGAGATCGCCATCGGCATGAAGACCAGCAGCTTGTAGATCTTCTCGCCACGGGTCTTGTCGATGAAGACCGCATAGGCGAGACCGACGATCGTCGACAGCGTCGGCACCAGCAGCACCCACACGATCGTGTTCACGACCGAGGTGACACCGTCGGACTGCGTGAAGATCCACAGGTAGTTGGAGAAGCCGACGAAGTCGCTGCCGGTCGAGTTCCAGAACGACGCGTACACGGTCTGGATCGACGGAAGGATGAGACCTGCCAGGAGCAGCAGGATCGCCGGGGCCATGAAGGCGACGAGCTGGATCAGGTACCCCACGCCGTCGCGGGATCGGTAGTCCAGGAAGAAGAACAGGGCGCCGACGGCGACCGCGACTCCCATGGCCCAGTAGTAGGAGTTGAAGAACCACATCACCGCGAACGGGATGAGGAGGCACATCGCGAGGCGGATGCCGGTGTAGAGCGCACCTTTGCGAGGGGCGATGTCGACGAGAAGCAGGATGACGACGACGACCACCGCGAACGCGATGACGACGGCGAGGGCCTGGACGATCGGGGGTAGTGACCCGATCCATTGGAAGAACACAGTCGCGTTCATGGATTCCCCTTCATGAGACGGAGCTGATCAGCGGTCCGCGCGGCGATGCGCGGACCGAGTGCGAGACGGTGGGCCGCCCATCGGGGCGGCCCACCTCATCCGATCAGCTGGAAGGCCAGCCGGTCTCGATCTGGGTCAGGACCTCATCGGTCGAGGTGCCGTTCACCCATGCGACGATGCCCTTCCAGAAGGTTCCCGAGCCGACAGCACCGGGCATCTGGTCAGAACCGTCGAAGCGGAACGTGATCGAGTCGTCCTGGAGCAGCTTGATCGACTCCTGCAGGATGGGGTCCTCGACCACATCGAGGTTCACGCCCTTGTTGGCCGACGTCACTCCACCGAGAGCGAGGCGGCTGTCCGCCCACTCGGGGCTCGACAGGTACTCGAGCACCTTCTGCGTCGCCTCGTCGTCGCTGAACGCGCCGACGATCTCGCCACCACCGGTGATGAGCGTCTCATCTGCGTTCGTGCTCGGCGTCAGGAACGCCCAGACGTCTCCGTCTTCGGCGAAGTTCGTGCCCTCAGGGTAGAAGCCCGAGAGGAACGAGGCCTGGTGGGTCAGCGCGCACTCGCCGCTGGCGACCTGCGCCGCCACATCGCCGAATGCGGTCGAGTTGATGGAGCGCACGTCGCCGAAGCCGGCGTTGACGTACTCCGGGTTGAGCAGAATCTCACCGGTCGCGTCGAACGCCTCCTTGATCTGGGGGTCGGTGAACGGGATCTCGTTCTTGACCCACTGGTCGTACACCTCGGGGCCCGCGTTGCGGAGCACGAGGTCCTCGATCCAGTCGGTCCCGGGCCAGCCGGTCGCGACGCCTGATTCGAAGCCGGCACACCAGGGAGCCTTGCCACTCGCGGTCTTGATGGTCTCGGTGAGGGCCAGAAGCTCGTCCCAGGTCGTCGGTTCCTCGACGCCCCACTCGGCGAACTTCGTCGGCGAGTACCAGATCCAGCCCTTGACGCTGGCCATCAGCGGCGCGCCGTAGAAGGTGCCGTCGTACGTGCCGAAGTCGACCCACCCCTGAGTCCAGTACTCCTCGGCGTTCGCCTTGACCGCCTCAGGAGCCGGCTTCAGCAGGTCGCGCGAGGCGTAGTCCGCGAACAGACCCGGCTGCGGGAAGATCGCGATGTCAGGCGGGTTGCCGCCCTGTGCGCGGGTGCCGAGCTGAGTCTCGAAGTCCTGGCTGCCCTCGTACTTGATGGTGATGTCGTTCTCTTCTTCGAAGTCCGCCCAGGACTCCGCCAGGAGTTCGGCCTCTCCCTCGACGATCGTGCCGTAGATGGTGACGGTGTTGTCTCCCTCGCCGCCGCCTTCGCTTCCGCCGTCCGTGCCGCCGGGAGCACCACAACCGGCGAGCGCGATGCCCGCGACTCCCAGCAGGGCGATCGGCGCGTAACGCCGTGAACGCTGTGACAGACCCATGTGAATTCTCCTCTTCGAGTTTCACGGTCCCCTGCGTATTCTGCGCCGCCCCTCGGCGCAGAATCGGGAACCGATTCCAGGACAACCTACCGGGGTCCGACGCCGCGACACAATAAGCCAGGATCACAACACCGCAACCTTTCGCGCGGCCAGCTATCCCCGCATGGGAGCGCTCCCTCGCGAATCCTGTGGAACCGGTTCCCTTTCGACGTGCGCACGGGCTACGCTGACATCGGTGCGCAGGAGGGGCTGGGCGCCGCACGCATGGTCGAGGAGGACCGATGAGCACGATCGCGGACGTCGCGGCGCGTGCAGGCGTGTCCAAGGCGACGGCGAGTCGGGCGCTCAGCGGTCGTGGATACGTCTCAGCGGGCACCCGCAAGAGGGTGACGGATGCAGCCGACGAGCTGGCTTACGTCGCGCATTCCTCCGCCACCAGCCTCGCGACCGGACGCACCCAGACCGTCGGGGTGATCATGCCACCTGTCGACCGCTGGTTCTTCTCCGAGCTGCTGGCCGGCATCCAGGAGTCGCTGTTCGCGCTCGACTACGAGCTCGCCCTGTACGGCATCCGCGAGGGGACCGACACGCGTGAGCGTCTGTTCGACGCAGTGCTGCCCGGTCGACGCTTCGATGGGATCATCGCGGTCGGCATACAGCCGAGCGCGCAGGAGCTCGAGCGTCTGCACCGCTCGGAGCGACCACTCGTCAGCGTCGGACCCTACAGCGAAGGATCGAGTGCCGTGTCGATCGACGACGTCGCCGCCGCGCGCATCGCCACCGAGCACCTGATCGAACTGGGCCACACCGACATCGCCTTCGTCGGAGGGTCCGCCGACCCCGACGACCTCAGCTTCGGTGATGCCCAGCGCGTCGAGGGCTATCTCGAGGCGCTGGCCGCGGCCGGACTCGAGGCGGTCGCACGGATCGCGGACTCTCCCCCGACCATGCCCGGTGGCTATGCCGCCGCGGTCGAGCTGCTCGGCGACCGCCGGGGCCGCCCCACCGCGATCATCGGCGTGTGCGACGAGGCCGCGATCGGAGCGATGATCGCCGCGCGGCGCCTGGGGATCGCGGTGCCCACCGAGTTGAGCATCGTCGGCGTCGACGATCATCAGCACGCCGAGATGTTCGCTCTCACGACCATCAAGCAGTCCCCACGCGAACAGGGTCACGAGGCAGTACGGCTGCTGCAGCAGCAGATCGACCAGCCGGATTCCCCTCGGGAGCACACCGTCACGGCATCCGCCCTGGTCGTGCGCAGTTCCACCGCCGGTCGACGCTGAGCGTCGCGTCATCCCGTCGCCCCACGACGCACGAAAGCCCCGGGAGAACCCGGGGCTTTCGTGAAGCGTTCAGACGCATCCAGGGCGAGGCGCTGGGCCGCGACCTGGAACGGATTACTTGAGGGTAACCGTGGCGCCTGCCTCTTCGAGGGCAGCCTTGGCCTTCTCGGCTGCTTCCTTGTTCGCGCCCTCGAGCACGGCCTTGGGAGCACCGTCGACGACAGCCTTGGCCTCGCCGAGACCCAGCGAGGTGAGCTCGCGGACGGTCTTGATGACCTGGATCTTCTTGTCGCCAGCAGCCTCGAGGATGACGTCGAAGGAGTCCTTCTCTTCCTCAGCCTCGGCACCTGCGCCAGCACCAGCGGCACCTGCGACGGCGACGGGGGCAGCAGCGGTGACCTCGAACTTCTCCTCGAACGCCTTGACGAAGTCGTTGAGCTCGATGAGGGTCAGGCCTGCGAACTGCTCGAGCAGCTCCTCAGTGGTGAGCTTAGCCATGATGTATCTCCTAGATAGATGGGGTTTGTTGAACGAGAACGTCGGGTCGCTTACGCGGCCTCGGCGGTCTCCAGCTTTTCGCGAAGAGCATCGATGGTGGCGGCAGCCTTGCCCATCGTGGCCTTCATCATGCCCGCAGCCTTCGCCAGCAGAACCTCACGGCTCTCGAGCGCGGCGTACTTGTTGACCTCGTCGGCAGAGAGGGCGTTGCCCTCGAAGATGCCGGACTTGATCACGAGAAGCGGGTTGGCCTTGGCGAAGTCACGAAGAGCCTTGGCAGTGGCGACGAAGTCACCGTGCACGAACGCGACGGCCGACGGACCCTTGAGGTCGTCGTCCAGCGCGGTGATGCCAGCCTTGTTGGCGGCGATCTTGGTCAGCGTGTTCTTCACCACGGCGTACTCAGCGTCCTGACGGATGCTGTTGCGCAGCTCCTTGAGCTGGGCAACCGTCAGACCGCGGTACTCGGTCAGCAGAACGGCAGACGAGTTCTCGAATGACTTCGTGAGCTCGGCGACCGATGCATCCTTCTGCGCCATGGTCACTCCTTGGTGTGTACGAGGTGCCTCACGGCGGTGAGGCACCGGGTCCGACCCCTGGCAACAGAAAAGCTCCGGCGCAAGCGCACGGAGCTTTGGAAAGTTCGTGTCCTGCGCGGGCCCCTGCTGAGCAGAGCTTCAATCCTCTTGCGCTTGCGCGCATGACGATGACCAGCGGTCTTCGGTTGACTCAACTGTACCTCACGCATCCCCTGCCCCCAAATCAGGCGAGATCACCGTCGGTGGGCTGCCCGTCCGCCGTGACCGGCGAGCGCGTCAGCCGCGCGGATGAGACTCAGATGGGAGAGCGCCTGCGGAGTGTTGCCCGCCTGACGGGTGTTCACGACGTCATATTCCTCCGACAGCAGACCGAGGTCGTTCGACATCGCGATCAGCCTCGCCATCAGCTCCTGCGCCTCGTCGACACGGCCGGACACCGCGTACTGCTCGACCAGCCAGAAGCTGCACGCGATGAACGGATGCTCTCCCCCGTCGAGCCCGTCGACACCGGACTCTGTGCGATAACGCCGGAGGAATCCGCCAGTGAGCAGGGTGCGCTCGATCTGCTCCACCGTGCGCAGCATCCGTGGATCGCCGGGGGCGCAGTACCCGACCTGCGGGAGCACGAGCAGCGAGGCGTCGACCTCGGTCGAGCCGTAGTGCTGCACGAAGTACCCGTGGTCGGCATCCACTCCGCGCTCGTCGATCTCGCGCCGCAGCTCGTCGCGCACCGTCGCCCATCGATCTGCATCGCCCGGGAGCCCGTGCTCCCGCACGGCACGGACACCGCGGTCGAGCGCCGCCCACATCATGACCCGGGAGTGGGTGAACCACTGCGGTTCACCCCGGATCTCCCAGATTCCGTTGTCGGGGCGGTCCATCGACACGATCACCTGTTCGAGGAGCGCCCGCTGCAGGGGCCACGAGTAGTCGCCCTCTTCGAGGCCCGCGATCCTGGCGCATTCGAGCGCGACCAGAACTTCGCCGATCACGTCTCCCTGGTACTGATCGACCGCGCCGTTGCCGATGCGCACCGGCGCCGCACCCCCGTAGCCGGGCAGGCTCGTGAGCTCGCGCTCGATGAGATCGCGCTCCCCGGCGATCCCGTACATGATCTGCACCTCCGCCGGCTCGCCCGCGACGGCTCGCAGCAGCCAGCGACGCCAGTGGTGCGCCTCGGTGAGGAACCCGTGCGCGATCAGTGCTTCGAGGGTCAGCGCGGCATCCCGCAGCCAGACGAAGCGATAGTCCCAGTTGCGCGAGCCGCCGAACTGCTCGGGGAGCGACGTCGTGGCGGCGGCCACGATGCCGCCGGTGTCCTTGTTCGTGAGCGCCCGCAGTACGAGCAGCGACCGCACGACCTCGCCGCGGTAGGCGCCGTCGTGCACGATGCCGCTCGCCCAGCCCTGCCACCATGATCTCGTGGCGGCGATCGCGTCGTCGACGTCGAGCGGCCTCGGGGCGTGCTCGTGCGACGGGAACCAGCTGAGGGTCAGATCACGGACCTCGTCTGCCGAGACGGTGAACTCCGCCCTGTGTCGGTGGTCCTCGGCGACGAGTCGCACGCCGCGCACGATCACCGCCTCGGGCCCGGCCGTCGCGCGAAGCGCCGGCTCCTCGCTCGTTCCCACCTGTCTCACCCACGGCAGCCTGCGGGAGTAGTCGAAGTGCAGTCGCAGCTCGGTGACGAACTCGACATGACCCGAGATTCCGACGACCCGGCGCACGACATCACTGCGCGAGGGCTGCAGCGGCATGAACTCGTGCACCTCGGCGACGCCGTCTGCGGTCTCCCATCGGGTGACGAGGATGAACGTGTCCGACACGTAGTGGCGCTGAGACGTCGCGGTGGCATCGAGCGGGCGCAGGCTCCAGCATCCGTTGCTCGCCTCTCCGAGCAGCGCTCCGAACAGCGACGGTGCGTCGAAGCGCGGGAGGCACAGCCAGTCGATGCTGCCCTCCTTCGAGACGAGCGCACCGGTGCGGCAATCGCTGAGCAGGGCATAGTCCTCGATGGGAGCGGGCATCGACCGATCATGACACGACTCTCTGTAGGGCGGACGGGTTACGGTGGGACCATGGCCGATGCGACGACGCTCGTGATCCTCGGAGCCGGTGGCGATCTCACCTCTCGGCTCCTCCTTCCCGCGCTGGGACAGCTGCTGACGCGGGAGTCCTCCCGCGTGGTGCGCATCGTCGGCGCCGACCGAGCGGAATGGACCGATGCCGATCTCGAGTCCGTGATCCGTACCTCGTTCGCATCGATGAGTGCCGAGCAGGCCGCAACACGCGTCGATGCGACCTATGTGCGCACCGACATCACCCGAGCGGACGACCTGCGCGCACTGCTGCAGGACTGCACGGGGCAGGTCGCGATCTACTTCGCCGTGCCGCCGTCTGTGGCCGCGGCATCGATCGAGGCGCTCACCCCCGAGATGCTGCCCGACGGTGCGATGCTCGTCATGGAGAAGCCGTTCGGCACCGACGAGCAGAGCGCGCGAGCGCTGAACCGCACGCTCACGGCACTGGTTCCCGAGAGCCAGGTGTTCCGGGTCGATCACTTTCTCGGCAGGTCCACCACCCTCAATCTTCTCGGTGCGCGCTTCGCGAATCGCATCCTCGAACCCCTGTGGTCGGCGGAGAGCATCGAGTCGGTCGACATCGTCTACGACGAATCGCTCGCGCTGGAGGGACGCGCCGGCTACTACGACGCAGCCGGCGCGCTGGTCGACATGATCCAGAGCCACCTGCTCCAGGTGCTCGCCGTGCTGGCGATGGAGGAGCCGGCGACCCTCGACGAGGTCGACTTCCGCGAGGCGACGAGCGCCGTGCTCCGCGCGACCGCGGTGTGGGGCGACGACCCGGTGGGCTCGTCACGTCGGGCGAGGTACACGGCCGGAGACATCGACGGCACGGCGAAGCCGTCGTACGTCGACGAACCGGGCGTGGATCCGGAACGACGGACCGAGACACTCGCCGAGGCGACGTTCGAGGTGCGCAACGCGCGCTGGGCGGGCATCCCGTTCCGGCTCCGCTCCGGCAAAGCCCTCGGGACGCCCGCACGGGAGATCGTCGTGCGCTTCCGTCCTGTACGCCACCTTCCCCGCGGGCTCACCGGCACCTCCGACGGGGCCGTCCTCCGCTTCTCCCTCGGACCCGACCGGATGTCGCTCGAGCTCAACCTCAACGCGTCGGACGACCCGCTCGAGCTCGAACGGGCGACCCTGTCGGCAGAACTCGGAGAAGGTGCCCTCAAGGCCTACGCCGAAGTGCTGTCCGGAGTCCTCGACGGCGATCCGATGCTGGCTGTGAGGGGAGACGCCGCTGAGCAGTGCTGGCGGATCGTCGCACCGATCCTCGAGGCGTGGCGGTGCGACGAGATTCCTCTCGAGGACTACGCCGCAGGTTCTTCCGGCCCCGAAAGCTGGCCCGCCTTCGGCTGAGAACCGACCGGATGCGGGATGGATGCCGAGGCGCGGCGTGTACGGGGAACGAGAGTCCGCGACCGGGGTTACGCTCGATAGGTGACCCCGGAACTCCAAGCTCGCATCGTCGCGGACTCCCGCGACCGCGTGGCCTGGATGAGGGCTCGCTCGCGCGGGATCACCGCGACGGATGTGGCAGGACTCACCAGCGAGAGGTCGATCATCCGAGCGGCCGACTCGAAGCTCGGCGGCGGCCCCCGCTTCGGAGGCAACGCGTACACGGACCACGGCCGGCGCCGCGAGCCCGAGATCGCCGCCTGGGTGGCCGCGACGCACGGCATCCTTCCGTCATCCGCCCTCTTCCGCGCCGAGGTCGAGCACCGCCACCTCGCGACTCCCGACGGCATCGCCGTCGACGCGGACGGACGCGTCAAGCTCGCCGAGATCAAGACCACGAACAAGGCGTTCCGCGGCATCCCCCGCACCTACCTCCGTCAGATCTGGTGGCAGCAGCACGTGCTCGGCGCCGAGCGCACGCTGTTCGTCTGGGAGGAGCATGTCGACTTCTCCCCCATTCACGATGAACCCCGGTGCGTCTGGATCGACCGCGACGACCGCGAGATCGCGAAGCTCATCGGCCTCGCCACCGACCTGATCGATGAGCTGTACCGGCGCACGACCGGCATGCAGGTGCCGACACGCATAGCGGATGCCACGGCGGCGGCCGCCGCCAGCCGCCGCGAGAAACTCCGAGAGCGCGACGCCTTCCGGGCACTCGCACTGGCCGACTGACTCCGCCCCCTGATCTAGGTGCAGGACGCGTTGAGTCCGAGCAGCGCGATCGACAGCTGGCGGGTTGCTCCGGTGGACACCCACGTCGTGCCCACCAGAAGGTTCGTCGCCGTCAGCGTCGTCGTGCTGCCCAGAAGATTCGAGATGAGGCTCGTGAGAAGCGCCTGAGTGAGCACCACCGAATGCGTGTAGAGGCCGCCGGCCGGACCGGACGTCGAGATGTTGGCGGCAGGCACCGTCGCTGTCGTCGCACCCTGGGTGAGCGTGAGCCGCACCCCGGACGCGGGGTAGGGCGACGTCCAGTCGATCCTGACGCTCTGGAAGACTCCGAGGACATTGTTCGCGACCGCGCAGCCGATGATGGTCGGCGCGGGAACACGGAACGCCGTGATCGTCGCGCGTCCGTACTCCGAGTCGGTGAACGCGGCATCTGTGACCTGGGTGACCGGTGCCAGGCCGACACCGAAGAGGAGAGCCACTCCGGCGACTCCGGCGAGGATGCGGTGCCGACGCCGCACGCTCATGACTCGCCCTCACGAGCGATGGCCGCACGAGCGAGCATCCGTCGACGGCGCACGGCGATCGATGCGAGCCCCGCGCCGACCAGGATGACGCCCCCTGCGGCGAACCAGGGCGTCATCGGCGGCATGCCGGTGACGGCGAGTCCGCCGCCGTCAGGCCCGATCACGGCGGACTCCCCCGCACCCCGCGCGTGGACCCGCACCTGCGTGCTGCCGACCTCATCCCCGGCGAGCGCGATGACGAACCTCAGGTGGGTGACTTCGGTGTCGGCTGTCTCGAGGAGCTGCACTTCGACGCCGTCACGGGGTATCGCCCAGTCGGTCTTCAGCGACATCGCTCCTCCCGCGCACCCGTTCGACTGCCACTCCTGCGCGCATTCGAGAGCGTCGACGATCAATGCCGCGTCCCCGCTCGCGCTGATGCCCACTGTCACTGTTCCCGGGTCGGGGGCCTCGGCACTGACAGTCACATCCCACTGCACGGGTTGGCCCGGCAGCAGGCGCGACGCGGCATCCCAGTCGGCGACGGAGACGAGGCGGAGCACGTCGCCCTGAACGACCTGCGTCGAGGGTGCGGCCCAGGCGGGTGCCGCCGCGACGATGACGCCGACGACAAGGCCGAGGCCGAGCGCCGAGACGGCCAGCGATCTTCCGGTCCGCCGCATCATCAGCCCGGCTCCTCTGAGGTTCTCCTCCGCCGGGAATCCGCCGGGCGCGGCCAGAAAGCCCACACGACGAGTGTCGTCGCCGCGATCGTGAGCGCACCGAGGACGTAGGGGTTGCCCATCGCGACGATCGCCGATGCGATCCCCGGCACCGAGAACAGCACGACCCGCACGGTCTGCACCGTGTACGGGTACGGATCGTCGCCGGCGTTGGCGTCTCCGCGCATCGTGATCACCCGTTCGGCATCGCTCGCCCCCGGCGAGGTCGAGGTGACGCGGTGGGTGACCGGAAGGTCGCCCACACGGTCGACCGTGACCACATCGCCGACCTCGATCTCGGATGCGGGAACCTCCTGAACCACCGCTACGGATCCGGCGGGGATCGTCGGCGACATGGATCCGGTGCGGAACATGATGAGCGTGATGCTCGCGGTGAGGGCGAGCACGACCAGGACCATGCAGACCACTCCGGCGATGGCCGCGACCCACAGCAGGATGTCGGCGAGTACCCGACCGATGCCACGCCGTGCCCCTCGCACCGAGCCCGATGGCACCTGGCCGGCGGGCAGGCCCGCAGGCTCGCCGACGGACGCTGCCTGCTCGCGCAGGCTCCGCCTCGTCGGTGTGCTCATCGACGCTCCTTCGTCTCTCTCGTGCTGCCGCCCGCCGCCGTCACGACGACGTGCCGGCCACCTGCCAGGTCTGGATCGCGGTCAGCCCCTGCGCGCCGTTGTCAGCCGCCGCCGGGAGCGTGACCGCGATGCAGTAGTTGACGGTCGTGCCTCCGTTCGCCGCGACCGCCTGGGTGCCGGTCCCTCCTGTCGCCATCGTCGAGTTGTCGGGCACGACCGAAGTTCCCGCCGAGTACGTGGTGCCGTTGCATGTCGTCCCCGCGATCGAGCGGACGCCGTAGCGGAGGTACGTCCCGAGTCCGGTGCCGGCCGTGGACGTCACGCTCAGCTGCAGCGTGCCCGCGACCGAGGGATTCGCCGTCCTCACGCTGAACAGCGCGTATACCGTGTTGCCCGGTGCCATGGCGCTGAACGGCGTGCTGAACGACAGCGCCGCCGGAGTGCCGACCGGGTGGCTCGAGAACGTCGTGCCATCCGTCGCCCCGACGATGTCGAACCGTCCGGCGGTGAAGGTCGCCGTGCCGTACTCCGAGTCGTTCCACGCGGCGAGCGTCATCGTCGCACCGACGCCGAACACCAGCCCGCCCGCAAGCAGGGCGCGTATCCGACGGGAGCGCAGCCGCTTCCCCTCCCGCATGCCTCTGCGGGTGTCGGTCATGATCAGTCCGTGGTCGAGGTGGCGGTGAACTCCCACGTCGCGGTCGCGGCAGCGCCCTGGGTGAGCCCTGCGCCCGCGGTCACCGCGAAGCACAGCTGCACAGGTGTTCCCGCGGTTCCGGCCGGAGTGCCCTCGGCGAGCGGTACCGAGGTGGCACCTGTCTGGTCACTGAGCGTCGCGCCACTCGCGACGACGGTTCCGGTGGCTGCGGAACCGCACGTGTCGCCGGCGGCGATCGCCGTCACCGTGTACGACAGGTTTGCCTCGTTTCCGCCCGTGCCCGCGGCGATCCCTACGGGGAGCAGCGTCGCCGAGTTGGTGGTCGTGGCGTCGAGGCGCACCCAGAACGGCGCGTACACGACGTCGCCGGGCGACATCGACGAGGCGACGGCCGGCAGCTGGAACACGAGCGACGCCGCGGTGTCGCCGTCGTCGACGTTGTGGTCGTCGTACCCGGTGGTCGCGCTCGTCGTCGATCCTTCGAGGTTGAAGGAACCGGCGGCGAAGGTGCCGGTCGCGAACTCCGAGTCGTTCCACGCCGCGAGGGTCACCCCGATCCCGACGCCGAGCACGAGCCCTCCGGCGAGCACTGCGAGAACCTTGCGTTGCGTGTCCTTCGTTGACATTGCACATTCCCCCTCAGGAATTCCGACGCGCGGATGCCTGGGAACGGCCGCCCCTCAGTGGCCTGCATCTGCGTGTTCAGTTCGTTCGGGTCAGTTTTGTCCACGTGTGCGCGCAAATCAAGGGCATCCGGATCACGATTGAACATTTCCTGCGTCATTCGCGTCATAAACGTCCAGGCGTCTTGAAAACCTGTCGAGCGGATGCGGTACGTCGACCCCGCTCGCGGTGTCGACCCCGCCGTCGGCCGCCGTCAGCTCGCGAGAACGCGCCGCGCTTCAGCCGCGACCTCGCCGGCGATCGTGTCGAGCAGCGCCGAGCGCAGGTTCCACTGCTGCCAGTAGAGGCTCACTCGCAGCGGTGGCCCGCCGAGAGGCACCAGCCCGTCCTCGCGCTGCAGCAGTGGAACCATGCCCCACCCGAGCCCGAGGCGCACCGCCAGCGCATAGTCGGCGGAGGCCGGCACGTAGTGCCTCGGCACCCCCTGATGCGGCGCCCCCATGGACGCGAGCCACTCGTGCTGCAGCGCATCGCGGCGGTCGAAGTCGACGAACGGCGCTCTCGCGAGAGTCTCGGCGGTCACTCCCCCACGGAACCAGCGCTCGACGAACCCGCGGTCCGCCATCGCGTGATACTCGAGCACACCGAGCGATGCGACCGAGCATCCCGTCACCGGCTCCGCCTCACTCGTGACCGCCGCCATCACGGTGCCCGATTCGAGGAGCCGCGCGGTGAAGTTCTGGTCATCCCGATGCAGATCGAAGTCGAGGTCATGCGCCGCCGAGAGTCGCGCGAGCGGGGACAGGAACCAGGTCGCCATCGAATCGGCATTGACCGCGAGAGGGATGCGCGTGCGCGATGCCTCCCCGCCTTCGAGCCCCAACCCGGCGAGGGCGTCGTGCTCGAGCAGGGCGATCTGTCGCGCGAGCCGGACGACCGCTTCTCCCGCCTCTGTCAGCTGCACTGGCTTCGAGCGCACGACGAGCACGCGCCCCAGCTGCTCCTCGAGCGCCTTGAGTCGCTGACTGACCGCGGACGGAGTCACCCGCAGCGTTCGCGACGCCGCGTCGAGGGTTCCCTCATCAGCGACGGCGGCGACGGTGGCGGCGAGTTCGGGGTCGATCTTCACATTAGTCATGCTAATGGGCCGGTAGTTATCGTCGCTGGTGCTGATGCTCAGCGATGTCTAGCGTGGAACCATGATCTCCCTCTTCGCAGGCCTCGGACTCGGCCTCTCCCTGATCGTCGCCATCGGCGCTCAGAACGTCTTCGTGCTGCGCCAGGGCATCCGCCGCGAGCACGTGCTGGCGGTGGTGATCATCTGCGCCCTCTCGGATGCCCTGCTGATCGCCGCGGGCGTCGCCGGACTGGGCTTCGTCATCTCGAACGTTCCCTGGCTCGTGGTCGTCGCCCGGTGGGCCGGCGCCCTGTTCCTGCTCGCGTACGGCATCATCGCCGCGCGCCGTGCGTGGCGCGGCGGCGAGGAGCTGCGAGTGGACTCCGAGGAGACCGGGAGCCTCTCGCCGTCATCGGGATCCGGCCCGACGGCGACACGCACCGCTCCCCGCACATCCCTCGCCCCCGTGATCGCGACCGTGCTCGCGCTCACGTGGCTGAACCCGCACGTCTACCTCGACACGGTGTTGATGCTCGGTTCCATCGCCGCCACCCACGGCGACGAACGCTGGCTGTTCGCAGCCGGAGCGATGGCCGCCAGCATCCTGTGGTTCACCGCTCTCGGGTTCGGCGCCCGCTACGTCGGTCGCTGGCTGCGCACCGAGCGTTCATGGCGCATCCTCGACGCACTGATCGCCGTCGTGATGATCGCCCTCGCCGTCAGCCTGGTGCTGCCGGTGCTCGAGGGTTGACTGATCAGGTTCCGTCGATCTGCGCGGTCCGCGCACGGACCATCTCTTCGATCGCCGGTCCAGGCAGAGGATGCTCCGGCTGGAACCGTATCGTTCCCTTGTCCATCCCGATGCCTGGGTGGTCGGTGAGGACACCCGCCACCGCGGAGACGGCGGCAGGACTGAAGGGGTACACGCCGATGTGCTTCTTCGCGCGCATCACCGACAGCAGCGGTTTACCGTGATAGACCAATGCCGGCATGCCGTATCCCGTGCCCTGTTCGGCTTCGGGCACGACCTCTCGCGCGATCGTGTACACGCGATCGATGCTGTCGCGGTCAGCCGATCCGAGTCCGGAGAGGTAGTCGTCGATGGTGCCCATGACGGCATCCTGCCACCGAATCCGGGCGGTCGTCAGTCCCCGTCGAGCGGACGCAGGATGCGGGTGAGGAATCTCTGCGTGCGCTCATGCTGCGGAGCCCCGAAGATCTCGGAGGGCGGCCCCTCTTCGACGACGACGCCCGCGTCCATGAAGAACACGCGGTCAGCCGCCTCTCGCGCGAAGCTCAGCTCGTGCGTCACGACCACCATGCTCCAGCCCTCGTCCGCGAGCTCCTTGATCACGAGCAGCACCTCGCCCACGAGCTCGGGGTCGAGCGCGCTGGTCGGTTCGTCGAACAGCAGCAGGTCGGGGCGCAGCGCGAGCGCGCGGATGATGCCGACGCGCTGCTGCTGACCACCCGAGAGCTCATGCGGACGCGCGTTCTCCTTGTCGGCGAGTCCCACCCTGGCGAGGAGCACGCGCGCCTCGGCGATCACCTCGGTCTTCGGGCGCCCCTGCACGCGCCACGGCCCCTCGATCACGTTCTCGATCACCGAGAGATGCGGGAAGAGATTGTGATGCTGGAAGACCATCGCCGAACGGTCACGCAGTGCCAGGCGCTTCTGCTTGCGCACCCTCGGCTTCACCGGCGCGTCCGGTGCGAAGTCGATGTCTGGGCCCTCGGCCACGACGATCGTGCCGGAGTCCGGCGTCTCGAGACCGTTGAGCGCCCTCAGCACCGTCGTCTTGCCCGATCCGCTCGGACCGATCAGCACCACGACCTCGCCCCGATGCAGCGTCAGGTCGATGCCGCGGAGCACCTCGTTGTCACCGAAACGCTTGTGCAGGCCGCGCGCGGTCAACAGGGCGTCCGTCGTGGGCTCACCCGAGCGGGCGGGCTCACCCGAGCGGGCGGGGTCAGTGGGCGACATTACGGTCGAGCCTCCTCTCGAGCGCGCTCTGCCCGAACGACAGAACGAGACAGAGCACCCAGTAGACCAGCGCTGCGGCGAGATAGAGCACCATGAACTCCAAGGTCGCCGATGCGATCTGCTGCGCAACCTTGAACAGCTCGGTCACCAGGATCAGCGATGCGAGGGACGTGTCCTTCACCAGCGAGATGAACGTGTTCGACAGCGGCGGCACTGAGACCCTGGCGGCCTGCGGCAGGATGATGCGCGTCAGCGTGCGCGTGCGGTTCATGCCGACCGTGTACGCCGCCTCCCACTGGCCCTTCGGCACCGAGATGATCGCGGCGCGCACGACCTCGGCCCCGTAGCCGCCCACGTTGAGCGACAGCGCGATGATCGCGCTCGGCCACGGGTCGATCTTGAGTCCGATCGACCCGAGGCCGTAGAAGATCACGAACAGCTGCACGATCATCGGCGTGCCACGGATCACCGAGATGTAGAAGCGCGCGATGCCCGAGACGATCGGGTTCACCGAGATCCTCATCAGCGCAGCACCGACCGCGATCACCAGACCCACGGCGAACGAGATCAGCGCGAGCGGAACCGTCACCGTCACCCCCGCCAGGGCGATGGGCCCGAGCGAGTCGAGGAACAGCTGCCAGGGGTTCTCCATGGATTACTGGGTGACGTCTTCGCCGAAGTACTTGTCGCTGATCTCCGCCAGGGTGCCGTCGGCGCGGAGCTCTTCGAGGGCCCCGTCGATCGCCTCGACGAGAGACGTCTTGTCCTTCGTGAACACGAACGCCTGCTCACCGGCATCGTCGGTCTCGGCGGCGATCTTCAGGCCCGAGGGGCTGTTGGTGGTCTCGTAATCGAGGAAGGTCAGCTTGTCGTTGACGGTCGCGTCGACCCGGCCCTGGCGCACGAGCTCGACGGCCTGGGCCCAGCCCTCGACACCTTCGACGGTGGCACCCGATTCGGTGGCCAGCTCGTACCAGTTGCTGGTGAGGGACTGCGCGGTGGTCTTGCCTTCGAGGTCGTCGAACGACGAGATCGAGTCGTCATCCTCGGGGACGACGATCACGCCGGGCGAGACGGTGTACGCGGTGCTGAACAGGTACTTCTCCTCGCGCTCGTCGTTGATGCTGACCTGGTTGGCGATCACGTCGAAGCGGCCTGCGTCGAGGCCGGCGAAGATCGCATCCCACTGAGTCTCCTGGAACTCGACCTCGAGGTCCAGCTTCTCGGCCACGGCCTGGATGATCTCGACGTCGAACCCGGTGAGGTCGCCCGTGCCGCCGTCGGCGTGGAAGCTGAACGGACGGTAGGTGCCCTCGGTGGCGACCGTGAGAACGCCGTCCTTGACGAGGCCGAAGCCGTCGCCCGCGCCCTCTTCGCTCGAGCTGCTCTCGGCGGGTGCGGTGCTTCCGCTGCAGGCGGTGAGTGCTGCGGCGGCGACGACCAGTGCGGTGACGGCGATGAGGCGACGGGACATGTGACCCTCCTGGGGTGCGGTGTGAGGCGCGAGTGCTGTGGCGCGGAACTCACCCACAGTACGTGGCATCCGCCCCGCATCCCAACATCCGATGACGCTCGATGTCGTCCGGGGATGCAGAAAGGCCCCCGCATGTCTGCGGGGGCCTTTCAGGAATCACACTCAGATGGAGTTGACGTCCAGCGGGATGCCGGGGCCGAACGTGGTCGACACGGCGCCCTTCTGGATGTAACGGCCCTTCGAGCTCGACGGCTTGAGGCGGACGATCTCCTCGAGCGCTGCGCCGATGTTCTCGTCGAGCTGCTCAGCGGAGAACGAGGACTTGCCGACGACGAAGTGCACGTTGGCGTGCTTGTCGACGCGGAACTCGATCTTTCCGCCCTTGATCTCCTCGACGGCCTTGGCCGCGTTCGGGGTCACGGTTCCGGTCTTCGGGTTCGGCATGAGTCCACGCGGACCCAGGACCTTTCCGAGGCGACCGACCTGGCCCATGAGCTCCGGGGTCGAGACGGCCGCGTCGAACGCGGTCCATCCGCCGGCGACCTTCTCGATGAGCTCGGCGCCGCCGACCTCATCTGCACCTGCGGCGATCGCTGCCTCGGCCGCGGGGCCGGTGGCGAAGACGATGACGCGGGCGGTCTTACCGGTGCCGTGGGGCAGGATGACGGTGCCGCGCACCATCTGGTCTGCCTTACGGGGGTCGACCGAGAGCTTCAGCGCGACCTCGACGGTCGAGTCGAACTTCGACGAGCCGGTCTCCTTGGCGAGGGCGACTGCCTCGGTGGGAGTGTAGAAACGGTCTGCCTCGATCTTCTCGGCGGCAGCCTTGTAAGCCTTGGACTTCGTAGCCATGATTATTCTCCTCAGCCCTCGACCGTGATGCCCATGGAACGGGCGGTGCCGGCGATGATCTTCGAGGCAGCCTCGATGTCGTTCGCGTTCAGGTCGGCCTGCTTGGTCTCGGCGATCTGACGGACCTGGTCCTTGGTGATCTTCGCCACCTTGACCGTGTGAGGCGTCGCCGAGCCCTTGGGCACGCCGGCTGCCTTCTTGATGAGCTCCGCGGCCGGCGGGGTCTTCAGGATGAACGTGAAGCTGCGGTCCTCGTAGACGGTGATCTCGACGGGGATGACGTTGCCGCGCTGCGACTCGGTCGCGGCGTTGTACGCCTTGCAGAACTCCATGATGTTGACGCCATGCTGACCGAGCGCGGGGCCGATCGGCGGCGCCGGGTTGGCTGCACCGGCGTTGATCTGAAGCTTGATCAGGCCGGTCACCTTCTTCTTCGGTGCCATATCCTCTTCCTTTCATCGAACAGATGCGGGTGCATCCGCTCTCCCGCGAACCCGGCATCTCCGGGCTGCGGTCGTCTGCACGCACGCCGAAGCGGCACACAAACCAGACAAGTCTACCTGATGCGAAGGCATGCCCGGGAACGCGAGAACGGCCGCCTCGAATGGGACGGCCGTTCTCGTGAAAGCGGGTGTCAGACCATCTTGGTGACCTGGTCGAACGACAGCTCGACCGGGGTCTCGCGCTCGAAGAGGGAGACGAGCACGGTGAGCTTGCCGCTCTCGGGCTTGATCTCGCTGATCGAACCGGGAAGACCCGCGAACGAGCCCTCCTTGATCGTGATGGTCTCGCCGACCTCGAAGTCGACCTCGGCCGGCAGCGGACGAGCGACGGCGAGGCCGCCCTTCGACGCGATGTTCTTCGCGGTCGGGGCGTCCTTGACCTCGACGAGGGACTTCAGCATGTTGAAGGCCTCTTCGAAACGCAGGGGGGTCGGGTTGTGGGCGTTGCCCACGAAGCCGGTGACACCGGGCGTGTGGCGCACGACCGACCAGGTGTCTTCCGTGAGCTCCATGCGCACGAGCACGTAGCCCGGGATGCGCACGCGGGTGACCATCTTGCGCTGGCCGTTCTTGATCTCGACGACGTCCTCCATCGGGACCTCGATCTGGTAGATCTCGTCCTCGACCTCGAGCGTCGACTTGCGCTGCTCGATGTTCGCCTTGACCTTGCGCTCGAAACCGGCGTACGAGTGGATGACGTACCACTTGCCCGGGAGCATCCGCAGGTCGAGGCGGAACGCCTCGTACGGGTCTTCCTCGACGTCGTCCTCGTCAGACTCGGCGCCCTCGTCCTCATCGGATCCAGCGTCGCCCTGCTCGTCGTCAGCACCGAGATCGGGGCCGTCGTACGGGGTGACCTCGTCGGCCTCAGCGGCCTCGAGCTCGGCGGTCTCTTCCGCCACAGAGTCGTTGAGGACCTCAGCGGCAGCCTCAGACTCAGCCGCTTCGTCCAGATTGAGAGCGTCGTTCACGATCGCGTCAGCCTCCGGGTCGTCGATTTCGATGTCGGTGTCGTCCTGCGTGTCGGACTCGTCCTCGCCGTCGACGTCCTCGATGTGGAGGGCGACGTGCTCGGCCGAGGTGACCGAGTTCTCCTCCGCAGCGAGAACGTTGCCCTCCTGGGCTTCATCCTCTTCACTGGACTGCTCGGCAGCCGTCGCCCAGTCGGCGTCGTCGGAATATCGTTCAGACACGTTGTTTCTTTCCAATCACTGCGGCCGGAGCCGCGAGGGCGTCAGGCGCCCGGGACTCCGAACACCACGTGCGTCACCCAGGCGAACAGGGTGTCAAGTCCGTAGACGATGCCCATGACGATCAGAACGAAGACGAGCACCACCGCGGTGAACTTGACCAGTTCCTTGCGGGTCGGCGTGACGACCTTGCGCAGCTCTGCGATGACCTGACGGAAGAACAGGGCGATGCTCCCGAAGAAGCCTGCGATGCCACGCTTCTTCTCGCGGGTGGCTCCTGACGCGACGACCTCGCCGCGCGGTTCGTCCTGATCCATCCTGAATGTACCTTTCGTGTGTCAGCGTGTGCTGACGCGCAGGGCGGACAGGAATCGAACCTGCAACCTGCGGTTTTGGAGACCGCTGCTCTGCCAATTGAGCTACCGCCCTAGAGACCGGGAGGTCTCGGGGTGTCATCTTCATCCTGCCACCGCAACCGGACCGGAAGGACCGGGGCACGGCGAAAGAATGCAGACAACAACTGCTCGTCAAGCATACGGCATCCTCCGCCCGGTGCCGAACCGGGCCGGGGTGTTGTTGTTAGGCTCGGCGGGCGGATGCAACCGGAGGGAGCGCAGTGAGCGCTGACGTGCAGCAGTTCCAGGTGGACCTGCGCGGGGTCGTCGACCTTCTGAGTCGCCACATCTATTCGAGCCCTCGCGTGTATCTGCGGGAGCTCCTGCAGAACGCCAGAGACGCGATCACGGCCCGAGGCGAGGTCGACGGCGAGGGTGGACGCATCCGCATCACCCCGCTGACCGAGGCCTCCGGCGAGTTCGTCCTGCGAGACGACGGCGTGGGGCTGACAGCCGGCGAGGTGGCCGATCTGCTCGCGACGGTCGGGCGAAGCTCGAAGCGCGACATCTTCGACCTTCCCCGCAGCGACTATCTCGGGCAGTTCGGCATCGGCCTGCTCAGCTGCTTCATGGTCGCCGACACCATCGTGATCCGCTCGCGCAGCGCACGGGGCGGCCCCGCCCTCGAGTGGACGGGCAGCGCCGACGGCACGTTCCGCGTGGTCGAGATCGACGATGACCTGCCGGTCGGCACGAGCGTGCATCTCGTGCCCCGCTTCGATGCTGACGACCTGCTGCGCCCTGCGGCCGTCCGCGAGCTGGCGTCGACCTTCGCCGAGTTCCTCCCCGTTCGCGTCACGATCGACACCCCGAACGGCGACGTCGACGTGACCCGCCGCGCGCCGTTCCTCGACGCCGCCGAGAACGTCGACGAGGCGGTACGGTACGGGCGCGACCTCCTCGGCGCCTCACCGCTCGATGTGATCGAGCTCACCGAGCCCGCGACCGGCACCCACGGCCTCGCCTACGTGCTCCCGTACGCGCCCCCGCCCGGCGCACGGCAGGCGACGCGCATGTACCTCGGCAGGATGCTGCTCGGCGAGCGCGTCGACGACGTGCTTCCGGATTGGGCGTTCTTCGTGCGGGCGGTCGTCGATTCGACCGGCCTCGCGCCGACCGCGAGTCGTGAGTCCCTGGTCGATGACGCGGCACTGGAGCGCGTGCGCGAGCAGTTCGGTGCCGGCATCCGTCGCTGGGTGCTCGAGCTGGGCCTGCGCGAGCCGCACCGGCTCGCCCAGTTCGTCGCGATCCACGAGGTGGGACTGAAGTCGCTGGTGCGGCACGACGAGGAGCTCGCGCGGTTCATCACCCGATGGCTGACACTCGAGACCACCCACGGCACGATGCGCATCGGCGATCTCGTCGAGCAGTACCCGCACGTGCGCTTCGCGCAGTCGGTCGACGAGTTCCGTCAGGTCGCCGGCATCTCCCCCAGCTCCGAAGTGCTGGTCAACGGCGGTTATCTGTACGACGCCGACCTCGTGCGGATGCTGCCCGATCTCTACCCGCAGATCACCGTCGAACTCGTCGACGTGACCGGCGAGCTCGACCGACTCGACCCTCCGCCCCTCGACGACCGCGACGCCGCGATGGCGCTCGAGGCTCGCGCCGGAGGCGTGCTGACAGCATCCGGATGCTCGGTCACAGTGCGCTCGATCGACCAGCCCGAACTCGCCGCCCTCTACGTGGCCGACCCCGAGGTGCTGCGAAAGATCGACCGCGGCCGCACGAAGGGCATCACCGGCTCGCTGTGGGGCGGAGTGCTCGACCGCATCGACTCGACGCTCTCGGCATCGCGCGACGACGATCTGAGCGCCCGCCTGTGTCTGAACTGGTCGAACCGGGTCGTGCGCGCCCTGGTGCGGGTGCAGGACGACGCGGTGTTCGCCCGCACGGTGCAGCTGCTCTACATCCAGGCGCTCCTGGCCGGGCACCATCCGCTCTCGGACGCTGACCGCGCCCTCATGTCCACGGCGCTCGCCGACCTCGTCTCGCTCTCGGCCGGCATCGAAGAGGACTCCGTTCCCTTCGGCGACGCGCTCTGATCCGCACTCCGTCAGAAGGAACCCCGCATGGCACGTCCGCAGAAGCGCTTCACGCAGCTCATCGAGGAGATCGACCGCACTCCCTGGGGTCCTGCGGAGCAGGCGCTGGTGGCGGAGGCCGTCGGCCTCGCGGTCGAACTCGGCGACGAGCGCCTCGAGTACGAGGCACGGATGCGCCAGACCGCATCGGCGAACATGAACGGCGCGACCGACGTGATGCTGAACTCGTTCGCGTGGTGCCTCGCCCGGCATGACGCCGACCCGCAGCGCTTCCCTGCCGACCTCGAATACGGCGGCGCCGACCTGATGTGGCAGTTCAAGTGGATGGCGTCGTCGCTGCGGTCCTCTCCCGCATTCTCGGTCGAGCAGATCGCCGCGGTGCTCGACGACATGGAGGCGCACTACCGCACCGCGGGACTCGGTCTCAGCGGAGTGCTCACCGCACGGTTCGAGGATGCCTGGGATGCCGGCCGCATCGACGAGGCCGAGGCGCTGCGCGTGCAGCTGGAGGCGACTCCCCGAGACGACCACAGCCACTGCGACGCGTGCGGCCGCAGTCAGGTCGCCGGTTTCTTCGCCGAGACCGATCGGGATGCGGAGGCGATCCGGCTCATCGAGGAGATGCTCGAGGGCGGGTTCTCGTGCGGAGAGGAACCCGAGCACGCCCTCTCACGTGTGCTCGTGCCGTATCTGCGCGCCGGACGCCTCGACGAGGCGAAGAGCGCGCACCTGCGCAGCTACCGTCTGGCGAAGGACAACCCCGACAACCTGCGGATCGTCGCGAACAACATCGTGTTCTCGGCGCTGACCGGCAACGAAGCCCGCGCTCTTGCGCAGGTCGAGCGTCACATCTCGTGGCTCGCGCACGACGGTCTCAACGTCGATGCGCATTTCGCCGCCCTCGCCGCATTCGCGTTCGCGCTCGACCGTGTGGCGGCGACCGGCCACGGCGACACTCCGGTGCGAGGCGCCGACGCTCCTGCGCTCACCCCCTTCTTCGGCGAGCACGACGGCATCTGGGGCGCCGCTGATCTCGCTGCCGCCGCCTGGGCGTCCGCCGAGCGCATCGGCGCCGACTTCGACCGCCGTGACGGCACTGAGGGGCACTCGCGCGCACTCGCCCACACACGCGCCCTGGCCACCGAGCACTACGATCTCCCGATCAGATCAGATTCGTTCACCGCTGCTCCCGACGCGACGATTCCCGCCGACGCCGACGCCTGGTTCGACCGGGTGATGGACCTCGCCCAGTTCGGGGCCGAGCACGAGACGTTGCAGGCACTCCCCCACGCGCTCGCCGTCGAGGATCCGTCGAAGCTCGCCCAGCTCATGTCGATGCGCCTCGGCATCCTGATCGCGCTCGATCGCGCCGACGAAGCCGCCGCGCTGCTCCCGTCACGCATCGATGCGCTGCGCGCTGCAGGGCTCGATGCGCAGGCCGACCTCGAGCAGCGGCTCGGCCTCGCGACCTTCGGGCTCAACACCCCCGATGCGGCAGCCGCCCTCGAGGACGAGCTCGCGACCGCCGCAGCCCTTCCCGCCTGGTCGCGCGGTGACGTCGCGATCAGCCGCGCCTCGCTGCACATGCATGCCGAGGAGCCGGGCGCAGCCCTCGACATGGCCGAGATCGCCGCCCGCGCGTTCGCCGAAGCCGACGACGCGCGCCTGTCCAACACCACGACGCTCATCGCGATCGCCGCCGTGCTGCAGAAGAACGACATCGAGGCGGCATCCGCTCTGTTGGATCGGTTCCTCGCCCAGGACGACCTCAGCATCGGACACCGGGCGCAGGCCCTGCAGACCCGCGCCAGGGTGCGCGGCGGCAGCGAGGCGTTCGTGGAGGGTGCGGTGGACGCCGACGAGGCGTCGCGCCTGCTGGCGGGCCTCGGAGCGACCAAGGCCCTGGCTGCGGCGCACCTGCTCGCCGGAGCGCTCTGGGAGGACGCAGGCGACCCCGAGAAGGCCGTCACCCGCTACCGCGTCACCTCGCGTCTCGTCGCCCAGGAGGGCGGCGATCAGCCGGGGGCCGACTTCCGTCTCGCGCGGGCCATGCTCGCAGCGGGCGACGCCGAGGTCGCCGCTGAGCTGTTCGGGCAGGTGCTCGAGAGAGAGGAGCAGGCCGAGGTGCACCCCGCATCGCGCGCGATGACCACCTCCCTCCTCGCCCGCGCGCTCGGCGCATCCGGGGAGTTCGGGCAGGCCGTCGGAGCGTTCGGATACGCAGCCCAGCTCTTCGGCGAGGCAGAGGAGCACGCAGACCAGGCCGTGGCGCTGACCGAGCGTGCGAAGATCCTCGCGCGCTTCGAGGAGAGCGACGAGGCGATCGAGTCGCTCGAGACGGCAGCCGAGATCGTCCGCAAGGCCCCGGATGCAGTCGGCGCCCTCGCCGACGTGCTGCACAACCTGGGTCAGGCCTACGGCGCGCGGCAGGACGACCGCGCCTTCGCCCTCTTCGACGAGGTGGCAGCGCTCGCCCAGGAGCACGAGGCCGGCTGGCTGCTCGCCGATGTCACCGACTCGCGCGGCCGCGCGCTCGCGCAGTTCGGGCGCACTGATGAGGCCGTGGCCGCAGCGCTGACCGCTGCCGACGGATTCGCAGCGATCGGGGATGCAGGGTCGGCCGGCGGCTCAGAGCTGTTCGCCGCCCGTCTGCTCGCCGGCGACGACCGCGCGGCCGACGCCGTGCCGATCTACCGCAGCGCACTGGAGCACGCGACCGAGCATCCGCCGCTCCGTCAGGTGTCGGCACTCGAGCTGGGCGACGTGCTCGAAGCATTGGGCCGTCACGTCGAGGCCGCCGAGGTACGCGCGATCATCGAGAGCTGAGGCGCGGCGGCTCAGAGGAACTGACGCCAGTTCGCCCGGGCGAGGTCGAGCAGCTCGTCTCCCTTGCCCGACATCACGGTGCGGATCGCGTACAACGCGAAGCCCTTGACCTGCGCGGCCTCGATGGCTGGAGGCATCGACAGCTCCTGACGCTCCGTGACGACGTCGAGCAGCGCAGGGCCGTCGTGCGCGAGCACCTCTCGTACGGCATCCGGAAGATCCTCGCTGTTCTCGACACGACGGGCGAAGATTCCCATGGCCTCGGCGATGGCCGCGAAGCTCGGGTTATCGAGGGAAGTGCCGTAGTTCACGAAGCCGGCGGCCTTCATCTCGAGTTCGACGAAGTTCAGCGACGAGTTGTTCACGACGATCGTCTTCACCGGCAGTCTGTTCTGCGTGAGGGTCAGCAGCTCCCCCAGCATCATCGCGAGCCCGCCGTCACCGGCGAGGGCGATCACCTGGCGGTCAGGATGCGAGACCTGCGCGCCGATGCCGTGCAGCAGCGCGTTGGCCATCGACCCGTGCGTGAACGAGCCGATCAGTCGACGGTTCTCGGTCATCGACAGATAGCGCGCCGCCCACACTGTCGGCGAGCCGACGTCAGCGGTGAAGATCGCGTCATCCGCCGCCTGCTCGTCGAGCAGTCGGGCGAGGTACTGCGGGTGGATGGGACGACCGGCCTTGGTCGGCGTCGCGAGGTCGTCGAGCTTCGCCCTGGTCTTGCGGTAGTGCGCAGTGGAGTCGTCGAGGTGGTCGCGGTCGCTCTTCGCCGAGAGTCGAGGCAGCAGAGCCTCGGCGGTCGCCCCGACATCGCCGACGAGACCGAGATCCAGCGGATGCCGCTTGCCCAGCTGCGAGCCCCGGATGTCGACCTGGATCGTCGTGGCGTGCTCGGGGTAGAACTGCTCGTAAGGGAAGTCGCTACCGAGCACCAGCAGGGTGTCGGCCGCTTCCATGGCCCGGTATCCCGAGGCGAAGCCGAGGAGTCCGGTCATGCCGACGTCGAAGGGGTTGTCGTACTCGATGAACTCCTTGCCGCGGAGGGCGTGCACGATCGGAGCACCGAGCCTGTCTGCCAGGGCGATGACCTCGTCATGCGAGCCTTCGACGCCCGCACCCGCGAGGATCGTGGTCTTCTTCGAGGCGTTGAGCAGAGTGGCTGCGCGCTCGAGCTCGTCGCCGCTCGGCACGATCACAGGGCGGGCGCGCTCGATGACGACGGCACGGTCGTCGGCGATCTCGGAGAGCGCGACGTCACCGGGAATCACGAGCACCGCGACGCCCCGCTGCTCGATCGCCGCGCGCATCGCGATCTCGAGAAGGCGCGGCATCTGCTGGGGGTCGGCGACGTACTCGACGTAGACGCTGCACTCGCGGAACAGCTCCTGCGGGTGGGTCTCCTGAAAGTAACCGGTGCCGATCTCTGTGGTCGGGATGTGGGCCGCGATCGCCAGCACGGGCACTCGCGAGCGGTTGGCGTCGTAGAGCCCGTTGATCAGGTGCAGGTTGCCCGGGCCGCATGAGCCGGCCACCACCGCGAGGTCGCCCGTGAGCGCCGCATCCGCCGCCGCCGCGAAGGCCGCGGACTCCTCGTGCCGCACGTGCACCCATCGGATGCTGCCGTCCTTGCGGAGCGCATCGGTGAATCCGTTGAGGGAATCACCCGGGAGGCCGTAGACACGGTCGATCCCATTCGCGCGGAGAGTCTTGACGATGTTCGCTGCGACGGTTGCCATGCTTCCAACCTACGCCCGGGTGCCGGTCCGGGCTCCGGCCCGGAGACGACGAAGGGACGGATGCCTCGACATCCGTCCCTTCGTGTCGCCGTCGCTCAGCCGATGCGGATCAGCTTCTTGTTGACGAACTCGTCGGCGGCGAGGTGGCCGAGCTCGCGCGAGGTGCCGCTGCGCTTGATGCCGCCGAACGGCAGCTCCGGGCTGTCGGCGAGCACGAGGTTGACGTAGACCATGCCCGCCTCGATGTTGTCGGCGACGCGCTCGGCCTGCTCGGCATCGGTCGTGAAGACGTACGAGCCGAGGCCGAAGGTGGTGTCGTTCGCGAGGGCGACAGCTGCATCCTCGTCGGCGACCCGGTAGACGACGGCCGCGGGGCCGAAGAGCTCCTCGCGGTAGACGTTCATCTCGGGAGTCACGTCGGCGAGCACGGTCGGGGCGAAGAACGCCCCGTCGCGGGTGCCGCCGGTCAGCAGCGTCGCGCCCTGCTCGACGGCCTGGTCGATCTGCTTCTGCAGGTTCTCCGCCGCCGTCTCCGACGAGACCGGGCCGAGCACCGTGTCGTCGAGCGTCGGGTCGGTCGCCTTCACCGCAGCCATCGCCGCGGTGAACTTCTCGACGAACGAGTCGTACAGACCGTCGACGATGATGAAGCGCTTCGCGCCGTTGCACGCCTGGCCGTTGTTGTCGAGACGCGCGTCGACGCCCGCCTGCACGGTGGCGTCGAGGTCGTCGGTAGACAGCACGATGAACGGGTCGGACCCGCCGAGCTCGAGCGCGACCTTCTTGAGGTTGCGCCCGGCGATCTCGGCGACCGCGGCACCGGCACGCTCGGATCCCGTGAGGGAGACGCCCTGCACACGCGGGTCGGCGATCATGTCGGCGATCTGGTCATTCGTCGCGAGCACGTTCTGGTACGCGCCCTTCGGGAATCCTGCGTCGTGGTAGATCGCCTCGAGAGCCGTCGACGACTCCGGGCACTGAGGAGCCGGCTTGAGCAGGATCGTGTTGCCGACGATCAGGTTCGGCGCAGCGAAGCGGACGATCTGATAGGCCGGGAAGTTCCACGGCATGATGCCGACGAGCGGTCCGAGCGACGACCGGCGAACGATCGCCGAGCCCTCGCCGAGGATCGCGATCGGCTGGTCGGCCATGATGGCCTCGGCCTGGTCGGCGTAGTACTCGGCGATGTCGGCGGCGAAGTCGACCTCGCCGAGCGCGGCCTCGCGGGGCTTGCCCATCTCGCGCACGAAGACGTCGGCGAGCGCCTCACGGCGTTCGCGGTGCAGCTCGGCCGCACGGCGCAGCAGCGCTGCGCGCTCCGCCACGGTCGACGAGCGGGACCACTCGCGGTGCGCCTCGTCGGCGGCGGCGACCGCCTCCTCGATCTGCGCATCCGTGAAGGTGTCGAAAGACGCCAGCGTCTCTCCGGTGGCGGGGTTGATGACGGCGTAATCGGTCATGTTCTCTCCTCCTCTGGGCTGACCGGTCAGGAGACCGGGATCAGCGTGTACTTGGTGGACAGGTACTCGTGGATGCCCTCGAGACCGCCCTCGCGGCCGACGCCGGACTGCTTGACGCCACCGAAGGGGGCGGCGGCGTTGGACACCACGCCCACGTTGAGACCCATCATGCCGGTCTCGAGCCTGTCGATCATGCGCTGTCCGCGCTGCAGGTTCTCGGTGAACACATACGAGACGAGCCCGTACTCGGTGTCGTTCGCGAGACGGACCGCGTCATCCTCGGTGTCGAAGGTCGCGATCGCGAGCACCGGTCCGAAGATCTCCTCACGGAGGATCGCCGACCCTGCGACGACATCGGTGAGGACGGTGGGCTCATAGAACGTGCCGGTCCCCTCGAGTGCCTTGCCGCCGGCGAGCAGCGTCGCCCCTCGCTCCACGGCGTCGTCGACGAGCTCGCCGGCCTTCGCGACCGCATCCGAGTCGATGAGCGGTCCGATGGCGACGCCCTCTTCGGTGCCGCGGCCGATCTTCATGGCGTTGACCCGCTCGGTGACCTTGCGGGCGAACTCCTCGGCGACGTCCTTGTGGACGATGAAGCGGTTGGCGGCGGTGCACGCCTGGCCGATGTTGCGGAACTTCGCAGCCAGCGCGCCGTCCACGGCCTTGTCGAGGTCGGCGTCGTCGAAGACGACGAACGGGGCGTTGCCGCCGAGCTCCATCGACACGCGCAGCACGCCTTCGGCGGCCTGAGCGATGAGCTTGCGGCCCACCTCGGTCGATCCGGTGAACGACAGCTTGCGCAGGCGGGGGTCGGCGATGATCGGTGCCGACAGCGCCGACGACTTCGACGTCTGCACGACGTTGACGACACCGGCCGGGAGCCCTGCCTTCTCGAGCAGCGACGTGAAGAAGATCGTCGTCAGCGGCGTGAGTGCCGGGGGCTTGATCACCACGGTGCAGCCGGCCGCGAGGGCGGGAGCGATCTTGCGCGTCGCCATCGCGAACGGGAAGTTCCACGGCGTCACGAAGAACGACGGACCGACGGGCCGCTGCGAGACGACCATGTGGCCGGTGCCCTCGGGGTTGATGCCGTAGCGACCGCTGATGCGCACGGCCTCTTCGCTGAACCACCGCAGGAACTCGCCGCCGTAGGCGACCTCTCCGCGCGCCTCGGCGAGGGGCTTGCCCATTTCAAGCGTCATCAGCAGGGCGAGGTCTTCCTTGTGCTCCTGCACGAGATCGAACGCGCGGCGCAGGATTTCGCTGCGGGTGCGCGGAGCGGTGGCTGCCCACGAGTCCTGCGCGGCCACGGCCGCATCCAGGGCGCGGATGCCGTCGCCCGGCGTCGCATCCGCGATCGTGCGGATGACCGCGCCGGTCGCCGGATCCTGCACGTCGAACGTGCCGCCGGTCTCGCCGTCGATCCACTCTCCCCCGATGAAGAGGCCGGTGGGGATGCTGTCGAGCAGCGCCTGCTCTGTCTGAGTGCTCATGGAATCTCTTTCTGTGGGGACGGGGGTGGGGTCAGCGGCGACGCGCGCTGGCGGGAGCATCCATGCTGAGGGTCTCGCCGCGGAAGAACGCCGGGCGCTTGATGGACTGCCAGATCATGATGACGATGCCGATCACGATGATGCCGACGCCGAGGACGAACACGAGGCCGAGGCCGCCGATGCTCGATCCGCTGCCGTACGCGGGATCCATCGAGTCGATGAGCGTCGTCACGAACAGCACGGCGAGGATCGCACCGCCGACGAGCGGGAACAGGAACGTGAAGAAGAAGCTCCTCGCCGAGTCGAACCACTGCTTGCGGAAGTACCAGACGCACGCGAACGCGGTGAGGCCGTAGTAGAAGCAGATCATCATGCCGAGCGACAGGATCGTGTCGGTCAGCACGTTCTCGCTCACCAGACGCATCACGGCGTAGAAGACGGATGCAACGACCGCCGACACGATCGTCGAGTAGCCGGGTGTGAAGAATCGCGGGCTGACGCGCGCGAACTTCTTCGGCAGGGCACCGTAGTGCCCCATCGCCAGCAGCGTGCGGGCGGGTCCGACGGCGGTCGACTGCAGCGACGCCGCCGAGCTCGAGAGCACCGCGAGCGACACGAGGAACGCGAGCGGCCCCAGGATCGGGTCGGACAGCGCGAAGAACACGTTCGCCGAGATGTCCTCGTTCGCGAGACCGTATTCGCCCGTGCCGACGCCCGCGAACATGATCAGGCCGATCGCGAGCAGCAGGTACAGGGCCACGACCACCACGACGGTGACCATCGCCGCACGACCAGGGGTCTTCGCCGGGTCCTTCGTCTCCTCGTTCATGGTGAGGACGACGTCCCAGCCCCAGAAGATGAAGATCGAGAGCGAGAGGCCCGCGGCGAAGGCGCTGAACGACGGCACCTCGAACGGATTGAACCACGACCACGAGAACGCGGTGGGCTCGGGGGCGTCACCCGAGACGGCCTTGACGATCGCGACGGTCGCGAAGACGACGAGCACGAGCACCTGGAAGCCGACGAGGATGTACTGGAACTTCTGCGTCGTCTGCATGTCGCGGTACGACACCAGCGTCGCGCCGAGCATGAAGAGCAGACAGACGACCACGTTGATGAACGGGTTGAACGCCAGATCCGCAATCTCAGGGTTGCCGCTGAGCTGCGCGATCAGGAGGAAGAGGAACTCGACCGCGATTCCGGCGAGGTTCGACAGCACGATGACGGTGGCGGCGATCAGGCCCCATCCGGTCATCCAGCCGATCCACGGGCCGAACGCCCGCACGCCCCAGGTGAACGAGGTGCCGGAATCCGGCATCATCCGGTTGAGCTCGCGGTAGCCGAACGCCGTCAGGAGCATCGGGATGAATCCGACGAGCATGATCGCAGGCACCTGGGTGCCGACGACCGCGACCGTCGGTCCGAGCGATGCGGTGAGCGTGTAGGCGGGCGCGATCGTGGAGACGCCGATGACGACGGCTCCGAGGACGCCGACGGCTCCTGCGCTCAATCCCTTCTGGGAGATGCCGGTCGTCACACCGGATTCGGGCTCCGTCGCCCGGTTCGAGCTGCTCATCAGCGGACTCCTGCTTCGGCGCGGGTGCGCGGGACGACGATCATGGGGACGGGCAGTTCATGCAGCATCTTCGCTGCGGTGGAGCCCAGGAACAGCCGGCGCGGCTGCGCCAGGCGGCTCGAGCCGACGAGGACGACCTCGCCGGGGAGCCACGAGAGGTTCGCGACAGCGTCTTCGACGGTGTCGCCGGGGGCCTCCTCGACCTCGGCATGCAGTTCCTCAGGAAGGAGACCCTTCGCCCGGGCGAGCACGTCATGCGCGTGCTGGTCGCCCACCACGCGGATCGCGCCGGTGTCGAGGCCGGGCGGCACATCGAACGGCACGAGCGAGACCAGGCGGAGACCGACTCGCGACTCGGTCGCGATCGCCGCAGCCTCGTCGAGCAGGTTGTCGGCGCCGGGGCGCGTGCCGATCGCGACGGTCACGCGTGGGAGGACGTGGTCGTCTTCGTCGGCCGTCCCCGCCGGCGCGAGCGCCACCGGGATCGTCGACGAGTGCAGCAGCTCGGAGGCGACGCTGCCGAGGCGGTGGCGGCCGAAGATGCTGCCGTTGGCCGTACCGACCACGATCACCCGGGCGTCGAACTCCTCACCCGCGGCGATCAGCCCCTCGGCGAAGGACTCGCCGAACCGCACGTGACCCGTGCGAGTCAGCTCCTGCGGCAGGCGCACGACCGCATCCTCGAGCCACTCCTTCGCCTGGCGGCGGATGTGGTCCTCGTAGGCCCGCTCCGGGGGGACCGCCGCACTGCGGGTGCCCTCCGACGGCAGCACGATCACGAGGTGCAGAACAGCCCCGAGGCTGCGGGCGAGCCGGGCGCCGAGCGCCGCGGCATCCGCACCCGCATCCGTCGCCGTGTAGCCGACGACGACCGCGCCGGTCATCAGCCGACCTCGGCGGTGTCGCCGGCGGCGCGGCTCGAGTCGACGATGTTCGAGGCCACGAGGTGGCCCATGCGGATCGCGCCGTCGACGTGCTGGTAGCCGGCGCCCGCGAGATCGCTGCACGCGAAGTGGATCGGGCCGACGGCCGAGCGCAGGTCTGCGCCGTAGCGGTGCAGGCCCCCCATGTCGAAGCTCGCCGCGTACGCGCCGCGGGTCCACTCCTCGGTGCCCCAGTCGCTCTCGTAGTAGACGACGGGGTTCTTGGCCTCGGGTCCGTAGTAGTGCGACAGCGACTCGAGGATGCGCTCCTTGCGCTCCTCGGCCGTGAGCGTGAAGAGGTCGTCGGCGTTCTGGTCGCTGACGAAGCCGACCAGGGTGCCGCGCTCGTCTGCGTGGTTCGTGTTGTCGTACGCCTCGTGCGCCAGCTCGTACGGGCTGAACGCGGTGCCGCTCAGGCCCTGCTCGCGCCAGAACGGACGGTCGTAGACGGCGTGCACCTTGATGACGAAGCCCATGGAGATGTGCTGGTGCATCTGGTGCTGGCGACGCGGCAGCGGCGGCACGAAGGCGATGCGACTGTAGAGCACCGGCGCGTGCGCGAGGATCGCGTAGCGCGCACGCACGGTGAGCTCGTCGGTCGTGGCGGTCACACCGTCGGCACCCCACTCGAGCGAGCGCACCGGCTGGTTCAGCAGCACGTCGTCGCCGAGACGCTCGGCCAGCAGCAGCGGCACCTTCTGCAGGCCGCCGACGACGCGCTTGTCGAGGATGAAGTCGGCGTCGACGAGGTTCGAGTACGAACCGGCGGATGCCGCCATCAGCAGCGACTGCAGCAGCGAGAACGAGTGAGTGGGCTTGGTGAGCATCGCGGATCCCGTGGCGAAGGCCAGGTTGCGCACGGCCTCGTCGTCATCGGTCTGCGCTCGCAGCCAGGCATCCCAGGTGACCGAGTCCCACTCCTCGGCATTCGCGTGCTCCCACGGACGATCGGGGTCGATCTCGGCGACCATGGCGTCGAGGCGTTCGGTGATCTCGGCGATGACCGCCTCGGTCGCAGCCGACACCGGGAACATCTCGCCGGTGAAGCGGTGCGTCTGACCGTCAGGGCCGACATACACACTGTCGCCCTCGCGGTAGCGGCTGTAGGTCTCGAGCCCCAGCTCCTCGATGGTGTCCTTCAGCGCGTCCTGATCGGGCGAGACCCACTGTCCGCCGATCTCGAGCATGGCGCCGTCGATGACATCGGTCCACAGACGGCCTCCGACGCGGTCGCGGGCCTCCAGGACGGCGACCGACAGGCCGGCCTTGCGCAGGTCGTTCGCCGCCGTGAGCCCTGCGGCTCCCGCACCGACGATCAGCACGTCACGAGTGATCTCAGCCATCTGCTTCTCCTTCGTTGGAAAGGGGTAGTGCCGGTCGCGATCCGAAATCCCCCGATACGAATCGCGACCGGACGTCTGTTCAGGTCGCGACGGCGTCGCTTCCCGAGGTCTCGGTCGCCTGAGCGGCGTTGCGTTTGTTGAGGTTGCGACGTACGAACGGCCAGAAGAGCACGAGCACGCCGGTGGCGATGAGGCTCGTCCAGACCTGGGTGCGTCCGCCCTCGGTCGTGAGCATGACCACGAGCACCGCGGCGATGCAGGTGATCAGCACGATGTTGAGCCACGGGTGCAGCCACATCTTCAGCTTGAGGTTCGCGACCTCCTCCGGCGTCATCTTCTGCCGCAGACGCCACTGGGTCAGCGCGATGAAGACGTAGACGAACAGCGCGACGAGACCCGCCGAATTCATGATGAAGTCGAAGATGCCCGAGCCAGGAGTGAAGAAGTTGACGAGGGTGGCGATGAGGCCGCCGATGGTCGAGGCGAGCAGCGCCATGACGGGCACGCCGCTCTTCGACTTCTTCGTCATGATCTTCGGCGCGAAGCCCTGCTCGGCCAGCGCCGAGAACATGCGCGACGCGGAGTACAGGCCGGAGTTCAGCACCGAGATCACGGCGGTGAAGATGACGAGCTGCATGATGATGCTCGCGCCGGGGATGCCGAACTGCTCGAGCGCATACGTGAAGGGCGCGTTCGCGACATCGGTCGGCACGGGGAGCTCGTCCCACGGCACGACGGTTACGATGATGAGCACGGAGCCGACGAAGAACAGCAGGATGCGCCAGATGATCGTGCTCGTCGCCTGACGGATGCCCTTCGCCGGATCCTCGGACTCGGCTGACGCCATCACGGCGATCTCCGTGCCGAAGTACGAGAAGATCACCAGCGCGACACCGGTGAAGGCGACGCCGTAGCCGTTCGGGGCGAACCCGCCGTGCTCCCAGAGATTCGAGACCGAGACCTCCGAGTTCGGCCAGAGTCCGAAGGCGAAGAGCAGACCGGCGCCGAGGAACACGACGATCGCGAGCACCTTGATGCTGGCGAGCCAGAACTCGACCTCGCCGAATGTGCGGACCGAGATGACGTTGGTTCCGACGAAGATCGCGATGAGGATCAGCGACCAGGCCCAGGACGGCACCGCCGGGAACCAGCTGGCCATCGTCTCGCCGCCGAGAACCGCCTCGTAAGCGAGAACGCCGACCCAGAAGTACCAGTACAGCCAGCCCACGAGGTAGGCGGCCCAGTTGCCGAGACCGACCCTCGCGTATTCCATGAACGAGCCGATGGCCGGACGCGATGCCGCCATCTCTCCGAGCATCCGCATCGCCAGGAACACCAGCAGGCCGCCGATGAGGTACGACAGCACGGCGGCCGGCCCCACGGCGCGGATGACGTTGCCCGATCCGACGAACAGGCTCGCGCCGATGATCCCGCCGAGCGTGATCATCGTGACGTGACGGGACCGCAGCTTCTTGGTGCGCGGGTTCGCGCCGGCGAAACCGGCCGACGTCTCAGGGGAGACGGGCCGATCCCACTGCGATTCCGGTTGGGTCGACATGTCAGGCCGCAGCGAGCGCCGCGGCGACGACGTCGAGGCCCTCGTTCAGCAGATCGTCGCCGATCGCGAGCGGCGGCAGGAAGCGGATGACATTGCCGTAGGTGCCGCAGGTGAGGACGATGACGCCCTGCGCGACGCACGCCTTGGCGACGGCCGCGGTGAGTGCTGCATCCGGCGCCTTGGTCTCGGGATCGACGAACTCGGCCGCGATCATCGCGCCGTGTCCGCGGATGTCGCCGATGCGGGCATCCTGCTGCTGCATGGCTGCGAGGCGTGTCGTGAGGATCTCGCCGATCTCGCGGGCCCGCTCGATCACGCCGTCGTTCTCGAAGACGTCGATCGCGGCGAGCGCTGCGGCACAGGCGATCGGGTTGCCGCCGTAGGTGCCGCCGAGGCCGCCCGAGTGCGAGGCGTCCATGATCTCTGCGCGGCCGGTGACGGCGGCGAGCGGCAGGCCGCCCGCGATGCCCTTGGCCGTGGTGATGAGGTCGGGCTCGATGCCGAAGATCTCGCTCGCGAACATATGCCCGGTGCGGGCGAAGCCCGTCTGCACCTCGTCGGCGATGAAGACGACGCCGTTCGCGCGGCACCACTCGGCGATCGCCGGCAGGAAGCCCTCGGCGGGCACGATGAAGCCGCCCTCGCCCTGGATCGGCTCGATGATGACGGCGGCGAGGTTGTCGGCACCGATCTGCTTCTCGAGCTGGAGGATGACGCGGGATGCCGCCTCGGGGCCCGCGAGCCCGTCGCAGAACGGGTACGACATCGGAGCACGGTACACCTCGGGCGCGAACGGGCCGAACCCGCTCTTGTAGGGCATCGACTTGGCGGTCAGCGCCATGGTGAGGTTGGTGCGGCCGTGGTAGCCGTGGTCGAAGGCGACGACCGCCTGGCGACCGGTGTGCTTGCGGGCGATCTTGATCGCGTTCTCGACGGCCTCGGCGCCGGAGTTGAACAGGGCGCTCTTCTTCGAGAAGTCGCCGGGGGTGAGGCGGTTGAGGGCCTCGGCCACCTCAATGTACGACTCGTACGGCGAGATCATGAAGCACGTGTGGGTGAACTGCGCGGCCTGAGCGGCGACGGCTGCGGCGACCTTCGGGTGCGCGTTGCCGACCGTGGTCACGGCGATGCCGGATCCGAGGTCGATGAGCGAGTTGCCGTCGGCATCGACGACGACTCCTCCGCCTGCGGCGACAGCCGCGACGGGCACCGTGTGCCCGACCCCCGCCGCTACGGCGTCCGCCTTGCGTGCGAGGATCTCCGCCGACCGGGGGCCGGGAAGGTCTGTCACGAGGCGACGCTCCTGGGGGAGCTCGGGTCCGCCGAGGGGAACTGCAACAGCTGCGTTGTCAAGGAGTGCCATGTGGGCGAGCGTACGACTCGAGCATCGACCACCGCATTCGCCCGGCTGTACAATCTGATCGAGAACATCGCCGGGCCGTACAAAGACCGTTCACGCGATGGAGACGGAGAACCTGCATGGATGCCGCAGAGCAGCCCACTCTTCGCGCACTCCTCAGCCGTCGCGACCTCGGTCTGGGACTCGTCTCGGCAGAGACCGATCTCCCGCTCGGCGCGGTGGATCGCCCACTGCGCTGGGTGCACAGCTCCGACCTCGCCGACCCCACGCCCTTCCTCGCGGAGGACCTCGCACTGCTGACGACCGGCACTCAGTTCGACGCCGGCATCGACGTCGAACTCTACGTCGGGCGGCTGTCCGACCGAGGTGTGCTCGGACTCGGATTCGGCACCGACGTGCACCGCGCCGGTATCCCCGACGAGCTCGTCGTCGAGTGCGCGCGCCGAGGGATCCCGCTGTTCGAGGTGCCCTACCGCACGCCGTTCATCGCCGTCGCCCGTGCGCATTCCGAGGCGATCGCGGCACAGGCGTACGCCCGCAGGTCATGGGCGCTCGACACGCAGCGCGCACTGGCCCTCGCTGCGCTCCGCCCGCACGGACTGGATGCGACCGTCGCCGAGCTCGGCCGCCGCCTCGGAGTCTGGGTCGGCATGTACGACGCATCCGGTGCCCTGCAGCTGTCGCATCCCCGCGCGTCCGTCTCGACGGACCGCCTGACAGCACTCGGCGAGCGGGCCACCGAGATCCTCACCCGCGGCCTCGAAGCCGGGCAGTCGCTCACGATCGACGAGCAGACCTTCATGCTGTTCACGGTCGGGCGCGGCGGTCACCTGCGGGGCGTGATCGCGCTTGCGGTCGACGCGCTCGACTCCGAGGCCCGCACGGTCGTGACCTCCGTGATCGCGATGGCCGGACTCGCGTTCGAGCAGAGCGACCAGCTCGCCCGCAGCAGGCGGAGACTGAACTCCCAGCTGCTGAGCTCGCTGCTCGACGACGATCCGTCCCTCGCCAGGAGGGTGCTCGGCAGCATGCCCGCGGCACCCGTCGTGGTGGCGGTCGCCGCAGACGCCCCGTCCGGCCCCCTGACGGACTGGTGGGAGCGGCGGCGCTCCGAGCACGGCACCGCGAGCTTCCTCGCGGAGTCCCCGGACGGCGTCGTGCTGTGCCTGTCGATGGCCGACGAGGCGCTGCTCGACGAGATCGCGACGCGCTTCGGCATCCGCATCGGCGCCTCCGGTTCGGAGTCGTACGATGCGTTCTCGCGGGCACACGCGCAGGCGCTCGCGGCCCTGCGCCAGCAGTCGGATGCGGGGGTGTTCCACTTCGCGGACGCGGCGGGGTCCAGCATCCTCAGCGCGCTGGCGACCGACGAGGCGCGCCTGGTCGCCGAGTCGCGGCTCGCGCCGTTGCGCGACCATGACGCGCGATCGGGCGGAGACCTCGAAGGCTCACTGCGCGCCTGGCTCGAGCACGACGCCAAGGCTGAGCCGGCGGCGGCCGCTCTCGGTATGCACCGTCATACGCTGCGGTCGAGGATCGCGCAGGCCGGCGCGCTGCTCGGCAGCGATCTGTCGTCGTTCCCCGCTCGCGCCGAGCTGTGGACGCTGCTGCAGACCGCGCGTGACTAGCGGTCCGAAGCGGCCGCTGCACTCCACCTCGGTGTCGCACCCAGCGCGCAGCGTCTCCTCGCCGATGAGAGCACGGTCGATCTCGACGGCGGCGACTGAAGCCGAGGCTGCGATGCACACCACGGTGACGAGCAGATCGCCACGCAGGACGAGGTAGACGGCAGCGAGAGCCAGCAGCACGGCGATTCCCGTATACGCCCAGTCCACCGCAGCTCGAGGACCGGAGTCCTCCTGCCTGTCAGCAGCACATCGACCGCCTCTCCGCCGAGGCGCATGAGCCACGCCGGATCGGACGAGCAGCGATTGATGATGTCGGCGACGATCACCGGGTCCGTCCTGAAGTAGGACACCCTGCATGCGACGCTCAGAGTGCCCGATATGACGATGAGCGAGCCACCGGTCACCTGGGCGACACTCCCATGCGACCACGGCACGACGCGTGTACGCCCGAACAGCGTTCTCGCCAGCGTCACGCCCCGTGCATCGATCGAGATCGCGCCCGATCGCAGTGCGGCCCATGCGATCCTCACCCCCAGCGCGATGCAGATCACTCCAGCCGCCAGGAGCAGGCCGTCGCTTCGGCGCCGCGCACTCCCATCGGCGAGCGCCGGCAGCACGATCGGGTAGATCACGAGAGTCGCAGCGCCTATCTCGGCGACACAAGAATGCTGCCACATGGAATATTGCATTGCAGTGACGTTCGTCATAGTTTTGCGATGATGGCTTTCGGGCCGCATCCGCTCGACGCACTGTCGCGTCACCGCGAAGGAGACGACGTTGTCCAGAACATCCACCGCACCCGACGCCGCCGAGGTCTGGCCCGTCCCCCGCTCGGTCACCCGCATCGTCCTGTTCAGCTGCTGGCTCGCGATCCTCGCCGACGGCTACGACATCGGAGTGATCGGCGCTGTGCTCCCCGCCCTCGCCGAGGACTCCGCCTGGGCGCTGAGCCCCGTCGAACTCGGGGGCCTCGCATCATGGGCCCTGGTCGGGATGCTCCTCGGCGCGCTCTTCATCGGCACTCTCAGCGACCGCGTCGGTCGCAAGCGGATGCTGCTGGTGTCGATGTCGATCTTCACGATCATGCAGCTCGGCGCCGCACTGGCCCCCACCCCCGAGGTCTTCGGCCTCTTCCGCTTCCTCGGCGGGCTCGGCATGGGCGGCGTGATCCCGGTCGCCGCAGCACTCACGATCGAATACTCGGCCCCGAGGCGGCGCGCACTCAATTACGGAATCATGTACTCCGGCTATTCGCTCGGAATCGTCATCTCCGCACTGGTCGCGATGCTGCTGCTGCCGCATCTCGGCTGGCGCTGGGTCATCGCCGTCGGCGCGTTCCCCATCCTGCTGCTTCCGGTCATCGCCAAGGTGCTTCCCGAATCACTCGAGTCGCTCGAGAACCGAGGACGCCATGATCGAGCCGTGGCCCAGGCGCAACGCCTCGGCATCTTTCCCTACATTCCCGCCGCGCGCCCCGAGGCGAAGGCCGGAGAGCGGATGCCGTGGCAGAGCATCCTCCAGCAGTTGTTCTCCCGTCGCTACCTGCGCTCGACCGTGTTCCTGTGGATCTCGCTGTTCTCGGGACTGCTGCTCGTCTACGGCCTGAACTCCTGGCTCCCGTCGATCATGCGGGCCGCGGGATACGATCTCGGACCCGCGCTCACCTTCCTGATGGTGTTCAGCCTCGCCTCAGCCGTGGGCGGTCTGGTTCTCGGGCATCTCGCCGACCGCTTCGGGTCGAAACCGGTGCTCGTCATCTTCTATACGCTCGGCGGGGTCGCCTGCCTGCTGATGATGTTCCCGAACTCGATGCTGCTGAATCTCGTGTTCGTCGCGATCTCGGGCATCGGATCGATCTCGACGTCGCTCGTACTGACCGCCTACATCACCGACTACTACCCCGCATCCGTGCGCGCCACCGCCGCCGGGTGGGCACTGAGCTTCGCCCGCATCGGAGCGATCATGGGTCCGATGGTCGGTGGATGGCTGGCGTCGATGGCGATCGGGGTCGAATGGAACTTCGTGGCTTTCGCGATCGTCGCATTGCTCGCCGCCATCGCCGTGTCGCTCGTCCCGAAGAAGCCTGCCGCTCTCACCTGAGCGGCGTCCGACGCGCACGGTACCCCTGGCTTCCGATGTCGCCGGCCGGGGGTACCGTGTGCCCATGTCCGATCCGACGCTCTGGGACAGCGAAGCGCCCACCTTCGATGACGCATGGGACCATGGCACACGGGCGTCGGCCTGACGGCCGACCAGACCACGGCTCTCCTCGAGGAGGGCGGGTTCCGAGAGATCACGGTGCGGCACCTGACGGAGGTTGAGCTCTGGGGGCGAGACATTCTGGACGAGCGCTACGTCGTCACCGCGCGGCCCCCGGTGCAACGGGCGGACCCGCGGGACTCAGGCGACTGAGTCCCGCAGGTCCGTAGCAGGAGACTCCGGCGCCGCTGATGACCATTCTGTTCGGCGCGGTGAGCGCGTTGACGACAGCAGACCCCCTGGCCGTCGCGCGCACGCTCACGGCGTGGGCGTACGGGTTCTGCGTGATGGAGCGGAACGGCGGATTCCGTCAGGGCGGCGACGTCGACGAGGTGTTCGACCGCGGCCTCGAGATCGTGTTGCGCGGCATCGAGGCCTGAGCCTCGGCACGCTCAGCGCGGCGCGTGCGCCTCGAGGAACTCGTACACATCGGTCGTGTCGACCCCGGGGAACGCTCCCGTGGGCAGCGTCGCAAGCAGGGTGCGGGGCGTCTTCACGTTCGGCCAGGAGTTCTCGCGCCACCGCCCCTCGAGCTCTGCCGGCGCCCTGCGACAGCACACCTCGACCGAGTGCTTCGAGACTCCTCGGTGCACAGTGTCACGACCGACGAACCACTTGGTGTCGTCGAATCGCACACCCACGCTGACCGAGTGCAGCCCTTCACTCGACGCCTCGACGCGGGCCGTGCACCAGTAGGTGCCGTTGCCGGTGTCTGTGTACTGGTAGTACGGGTTGAAGCGGTCGTCCTCGTCGAACACGACGCGGCTCGTCCACCGTCGGCAGCACATCTGGCCCTCGATCGAACCGAGCCTGTCCGTCGGGAAGTTCACGTCGTCGTTCTCGTAGGCCTTCGTGATCGTCCCCGACTCGTGCACCTTGAGGAAGTGCACGGGGATGTCGAGGTGGCGAGTTGCGAGGTTGGTGAACCGGTGCGCCGCCGTCTCGTACGAGACGGAGTAGGCGTCGCGGAGGTCCTCGATCGAGATCGCCCTGCGTGACTTCGCATCTTTCAGCGCCGGCACCACGTGAGCCTCGGGAACGAGCAGCGCGCCGGTGAGGTAGTTCGTCTCAACCCGCTGGCGCAGGAACTCCGCATAGCTGCGCGGCTCCGAGTGCCCGAGGATGCGGCTCGACAGCGCCTGCAGCACGGCGGTGCGCGCATCACCCTTGGCCGGAACGCTGCTCGACAGGTACAGCCGCCCGTTCGCGAGGTCGGCCACGCTGCGCGTGGTCTGCGGCAGGTCGGGTGCGTAGTGGAGGGTGAACCCGAGGTAGGCGGCGATCTCGGATGCCGTCCGCTGGGTGAGCGGGCCGCCGGGGTGCCCGACCGCCGCGAGTATCTCAGCCGCCTTCTGCTCGAGGTCCGCGAAGTGGTTGTCCTGCCTGCGCATCAGGTGACGCAGCTCGACGTTCGCGCGCCGCGCCTCCTCCGGCGTGGCGGCGCGCTCGTCCTTGAGCCGATCGATCTCGCCGTGCAGCGCGAGCAGCGCCTTCAGAGCATCCGTCGGCATGCTCTTGGCGATCCGGAACGGCTCGATCCCCAGTGCCTGGAATGTCTGGCCCTTCATCGCGCGCTCGAGGGCGATCTCGACCGCGCTGCGCTCGTCGAGCGGCTCGCCCTCGAGAAGCGCATCGATCGTGACACCGAGTGCCCGCGCGATCGCCTGCAACTGGGTGAGCTTCGGCTCGCGCTTGCCCGTCTCGATCATCGACATCTGGCTCGGGGCCCGATCGACGGCCGCTGCGAGGTCGTCGAGGGTCATTCCCCGCGCGGTGCGCAGTTGACGGATGCGTCGCCCGATCGTGAGGGCGTCGGCGTCTTCTTCGACCACTGAGGTGCTCATGGGGCCGATTCTGTCACAGAAACAGAATTTTCGACGATCTTCACACGCGGATCGGCCGGTTGAGCGTGACTTCTTCACCCACAGTGGAAACACGCCACCCGGCTTCACGGTCCGGGCATCCAACGGAGGAGACACCATGACGAACACCGATCAGAACCACACCCCTCGCCCCGCAGGTCTGCGTGCCGGCGACCAGGTTCAGACGGCCGCCGAGCTCCGGGAGATCTGGGAGACCGATCCCCGCTGGGACGGTGTCGAGCGCACCTATTCGGCCGAGGACGTCATCCGCATCCGGGGATCTGTCCGCGAGGACTCCACCCTCGCCCATCGCGGGGCCGAGAACCTCTGGAACCTCCTGCACACCGAGGACTACGTGCGGGCTCTCGGCGCCTACACCGGTGGCCAGGCCGTACAGCAGGTGCGTGCGGGACTCAAGGCGATCTACCTCTCGGGCTGGCAGGTCGCGGCCGACGGCAACCTCGCCGGCCAGACCTACCCCGACCAGTCGCTCTACCCGGCCAACTCGGTGCCGGCGGTCGTGCGTCGCATCAACAACGCGCTGATCCGTCAGGACCAGCTCGAGCACGCCGAGGGCGATGTCACCCAGGACTGGCTCGCCCCGATCGTGGCCGATGCCGAGGCCGGGTTCGGCGGGCCGCTCAACGCCTACGAGCTCGCGCAGTCGCTGATCCAGGCGGGCGCCGCGGCGATCCACTGGGAGGACCAGCTCGCGAGCGAGAAGAAGTGCGGCCACCTGGGCGGCAAGGTGCTCGTGCCCACGCAGCAGCACATCCGCACCCTGAACGCGGCACGTCTCGCCGCCGACGTGGCAGGTGTGCCGACAGTCATCATCGCCCGGACGGATGCTCTCGCCGCCGACCTGCTCACCAGCGACGTCGACGAGCGCGATCAGCAGTTCACCACCGGCGAGCGCACGACCGAGGGCTTTTACCGCATCCGCCCCGGCATCGACTCGGTCATCAGCCGCGGCCTCGCGTTCGCGCCGTATGCCGATCTGCTGTGGGTCGAGACGGGTGAGCCCGACATCGAACTGGCCCGCGAGTTCGCCACGGCCATCCACGCGCAGTTCCCCGGCAAGCTGCTCGCGTACAACTGCTCGCCGAGCTTCAACTGGAAGCGCCACCTGTCGGACGCCGAGATCGCGACGTTCCAGCAGGAGCTGGCTGACCTGGGCTACAAATTCCAGTTCATCACGCTCGCCGGCTTCCACGCCCTGAACCACTCGATGTTCGACCTCGCCCGCGGTTACGCCGAGCGCGCCATGAGCGCGTACGTCGAGCTGCAGGAGGCCGAGTTCGCCGCCGAGGCGAACGGCTACACCGCCACCAAGCACCAGCGCGAGGCGGGCACCGGCTACTTCGACGTCATCTCCACCGCGCTCAACCCCGACAGCGCGACCCTCGCCCTCGCCGGCTCCACCGAAGCCGCACAGTTCCACTGACTCGTAAAGGACGCAGACCATGACCACTCCCACCGCTCCCCCGACCATCAGCCCGACCACCGCTCCGATCCAGACCACGCAGCAGGGCCCCGCGATCACCGTCAGCGGTCCGCTGCGTGAGCGCTACGACGAGATCCTCACCCCCGAGGCGATCGCGTTCCTCACCGAGCTGCACCACCGCTTCGCCTCACGCCGCCACGATCGGCTGGCCGACCGGATGCGCCGTCGGTTCGAGATCGGCAACGGCCACGACCCCCGATTCCGCGACGACACCACGCACATCCGCCATGATGCCGAGTGGCGAGTCGCCGGCGCAGGTCCCGGCCTCGAGGACCGCCGCGTCGAGATCACCGGTCCGACCGATCCGAAGATGACGATCAACGCCCTGAACTCGGGCGCTCGGGTCTGGCTCGCAGACCAGGAGGATGCGACCAGCCCCACATGGAAGAACGTCATCGAGGGTCAGCTGTCCCTCCGTGACGCGATCCGCGGCGAGCTCTCCTTCACGGGCCCGTCGACCGAGTCGGGGCCGGGCAAGGAGTACCGCGTCACCGCGGAACGCACGCCCACCATCGTGATGCGCCCCCGCGGATGGCACCTGCCGGAGAAGCACCTGCAGTTCACCGATCGCGCGGGGCGCCGCACCGCGGCATCCGGTTCGCTCGTGGACTTCGGTCTCTACTTCTTCCACAACGCGAAGGAGCTCATCGCGAACGGGCGCGGCCCGTACTTCTACATCGCGAAGCTGGAGTCGAGCGAAGAGGCGAAGCTGTGGGACGACGTGTTCTCCTTCAGCGAGGAGTACATCGGAATCCCGCACGGCACGATCCGCGCCACCGTACTCATCGAGACGCTGCCCGCGGCGTTCGAGATGGACGAGATCCTGTACGAGCTGCGCGACCACTGCGCAGGCCTCAACGCCGGACGCTGGGACTACATCTTCTCCATCATCAAGAACTACCGCGGTCGCGGCGCGCGCTTCGTGCTCCCTGATCGCAGCGAGGTCACGATGACGGTGCCGTTCATGCGGGCATACACCGAACTGCTCGTGCAGACCTGCCACAAGCGGGGCGCCTACGCGATCGGCGGCATGAGCGCCTTCATCCCCAACCGCCGCGACCCCGATGTCACCGCGCGGGCGTTCGAGAAGGTGTCCGCCGATAAGAAGCGCGAGGCCGGCGACGGCTTCGACGGCACCTGGGTGGCTCACCCGGATCTGATCCCCACAGCGCAGGCGGAGTTCGACGCCGTGCTCGGCGACCGGCCGAATCAGCTCGATCGCCAGCGCCCCGAGGTCGCGGTGACCGCAGCGCAGCTACTCGACGTGCACATCGGGCGCCCGATCACGGCACGGGGCGTGCGTGACAACGTCTCGGTGGCGATCCGCTACCTCGAGGCGTGGCTGCGGGGGCTCGGCGCTGTCGCCATCGACAACCTGATGGAGGATGCCGCGACCGCCGAGATCAGCCGCTCGCAGGTGTGGCAGTGGATCCACCAGGACCGCACCACCGAAGACGGCACGCCGATCACGGCCGAGTACATCGAGGATCTGATCCGCGATGTGCTCGCCCAGGCGACGCGATCGGCCGGCGATCGGTTCGACGACGCGGCGGAGATCTTCCGTGACGTCGCGCTGCAGGAGGAGTTCCCGGCGTTCCTGACACTCGGCGCGTACAGCCGCTTCCTCGTCGAAGAGGACTGACTCACACTGCACAGAAGCCCCTCGGATGCCGCGATCCCGCATCCGAGGGGCTCTGCCGTTCCACCCCTGTGGACAACCGGGTTCGAGCGTCTCCGCCCCGCCCTACGCTCGCGGGATGCCGATACCTACGCCCCTTTCCGAACACGCTCTCCGCGTCCGCCGCACCACTTCCCTCAGCCTCGGTTCCGCGTCGCTCGCGCTCACCCTGCTGACAGCGATCCCGATCGCCCTGGTCCTGTTCGGCTTCGAGGAGACCGCTGTGCTCCGCATCCCCATAGAGTTCGTGCGTCCATCCCATACCATCGCGATCGCGACCGGCGCGGTCGGGCTCGTGGTCGGCGGGAATCTGCCACGTGAGGGTGTCCCCAGACCGAGACTCCCGGTGCAACTGGGGGTGGCGGCGCTCCTCACCGCCGGCACGTCCATGGTGCTGCTGGCGATGCCCGTGTTTCTCATGGTCGCCTCCCTGCTCGCCGGCATCCTGACCATGTTCTGACCGACGGCGCCTGTGATCACCGGCGGGCGTAGCCTGAGATCATGAGCGACGCCTGGTCCGACATCTCCGCCGAGTTCCTGCACCTGTACCCGCGTGGACGCCGCCTGCTCGTCGTCGCGGGAGCCGATGCCGAGCGTTCACGCCACGCGGCCGATGGCCTCGCCGCAGCTCTGACCGCCGCGGGCCAGCAGGTCGAGCGCGAGCACACGGACGATGGTGACGAGCAGGTTCTGCGGACCGATGTCATCGCTCCGTTTCGCGGGTCCCCCGACAGCGGCAGCGTGCTCGTCGTCTCGGGTCCGCCCGCGATGCTGAGTGAGACCGCTCGCGGTCTATGGAACTTCATCGTGTGGCAGCTCGCAGGAGACGAGGCCCCGCATGCGATCGCCTCGGCGCTCGTCGACGTGACCGACCCCGCGAATCCGATCCGGCGCTTCGCGGACTACTGCGCGCTTCCGTCGTCGTTCGGCGCCTGACGCGAACCCGGAGGTTCGCGGGTGCCTCGGTTCCCCCGACCGAAGCACCCGCACGTCCACCCGTTCTCCCGCGGGCGGTCCGTCGTACCCGGCGCTCACGCGCCTGTCCCCGAGCTTCCGGACGGGCGGTCCACCGCGTCCGGAAGCCGTGACAGCCGACGAACCCGAAGCCGGAGCTTCGTCGCCATCTGCCGTCATGACCCGCCTGGGGACACGGGCAAGCCCAGGTTATGCACGCGCAGAACGCGCCGGAAGAGACGCCGACCCATCTGTCACCCGGTGCACGAACCCCGGCACGCAGTGCACCCGTTGGCACGCGAATCGCGATCTCGTGTCACCGGATGACGGTCAGAGCGAGGGGCCGAGCTGCTCGTCGCTGAGCAGCATCGCCTCGGCCAGTCGCGGCGGCTGCGTGCGTGCGGCGAGGCGGAACGCACTGGGGCTCAGACCGACATGGCGGGAGAACTGCGCGCGCAGCGCGGCAGCGTCGGCGAACCCCGAGCGCAGGGCGACCGCCGCGAGATCCTGAGGAGGAGTCGACAGCAGCTCTTCCCTGGCCGTCACCAGGCGGCGGCGCAGCAGCCGGCCGGCGAGGCTCTCGTCCGTCCCCGCGTAGAGGCGGAACAGCTGGCGCCGACTGATGTGCAGCTCCGCCGCGAGCTCTTCGATACCGAAGCCGGCGTCGCGATGACGCCGCTCGATGATCCGCCCCGCTTCAGCGCGGAGCTCACTCGCCCGATCGGTCTCACCGTCGCCGGGGAACTGCCGGAAGAGACCACGCACCAGAGCGAGCAGCGCGGCTTCGGTGCCCGCGAGCGCTCCGGCACCCTGGTCTGGGTCCTTGGCCCATTCGAACAGCATCCGTCCGAACGACGCACCCGCTGCTCTCGTCAGGGGTGTGTCCGGGAACATGTCCGCGCCTCGTGCCAGCACGTGTCGATACCCCGGGATCGCCGACACAGGGACGACGACGCCGGTCGTGTCGCTCACGCCGAGATGCTCGACGGCCGAGGCGCCAAGACTCGACATGAATCCCATGCGCCCGACGCTCATGAGCTGGACGCCCGCAGCCGTGTGCAGCCGCTGGCCGCCCTGGTTCGACATCCCGACGATGATGATGTCCTCGTTCTCAGGGGAACCACGGTCGTAGCTCACGGTGTGCGCCGTCTCGAGGGTGCTGTAGAGCATCGTGGCCCCGATCGACCTGCGCAGGAGCGCCGCCTGGAACGCGTCGGGATCGTCGGCTCTCATGGTCCCGAAGTTGGAGAGCTGGAGCATCCCGCGATGTCCATCGAGACGGATCACCTCGTCAGAGAACCACTCGGGAACCGCACGCTCGTCATCGCCGGAGGGCGACGCCCACAGCCCCGTCGACAGCCTGCCCAGCCATGCGGCCAGCTCTGCATCATCGATCACCCGCGACATCGCAACCCCCAGCGGATGCGAGCCGCGTCGGCGTCGGCTGCACCGTCCCGGCCCTCACGATAGGCACCCGGCTGAGACCGTGCAATATACAGTCGACGGTTTCCGGCACCTGGCCAGCCCCTTCGCTAGCGGAACGAAGCCGCCACCGAATTCCGGTGATAGTCGAACACGATGCTGGTCCTCGTCGAGGCGACGCTCGACTGCGCCGACAGGTGCTCGAGCACGAACTCGCGCATCTCCGACGAGTCGGCGACGGCGATGTGCAGCAGGAAGTCGTCGTCTCCTCCGAGGAAGAACACCTGGATGACCTGCGGCAACACTCGCACGCGGTCGGCGAACTCGACGATGCTCTCCCTACGCCCGCTCGGACGCAGCGTCACACCGATGATCGCCTGCAGGCCCGCGCCCAGCATCCGCTCGTCGACACTCGCGTGGAAGCCGCTGATCACACCCCGGTCGACGAGGGCGCGCAGTCGCGCGTGCGCGGTCGAGGGCGCGACACCGAGGTGACCGGCGAGCTCGGCATTCGTCATCCTCCCGTCGTCGCTCAGCAGCTGGACGATTCGCGCATCGATCGCGTCGAGCGCCGGGGCCCGAAGAGTGTTCGACTGCGCGGCCTCGGATGACGTCTCCATGCGAACGATTATGCAGGATCTCCTGCCAGAGCGAATGTTCTTCAGGCATTCTGTCGATAGGTCGACGTTTCTGCGATTCTGGGATGTACCCACGCAACCGTCACTTGGAGGATCGATGAAGATCGGCGTGCCCACAGAGGTCAAGAACAACGAGAACCGCACCGCGCTGACGCCTGCGGGCGCCGACCGTCTGGTGCACGAGGGGCACCGCGTGCTCGTGCAGTCGGGCGCGGGCGTCGGTTCCGGCATCTCCGACGAGGCCTATCGCCTCGCCGGCGCAGAGATCGTCGACACGGCCGAAGAGACCTGGGGCAAGGCCGACCTGCTCATCAAGGTGAAGGAGCCGATCGCGCAGGAGTACGGCTTCCTGCGCCCAGACCTCACTCTCTTCACCTACCTGCACCTCGCGGCCGATCGCGCGCTGACCACCGCGCTCGTCGATGCGGGAACCACGGCCGTCGCCTACGAGACCGTGCAGCTGCCCGATCGCAGCCTGCCGCTGCTCGTGCCGATGAGCGAGATCGCCGGCCGCCTCTCGGTGACCATGGGCTCGTACTCCCTGATGCGGTCAGCGGGCGGACGAGGCGTGCTGATGGGTGGGATCGCCGGCGCTCCTCGCGCCAAGACCGTCGTGATCGGCGGCGGTGTCGCCGGGGAGCACGCGGCCGCCAACGCCCTCGGGCTCGGCTCTCAGGTGACCGTGATCGACATCTCGCTGCCGCGCCTCCGTGAGCTCGAGCACCGCTACGGCGGCGCTCTGCAGACCCGTGCGTCGAGCAGGTACGACATCGCCGAGGAGCTCGCGACGGCCGACCTCGTCATCGGCTCGGTGCTGATCCCCGGTGCCGCCGCGCCCAAGCTCGTCACCGACGACATGGTCGCCACGATGAAGCCCGGCTCGGTGCTCGTCGACATCGCGATCGACCAGGGCGGATGCTTCGAAGGCTCTCGTCCCACGACGCACGACGACCCCACCTTCGCCGTGCACGACTCGATCTACTACTGCGTCGCCAACATGCCGGGCGCCGTGCCCGAGACGGCCACCCGCGCCCTCACCAACGCCACCCTCCCCTACGTGTCGGCCATCGCCGGCGAGGGGTGGGAGCGAGCCGCAGCGGACGACGCCGCACTCGCCAAGGGCCTCAACGTGCAGGCTGGTCGCATCGCACTGGATGCCGTCGCCCGCGCGCACGGCTTCGCCACGGCGTGACCGACTGACCGGCTGAGCTGAGACACGCAGGAGGGCCGAGGAGTCGATCTCCCCGGCCCTCCTGCGTGCCATCGGTCGCGTCTAGCGTCCGTGGTCGAAGCGGATCGTGTTCCGGAGCGCGCCGATCCCCTCGATCTCAGTCGTGACCACGTCTCCGTCGCGCAGCCACCGCGGCTCCGGCATCCCGAGTGCCACGCCTCCCGGCGTCCCGGTGAGCACGATGTCACCGGGGCGGAGTGCCGTGATCTGCGACACATAGGCCACGAGGTCGGCCGCGTCGAAGACGAGCGCCGCGGTGTCGGCATCCTGCACGAGCTCGTCGTTCACCGCGCAGGTGATGCGCAGCCCGGAACTCGGATCGAGTTCGTCTGCGGTGACGACCCACGGCCCCACCGGCGTCGTCGCGTCGAACGCCTTGCCCTGCAGCCACTGCAGCGTGCGCTGCTGCCAGTCCCGCATCGAGATGTCGTTCGACACCGCATACCCGAGGATCGCCGCCCTCGCCTGCTCACGGTCGGCTCGATGCACTTCAGCGCCGACGATGACCGCCAGCTCCGCTTCCCAATCGAGCTTGCGCGTCTCGCGCACGACGATGTCGTCTGCGGGCCCGGTCAGCGTGTCTGCGAACTTGGCGAACAGAGTCGGGAACTCCGGCACCGGCCGCCCCGTCTCGACGATGTGGTCGCGATAGTTCAGGCCGCAGCAGAACACCTTCGCGGGCCGCGGCACCGGGTGGGCGAACTCGTGCGCGTCGACATCGGCCCTGGCCGGATGCCGCAGAGCATCCGCCGCTCGCGTGAGCCAGTCCGGGGCAGCGATCAGCTCCTGCACGTCGGACTCGTCGAGCAGCACCCATCCCGCCGCATCTCCCACCGCCGCGTGTGTGCCGCCGTCTCGGCGCACTGTCGCAAGACGCATCAGGAGTCCTGCGCGCCAGACAGGTGCGCGACGCCCTGGATCTCGATCAGCGCCTCCGGCTGCCAGAGCCGTGTCACGCCGATACCCGCCATCGCGGGGTACTCGGTGCCGGCGAGCTCGCGCCATCGTCTGCCGATCTCGCGGCCGTTGCGCTGATAGTCGTCGACGTCGGTGAGGTAGATGGTGACATCGACGAGGTCGCGTGGTTCGCCACCAGCCGTCGCCAGGGTGGTCAGCACGTTCGAGAACGCCTGGACGAACTGCTCCACGATGCCGCCAGGGACGATGTGCCCGGCGGCATCCATCGCCGTCTGACCGCCGAGGTAGACGAACTCTCCGGCTCGGACGCCGTGCGCGAATCCGCTCGGCTTCACGAGCGACTCGGGATTGATGATCTGCCGCGACATGTGCGGTCTCCTTCGTTTCGGACTGTCTGGGTGTCTGGACGTCTGGACGCCTGGGTGTCTGGGTGTCGATCGACGGCCGGCTCAGCGAGCCGACGCTTCTGCCCCCGCGAGCCGAGGCGCCCACCGCCGATGAGCGGTGTCGGCGCTCTCGTCCTGCGCATCTCGCACCAGCGCCAACCGCGGGCGCACCGCATCGGTGCGCGAGGTCGGGGGCTTGCGGGACCCGGCGCGCAACTGCGGCACCCACTCGGCGCCCGGGCCGCGATACCCCTGATCGGCGGCCGCATGCAGGGTCCACTGCGGATCCCACAGGTGGGTGCGACCGAGTGCGACCAGGTCGGCTCGGCCTGCCAGGAGGATCGAGTTGACGTCGTCGTGACTCGATATGGCTCCGACGGCGATCACGGAGACGCCCGCCGCGGCCGCGACGCGGTTGCGGATCGCATCGGCGAACGGCGTCTGATAGCTACGCCCGAACTGAGGTTTCTCGTGGGTCGCGATCTGCCCCGACGACACGTCGATCGCATCTGCGCCGTGGGCGATGAAGGCCCGGGCGATCTCGACGGAGTCGTCGATCGTGTTCCCGCCGTCGATCCAGTCCTCGGCGGAGAGCCGCACGGTCAGCGGCAGATCCTCCGGCCAGGCGGCGCGCATCGCGTCGAACACCTCGAGCGGATAGCGCAGGCGGTTCTCGAGAGAGCCGCCGTACTCGTCTGTGCGCCGGTTCGAGATCGGAGAGAGGAACGACGAGATGAGGTATCCGTGCGCCGCGTGCAGCTCCGCCAGATCGAACCCCGCGGCCGCTGCACGTCGCGTCGCCGCCACGAACTCCTCGCGGATCACGGACATGGTCGTCCGATCGATCTCCTCGGGCACCTGATTCTTCGGCCCGTACGGGAGCGCCGACGGTGCCACGGTCTTCCAGTTGTCCTGCTCGAGCGGCCGGTCGATCCCCTCCCACATCCGGCGAGTGGAACCCTTGCGACCGGAGTGTCCGATCTGCACGCCGATCATGGCGGTCGAGTTGCCGTGCACATAGCCGACGATGCGCTGCCAGCCATCCGCCTGCGTGTCCGAATAGAGCCCCGCGCACCCCGGCGTGATGCGCCCCTCGGACGACACGCACACCATCTCCGTCATCACGAGGCCGGCACCGCCCATCGCCTTCGAGCCGAGGTGCACCAGGTGGAAGTCACCCGGCACACCCTCGACCGACGAATACATGTCCATCGGCGAGACCACGATGCGGTTCTTGAGTTCGAGTCGTCCGATGCGATGGGGTCGGAACATCGCCGGCTCGTCGGCCTCGCGACTCGCCAGCGGCGCGCCGCGCACGACCTCGCTCGCGAAGGCGGGGTCGCGCACCGCCAGGTTGTCGAGGGTGATGCGCCTGCTGCGGGTGAGCAGGTTGAAGGCGAACTGCAGGGGTTCCTGGTCTGCGTACTGGCCGATCCTCTCGAACCACTCGAGCGAAGCCTGCGCCGCGCGCTGCGTCGATGCGACCACGGGCCGACGCTCGGCTTCATAGGCGACGAGCGCGTCGTCGAGCGAGACATGCTCGTGCACGCAGGCGGCGAGCGCGAGAGCATCCTCCATCGCCAGCTTCGTGCCCGAGCCGATCGAGAAGTGCGCGGTGTGCGCCGCGTCGCCGAGGATCACGAGGTTCTCATGATGCCAGTGCTCGTTGCGCACCGTGGTGAAGTTGAGCCACTTGGAGTTGTTGGTCAGCACCTCGTGACCGTCGAGCACCTCGGCGAAGAGATCTCGGATCCGATCGACCGAGTACTGATCGCTGGCGCCGGGCGGGAAGAGCTCGCCCTCGGTGGCGTCCAGACCGGCCGCGCGCCAGACGTCCTCATGCATCTCGATGAGGAACGTGCTGCTCCCGTCGGAGTACGGGTAGCCGTGCAGCTGCATGATGCCGTGCGGCGTGTGCTGCACAGCGAACGTGAACGCCTCGAACACCCTGTCGGTGCCGAGCCACATGTACTTCGAGACGCGACGATCGAGATCCGGGCCGAAGCGATCGGCGAACTGCCCTCGCACGAAGGAGTTCACGCCGTCGGCCGCGAGCACGAGATCGTACTCAGCCATCAGCTCGGCGGCATCAGGAGCAGGAGTGCGGAACCGGATGTCGACATCGAGCTCGAGACACCGCTGCTGCAGGAGCTGCAGCAGCTCCTTGCGTCCCATCGCCGCGAACCCCTGCCCGCCGACAGTGTGCGTCGTGCCGCCGAACACGATGTCGATGTCGGTCCACCGGGCGAACTGCTCGCCCATGCGCGCGGCGATGACCGGGTCGGCGTTCTCGATCCCTCCGAGGGTCTCATCGCTGAAGACCACGCCGAACCCGAAGGTGTCGTCGGGGGCGTTGCGCTCCCACACGGTGATCTCGTGGGTGGGGTCGAGCTGCTTCATGAGTGCGGCGAAGTAGAGCCCTCCGGGCCCTCCGCCGATGACGGCTACGCGCATGTCAGGCTCCTTGAGTGTCGGATACGGCGAGGTCGAGCGCTGCGGCCGCTCGTTCGCGAAGGATGAAGTGCTGCACCTTGCCGCTGGGGTTGCGGGGCAGCTCGGTGAGATAGTCGATGCGGCGAGGGCACTTGTACACCGCGAGGTGGGCCTTGACGTGGTCGAGGATGTCGGCGGTGAGCGCATCAGAGGGCGCGATGCCCGCGCGAGGCACGACGAATGCGGCGACGATCATGCCCCGTTCGGGATCGAGGCACCCGATGACCGCGCATTCGAGCACGTCGTCATGGCTGAGCACCACCTCCTCCACCTCGGGCGCCCCGACGTTGTAGCCGGCCGTGACGATCATCGAGTCGTTGCGGGCCTGGAAGGTGAAGTAGCCGTCCTCGTCCTGCACGAACGTGTCGCCGGTGATGTTCCACCCGTCGTGGACGTACACGCTCTGCCGCTCGTCGTCGAGGTAACGGCATCCCGTCGGGCCGATCACCGCCAGCCTGCCCGGCTCACCCGCGCCCAGCTCGCGCCCGTCGTCGTCGAGGATGGCCGCGCGGTAGCCGGGCACGGCCCGTCCGGTCGCACCGGGGCGGATGTCGTCTCCGGATGCCGAGATGAACACGTGCAGCATCTCGGTCGCGCCGATGCCGTTGATCAGTCGGAGTCCGCTGGCTGCCTCGACGGCCTCGAACGTCGAGATCGTGAGGTGCTCTCCGGCTGCGACGCCGATGCGCAGCCGACGGAGCTCCCCCGCGAGCCCCTCTTTGATGATGCTGCGATATCCGGTGGGCGCGGTGTAGAGCACCGTGATCCCCAGGGGCTCGATGAGCTTCGCGAGCTCGATCGGTGTGGCCCGCTCGACGAGCACCATCGCACCGCCGGTCCGCAGCGGGAACACGACGTTGCCGCCGAGCCCGAAGGTGAACGCGAGCGGCGCGGTGCTCGCGCTCACGTCGTCCGCGGTCAGGTGCAGCACGTGCCGCGCGAAGGTGTCGGCGTTGGCGAGGATGTCGCGATGGAAGTGCATCGTGATCTTCGGCACTCCGGTGGTGCCGCTGGTCGCGCCGAGGAGGGCGACATCGTCTGCGGCGGTGTCCACCGGATCGAACACGCCTCGCTTGGAGTCGCACGCCCGCACGAGTTCGTCGTCGTCTCCGCCGGCCACGACGATCGCAGGCGGCGCGTGCATCTCGGCGAAGGCGATCTCTGCGTCCGAGACGCCTCGCCGATCGACGATGGCGACGCGCGGCCGCACGCGCTCCGCGATGGGACGCAGCTCCCTGGCCTTCCACGCCACCATGGTGGTGACCACGATCATCCCGGCTCTGAGCGCGCCGAGCCAGCATGCCACGGTCCATGGACCGTTGAGCATGCGCAGCAGCACCCGGTTTCCCGGCACGAGACCGAGATCCTCGGTGAGCACCTGGGCGAACTGGTCGGCGCGCCGGCGGAGCTCGCCGTAGCTCCAGGTGGTCCCGTCTGCGAGCAGGATCGCCGTGCGATCGGCGCCGAGCTCGTCGATGGTCCGGTCGAGGAGTTCGACGGCCGCATTCAGTCGCTCCGGGTAGAGGACGTCCGGAATCGTGAACTCGAGAGTGGGCCAGAGGTGGGCAGGTGGCAGCGAGTCACGTGCGAACGTGTCGACGTGCGCTGAGCGGGAAAGCATCATTGCCGGTCCCTTCGGAAGTGAAGATGGATTGTGGTCAGAGCGGACGACCCGGGCGGATCATCCCCTCCTGAGCGACGGTCGCGACCAGGCGTCCGTCGCGGGTGTAGAACCGGCCTAGGCCGAGACCGCGCCCGTCGGAGATCGCTGCGCTCTCCTGCGCGTAGAGCAGCCACTCGTCGGCGCGTGCTGGCGCGTGGAACCACATGGCGTGGTCGAGGCTGGCCGTGACGAGACCTTCGTCGCGCCACGGAAGTCCGAGGACGCGCAGCATCGGCTCAAGGATCGTGTAGTCGCAGACATAGGCCAGCGCGAGTTGGTGCGTGCGGGGGTCGTCGTCGAGTCTGTCGAAGGAACGCACCCACACCGCCTGGTGCGCCGTGCGGTCGCCTTCGATCTCGATGTAGACGGTGCCCGGCACGTGTCGCATGTCGAAGCTGCGCCCGTGCGACCAGTAGTCGATGTCGGCGCCCTCGACCCCCGAGAGCACCTCGGCGGATGAGCGGAGCAGCTCGGGCATGGGTGCATCCGGCATCGGCGGGGCGTGCTCGGGGAACGATTCGGGGACGTGGAACGATGCCGTCGCCATGAACGCGAGCTTTCCGCGCTGATAGCCCCGCACGTGCCTCGTCGAGAACCCCCGGCCGTCGCGGATCACCTCGACCTCGTAGTGCACCGGCTCCGCGACGTCGACGCCGCGGAGGAACGTGCTGTGCACTGAGTGCAGCGACCGGTCGTCATCGACCGTGCGGAGGGCCGCTGCGATGCTCTGAGCGACGGTGTCCCCTCCGTAGGCCTTGGGCCACGGCACCGGCTGCGGCTGCGCCTCGAAGGCTCGGTCCGTCTGCGTCGTCGTCACCTCGGTGAGAGCGATGGCGCGATGGAAGGCGGCGGACGTGCTCATACGCGCCGGAAGCCGTCGAGCGTGGCGTCGTCGACGTCGTCGAGGTTGACGACGATGTTGTCGGGCGTGCGTGTGGTCAGCCAGACGAGCTCGTCGGTCACCGACATGTTGGCCTCCACATGCGGCATGAACGGCGGCACGAACACCCAGTCACCGGCCGTCATGTCGAGATGCTCGCGGTACCCTTCGCCGAAGTAGATGCGGGCCGAGCCTCGGAGGACGTATCCTCCGGTCTCCGCCTCACCGTGGTGATGCGGCAGCGATCGGTAGCCGGGATCGTTCGACACCTGGCCGAACCAGATCTTCGTCGCCTCGGTGTGCTGCGGTCCGACCCCGGAGACGCGGACGCACCCTCCCGACGACATCGTCTGGGTGTCTTCTTCGCCGGTGCGGGTCACCTGCGGGGTCCGATCCCAGCGCAGTTCGTGCTCGGTCATGAAAGCTCCTTCGCTCCGTGTCGAAGAAGTGTCACACACGTGACGATCGTCACGCAAGTGCGATACCAATATGCAGCGTCAGGTCATGACGGAGGCCACGAAGCGTTCGGCGGCCGGCTCCAGGTGCTCGTGCAGTTCGGCGAACAGGCGTCCGGCCTCGACGCCGATCCACCCTTCGGGCAGCAGGTCCAGCGGCAGCCCCGGATCGAGATACACCAGCCGCCTCCACTGCGTGATCGCCCGGACATGCGCGGCGAATGCCGCCCGCTCATCGGTCTCGCCCAGCATCCCTCCGTAGTTGTCGACGAATCCGCGGTAGAGCGGCTCCATCGCGGCGAGATCCCACCAGTCCCGCACGGCGTCCTCGAGCGGATCCAATGAGATGCGGGAGCCGAGGAAGAGCTCGACATAGCCGTGTAGGCCCGCTCGACGAAGCGCCGTCCCGGTCTCGTCGGCGATCAGCCCCGGCGCGATCCAGAGCCCGCCACTCACCTGACCGAACCCCAGTCGCTGCAGGATCTTGCGCAGCTGGTGACGCAGCGGGCGCTCGCTCTCGGGGACACTGAACGATGCGAGCAGCCACGGGTCGCCCGGCCGCGCCCTGCGCGACTCGAAGATGCGTCGGTCACCCGCCGAGAACACCGCCTCGAGCGAGGACGAAAGGCGGTAGGAGCCTCCACCCTCGGTCACGAGGATGCCGCGCTGCTTCAGTCTCGACACGGAGGAGCGCACCACGCCGGCGTCGACTCCCAGCGCGGACATCATCTCGATGAGGGACGCGATGCGGATCTCGCCGCCGTGGGCGCGGACGTAGCGCCCGAACACCGTCACTATGAGGTGCTGCGGCCGGACCCCGCCCTCGGGCATCAGATCGTCCGCATCCACCGCATCGCCGCCCGTGCTCATGAGCACTCAGCGTACTGGTCTGACCGGGCGAGTCCGGGAGCGGCGCTCATGCCGGCGCTGTGCCTGCCGCATGGTCGAAGATCAGCTGGGTCTGCGACTGGCCGAGATCCGGATGGGAACCCACGTGCACCCTGATGAACTCGCGCAGCGCGGGCACGTCGGCCATCGCGACGTGGATCACGACGTCCCGGTCTCCGCCGAGCAGGAACACCTGCTGCACGCCGGGGATCGCCTGCATCAGCGGAATCAGCTCGGTGACCTGGCTGCGGGCATGATCGAGCACCGCCACCGAGATCAACGCGCTGATCGCCGCACCTGCGGCCTGAGGATCGACGACCGCACGGTACCCGCGGATGACCCCGGCATCCTCGAGCATCCGCACCCGCCCGTGACACGTCGAGGGCGCGAGCCCCACACGGACCGCCAGCTCTTTGTTCGACAGGCGTCCATCCTGCGACAGCTCGCGGAGGATCCGCCTGTCGGAATCGGTCAGTGTGAACGTCATCGTTCGCCTTTCAGTTGCGGCGTCTTCGCCGAATCCCGTACGAAAAATCTCGGCCTTCTCGAATCATCTTCATGACTGTGCCATTTCGCTCGAATCCTTGCAAGACTCGCGTCGCGCTGGGGGCGATGACTCGCCGCGGCGCCCCTCATCCGCACGCAACGACGCTGAAGGACGACCATGGCTGAATTCTCCGACATCCAGACCCGAGAGATCGGGCTGCAGAAGTCGCTCACCGCACGGCAGCTCGGGATGATCGCACTCGGCGGGGCGATCGGCACCGGGTTGTTCCTCGGCAGCCGGTTCGCGATCGGCTTCGCCGGCCCGAGCGTCGTGCTGAGCTATCTGATCGGCGGCATGATCGCGCTGATGCTCATGGCCGGACTCGCCGAGATGACAGTGCAGCATCCCACCTCCGGATCGTTCGGAGCGTACGCGGAGCACTACATCGGCCCTCTCGCCGGGTTCCTGGTGCGCTACATGTACTGGGGCTGCATCGTGCTCGCGGTCGGCACCGAGGTGACGGCGGTCGGCGAATACATGCAGCTGTGGTTCCCCGGGATCCCTCCGTGGATCTGGGTGATCGTCTTCGGCGGAGCGCTGATCCTCGTCAACGCAATGAACGTGAAGAGCTTCGGCACGCTCGAATACTGGTTCTCGGCGATCAAGGTGTTCGCGATCCTCGCGTTCATCGTGGTGGCGGGCTGGCTGGTCTTCTTCGCGGGAGACGAGAAGCGCGGGGTGCACAACTGGGGCGCCGAAGGGGGCTTCATGCCGAACGGTCTGAGCGGCATGTGGTTCGCCGTGATCGTCTCGATCTTCAGCTACCTCAGCATCGAGATGATCGCGGTCGCCGCAGGAGAGGCAGCCGAACCCGAGAAGGCCGTGAAGAAGGCGTTCAAGGTCACCGCCTTCCGTCTGCTCATCTTCTACATCCTGACGTTGTCGCTCATCGTGTCGATCGCCCCGGTCTCCGAGATCCTGTCGGGTTCGAGCCCGTTCGTCACGGTCATGCAGGTCATCGGCATCCCGTTCGCCGACTCGGTTCTGAACTTCGTCGTCATCATCGCCGCACTCTCGGCGATGAACAGCCAGCTGTACATCTCGACCCGCATGATGTTCTCACTGTCGCGCGCCGGCGAGGCACCTCGGATGTTCGGCAAGGTGGGGCGGAACGGAGCGCCGCTCAACGCGCTGCTGCTGTCGACCGGAGGCATCGCCGTCGCGACCGGAATCTACGTGCTGAACCCGGCGGACGCCTTCACCATCATGTTCGCGATCTCGATGTTCGGTGCCCTGTTCACCTGGTTCATGATCTTCGTGACGCACGTCGCGTTCCGTCGTCGGCTCGCAGCACAGGGAGTGAAGCCGAAGTACACCGTGTGGGGAGCGCGGGTCGGCGCTGTCATCGGTGCCGTCCTGATGATCGCGATCGCGATCTCGACCGCCCTCACCGAGGAGTTCCGCGCGACGCTGCCCTTCGGCATCCCGTGCCTGGTGACAGCGATCGGTGCGTACTTCATCGTGCAGAGGCGTCGTCGGCGCGCGGCGGCGGGCGTGATGACATCGGCGGAATCCGCAGTCGGCGCCGTCAAGAACAGCGATTCTTGACGGCGCCCGACCCGTCATCGACAGCGTCGACCCGAGTACGCTCGTAATCGTGACCGAACGCGCTCCTCTCTCTCGCAAGCTGTCCGCCATCGCCGAATCGGCGACCCTCAAGGTCGATGCCAAGGCGAAGGCCCTCAAGGCCGAAGGCAAGCCCGTCATCTCGTATGCCGCGGGCGAGCCTGACTTCGCGACACCGCAGTTCATCGTCGATGCCGCGGCCGAGGCTCTGGCGGATCCGGCGAGCTACCGATACACCCCGGCGCCCGGCCTGCCCGCGCTGCGCGAGGCCATCGCCGCGAAGACGCTGCGCGACTCGGGACTCGAGGTCTCGCCGAGCCAGGTCATCGTCACCAACGGCGGCAAGCAGTCGGTGTACCAGGCCTTCCAGGCCGTGGTGAATCCGGGCGACGAGGTGCTGCTGCCCGCGCCGTACTGGACCACCTACCCCGAGGCGATCCGCCTCGCCGACGGCACTCCGGTCGAGGTCTTCGCCGGCGCCGACCAGGACTACAAGGTCACCGTCGAGCAGCTCGAGGCCGCTCGCACCGAGCGCACGACCGTGCTCGTCTTCGTGTCGCCCTCCAACCCGACGGGCTCCGTGTACACCGCCGAGGAGACCGCGGCCATCGGCGAGTGGGCGCTCGATCACGGCATCTGGGTGGTCTCCGACGAGATCTACCAGAACCTCACCTACGAGGGCGTCAAGGCGACCTCCATCGTCGAGGCCGTTCCTGCTCTCGCCGGCCAGACCATCCTCGTCAACGGCGTCGCGAAGACCTACGCGATGACCGGCTGGCGTGTGGGCTGGATGGTCGGACCCGCGGATGCCATCAAGATCGCCGGCAACCTGCAGTCACACCTCTCGAGCAACGTCAACAACGTCGCCCAGAAGGCAGCGATCGCGGCGCTCACCGGCCCCCAGACCGAGGCCGAGCAGTTCCGCGAGGCCTTCGACCGCCGACGCCGCCTCATCGTGTCGGAGCTGTCGAAGATCGACGGCCTCGTCGTGCCGAACCCGCTCGGCGCCTTCTACGTCTACCCCGATGTGCAGGGCCTGCTCGGCCGCACCTGGGACGGCGTGACGCCGACCACCTCGCTCGAACTCGCGGACTTCATCCTCGAGCGTGCCGAGGTCGCGGTCGTCCCGGGTGAGGCCTTCGGCCCGTCCGGATACATCCGCATGTCGTACGCGCTCGGCGACGACCAGCTCCTCGAGGGTGTGCAGCGCCTGCAGCGACTGTTCAGCTGACCCCGCATCACCGACGCCCCGCCTCGCCGAGGACGCCCCACCGGGCAGACGTCGGCGAGGTGGGGCGTCGTCGTGCAGGGGGACGTCGGCGATGGGCGGCCGACGTCACTCCTCGTCGTGGAATCCGATGAGCCAGCGGATGCCGTAGCGGTCGACGAGGGTGCCGTCATAGTCGCCCCACGGTCGCTTCTGCAGGGCATCGATCACTCGCCCCTCCACGGACAGCCGATCGAACCAGCTGGTCAGGGTCGATGCATCGGCCGTGCCGAGCAGCGAGAGGAACATGCCGCTCATCTGCACGGCATCGTCGTCGGCTCCGGCGTCGGCACCTGCCAGCTCGACCGGGCCGGACAGCTGCCCGTGGGCGATCGCATCGCCGGGGCCGTCGTGGCGACCCGCCTGCGAGTAGGCGAGCAGTTGCAGATCTCCGCCGAAGACGGAGCGGTAGTGCTCCAGGGCCTCGGCCGCGTTTCCCGGGAACAGCAGGTAGGGGATCAGTCCGCTCATGCCGCGAGTGTACGGCGAACGGGTGACGTTGTCAGTCAGGCCGACGTCGTCAGTCGATGCGATGCCGTCAGTCGGGGACGCTGCTGCGATAGCGCCGGGGCTTGCCCTCGCCGAGGTCGATGAGGCGTGCGACGCGGTGCACCTCCACCGGCATCCCGAGCAGCGCGTGGAGAGCTGTGCGGATGCCGGCGTCGTCACCGCCCGCGATCGCCGCGCGCACCCGCCCGTCGTCCCCCTGCTCGATCGACCACCCCAGCGCACCCCGGGCCTGCAGCTGCTGCGTCAGCTCGACGCACGGCACGAGCGTGCCGTCGGCCGCGCGGAAGCGCGTGTTGTCGCGGCCTTCGAGGTCGGCGATGCCGACCGCGCCGTCGTCGAGGCGCACCAGCCTCCCGAAGTCGCCGGTGCGGTATCGCACCAGCGGCAGCAGCGGGTTCTCCCCCGCGGTCACCACGATCTCTCCCATGCTCCCCGAGGGCACGGCGACGTCGCGGCGCGGCTCGAGGACCTCGACGTGCACTCGCCGGTCCAGGATCCGGAACGGCCCGTCGTCGGTTCGCGCGGCGATCGGGCGCGTCTCGTGGAGCCCGTACACGTCGATCACCGGGCACCCGAACGCCGCTTCGAGGCGCGCACGCAGCGGTGAGGAGAGCGCCATGGCGCCCGAGAAGATCACAGCGGGGTGCAGCACGGCGTCGAGTCCGGCATCCAGCAGCTCGGCAAGGCTCGTCGGATGCCCGCTCAGGATCTGCGGATCCGCCTCCGCGAGGAACCGGGCGCGCGCGTCGACGTCGTCCCAGGCGGAGGGATGCAGGTTCAGGCGTGCCATGGCGCGGTGCGCGAAGGTCGAGATCACCGACACGTAGGTGAACGCCTGCCTCTGGAAGACGAGGTTCGCCACTGCCATCCGCTCATCGTCGGCGGTGACCGTGGCCCCGGCGGATGCGGCGAGCGCGACCAGCAGGTGGAAGCCGCGCGCGACCTCCTCGACGTCGTCGGGGATGAGCAGTGCCGCCCCGGTCGAGCCCGAGCTCGTGCCGTGCAGCATGCGGGAGAGATCCGCATCGAGCGGCACGAACGCAGCGAGGTCGTCGACGAGGTCGGACCGTGCGATCGTCGGGAAGTCCTCGAGCGCGGCATGCTCCGGCATCCCCCGATAACGCAACGTGCGCCGTGCGGTTTCGAGATGTTCGCGGAGCCAGTCGTCGGTGGAGAGCGGATGCCGCACCCGCTCGGCCTGCTCGGCGGTGAGGCGGTCGCCGGTCGAGTGGGTCCACTGCGGAGCGTCCGGATGCGCACGCCAGTGTGTGAGCCTCGCCACTCCCTCGGCATCGATGGTCGGCCAGCGCTCCGCGTCGGTGAGCACCGCAGCCTCACCCGGGGCGTACTCGGCGAGGGTCAGCGCACCTCTGAGATCGGGGTCACTCACTGGAGTACCGCGCTGCCGCCTCCTTGCGGCGGGCCTCTTCGAGCTTTCGGGCTATGTCGGCGCGGTGCCTGTGGCCCTCGTACGCCTCGGCGAGCGCCCGATCGCGGGCCAGGGAGTCGCAGGCGGCGAGAAGGGACGCGGCGGTCGCCGCATCCTCCCCCGCGGGGAGGAAGCCGCACCAGAGCAGGAACGTGCGAGCGGCCTCGGTGCGCCGCTCGTCGTCGGAGGTCCACTCCGCAGGAGCGGCCACCGGGGCGACACGCAGAGCGAGCGCATCGACGGCGAGGGCTGCCCATCCGGTCGAGAGCGCCGGGTCGAGCGGTTCGATGAGACCTTCGCTGGCGACGAGCCACAGTCCGATCGCGGCCCCCTGACGCACACGAGGGTCGTCGTCGAACCGGGTGGCGACGATCTGGCCGCCCAGGACGTCTCCCGCCAGGGCACGCACTGAGGTCCGCTCGTCGAGGAACTCCTGGGGAACGCGGGAGATGCGGGCGGCGACCGACTCGAGCGAGGGCCCTGGTCTCGTGCGCGCCCAGGCTTCGGGCTCTCCGCCCGAGCGCTCGCTCCACGCGGCGAGCAGCGTCTCGGTGTCAGCCATGCAGCGCCTCCGCCAGGGCCGCGCACGCTGCGGGAGCGTCGGCCATCGTCTGCAGGTACACCACGTCGTATCCGTCGCGCTCGGCGAGCTGCGCGACCTGGTGTCTGCGGTCCATGAGCACGAGCGTACCGGTCGTCAACACCTCTCGAACGGTGCGGGCGACGCCCTGGTACGGCTCGTTGCCGACGCCGAACATCGACACCAGCCCATCGTCGGAGAGCACCACGACGTGACGCTGGTCGTCGTCGCCCGCCGGCGGAAGCCCCGCGTACCTCGCGGCGTAGAGATCGAGCGGGAACGACGTCGACCTGCCGAAGAACAGCGCGATCGCGGCGATGATCTCGCCGGGGTCGCGGCCGAACCGCGGCATCCCCGCCACCTCGCCCGTGCCCGAGAAGCTCGTGACCCTGACCCGGCCGCCACCACGGAGGATCGAGAGTGCGAGGATCGTGCCGGCGAGCACGGCGGGCGAGCCGTTGCGCGGATGCGTCATCGATCCGGAGGAGTCGATGTAGAGGTCGAGCTCGATGCTCTTCTCGCGGACGATCGGCTCGTCGTCGAGCTCCGAGCGCCGACGGGTCGTGACGCCGGGGATCACAGTGCCCGACCTCAGGGTCAGCGGCCAGTCGAGGTCGGCGAGCGCGTCTCCCACCTCCCACAGCTCGACAGGACCGGGGATGCCGCCGGTCGGCGTCGAAGGAGCGGGGCGCGTGTACGGTCGCACCCATGCGGCCGCCTCATTGCGGTACCAGGCGGCGAGCACGGCATCCTCTCCGCTCTCCCGGTACAGCGCGAGAGTGCGCGCGATGGTCAGACGCTGTCCGTCCTTCTTCCTGCCGTCGTCGGTCGTGTCCTCCGGATCGCCCTCTCCGTCCGGGTCCCTCACCATGCCGGGGTGCCGCGGCAGATCGCCGCGCAGGCGCTGGTCGGCGAGGATGCGGCCGAGCTCGTCTGCCGTGGCGGGGGCGTCGTCGACCCCACATCCGACGCGTGGCTCCGAAGCACCCTCCGGCGCTCCCGCCTGCTCGGCGAGATAGGGGGCCGCGATCACGCCGAACAGCGCGGCACCCGAGACGGGGTCGGTGGCGAACGAGCGCACGGCATCCGCGACGAGAGCGGCGTCGACCGCAGGGTTCGTCGCTGTCGCTCCGGCGAGCTCCGCCGCCACACGCTCGCGTTCGGTCTGGGCTGCACGCAGCACGCGTTCCTTCTCACGGTGCTTCTCGGGGATCCGGCTGAGCGGTACGAGGGTCGTCTGCACGCGAGCGCGCTCCGGTCGGGGCGGCGGCTCGAGCGGGCACAGGGTGCCTGCCGGCAGCTGCCAGAGCAACTCGTATGCGCGGCAGTACACCCACCAGAGACGGTCGGCGCTGCCCGCCGGCGCCGGATAGAGGGCGAGACCGAGCCGGACGATGCCGAGATCCCGGGTGGCGATGGGGGCGCCGGTCTGCTCCGCCCGCTGCAGCTGGGCGACGCGTGTGTTCACGAGCAGATCGCTCCACAGGTTCGAGAGTCTCCGCGCCCCGTCCCCCGCATTCACGCGCGCGGTGGCTGCGGTGATCGCGCGTGCCATCTGGTGGTCGATCTTGAGCGAGTCGATGCGTGTGCTCGGCGCCAGCACGTGGTGCCCGATCTCGTGGGCGAACATGCTCCACAGCTCGTCCGCGAGCCCGCGGTCGGCGAGGTAGTGCGGGTCGACGGTCACCGATGGGGGAAACGAGAACCATGCGGGCGCGCCGTGCGCCGCAGCGGCCCCGGGACGGATGGCCGGGTCGTCGAGGCGCACGCGCCACAGGGCGAGCGCCCGCTCCCACGCCGATCGCGCGTCGTCGGTGAGCGCGACCCGATCGGGCAGCGCGACCCGATCGGGGAGGGCCGTCACACCTGCTCCCGCACGTGCACCCAGGCCAGGTGCGTGTCCGGCCCGATCACGATGGTCGTCCCGTCATCGCTTGGCTCGGCCGTCGTCGGTTGCTCGGGCAGCAGCGAGAGCCTCGCGCCCCACACATCGCTGTCGAGACGCCACCAGGCGCCGGCCACGAGAAACGCGAAGGCACCGTCATCCGGCAGCGGATCGACGCGCTCGGGGGGACGGATCCACGCGCCGCCGAGGCCTCGGAACCCACCGGTGGCGAGGACGTATCCCCGCTGATCGGCCCGGCCCGGCCACCAGAAGCGATCGCTGCGCTGCCGGCGGCGGAACTCGTCGAGCAGGTCGACGCCGACACCGAGCGCCGCGGCGGCCGACACGCGCTGCTCTGCGGAGTCGATATCGTCGAGCCTCGTGAGCGCATCGGCGCGCAGCCCGAGCGCGCCCGCACGCCACGCGGCGATCGCCACGAGGTCGAGCGCGCGATCGCGGTCGGTGAGCGCTGCAGGGTCGAGCGCGATGCCCGCGGCGAGCGCGCGACCGAACAGCATCGGATCACCGTGGGCGCCCCGCACCGATTCCGCCGCGAGCGCCGCATCGAGCCCCGCGACCGAGAGATCGGGAAGCTCCGCGGGCGGGAACGGCGCCGAGACGTTCGCCAGCTGTACGGGGACGCGGTTCACCCGCGCAGCTCCTGCCATCGCACGTAGGCGGTGTAGCGCTGATGCAGGTACTTCAACGCGATCACGTCATCGAAGTCGCGGCCGTACAGCTTGCCGACCGTGGCGATCCGGCGCAGCTGCGCCTCGACCGCGGTGATGCGACGAGAGGCCTCGAGTGCCGGCAGACCGTCGAGGCCTCGGTCGAATTCCCTGAGGAGCGCAGCCACCTCGTCGTCGGTGTCGCGTCCGAGCGCATCGTACTGCCGGCACGATTGGGCGAACAGGTCGGCCAGCCAGCTGACGGTGTCGGTGCTGAGCTCGCGCTCCGCTCCGACGTCGAACCGCGGATGCGTCGCGTTGGGCAGCAGCTTGCCACGGAGCACGAACGGCAGGACCGCCGCGACGTCGTCGAGTTCGACGGCGTCCACGCCCCGGAACCAGGCCATGGCCTTGGCGTACATGATGAGCGTCTGCAGAGCGCGCACCGAGAGTCCGTTGCGGGTCTGCGCCCCGAGATCGACCTCGAGATCGGCACCGCTGTTCGCCTCGATGACTTCGCCGACGCGTCCGCCCGCCGTCGTCACGACGTCCTTGGTGCGGTACTCGAAGCGGCGCCCGCCGTGCTGCACGAACTCGAAATGGCTGAGGAAGAACCGCAGCCGCTCGCGCACGGCATCCGGAATCGGCACCGCGCGGATCTGCGCGCGCATCTCGGACTGCTGCGCCGCGTCGAACGAGAGCTCGGCCGGCACGTGCTCCTCGGGCTTCTCCCCCGCCTCGACCCGGGTGATCAGCTCGTCGAAGAACCGACTGTTGAACCCGGCCGCCTGTACGGTGACGTCCATGCGGTCGCGGAGCGCCTGGATGACGGGGAAGGTTCCGCCGCCCGCGTCGTCGTTCGCGGTGAAGAACCAGCTCTCCACTCCCCCTTCAGGCGCGGTGCGGCGCATCTGGTCGTGGCTCTCGACGTACCCCTCCGCGACCATCGTCAGCAGCGCCGACTGGGTCTTCGTGGGGATGCGGTTGTACTCGTCGATGATCTTGATGGGAAGCCCGAGCCAGTCGCGCCAGGCGATGCGGATGTCGGTCAGCCGCTCTGCTCCGACGAGATCGCGCGGCAGCGGGATGCCGACGAGATCGCTGACAGTGAGCTGCGGCTGTCCCTGCTGCACGGCCCGCCTGACGTTCGACGACGAGGTGCCCGCGAGCACCCCCATGAGCACGGCGACGGTGGTCTTTCCCCGACCGGGTCCGCCGATCAGCAGGCACTTGCCACCGACCGCGAACGTGAGCAGCGGCACGAGGACGTTCGACGAGAACGACGCCTGCGTCGGCAGCGATACGGCCGCCCCGGCATCCCCCAGCCCGATCGAGAGCGGATCGCCGTGCGAGAACTCCATGTCGTAATAGGGAGAGATCACCGCTCGGTTGACGATCCAGTAGTAGACCTGGCGGAGCTTCTCGTCGAGCGGTACCGCGGCCCGCGCGGCCGGCCGGAACAGGTCCTCGGCGGTCAGCGCCTCGATGCCGTGTCCGCTGCCGGGGTTCGTGGGCGAGGCGGAGACTCTGTTCCAGCGGTCGGGCATGCGATCATCCTAACGATGTCGATCGGGCGTGCTGCTGGAGCGCACGCTGCTCGTCGAGCGACCGTGCCTCGAGCGGAACGGCGAAGCTCAGGTGCTCGGCGAGGAGGGGCTGCAGAGCGGATGCCGCGGCCTCGACCCGCGTCGGCACATCGCCGCGCACCTCGAGCCAGGGCACGTCTCGCGCTGCCAGCACATCGCGGAAGCGCTGCTGCATGCCATGACGGATGTGCTCGCCGTCGCGCATCCCGTCCTGCTCGAACGGGATCTCGTCGCCCGTGAGCACGTAGAGCAACGGCGGATGCGTCGCGGCGGCCTCGTACAGGCGCGCGGCCGTCGAACCGACGTAGCGCTCATGCCACAGCGCTGTCGCGAGCACGTCGGTGTCGCACACGAGCACCGGCACCGGCACTTCCCGCAGAGCGCGCTGTTCGAGAGCGATCTGCCGATCGACGATCAGGTCGAATTCGTCGCTGCGCCACGGGGCTTCAAGGCCGCCCTCGCGGATCTCGGAGTGCTCGCGGCCGTACTCGGGGACCCACAGCGTCCCCAGCCTCTCGGCCAATGCCACAGCGAGAGTGGTGGATCCGGTGGACTCCGCCCCCAGCACCACGACCCGGACGGTCAGCCAGGCGCGTACCGCCGGCGCGAGCTCGTGCCAATTGCCGGCGACATCGGCGCGGATGGCGGTTCCCGAGACGGGGTTGATGCGTCGCCCCTCGTCGATCCGCACCCAGCGGGCATCGAGTCGCCGCGCCAGCTCGCCTCCGTACGCATCGCACGAGAACACGGTGTCGACGGGCTCGTCGAGCAGCGACCCGATCAGCGCCATGTGCTCGTCCCACGCGGACTCCGACTCGAAGTCGACCGGGGCGTCATCCATCGCGGCGACCACCCGCACACCGGGGTGCGACTCGCGGATCCAATCGGCGCGCACCTCGAGCGGAATCGACTCGACCGAGGCGCCGAGCACCTGGACGGTGACGCGGTCGCTCGCGCGCTGCGCCTGACGGATGAGATGCGAATGCCCGCTGTGGAACGGGTAGAACTTGCCGAGGACCAGTCCGTGACCGCTCATGCCCGCCACCTCATGCCCGGGCGGGAGCGGACGTCGTGCCCGCCGCCGCGGCATCGCGATCGGCGCCTGCAGCCCGACGCCACGACCGGTGGCCGATCACGCAGAGTCCGATGAAGAGCGCGTAGAGCGCCGCGATGACCCAGAGGCCGGCGACGATCGAGAGGCCGACGAATGCGATGTCGACGCCGATCCAGACGAACCAGTTCTCGATCCACTTGCGGTTGAGCATGTACTGCGCCACGAGGCTCGCGGCGGTCGTCGCGGCATCCGGGATCGCCACCTGCGAGTCGGTGAACGTCGTGAGCACCCAGACCAGCACGGCAGCGCCGGCGATCGCAGCGAGCGCCAGCCATGGCCATGCTCGGCGCGGAGTGTTCACGACGTACGTGCGGCTCTGCTCGGCGCCGTGCGTCCAGCGCCACCAGCCGTGCACGCCCATCAGCAGATAGACGACCTGCAGCACGGCCGTGGCGTAGAGCCCCGCGCCGATGAAGACGACGAACAGCACCACGTTGTTGGCGATGCCGATCGGGTAGTTCCAGACGTTCCGACGCCCGGCGAGCCACACGCAGACCGCTCCCGTGACGAAACCGAGAACCTGAGGCCACTCGGCCTGGAGCCATTCGAGCAACAGGGCTCCTACAGTTCGACGCCGAGCAGCACGGGCTCCGGCTGCAGCACCAGACCGAACTCGGCGTGCACGCGGCTCTGGATGAAGCGCGCGAGCTCCGAGACCTCGGCGGCGGTCGCGCCGCCGCGGTTGGTCAGTGCCAGAGCATGCTTGGTCGAGACGGACGCCCGCGACCGAGACAGCTTGAAGCCCTTGCGGATCCCGGCCTGCTCGATCAGCCACGCGGCGCTCACCTTGACGTCCGGAGCCTCGGTCTTCACCGGCGGCACGAATCCGTCGTACGACGCGAGAGGGATCACCGTCACGGCATCGAGATCAGGGGCCACGGGCCAGCGAGGGCACTCGGGCGGCAGCGCGCGCGCCACGGCATCGGGCACGATCGCGTTCTGGAAGAAGGAGCCGACGCCATGAGTGTCCGGATCGTGCTCGTCGAGCAGCATCCCCTTCGACGCCCGCGTGGCGAGGATGCGCTCACGCACCCAAGCGAGAGGCACCGGAGCGTCCGAGTCGAGCGCGAGAGCCCGACGCAGCTGTTCGCCGCGGACGACCCGCTCTCCGGCCACGACCAGATCGACCGTGACCGACAGGATGACGGCTCGTCGCTGCGGCACGCTGCCGTAGTGGTGCTTGAGCACAGAGGTGCGGAATCCGAGACCCAGATCGGCGGCGGACACCACGGAGGTCTCACCGGTCGCCTCGTCGATCAGCTCGACCTCGACGAGGGTCTCTTGGATCTCCTGGCCGTAGGCACCGATGTTCTGCACAGGAGCCGCGCCGACGGTACCGGGGATGCCGCTCATGGCCTCGAGACCGGCATAGCCGTGTTCGACGGCGTAGCCGACGAGGTCGTCCCAGCCGTGGCCCGCCTGCACCCGCAGCCGGACGCGACCTGCGTGCGGAGAAGGAAGCTCTTCGATGCCGCGGGTCAGGACGCGGATCACCGTGCCCTCGAACGGCTCATCGCCGATGAACAGGTTGGAGCCTCCCCCGAGGACGAACCACTCCTCGCCGCGGGACCACACGTCGGTGAGGGCGTCGACGAGCTCTGCCGTTGTCGAGGCCTCGAGCATCCGCTCGGGCGCTCCCCCGGTGCGGAGCGTCGTCAGCGTCGAGAGCTGCAACGGCTCGATCTCGTGCACCACGCGGTCACCCATCAGGAGGCGATGCGCAGCTGCGCCTTGACCAGCACGGTCGTCTCGCCGAACGTGACCTTGAGGTCGATCCTCGTCGACGCCTCGTCGACCGCTCCGACGGTGGCGAGCACGTGCAGATCGGCTCCGTCGTTCGGGTCGACGACGACGGGCTTGGTGAAGCGCACGCCGTAGTCGAGGATCTGCGCGCCGGGCTCGAGAGCTGCGACGACCACGGATGAGGCGATGCCCATCGTGAGCATGCCGTGCGCAAGGACACCGGGCAGTCCCACCGAGGCGGCGATGTCGTCACGGTAGTGGATCGGGTTGAAGTCGCCGGAGGCACCGGCGTACCGGACGAGCGACTCCCGCGTGAGGTGGACGGTGCGCTCTGCGACGACGTCTCCGACAGCGAACGGCATCACGCGGCTCCTTCTTCGGCGCCGACCAGCAGCACGCTGGTGGCGGTGACGACGTGTGCGCCCGTGGCATCCGTGATCTCGGCGGCGCTCGTGATCATGGCGTTGCCGCCCATCATGCGGATGCCGGTGACGCTGAGCCGCCCGGTGAGCTCGTCGCCCGCGACGATCGGCCGGGAGTACGAGAACTTCTGCTCGGCGTGAATAGTGCGCGCGAGCACGATGCCCGAATCCGGTTCGGCGAGCAGCTGCTGAAGGGTGTGGTCCTGGATGACCATCGCGAAGGTCGGCGGCGCCACGACGTCGTCGAAGCCCGCTGCACGAGCGGCCTCGACATCGGTGTGCTGAGGGGCGTCGGCGAAGACGGCGCGCGCGAACTCCCGCACCTTCTCACGGCCGACGAGGTAGGGGGCGGTCGGGGGGAACTCACGACCGACAAGCTCTTGATTCACTGCCACCCCTCGATCCTACCGAGGGGTGGCAGTGAACCAGGCCCTCAGGCTGCTCGTGCCGACATGGCCGAGCCGAGCAGAACCATGCGCATGCAGCGCTCCGCCGCATCGCGCAGCAGCGCTTCGCCGTGCACCACCGCCTGCTCCAAGGGCATCGGGACCGTGATGATCGAGGCGATGGCGTCGATCCCGATGTCGTGCACCGTCGGTGCCCCCTGACCCAGCGATCCTGCGATCCCGAGCACCGGCACCCCGGCGACCCGCGCGCGCATGGCGATCTCGGCGGGCACCTTGCCTCGCGGTGTCTGGAAGTCGATCGCACCCTCTGCCGTGATGACGAGGTCGGCCACCGCCATCAGCTCGTCGAGTACGTTGGGCAGCAGGCCGCTGTCCAGCAGCACCTCGAAGCGCGGGGCCAGGCGGGCGCCGAGCACGGCTGCGAGTCCGGCCCCGAGACCGCCCGATGCGCCGGTGCCGCCTCCCGTGCGCACATCCATGGTCGAGCCGTGCGGGCTCTGCTCCTCGAGCAGCCCCGCCCACGCATCGAACGCACCGGCCAGATGCTCGACCTGTTCGGGCGTCGCACCCTTCTGCGGCCCGAAGACCCGGGCGACACCGCGCGGACCGCACAGCACATTGTGGATGTTGCAGGCGAGGACGATCTCGACCTCGCCGACGCGCGGGTGCAGACCGTCGAGGTCGAGGCGCACCGCCTCGGAGAGGTGGCGACCGCCCGCTGCGATCTGCACGCCGTCGGCGTCGAGGATGCGCACACCGAGAGCCTCGAGGGCTCCCGCTCCCCCGTCGCTCGTGCCGGAGTCTCCGCAGCCGACCACGATGCGCTCGGCTCCGTCGTCGAGCGCCGCGGCGATGAGCTCGCCGACGCCTCGGGTGGTCGTCTCGCCGGGGTCTCGCCGATCGCGGGGCACGAGACGCAGGCCCGCAGCGGATGCCATCTCGACGACAGCCGTGCCTCGCGCGTGTCCGCCCAGACGCGCCCAGTGCGCCGCGACCGGGGCCCCGACCGGCCCCGTGACGGTGAGCGGCACCAGTTCGCCGCCAGTTGCCGCGGCGAGCGCCACAGCCGTGCCCTCGCCGCCGTCGGGCACCGGGAACTCGTCGACCTGTACGCCCGGGATGACCCGGCGCACGCCGGATGCGATGGCCTGCGCGACGACCTCGGCGCTCAGGCTCTCCTTGAAGCCGCTCGGTGCGATCAGGATGCGCTGCGGGATGTGGATGGACATGGTTTCCTCCTTCTGCGCCCGTGAGGGCGGCTTCGCCCTTTCGGGCACGACGATCACCGCTGCACCGGCGGTGCACGCGGAACGGGGTGTGACGGGGAGTCTGGAACGGGGGTCAGCGCAGGAGCGGCAGACCCATCGCGGGCCAGATCCAGAGGGCGAAGACGGCGACGAGCACGAACATCGCCGGGGCGAGCAGCACCGAGAGCCGTCGCAGATCCTTCGGGGTGAAGCCGTGCGGCACGACGTCGGGATCGGCGAACATCGCGACCGGCTTGGCCGAACTCGGAAGCGTGTGACAGAACCCGGCAGCGGCGGTCGATGCGAAGGCCGCTGCCATCGGATCGACTCCCAGTGCGGGAGCGAGGGAGATCACGACGGGGATGATCGCCGCCGAGCGCGCGGACCGCGACGGGATGAGCAGGTGGGCGGCGGTCGACACCGCGATGACCACCAGCACGAACACCACGGCGCTCGCGGCGCCGAGACCGCTGAGCGGTGCGAGCGCCGTCGTGCTCAACCAGGTCGCCGCACCGGTGCTGGTGAGCGCGGATGCGAGGGCGAGCGTCGCCGACAGGAAGAGGAGGAGCGACCACGGCACGCGTTTGACGGCGGAGGGGAATGTCGTGCAGCCGATACCCGGCGTCACGGCGGCGACAGCGCCCAGCAGCGCGACCAGCGCCGGGGTGAGGTGGTGCACGGGCTCGGTCGCCCAGAGCACGATCACGGCTCCGAGCAGGATCGCCGCCCGACGCTCGATGGAGCTGAGCGGGCCGGTCACGCCGGTCGTGGCGGAGCGCGCGATGTCGGCGGGGGTCACGCGCAGCGGTGTCGTCCGGTCGGCACGACGGGTGAAGCGCCACAGGATGATCTCGCACGCCGCGTGCGACGACACGACAGCGAGCGGAAGGCCGAGCCACAGCCATCCGAGGAAGCTGAATCCCGGCTCACCAGCCGCACGCAGCAGCTGATCGGTGATGATGTGCGCTCCCGCGCCGAGCAGGGATCCGACCGCCGACAGCAGCACCACCGTCGGCATCAGCAGAGCGAGTGCCCTGACGACGCGCTCGCGCCCGGGCAGGATGTCGGCGACCGCGGTGAACACCGGCACGGCGAGCGCCGCGCGCCCCGATGTGGCGGGCACGGCGAAGGCGGTGATCATGAGCGCCACCGTGGTCAGATGGAACAGGCTGCGCGGTCCGCGTGCGAAGCGCAGCAGGTGCGCGGCGCCGCGCAGAGCGAGCCCCGATGACGAGACGCCCGCCGCGATCACGAACGCTCCGATGAGAAGCCAGATCGTCTCGTCTCCGAGTGACGCGAAGAACGTGGTCGCGGGGAGGATGCCGGTGACGATCAGCGCGACGGCGGCGAGGAATGCGACGAGCGTGTCGTCGAGCGCCGTGGCGGCCCACGCCCACACCGCGAGCAGGAACATCGTGATCGTCACCGCGATCGGCAGAGTCATGCCTCCGGTGCCGGTCGGGGTGGAGCCGACGATCGCCATCGCGACGCCGGCGACCAGGATCGCCGCGGCGATCACGAGACGGATCACGGTGCTGCGTCGGGGAACGATCCGCCGACGGCCGGGCCGAGGAGGGCGATCCGTCGGGGTGCGAGGCGAACGGGCCTGTGGGGCAGTCCACCGCGCGGTGGAGCGCTGCGGCGGCACGGTCGCGAAGCGCGCGCGCTCGGCGACGGGAGGGATGCTGTCGACAGAGGTGTTCATCGGAATCGGTACCCTGCCCCGCGTACCGTCTCGATGCGGTCGGCACCGATCTTGCCGCGCAGAGCACGGACGTACACGTCGACGACGTTCGAGGCGGGATCGAAGTCCATGCCCCACACGTGCCCAATCAGCTGGTCGCGGGACAGCACCTGGCCGGCGTTCTCGAGGAACACCTCGAGCAGCGAGAACTCCCGAGAGGTGAGCTCGCGCATCGCACCGGCGACGGTGACGCTGCGGGCGCGCACATCGACCCGCACGTCGCCGTGCGACAGCACCGGACCCGTGGAACGCCCCTCGCCGTCTCCGATGCGCAGTCGCACCCGGGCGACGAGCTCGGCGAACTGGAACGGCTTGGTGACGTAGTCGTTGGCGCCGCTCTCGAGTCCGCGCACCGTGTCGATGACGGAATCGCGGGCGGTGAGGATGATCACGGGGGTCGTGACGCCTTCGCCGCGAAGGTTCGCGAGCACGTCGAACCCGTCGATGCCACCGAGGCCGATGTCGAGCAGCACGAGATCGAAGGCCCCGCTGCGGGCCATCAGCAGCGCGGTGTGGCCGTCGGCCGCCTCGGCGGTGTCGTAGCCGGCGGACCGCAGGCCGCGGCGCACGAACGACGTGATGTGCGGGTCGTCTTCGGCTATCAGGATGCTGCGCATGTCAGGCCTTCCTCTCTGCGGTGCCTGCGACCGCGTCGGACGGAGCGGGGATGTCGAGGCCGAACGTGGCGCCCTCGCCCAGCACGCTGTCGACCCAGGCGGATCCGCCGTGTCCGTCGGCGATGGCGCGCACGATCGCGAGGCCGAGCCCCGAGCCTCGGCGCACACCGGCACTGTCGCCCCGGGCGAAACGCTCGAAGATGCGCTCGGCATCCGCGGCCGCGACCCCGGGGCCGGTGTCTCGCACCCAGACGCGGAGTCGGCGATCCGCGCCGCCGCCGTCGAATCGCGACCCGAGCTCGATACGATCGCCGGGTTCGGTCACCTGCATCGCGTTCGCGGCGAGCTGCAGCGCTGCCTGGGTCACGCGCTGAGGGTCGAGGGCGGTGGGCCCCTCGGCGATCTCCATGAGCTGCCAGCGCCGATCGCCCAGTGCCTGCGCCTTGGCCTCGATGTCGAGGGTGAGGGTCGAGACCTCGCAGTTCGCGATGCGCACGAAGTCGGGCTGCTCGGCCCGCGCGAGCACCAGCAGGTCGGTGACGATGCGGCTCATGCGGTCGAGCTCTCCGCTCACGAGCCGCAGGGTCTCGGCGCGCTCCTCGGGGTCTTCGCTGAGCAGCTCGAGCTGCCCGCGGACGATGGTGATCGGTGTGCGCAGCTCGTGTCCGGCGTCGTCGACGAACCGTTGCTGCGTCGCGTGCACGGTCTCGAGCCTGTCGAGCATCCCGTTGAAGGTCGCGGCGACGGCAGCGATGTCGTCGGTGCCCTCGACGGGCACCCGCGCCGTCAGATCATGCTCGCTGATGTCACGGGCGACCCGGTACACCTCCCGCACCGGGGCGAGGATCTGACCTGCGACCAGCCACGCGACGCCCGAGCTGAGCAGCAGACCGATCAGGGCGACCCACGCGATCGTCGTGAATGCGGCATCCACCTGATCGCGGGCGTCCTGCGTGTACTGCACGATCAGGACGGAGCCCTGCTGCTCTCCGGCGGTGAAATCGAGTCGTCCCCACCGCAGCGGCCCCGATTCGGATGACTCCGTCGCACCCGAGCGCGCATCGTCGGCGAGCAGCGCTGCGACGAGGGCTTCGCCGCCGGGAACCCCGGAAAAGTCGACGTCGCCGTCACCTGTCGCACGACCTCCGGTGTCCGACGCCGCGGAGTCTGGGGCGCCCGTGCGGCCGCTCGCGATCGCGATCGGCGCCCCGTCGACGGCGGTGACCACCACCTCGTCCTCGTGGACCGACTGCCGAGCCAGGTACTCGCTGAGCAGCGCCGTGGCCGACGAGTATCCGCCGGCCGCCGCGTCTTCGGCGAACCGGGTGAACTCCGCCGCCTCCTGCTCGATCTCGGTGTTGGCCGTCTGCTCGACGCTCGCGAGGAAGATGCTGCGCCCCATCAGTCCGACCGCGACCAGGGTGATGAGGGTGCTGAGGATGATCCACAGTGTGATGCGCCAGCGTGCGGGCAGCGTGCGCGGTCGCAGGGTGCGCAGCGGCTCGCCTCCGCTGCGCGGTGCCGGACGATCGATCTGCCGTGGGGCAGGCGAATCGATGACGTCGATCGGCAGCGTCGGAGCGTCAGTCATCATCGCCGCCGTTGTCGTCTCCGTCATCGTCTCCATCGTCGTCCTGAGGTTGCGGAGCCGGAGCCGGAGCAGGGGCCGGTGCGGGGGCCGGGGCCGGAGCAGGCGCCGATGTGGTCGGCACCGGAGCCGGAGCGGGCTTCGGAGCCAGCTCCACCACCACCGGCTTGGACGGCATCTGCGGCGACGGCGGCATCTGCGCAAGGGCGATGCTCCCGGCGGCGAAGATCACCGGAATGGCGATCAGCGCGCTCGGGATCAGGAGGCGTCGTACGTCGGTCATGACTTCATGATGCCGGTTGATGATGACGTCATGATGAGTCTGAGATGAAGATCGCTTCATCTGAGCGGGACAGTCGGTCGCAGGGGCCGAGCGCCATGCGATCGGCCGGGGTGCGAACTGCCCGGTCAGTCCTTCTTCGCGCGCCCTTTGATCGCCTTCATCGCCATCTGCACCGCGATCACCACCAGGTATGCCGCGAAGAGCATGTTGCCCACCAGCGGGTCGATCAGGGTCGCGAGCCAGGCGCCGAGTGCGGTGGTCGTGCAGGCGGAGACTCCGACGATCGCCGCAGCGAGAAGGTCGACGTTGCGGTTGCGGAGGTTGCCGATCGTGCCCGAGATCGCGGTGGGGATCATCATGAGCAGCGATGTGCCCTTGGCCACGAGGTCGCTCGTGCCGAAGGCGAGCATGAGCACGGGCACCACGATCACGCCCCCGCCGACACCGATCAGGCCGGCGAGGATGCCTGTGCCGACACCGACCGCGAGCAGAGCGAGCCCGTTGAGCAGCTGCAGCTCGAACTCGGCATCACGCGAGGGAACGACCAGGAACAGACTCACGATCACGACCACGAGGAAGCCCACGAAGAACCAGCGCAGCACGGTCTGCGAGATCTTCGGCAGCAGTCGGGTGCCGATCTGCGCACCGACGACCGCGCCGGCGGCGAGGATGAGCGCGGGGACCCAGGCCACCGACCCGTTGATCGCGTACGAGATGACGCCGACCGTCGCCGTCGGGACGATCGCCGCGAGGGAGGTGCCGGCACCGAGTCGCTGGTTGAAGTGCAGGAAGAGCACGAGGAGCGGGACGATGACCGTGCCCCCGCCGACGCCGAAGAGCCCCGAGAGGAGGCCCGCGATCAGGCCGATCCCGATGAATGCCGTATAGGCGCGAGGCCCTCTGCTCAGGGTCTCTGCATCAGTCACCGGTTCAGCCTACTCCCGGCTCTCCGATGGCATCGACGGTTCCCGCACCCCCCTGGGACTCGGTGCCTCGGTATGCGACACTGGATCGCATCAGACGGCGTCTTCGCCTCACCGGATCGAAGGAGATCTCATGGTGCGCAGTTCCTATCCCGATGTCGAGATCCCTGCGATCTCGATCCACGAGTTCCTGTTCGGCGATGTCGAGGAGGAACGGCTCGACGCAGTCGCGATCGTCGACGGTGTCAGCGGCGCGACGACGACCTATCGTCAACTGATCGGTCAGATCGACTTGTTCGCCGGGGCCCTCGCCGCGCGTGGCGTCGGTGTCGGCACCAAGGTCGGAGTCCTGTGCCCTAACGTCCCCGCGTTCGCCACGGTGTTCCACGGCATCCTGCGCGCGGGAGCGACGGCGACGACCATCAACTCCCTCTACACCCCCGAGGAGATCGCCAACCAGCTGACGGATGCCGAGGCCACCTGGCTCGTCACCGTCTCCCCACTTCTCCCCGGTGCGAAGGCCGCCGCAGCGGCCCTCGGCTTCGAGGACGACCACGTGATCGTCCTCGACGGCGCCGAGGGCCACCCGTCTCTGCCTGCGCTGCTCGGTGAAGGCCACTCCGCACCCGAGGTATCGTTCGACCCGGCGACTCACCTGGCCGTGCTCCCCTACTCGTCCGGCACGACCGGGCGCCCCAAGGGTGTCATGCTCACTCACCGCAACCTGATCGCGAATGTGAGCCAGTGCCGCTCGACGATCTCGCTCGGCGACGACGACCGCGTGCTCGCCGTGCTGCCCTTCTTCCACATCTACGGCATGACCGTCCTGCTGAACTTCGCGCTGCGGCAGCGCGCCGCGCTGGTCACCATGCCGAAGTTCGACCTCGCCGAGTTCCTCCGCGTCGTACAGGAGCACCGCACGAGCTGGGTCTTCATCGCCCCACCGATCGCCGTCGCCCTGGCGAAGCATCCGCTGGTCGATCAGTACGACACCTCAGCGGTCAAGGTGATCTTCTCGGGCGCCGCTCCTCTCGACGGCGCCCTCGCATCCGCCGTCGAGAACCGCCTCGGATGCACCGTCTGCCAGGGCTACGGGATGACCGAGACGAGCCCCGTCACGCACGCGATCCCCTACGACCGCGCGGACATCGACCGGTCGTCGGTCGGCATGCTGCTGGCGAACACCGAGGCGAGGCTGGTCGCAGAGGACGGCAGCGACATCGAGGAGCCCGCCGCGGGCGCCAGCGCTCCAGGTGAGTTGCTGATCCGCGGCCCCCAGGTCATGAAGGGCTATCTGAACAGGCCGGATGCCACGGCCGAGATGCTCGACTCCGACGGCTGGCTGCACACCGGCGACGTCGCGACGGTCACGCATGACGGGATCTTCCGCATCGTCGATCGTCTCAAGGAGCTCATCAAGTACAAGGGGTACCAGGTGGCTCCCGCCGTGCTCGAGGCGGTGCTGCTCGAGCATCCGTCCATCGCCGACGCCGCCGTGATCGGTGCCCTCGACGACGACGGCCAGGAGGTGCCGAAGGCGTTCGTGGTACTGCAGTCGGGGGCGCAGCTCGACGCGGATGCGGTGATGGCGCACGTCGCCGCGCATGTCGCCCCGCACGAGAAGGTGCGCCAGGTCGAGTTCATCGAGGCGATCCCGAAGTCCGCGTCAGGCAAGATCCTCCGCAAGGATCTGCGCGTGCGCTGATCGAGTTCGCCGGGCGCGACGCCCCGACGACGAAGAAGCCCGCCGTCCCTTTCGGGGCGGCGGGCTTCTTCATGCGAGCGAGATGCTTACTCGGACTTCTTCTCGACAGCGTCCTCGGCGGCAGCCTCGGCCGCCTCACCCTCGGCCTGCGACTCGGCACCGGCGTCGGCGGACTCCTCGACGGGAGCCTCCTCCTCGACCGGAGCCTCCTCGACGACCTCAGCCGGCTTCTCAGCCTTGGCGGCCTTCTTGGTGGACTTCGCCTTGGGGGTGACGGGCTCGAGAACGAGCTCGATCACTGCCATGGGCGCGTTGTCGCCCTTGCGGTTGCCGACCTTCGTGATGCGGGTGTAGCCACCCTCACGGTCGGCGACCAGCGGTGCGATCTCGGCGAACAGCGTGTGCACGACAGCCTTGTCACCGATGACCGAGAGAACGCGACGACGAGCGTGCAGGTCTCCGCGCTTGGCGAAGGTGATCAGGCGCTCGGCGAGCGGACGCAGGCGCTTGGCCTTGGTCTCGGTCGTCTTGATCGACTTGTGGGTGTACAGAGCCGCTGCGAGGTTGGCAAGCAGCAGGCGCTCGTGTGCGGGGCCGCCTCCGAGGCGGGGACCCTTGGTGGGCTTGGGCATATCTAACTCCTGGTCAGGAAAGGTCGGGTCAGCTGGCCTCTGCCAGATGACAATCCGGGTGGGTCAGAAGGACTCGTCTTCGCTGCCGCCGTAGAAGTGGGCGCCGTCGAAACCGGGCACCGAATCCTTGAGCGACAGACCGAGCGAGATGAGCTTGTCGCGCACCTCGTCGACCGACTTCTGGCCGAAATTGCGGATGTTCATGAGCTGCGTCTCCGAGAGGGCGACGAGCTCCGAAACAGTGTTGATGCCCTCACGCTTCAGGCAGTTGTAAGAGCGGACCGAGAGGTCGAGGTCCTCGATCGGCATCGACAGCTCGCTGGAGTTCACTGCCTCCACCGGCGCCGGGCCGATCTCGATGCCCTCAGCCTCGACGTTCAGCTCGCGGGCGAGACCGAACAGCTCGGTGAGCGTCTTCGCAGCCGAAGCGACCGCGTCGCGGGGGCTGATCGCGGACTTGGTCTCGACGTCGAGGACGAGCTTGTCGAAGTCGGTGCGCTCACCGGCACGGGTGGCGTCGACGCGGTAGCTGACCTTGAGGACCGGCGAGTAGATCGAGTCGATCGGAATCTGACCGGCCTCTGCGTACTCGTTGCGGTTCTGGGTAGCCGAGACGTAGCCACGGCCGCGCTCGATCGTGAGCTCCAGCTCGAACTTCGCGGTCTCGTTGAGAGTCGCGATGACGAGCTCGGGGTTCTGGATCTCGACACCGGCCGGAGCCGAGATGTCAGCGGCGGTCACTTCGCCCGAACCGGTCTTGCGCAGGTACGCCGTGATCGGCTCGTCGCGCTCCGACGAGACCACGAGCTGCTTGATGTTGAGGATGATCTCGGTGACATCCTCCTTCACGCCGGGGATGGTGCTGAACTCGTGCAGCACGCCGTCGATGCGAACGCTGGTGACCGCGGCACCGGGGATCGACGACAGCAGGCTGCGACGAAGCGCGTTGCCGATCGTGTATCCGAAGCCGGGCTCCAGAGGCTCGATGATGAACCGGCTCCGGTTCTCGACGATCTTTTCCTCGGTCAGTGTGGGACGCTGTGCAATGAGCACTCTGTGTTCCTTTCGATCACATGCCCGCTATATGACATGTGGTGGGGTGAGGTCTTGAGTTTTTGTGAGTCGATGCCCGCTGGCGGGCGTCGAGCCGCTCGGGCCCTGAGGCACGAGCGGCTCGACGAGCCGGATCAGACGCGGCGACGCTTCGGCGGGCGGCAGCCGTTGTGCGCCTGCGGCGTGACGTCCTGGATCGAACCGACCTCGAGGCCGGCGGCCGTCAGCGAACGGATCGCGGTCTCGCGACCCGAGCCCGGTCCCTTGACGAAGACGTCGACCTTCTTGACGCCGTGCTCCTGCGCCTGGCGGGCGGCCGACTCGGCAGCCATGCCAGCGGCGTAAGGCGTCGACTTGCGCGAGCCCTTGAAGCCCACGCCACCCGACGATGCCCAGCTGATGACAGCGCCGGACGGGTCGGTGATCGAGACGATCGTGTTGTTGAACGTCGACTTGATGTGGGCGTGGCCCAGTGCGATGTTCTTCTTTTCCTTGCGGCGCGGCTTGCGCGCGGCGGCCTTGGGTGCAGCCATGAAAGTGTTCTCCTAGTCCCTGGGGGCCGCGCTTAGCGGGCCTTCTTCTTGCCTGCGACGGTGCGCTTCGGGCCCTTGCGGGTACGGGCGTTGGTCTTGGTGCGCTGACCACGGACCGGGAGGCCACGACGGTGGCGGATGCCCTCGTAGGAGCCGATCTCGACCTTGCGGCGGATGTCTGCGGCGACCTCGCGGCGCAGGTCACCCTCCACCTTGTAGGTACCTTCGATGTGGTCGCGGAGGGCGATCAGCTGGTCATCGCTGAGGTCCTTCACGCGGATGCTCTCGTCGATGTCCGTCGCCTTGAGGATCTCGACCGAGCGGGTACGGCCGACGCCGTAGATGTAGGTAAGGGCGATCACCACGCGCTTGTCGCGCGGGATGTCAACGCCGGCAAGACGTGCCATGCGGTTCTCCTGAGTTTGGTAGAGGTGTGGAGCAGGATCGGTGCCCGGGCCTCTGTCCCGAGGTGTCCCCCACTCGCGTGGGTTCTGATCCTGCCGTTGTGTGTATTGAGTTGTGAGTCAGATCCGAAGAGTCCGCCGGCGTGGCCGACGGGCGCTCAACCCTGGCGCTGCTTGTGGCGCGGGTTGCTCTTGCAGATCACCATGACGCGGCCGTGACGACGGATCACCTTGCAGTGATCGCAGATGGGCTTGACGCTGGGGTTGACCTTCATGATGTTTCCTGTTCGCTGTCTTCGTACCGCCCCGAGCTGGGGCAGGCCGTTACTTCTCGACCGATCAGCGGTAGCGGTAGACGATACGGCCGCGGGTGAGGTCGTAGGGGCTGAGCTCCACGACGACGCGGTCCTCGGGGATGATGCGGATGTAGTTCTGCCGCATCTTGCCTGAGATCGTTGCCAGGACCTTGTGTCCGTTAGAGAGCTCAACGCGGAACATCGCGTTGGGCAGAGCCTCGGAGATCACGCCCTCGATCTCGATGACACCGTCTTTCTTAGCCATAGCCTCGCTGACGCTTCTGCAGACCGGTCGATCTGCGGTGGGTGGTTGGATTGCGATACCTGTGCCGATTCAGACACGCCGAATCAAGGCGCAAGGCACCAAGGATCTATGTTATCCGACAACGGGAGTTCCGGCAACCTGAGCAGGATGCCGGAACTCCCGTCGATGGACGTGAATGGATCAGCCGAGGATCTTGGCGAACTCGGTCGCGATCTCACTGTTGTCGATACGCGTGCCGTTGACCTCGACGGTCGGGGTACCGGTGATCTCGTGGGCCTTCGTCTGCGAGTCGGCGAACTTCGTGTACGTGCCGTCAGCGATGCAGTCGGCGGCGGCTCCCGCGCCCGCCTGCTCGGCGAGGGCACTGAGCTCCGCGACGCTGAGTCCGGCGGAGTTCTCCTCCGGCTGGTTCGTGAAGAGCAGGTTGAAGTAGTCCAGCGTCGCGTCAGGCGCCTCGGCTGCGACGCAGTACATGGACCCTGCCGACAGCGACGAGTACTGGCCGGTCGTCGAGTACCGGTTGAGGATCGAGACCGGGTGGATGTTCAGCGTGATCTGGTTGTCGGCCGCCGCCGCCTGCAGCTGCTCGCCGTACGCATCCTCGAACTGGCCGCACACCGGGCACATGAAATCGACGTACGTGTCGATCTCGTCCTCACCCGTACCGAACGAGATGGCACCGGTCTCCTCGTTCACGATCGAGCTCTGCGGCGCGGTGCCGGGAGAGGTGGCCTGGTTGTTGAGGAACACGACGACGAAGGCGAGGACGGCCAGCACGACCACCACTGCCGCCGAGACGCCGATCACGAACCAGTTGGTGTTGCCTTTCGCGGCTGCCATGGTTTTCCGTTTCTGTCGAGGCCCACTCGCGGCGGACCCGGCCTGAAGTCTTCGGGTGCATGCGCACCCATACACCTATTGTGCCCGGAGAAACCTATGTGCGCGTTGTGACGACGCTCTGGACAGCGGCGGCGTCGGGTGCAGCTCGTGTCGGGTCAGGCGATCGGCGTCGGCGTCACGCCGAACGGTGCCAGGCCCGCCGCTCCCCCGTCGACCGCCGTGAGCACCCAGATGCCACCCTCGTGCAGGGCGACACTGTGCTCCCAGTGCGAGCCGTCGGTGCCGTCGACCGTCGAGACGGTCCAGTCGTCGTCCTCGACGAACGTCTCGTCGCCGCCGGCGGTGACCATCGGCTCGATGGCGAGCACGAGACCGGCCTTGACCTCGGCGCCGGGGTCGGGCGTGCGGTAGTTGAAGACGCTCGGCGCCTCGTGCATCTTGCGGCCGATGCCGTGACCCACGTATTCACGGAGGATGCCGTAGGTCTCACCGGAGACCGCTGACGGGCCCTGTGCCTCGATGTAGCCCTGAATGGCTGCCCCGATGTTCCCCAGGTGCGAGGCGGACGCCATGGCGGCGATCCCGGCCCACATCGACCCCTCGGTCACCCGGGAGAGCTCCTCACGCTGGGCGACCAGCTCGGGGCGGCTGTCATCCGGGACGACGACGGTGATCGCGCTGTCACCGTTCCAGCCCTGGAACTGAGCACCGCAGTCGATCGAGACGATGTCGCCCGCCTGCAGCACACGCTCGCCGGGGATGCCGTGCACGACCTCCTCGTTGACCGAGATGCAGGTCGTGTGGCGGTAGCCGCGCACGAGCTGGAAGTTCGACTCCGCGCCGCGAGCCAGGATCACCCTGTTCGCCTCGGCGTCGAGCTCGAGCGTCGTGACGCCGGGCCGGATCAGCGGACGCACTGCTTCGAGGGCCGCTGCCGTGATAAGGCCGGGTTCGACCATCGCGCGCAGCTGCGCGGCGCTCTTGTAGATCGACTTGCGGAACATCGTGCGCAGATCAGGCCGCGAGACGCAGACCGCGCGCGGTCAGCGCCGCGAAGACGCGCTCGGTGATCTCGTCGAGGCTGCCGACGCCGTCGATGCGGTCGACGATGCCCCGCGGGCCGTAGACCTCGAGGATCGGAGCCGTCTCGTGCTCGTAGATGTCCAGGCGATGCGCGATGGCCTCGTCGGTGTCATCCGATCGCCCCTGCTCCGCAGCGCGGAGCCTGAGACGCTCGATGCTCTCCTCGCGAGGCACGTCGAGCAGGATGACGGCGTCGAGGGAATCGCCTCGCTCCGCGAGGAACGCGTCGAGGTGAGCCACCTGAGCCGAGTTGCGCGGGTATCCGTCGAGCAGGAAGCCGTTCGCGGCGTCATCCTGCGACAGGCGATCGCGGACGATCTCACTCGTCAGCTCGTCGGGCACCAGGTCGCCTCGGTCGAGGACAGCCGTGACCTGCTGGCCGAGCGGCGTGCCCTCTTTGATGTTCGCCCGGAAGATGTCGCCGGTGGAGACGACCGGGATGCCGTAGGACTCGGCGATGCGGACACCCTGGGTGCCCTTGCCGGATCCCTGCGGTCCGACGATGAGGAGACGAGCTGATCGAGTCATCGGAGGAGCCCTTCGTAGTGACGCTGCTGCAGCTGCGCATCGATCTGCTTGACCGTCTCGAGACCGACACCCACGATGATGAGGATCGATGCGCCACCGAACGGGAAGTTCTGGTTGGCGCCGACGGTGGCGAGAGCGATCAGCGGAATGAGCGCGATCAGGCCGAGGTAGATCGAGCCGGGAAGCGTGATGCGCGTGAGCACGTAGTCGAGGTACTCGGCGGTCGGCCGCCCGGCACGGATGCCGGGGATGAACCCGCCGTACTTCTTCATGTTGTCGGCGACCTCGACGGGGTTGAACGTGATCGCGACATAGAAGTACGTGAACCCGATGATCAGCAGGAAGTACGCGGCCATGTAGACCGGGTGGTTTCCCGTGGTGAAGTTCGCGCTGATCCACGTGACCCATGCGGCGGGCTCGGAGCCATCCTGCGGGGTGTTGAACTGGGCGATAAGCGCCGGGATGTAAAGCAGCGACGAGGCGAAGATCACAGGGATCACACCTGCCATGTTCACCTTGATCGGGATGTAGGTGTTCGTGCCGCCGTAGGTGCGGCGTCCGACCATGCGCTTGGCGTACTGCACCGGGATGCGACGCTGCGACTGCTCGACGAACACGACGAGGCCCATCACGATGATTCCGACGAGCAGCACCAGGAGGAAGACCTCGAAGCCCTTGCTCTCCCAGATGAGCCACATGGCGCCGGGGAAGGTCGCGGCGATCGACGTGAAGATCAGCAGCGACATGCCGTTGCCGATGCCGCGCTCGGTGACGAGCTCGGCGAACCACATGATGAGGCCCGTACCGGCGGTCATCGCCATGATGATGAGCAGTTGCGCCCACCACACGTCGTTGGTGAGGAGGTTCTGGCAGGCTGCGACGTCGGTCGTGCCGAAGAGCTGACCACTGCGGGCGACCGTCACGAGGGTCGTCGACTGCAGCAGTGCCAGCGCGATCGTCAGGTAACGCGTGTACTGGGTGAGTCGAGCCTGACCGGCCTGACCCTCCTTGTGCAGCGCCTCGAAGTGAGGGATGACGACCCGGAGGAGCTGGGTGATGATCGTCGCGGTGATGTACGGCATGACGCCGAGCGCGAAGATCGAGAGCTGGAGGAGCGCGCCACCGGAGAAGAGGTTGACGAGCCCGAGGAGTCCCTCTGTGCCTGAGTTCAGAGCCAGGCACTCCTCGACGTTCGGGAAGTTCACGAACGGAGCAGGGACATTCGAGCCAAGCCGGTAGATGGCGACGATGGCGAGGGTGAAACCGATCTTCCGACGCAGGTCGGGCGTGCGGAAGATCCGCGCGATGGCGCTAAACAAGGACGTCCTCCTGAAAAGGTTGCCGATCCCCGAGGGACGGCTGAAAGAACAGGCTAACCCATAAGAGGGGCCGGAGAATCTCCGACCCCTCTCATGAAGTGGTTACTTGACGGATCCGCCGGCCGCCACGATCTTCTGCTCGGCAGAACCCGAGACCTTGTCGACCGCGACGGTGAGCTTCACGGCGATGTCGCCGTTTCCGAGAACCTTGACCTTTTCGTTCTTGCGAACGGCACCCTTGGCGACCAGGTCGCTGATGGTGACGTCGCCACCCTTGGGGTACAGCTCCGCGAGCTTCTCCAGGTTCACGACCTGGTACTCCACGCGGAACGGGTTCTTGAACCCGCGCAGCTTCGGGGTGCGCATGTGCAGAGGCATCTGCCCACCCTCGAAGCCGACGCGAACGGTGTTGCGAGCCTTCGTACCCTTGGTACCGCGACCCGCGGTCTTGCCCTTGGAGCCCTCACCGCGACCGACACGGGTCTTCGCGGTGTTGGCTCCGGGGACCGGACGCAGGTGGTGCACCTTGAGCACGCCGGGGCGGGATGCCGGAGCATCCTTCTTCGGCGCAGCCTTCTTGGCTGCCGGCTTCTTGACGGCGTCGGCCTTGGCCGCGGTCGCCTTCGCCGGTGCCTTCTTGGCGGCGGGCTTCTTCTCGGCTGCGGCCTTGGGAGCGGCAGCCTTCTTCGGGGCCTTCTCAGCCTCGACGGCTTCGTTCTTCTCAGCCATTAGTCGATCTCCTCAACCTTGACGAGGTGGGCGACGGTCTTGACGTAACCGCGCGTCTGCGCGTCGTCGGGGCGAACGGTGCTGTCACCGATGCGCTTCAGACCGAGGCTGCGCAGCGTGTCACGCTGGTTCTGCTTCTCGCTCACCTTGGACTTGACCTGCGTGACCTTCAGGCGCGCAGCCATCAGGCACCTACCTTCTGTGCGGCGATGGCGTCAGCCTCCGCACGGACGAGACGCGCGGGTGCGACCTGGTCGAACTCGAGGCCACGACGTGCGGCGACCGCACGGGGCTCCTCGAGCTGCTTCAGAGCCGTCACCGTGGCGTGCACGATGTTGATCGTGTTCGACGAGCCGAGCGACTTCGACAGCACGTCGTGGATACCGGCGCACTCGAGCACGGCGCGGACGGGACCACCGGCGATGACACCGGTACCGGCAGCGGCCGGACGGAGCAGGACGACGCCTGCTGCTGCCTCACCCTGCACGGGGTGCGGGATGGTGCTTCCGACGCGCGGGACGCGGAAGAAGTTGCGCTTGGCCTCTTCGACACCCTTCGAGATCGCCAGAGGGACCTCGCGGGCCTTGCCGTAGCCGACGCCCACCAGACCGTTGCCGTCACCGACGACCACGAGAGCGGTGAAGCTGAAGCGACGACCACCCTTCACGACCTTCGAGACACGGTTGATGGTGACCACGCGCTCGAGGAACTGGTTGTCCCCACGGTCGCGGGAGTTGCGGTCACGGCCACCCTGGTTGCGGTCACCACGGCCACCGCCGCGGCGGTTGTCGCGCTGAGACGGCTCTGCCTGCGTGGTGCCGGCGGCAGTCTCGGAAGTGGCAGCTGCCGCTTCGGTCACTTCATTCTCCTTGTTGTCACTCACAGTGCCAGACCCCCTTCGCGGGCGCCGTCGGCGATGGCGGCGACACGACCTGCGTAGCGGTTGCCGCCACGGTCGAACACTGCCTCGGAAACGCCGGCAGCCTTCGCGCGCTCGGCGAGAAGCTCGCCGACCTTGCGGGCCTTGGCGGTCTTGTCACCCTCGAGCGAGCGCAGGTCGGTCTCGAGCGTCGATGCCGACGCGACGGTGTGACCCTTGCTGTCGTCGACAAGCTGCACGAAGACGTGGCGAGCCGAACGGTTGACGACGAGGCGCGGACGCACCTCGGTGCCGACGACCTTCTTGCGAAGGCGGGCGTGACGACGCGCGCGGGCGTCAGACTTTGACTTGAGAGCCATGGTTACTTACCACTCTTTCCGGCCTTGCGACGCACGACCTCGCCGGCGTAGCGCACGCCCTTGCCCTTGTACGGCTCGGGCTTGCGGATCTTGCGGATGTTCGCAGCTGCCTCGCCGACAGCCTGCTTGTCGATACCACTGACCGTGAGCTTGTTGTTGCCCTCGACCGTCAGCGTGATACCGGCGGGCGGGTCGATGAGGACCGGGTGCGAGAAGCCGAGGGCGAACTCGACCGAGCTGCCCTTCTGAGCCACGCGGTAACCGGTTCCGACAACCTCGAGACCCTTGGTGTAGCCCTGGGTCACGCCGATGATGTTGTTGTTGATGAGCGTGCGGGTCAGGCCGTGAAGCGACCGGGACTCGCGCTCGTCGTCGGGGCGGGTGACGAGAACCTGGTTCTCCTCGACCGCGACCTCGATGGGCTTTGCGACCGTCAGGGTGAGCTCACCCTTGGGGCCCTTCACCGCGACCTCACGGCCGTCGACCGAGATGGTCACGCCCGCGGGAACGTCGATGGGAAGTCGTCCAATACGCGACATTTTCGATTACCACACGTAGGCGAGAACTTCTCCGCCCACGCCCTTCTGCTCTGCCTGACGGTCGGTGAGAAGACCGGAGGAGGTGGACAGGATGGCCACGCCGAGGCCGCCGAGGACCCTGGGGAGCTCGGTGGACTTCGCGTACACACGGAGGCCGGGCTTCGACACGCGCTTGATGCCCGCGATCGACCGCTCACGGTTGGGGCCGTACTTCAGCTGCAGGGTGAGGTTCGAGCCGACGCGAGCGTCAGTCGTCTCCCATCCAGCGATGTAGCCCTCCTGCTGGAGGATCTCGGCGATGTGCGTCTTGAGCTTGCTCGACGGCAGGGTCACGGAATCGTGGTGCGCCGAGTTCGCGTTACGCAGACGGGTCAGCAGATCTGCGACCGGGTCTGTCATTGTCATTGTTGTTTTCCTTTGTTCATGAGGTTCCGGCTGCCGTTACACGACAGACGGCCTGCGATGACACGCAATCTTCAATTATAAGGGATCGGGCGAGGCGCTGTGCGCCCCGCCCGAAACCGCTTACGCCTTGGCGTCTTCCGTACGGAAGGGGAAGCCGAGGTGACGCAGAAGTGCGCGACCTTCGTCGTCCGTCTTCGCGGTGGTGACGACAGTGATGTCGAAACCGCGAACCCGGTCGATCTTGTCCTGATCGATCTCGTGGAACACGCTCTGCTCCTGGAGACCGAAGGTGTAGTTGCCGTTGCCGTCGAACTGCTTGGCCGACAGACCGCGGAAGTCGCGGATGCGGGGCAGAGCGAGCGAGACGAGGCGGTCCAGGAACTCCCACGCACGGTCACCACGGAGGGTGACATGTGCGCCGATGGCCTGGCCCTCGCGCAGCTTGAACTGCGCGATCGACTTGCGTGCCTTCGTGACGAGCGGCTTCTGACCGGTGATCTTGGTGAGATCGTCGATCGCGCCGTCGATCACCTTGCTGTCACGGGCCGCTTCACCGACACCGGTGTTAACGACGACCTTGACCAGACCGGGGATCTGCATCACGTTGGTGTAGCCGAACTCATCCTGCAGCTTCTGCTGGATCTCGGCCTTGTACTTCGCCTTCAGGCGGGGCTGGATCTTGCCAGCCACCGCAGCGTCGGTGGTTGCCATCAGAGGTCCTTACCTGACTTCTTCGCGTACCGCACACGGACGGTGCGCTTGACGCCGTCCTTGGTCTGCTCCTCGACCCGGTGGCCGACCTTGGTCGGCTTCTTGGTCGAAGGGTCGACGACTGCGACGTTCGAGATGTGGATGGAGGCCTCGACAGTCTCGAGGCCGCCCGTCTTGGTGCCACGCTGCGTCTGACCGACGCGCGTGTGCTTGGTGACGTAGTTCACGCCTTCGACGATGATGCGGTTCTTGTCGGCCAGGATCTCGAGGACCTTGCCCTGCTTGCCGCGATCTCCGCCACGCTCCTGCGTCGCTCCGGTGATGACCTGAACCAGGTCACCCTTCTTGATCTTCGCCATGACTTAAATAACCTCCGGCGCCAGCGAGACGATCTTCATGAACTTCTTGTCACGAAGCTCGCGACCGACCGGTCCGAAGATACGGGTGCCGCGGGGCTCCCCGTCGTTCTTCAGGATCACGGCGGCGTTCTCGTCGAACTTGATGTACGAGCCGTCGGGACGGCGCGTGGACTTGACCGTGCGGACGATGACGGCCTTGACCACATCGCCCTTCTTGACGTTTCCGCCCGGGATCGCGTCCTTGACGGTCGCGACGATCGTGTCACCCAGACCGGCGTAACGACGACGCGAGCCGCCGAGAACACGGATGGTGAGCAGTTCCTTCGCGCCGGTGTTGTCGGCGACCTTGAGGCGGGATTCCTGCTGGATCACTTGGCCTTCTCCAGAATCTCCACCAGACGCCAGCGCTTCGTGGCGCTGAGCGGGCGGGTCTCGTTGATCAGGACGAGGTCGCCGATGCCGGCGGAGTTCGCCTCGTCGTGCGCCTTGACCTTCGAGGTGCGGCGGATGACCTTGCCGTAAAGCGGGTGCTTCACGCGGTCCTCGACCTCGACCACGATGGTCTTGTCCATCTTGTCGCTGATGACGTAGCCACGACGCGACTTGCGGTACCCACGGGCATCCGCATCGCGGACATCGTGTGCGGCGTGCTCAGCCTCGACGGCGGCTTCCTTCTTGGTGGCCATCACTCAGCCTCTTCCTTCACGGCGTCGTCAGCGGAGTCCGCCTTCTTCGCCTTCGACTTGGTCGCCTTCTTGGCCGGAGCCTCGACGGGAGCGGGCGTCGCACGGATGCCCAGCTCGCGCTCGCGGATCACGGTGTACAGACGCGCGATGTCGCGCTTGACGGCGCGGATGCGGCCGTGGCTCTCCAGCTGGCCGGTGGCCGACTGGAAACGGAGGTTGAACAGCTCCTCCTTGGCCTTACGCAGCTCCTCAACGAGGCGCTGGTCTTCGAACGTGTCGAGCTCTGCCGGAGCGAGCTCCTTGGTGCCGATCGCCATTACGCGTCGCCCTCCTCGCGCTTGATGATGCGTGCCTTGAGAGGCAGCTTGTGAATTGCTCGGGTCAGTGCCTCGCGAGCGAGTTCCTCGCTCACACCGGAGACCTCGAAGAGGACGCGACCCGGCTTGACGTTGGCGACCCACCACTCGGGGGAACCCTTACCGGAACCCATGCGGGTCTCAGCAGGCTTCTTGGTGAGCGGACGGTCGGGGTAGATGTTGATCCACACCTTTCCGCCACGCTTGATGTGACGCGTGACCGCGATACGAGCGGACTCGATCTGACGGTTCGTCACATACGCAGGCGTGAGCGCCTGGATGCCGTACTCGCCGAAGGAGACCTTCGTGCCACCGGTCGCCTGGCCGCTACGGCCGGGGTGGTGCTGCTTACGGAACTTGACCTTACGGGGAATAAGCATCAGGCAGACGCTCCTTCTGCGACGGGTGCCTCGTTGCGCGGTGCACGACGACGGTCGCCACCACGGTCATCACGACGAGCCTTGGGGGCGTTGGCCTGCTCGCGAGCGAGCTCCTTCGCCGTCAGGTCGCCCTTGTAGATCCAGACCTTCACGCCGATGCGGCCGAAGGTGGTCTTCGCCTCGTAGAAGCCGTAGTCGATGTTCGCGCGCAGCGTGTGCAGCGGCACACGACCCTCGCGGTAGAACTCCGAACGGCTCATCTCGGCGCCGCCGAGGCGGCCGGAGACCTGGATGCGGATGCCCTTGGCGCCAGCGCGCTGCGCGCCCTGGAGACCCTTGCGCATCGCACGACGGAACGCCACACGAGCAGAGAGCTGCTCGGCGATGCCCTGTGCGACGAGCTGAGCGTCGGCCTCGGGGTTCTTGACCTCGAGGATGTTCAGCTGGATCTGCTTGCCCGAGAGCTTCTCGAGGTCGCCGCGGATGCGCTCGGCCTCTGCTCCACGACGACCGATCACGATGCCCGGACGGGCGGTGTGGATGTCGACGCGGACGCGGTCACGGGTGCGCTCGATCTCGATGTTCGAGACACCGGCGCGGTCGAGCTGCGTCTTCAGCAGGTTGCGGATCTTGATGTCCTCGGCGACGTAGTCGGCGTAACGCTGACCCGGCTTCGTCGAGTCCGAGAACCAACGCGACACATGGTCAGTCGTGATGCCGAGGCGGAAGCCGTACGGGTTTACTTTCTGTCCCATTACTTGCTCGCCTTCTTGTTGCTGTCGCTTGCCGCAGCCGGAGCTGCCTCAGGCGTCGAGAGCACGACCGTGATGTGGCTCGTGCGCTTCTTGATCTGGAAAGCGCGACCCTGTGCACGGGGCTGGAAACGCTTGAGCGTCGTGCCCTCGTCTACGTAGGCGTTAGCCACGTACAGGTCCTGCTCGTCGAGGTACTCGCCGTCACGATCCGCCTTGACCTGCGCGTTGGCCATGGCCGACGCGACAAGCTTGTAGATCGGCTCACTGGCGCTCTGCTGTGCGAACTTCAGGATCGCCAGAGCCTCCTGGGCCTGCTTGCCCTTGATGAGCGCGACGACACGACGAGCCTTCTGAGGGGTCACGCGGATGTGTCGCACGCGTGCGATGGACTCCACCATTTCTCTCTCCTCTATCGCCACCGCGTCAGCGGCGGCGGCCCTTCTTGTCGTCCTTCTCGTGGCCGCGGAAGGTGCGGGTGGGCGCGAACTCGCCCAGTTTGTGGCCGACCATGGTCTCGGACACAAACACGGGGATGTGCTTGCGACCGTCGTGGACCGCGATCGTGTGACCCAGCATGGCCGGGATGATCATGGACCGGCGGGACCAGGTCTTGATGACGTTCTTGGTGCCGGCTTCGTTCTGCACGACCACCTTGCGAAGCAGGTGATCGTCGACGAAGGGGCCCTTCTTAAGACTGCGAGGCATCTTCTCTTACTCCTACTTACGCTTCTTGCCGGCGTTACGACGACGCACGATGTACTTGTCGCTTTCCTTGTTGGCGTGACGGGTGCGACCCTCAGCCTGGCCCCACGGGGAGACGGGGTGACGTCCACCGGACGTCTTGCCCTCACCACCACCGTGCGGGTGGTCGACCGGGTTCATCGCGACACCACGGACGGTCGGGCGGACGCCCTTCCAGCGCATGCGGCCGGCCTTACCCCAGTTGATGTTCGACTGCTCGGCGTTTCCGACCTCGCCGATGGTCGCGCGGCAGCGCGCATCGACGTTGCGGATCTCGCCCGAGGGCAGACGCAGCTGAGCGAAGTTGCCATCCTTGGCGACGAGACGGACGGATGCACCGGCCGAACGTGCCATCTTCGCGCCGCCACCGGGACGGAGCTCGATCGCGTGGATGACGGTACCCGTCGGGATGTTCTTCAGCGGGAGGTTGTTGCCCGGCTTGATGTCGGCACCTGCACCCGACTCGATGACGTCGCCCTGCTTCAGCTTCGCCGGCGCGAGGATGTAGCGCTTCTCGCCGTCGAAGTAGTGCAGCAGCGCGATGCGTGCCGTGCGGTTGGGGTCGTACTCGATGTGAGCGACCTTGGCGTCCACGCCGTCCTTGTCATTGCGACGGAAGTCGATGACGCGGTACTGGCGCTTGTGGCCACCACCGATGTGACGGGTCGTGATACGGCCCTGGTTGTTGCGACCACCGGTCTTCGAGAGCGGGCGCAGCAGCGACTTCTCCGGCGTCGATCGGGTGATCTCGGCGAAGTCAGCCACCGACGAGCCGCGACGGCCCGGGGTCGTGGGCTTGTACTTGCGAATAGCCATTATTGTCCTTATCCCCCGGATCAGCCGATTGCCGTGAAGATGTCGATGGTGCCCGACTTCAGGGTCACGATGGCGCGCTTGGTGTCCTTGCGCTTGCCCGTGCCGAAGCGGGTGCGACGAGCCTTGCCGACGCGGTTGAGGGTGTTGACCCCAGCGACCTTGACGCCGAAGATCTTCTCGATGGCGAGCTTGATCTCGGTCTTCGAAGCGCGCGGGTCCACGAGGAAGGTGTACTTACCCTCGTCGATGAGACCGTAGCTCTTCTCGGACACGACCGGCTTCAGGATGATGTCGCGCGGGTCCTTGTTCAGGGCCGTCTGGAGAACAGATGCCTGCTCGCTCATGCGGAGACCTCCTGGTTGGCGCCGGACTTGGAGGCGATGAAGCCCTCGAGCGCGGCCTGGGTGAAGACGATGTCGTCGGAGACGAGCACGTCGTATGCGTTGAGCTGGTCGAACGTCAGCACGTGCAGGTTCGACAGGTTGCGGATGCTCTTCAGCGTCACGTCGTCGTTGCGCTCGATGACGACGAGCACGTTCTTCGACGAGACGACGTTGGTGAGGAAGTTCACCGCGGTCTTGGTCGAAGGCGTGCCGTCGATGCCGAAGGACTCGATGGCGTGGATGCGGTCACCGCGGAAGCGGTCGCTCAGTGCACCACGGAGGGCAGCGGCGATCATCTTCTTGGGGGTGCGCTGCGAGTAGTCGCGCGGCTTGGGGCCGTGCACGATTCCACCACCGGTCATGTGCGGCGCGCGGATGGAGCCCTGACGGGCGTTACCCGTGCCCTTCTGCTTGAAGGGCTTGCGGCCGGCACCCGAGACCTCACCGCGACGCTTGGTCGAGTGGGTTCCCTGGCGAGCCGCCGCGAGCTGCGCGACGACGACCTGGTGGATGAGCGGGATGTTCGTCTTGGCGTCGAACAGTTCGGCGGGAAGCTCGATCGAGCCAGCCTTCTTGCCGTCTGCCTTGAGGACGTCAAGCGCGAGAGTGGAGTCAGCCATGATCAGGCACCCTTCACTGCGTTGCGGACGTAGACGATGCGGCCACGAGCACCGGGGACGGCGCCCTTGACGAGCAGCAGACCCTTCTCGATGTCGACGGCGTGCACCGTGAGGTTGAGGACGGTCACGCGCTCGCCACCCATACGGCCGGCCATGCGCATGCCCTTGAAGACGCGGCTCGGGGTCGACGATGCGCCGATCGAGCCGGGCTTGCGGTGGTTGCGGTGCGAACCGTGCGAAGCCGAGACACCCTTGAAGTTGTGACGCTTCATGACACCGGCGAAGCCCTTGCCCTTGCTCGTGCCGACGACGTCGACGAGCTGGCCTGCTTCGAACGTGCCGTCGACCGTGAGCTCCTGGCCCAGCGAGTAGTCAGCGGCATCCGCGGTGCGGATCTCGGTGACGTGACGACGCGGCGTGACGCCTGCGGCCTCGAAGTGAGCGGTCAGCGGCTTGTTCACCTTGCGCGGGTCGATCTGGCCGTACGCGATCTGCACGGCGTTGTAGCCGTCCTTCTCGGGGGTACGGATCTGCGTGACCACGTTCGAGGCGAGCTCGATGACGGTGACGGGAACGAGCTTGCCGCTCTCGTTCCAGACCTGGGTCATACCGAGCTTCGTGCCCAGCATGCCCTTGGAAATCTTGGAGTTGATGTCAACCATGTCCGACCTCAGAGCTTGATCTCGATGTTGACATCGGCAGGAAGGTCGAGACGCATCAGCGAGTCGACAGCCTTGGGCGTCGGGTCGACGATGTCGATCAGACGCTTGTGGGTGCGCATCTCGAAGTGCTCGCGGCTGTCCTTGTACTTGTGGGGCGACCGGATGACGCACACGACGTTCTTCTCGGTCGGAAGGGGCACGGGGCCGACGACCGTGGCGCCCGCGCGGGTCACCGTGTCGACGATCTTGCGTGCGGACGTGTCGATCACCTCGTGGTCATACGACTTCAGGCGAATGCGGATCTTCTGTCCCGCCATTGTCTGCTCTCTCTCTTTAGGCGTCTTACCGACCTGGGCCGGGTGACCCAGGGGCATTGGACGCACGTCGGCGCTGTTCGCGCCTCGGCACTCGAACGGCTCTCGCGAGTCGATCTGCTGCACCACTGTTCTGCTGTCATTCCGCACGCCTCTCGACGAGCGGATGTCCGACCTCCGCCGCGCACGGCGGAGCCCTCGTGATGAAGATGTCGGGATCGTTCTGCCACCCGCGGCCTAGGTCCCTGCGCGTCTGCGCCGCCTATGCACTGCCGTGATGGTGATCCAGCAACGCTGAGCGCGCCGGAATGTCGAACCTGTCTATTCTGCCACGGCCGATTTCACTTGCGCAAACCCGGGCGTGTCGCGCCGGCTGTGCATCTCCTGAGCGCGCGCCCCGGTCGTCGGATCGGCGCCTCTGATCGACGCCGACGACGACCCCTCAGCGCGCTGAGGAGAGCGGGGCGAGGCATCCCCATGCCTCGCCCCGCTTGGGGAGGGCGTTCAGTGCGAGGGGGCACACCGAACGCGAGGAGACCGGCGTGAAGGGACGCCGGGATCCTCGACCGAGGGCGCGGCGAAGTGACCGCCGCGCAGGCGGGAAGACGTCAGAGCGCACAGAGTGCGCGCGTCGCACGATGATCCCCAAAATCGTATTCCCCAGTTTGACGCGGCGAACCGCGTGAATTCAGGATGCCGAACCCCTTCGACACCCCTGATCGCAAGTTCCCCAGGCGATCGAGAACCATCCTACGGGAACAGGTCGCTGAAACGCGATACCGCCGCCCGGAATACTTGGTTCCGGACGCAGAAGAGCGGCGACTCCCCTCGGGGAGCCGCCGCTCTCGGTCTCAGTGGCGAGCGCTCACTCGTTGCCGACGGCCTTGTCGGCGCTCTCGCGGATCTCGTCGATCTTGTCCGCGGCACCCGGAGCGAGCTTCTTCGCGAAGTCGGCGACGCCGTCGAGGACCTTGTCGCTGATGTCCTCGGCCTGCTCGCTCTTGACGGCCTCGGCGATCTTGTCCTTGTTCTGCTCGTACAGATCCTTGCCCTTGTTGACGGTGTCCTCGATACCCATGCGGGCCCCCTTGTATGCGATCGGATGCGGCGGATCCCCGACGCACGTTCATTCTGCCCGGATCGGCGCCTGGGCGGAAGAGACGCGAAAGGGACGGTCATATAGACCGCCCCTCCCTGGCGCGACTACTCGGCGGTGACGGCATCCCGTCGACGGCGGTACGCGAGGAACAGCCCACCGGAGATGAGCATCAGGAGCGCCATCGCGATCAGGCTCCGGGCCGTCTCGGCTCCGGTCGTCGCGAGCGGATCGGCCGCCTTCACATCGACTGTCGCGTCGTCGACGAGCTGCGCCTCATCGGTCTGCTCGGTCGGCGAATCCACTACGACGGCATTGGTCACCGACGGGTACGCCTGCTCGCCGATGCGCACGCGCAGCGTGAGAGCGACCTCCTCGTCGAGGGCGAGACCGTCCTCGAGCGTGCCGCCGCGACGAGGCTCAGATTGAACTGCGCTCCCCCGCCACTGTTCGTGACGTCGACGTCGAATCCGACGTTCTCCCCTGCCAGAACGACCTCCTTTCCGGCGGAGGCCGGATCGACGTTCTGAGCCGAGATGGTGGGCGCCCACAGAGCGGCGGATGCCGTCTGCGCCGTGACCCCGAGGGCGAGCGCCCCGGCGATCAGAGAGACGACGGCGGTGATCGCCGTCAGTCTCCGGGCGCGCTGAATGTTCTTTCGACGCAGGGTCGAACGCATGCTGAAACTCCCCTTAACCCTGCACGCCACTCCCCGGTGTGCAGGCACTCCCCTATCCGCACGCGCACCGCCATACGGCTCAGGAGGGCTTCGGGGCTCTCCGAGCATCAGTGGTGTCGTGACCGGCCTTGACCTCGGGCACGAGCGTGCGTACTGCACGGAACGCAGTACTCACAACGATATATGACACTTCGCGTTATATTCAACGGCATACATCGGCGCGGCGTGCGGCGGGACGACAGAAGGGGCCGGACCCGAAGGTCCGACCCCTTTTGTCAGGAAGCAGATGCTTACTTGATGATCTTCGTGACCGTACCGGCGCCGACGGTGCGTCCACCCTCACGGATGGCGAAGCCGAGGCCCTCTTCCATGGCGATCGGCTGGATCAGCTCGACCGTCACGTCGGTGGTGTCGCCGGGCATGACCATCTCGGTGCCCTCGGGCAGCGTGATGACGCCGGTGACGTCGGTGGTGCGGAAGTAGAACTGCGGGCGGTAGTTCGTGTAGAAGGGGTTGTGACGCCCACCCTCATCCTTGGACAGGATGTATGCGGTACCGGCGAAGTCGGTGTGCGGCGTGACCGAACCCGGCTTGACGATGACCTGACCGCGCTCGACGTCCTCACGCTTCGTGCCACGGAGCAGGAGACCGCAGTTCTCGCCGGCCCATGCCTCGTCGAGCTGCTTGTGGAACATCTCGATACCCGTGACCGTGGTCTTGACGGTCGGACGCAGTCCGACGATCTCGACCTCGGAGTTGATGGCCAGCGTGCCGCGCTCGGCGCGGCCGGTGACGACGGTTCCACGACCGGTGATCGTGAAGACGTCCTCGACGGGCATCAGGAACGGCTTGTCCTTGTCGCGCACGGGGTCGGGAACGTTGTTGTCGACGGCCTCCATGAGGTCGAGGATGGACTGGGTCCACTTCTCGTCACCCTCGAGTGCCTTCAGAGCGGAGACGCGGACGACAGGAGCGTCCTCGGCGAAGCCCTGCGAGGCGAGCAGCTCGGAGACCTCGAGCTCGACGAGCTCCAGGATCTCCTCGTCGTCGACCATGTCGCTCTTGTTCAGCGCGACCAGCAGGTACGGCACGCCGACCTGCTTGGCGAGCAGAACGTGCTCACGGGTCTGAGCCATCGGGCCGTCGGTGGCGGCGACCACGAGGATCGCGCCGTCCATCTGAGCAGCACCGGTGATCATGTTCTTGACGTAGTCGGCGTGGCCGGGGGCGTCAACGTGCGCGTAGTGGCGCTTCGGGGTCTCGTACTCGATGTGCGAGATGTTGATGGTGATTCCACGCTGGCGCTCTTCCGGCGCCGAGTCGATGGAAGCGAAGTCGCGCTGCACGTTGGTGTCAGACGGGAACTTGTCAGCAAGCACCTTCGAGATCGCTGCGGAGAGCGTGGTCTTGCCGTGGTCAACGTGACCGATGGTTCCGATGTTGACGTGCGGCTTGGTCCGCTCGAACTTGGCCTTAGCCACTGGGTCCTCCTCAGGACGTCATGTAGAGGGTGCCGGGCACTGGTTTGCGACCGGTTCTCTACGGGTGTGAATCTCAGTTTAGTAGAGAGGGAATGTGAAGTTGTAGGGGACCTGGGAGCCGAGCCGGAACTCGACTCCCAGGAAGTGTTATTCGCCGCCCTGGTGCTTCTGGACGATCTCGTCCGCCACAGCGCGGGGAACCTCAGCGTAGCTGTTGAACTCCATCGAGTAGACGGCGCGACCCGAGGTCTTCGAGCGCAGGTCGCCGATGTATCCGAACATCTCGGACAGCGGGACGTGCGCACGGACGACCTTGACGCCTGCGGCGTCCTCCATCGACTGGATCTGGCCGCGACGCGAGTTCAGGTCGCCGATGACGTCGCCCATGTACTCCTCGGGAGTACGCACCTCGACCGCCATGAGCGGCTCGAGGAGTGCCGGGCTCGCCCGACGCAGGGCTTCCTTCATACCCATCGATCCTGCGATCTTGAACGCCATCTCCGAGGAGTCGACGTCGTGGGCCGCACCATCGACGATCGTCGCCTTGACGCCGACGATCGGGTAGCCGGCGAGCACGCCGACGTTCATCGCGTCCTGGAAGCCGGCATCGATCGAGCCGATGTACTCGCGCGGGATGCGACCACCGGTGACCGCGTTGACGAACTCGTACGTCTTCTCGTCGTCGAGGTCGAGCGGCTCGATGTTGAACTGGATCTTCGCGAACTGACCCGATCCACCCGTCTGCTTCTTGTGCGTGTAGTCGTACTTCTCGACGCCCTTGCGGATCGTCTCGCGGTACGCCACCTGCGGCTTGCCGACGTTGGCCTCGACGTTGAACTCGCGCTTCATGCGGTCGACGAGGATGTCGAGGTGCAGCTCGCCCATGCCCTTGATGGTCGTCTGACCGGTCTCGGGGTTGAGCTCCGTGCGGAAGGTCGGGTCCTCTTCAGCGAGCTTCTGGATGGCGACACCCAGCTTCTCCTGGTCGGCCTTGGTCTTCGGCTCGATCGCGACCTCGATGACGGGCTCGGGGAACGTCATCGACTCGAGGACGACCGGTGAGGCCGGGTCGGTCAGGGTGTCACCGGTGGTGGTGTCCTTCAGACCGATGACCGCGTAGATGTTGCCTGCGGTGACCGAGGGAACCGGGATCTCCTTGTTGGCGTGCATCTGGAAGATCTTCCCGATGCGCTCCTTCTTCCCCTTGGTCGAGTTGATGACCGCGGCACCGGAGTCGAGCTGACCCGAGTAGACGCGCACGTAGGTGAGGCGACCGAAGAACGGGTGCACCGCGACCTTGAACGCGAGAGCTGCGAACGGGTCCTTGGCGTCAGGGTGACGCTCGATGATCGTGTCGTAGTCCTTGGGGTCGTGCGCCTCGATCGATCCCACGTCGAGCGGGTTCGGGAGGTAGTCGACGACCGCGTCGAGCATCGGCTGGACGCCACGGTTCTTGAACGCGGAACCGCAGAGGACCGGGTAGATCTCGGAAGCCACGGTGAGCTTGCGGATCGCGCCCTTGATCTCGGCGACGGTCAGCTCTTCGCCACCGAAGAACTTCTCGAGCAGAGCGTCGTCGGTCTCGGCGACGGTCTCGAGGAGCTGCTGACGGTACTCGTCGGCCTTCTCCTTGAGGTCGGCCGGGATCTCCTGGATCTCGTAGGAGGCGCCCATGGTGACGTCACCCTTGGAGTCACCCGCCCAGACGAGCGCACGCATCTCGACGAGGTCGATGACGCCGATGAAGTCGTTCTCTGCACCGATGGGCAGCTGGATGACCAGCGGCTTGGCGCCGAGGCGGTTGATGATGGTGTCGACGGTGAAGTAGAAGTCCGCGCCGAGCTTGTCCATCTTGTTGACGAAGCAGATGCGGGGGACGTTGTACTTGTCGGCCTGACGCCACACGGTCTCGGACTGGGGCTCGACGCCCTCCTTGCCGTCGAAGACGGCGACGGCACCGTCGAGGACGCGGAGCGAACGCTCCACCTCGACCGTGAAGTCCACGTGACCGGGGGTGTCGATGATGTTGATCTGGTTCTTGTTCCAGTAGCAGGTCACGGCGGCAGACGTGATCGTGATGCCGCGCTCCTTCTCCTGCTCCATCCAGTCGGTGGTCGATGCACCGTCGTGGGTCTCGCCGAGCTTGTGGTTGACGCCCGTGTAGAACAGGATGCGCTCGGTCGTGGTGGTCTTGCCAGCATCGATGTGAGCCATGATGCCGATGTTCCGAACCTTGCTCAGGTCGGTGAGCACGTCTTGTGCCACAGGAGTGTCCTTATCTTTTGTGCAGTCGTACTGCGAAGAGGGGGGTGCCCGCCCCCGATGTGTGATCGGGGGCGGGCGAAGCTGTTTACCAGCGGTAGTGAGCGAACGCGCGGTTCGACTCGGCCATCTTGTGCGTGTCCTCGCGGCGCTTGACCGCTGCACCGAGACCGTTCGACGCGTCGAGGATCTCGTTCTGGAGACGCTCGGTCATCGTCTTCTCACGACGACCCTTGGCGTAGCTGACGAGCCAGCGCAGCGCGAGGGTGTTCGCGCGGTGCGGCTTGACCTCGACCGGAACCTGGTAGGTCGAGCCACCGACGCGGCGGCTCTTGACCTCGAGAGTCGGGCGCACGTTGTCGAGCGCCTTCTTCAGAGTGGCGACGGCGTCCTGACCGTTCTTCGCCTCGACGCCCTTGAGGGCGGTGTAGACGATCGACTCGGCGAGCGACTTCTTGCCGTCGACCAGGATCTTGTTGACCAGCTGGCTGACGATCGGAGCGCCGTATACCGGGTCGTTGACGACGGGACGCTTAGGGGCGGGACCCTTACGAGGCATTGGACTCAGCCCTTCTTCGCGCCGTAGAGGCTGCGAGCCTGCTTACGGTTCTTGACGGCCTGGGTGTCCAGGGCGCCACGGACGATCTTGTAGCGAACACCGGGGAGGTCCTTGACACGACCACCGCGGACGAGCACCAGGGAGTGCTCCTGGAGGTTGTGACCCTCACCCGGGATGTATGCGGTCACCTCGGTGCCGTTGCGGAGCTTCACACGAGCGACCTTGCGCATCGCCGAGTTCGGCTTCTTCGGGGTGGTGGTGTAGACGCGGGTGCAGACCCCGGCCTGCTGCGGGTTCGACTTGAGTGCGGGCGCCTTGGTCTTGGTGACCTTGGGCGAGCGACCCTTGCGAACCAACTGCTGAATGGTTGGCACGTTCTCTCCTCATAATGCTGCACGGTGACAGCGTGATGGGTTTCACATCAGTGACCCACCGGCACGCCGGAATCGACGAGCCTTTGTGGTGGTGGGTATGCCGTGGGGGCGGACCGGCCATGGAGCCGACGCCCAGCGCACACGTCGAGACGTGCACACACCTGATCAAGTGTAATGCCGCGTAACGCGCCGGTCAAATGAGCGTCGGCCTCCACGCCGGGCGATCAGCGCAGATCCCGCATCCGCGCCGCGACGCCGCCGCCCTCCCCCGTCCGACGCTCCGCGGTCACCGCGATGATGAGGAGCACCGCCCCCATCACTGCGAGTGTGATCCACCAGGGCATGGACTCGACCCCGCGGCCGATCTGCACCGAGAAGACGAAGACGTTCTCGATCGGCAGCACGATGAGTCCGAGCAGGAACGGGGCGGCGAGGCGGTTGCGTGATCCGATGAGGATCGCGGCCAGAGCGAGCACCATCACCAGGATCGCCCGCCAGGTGAGCGGATCCGTGAAGGTCGAGACGATCGACGCGATCATCATCGTGACGATCCCCGGCGTGAGCAGCGCCCACGAGCCGCTCCACCGTGCGGGCCAGCTGTTCAGCGTGCCGCGCTCTCCCGCACTCGCGCCGTCGGTCCGCCGCATGGCGAGCGCACCGGCGACCAGCAGGAAGGCGCCCAGCGGCAGCGAGAACCACTCGACTCGCAGATCACGCGGGCTCCATGCCACGACGGCGGTGACGAAGGCGATGGCGAAGAGGAACCAGACGGGCGGTGCGGTCGTCGCCCGCACGCTCACGCTGCGTGCGGTCACGACGGTCGCGATCAGGTAGCCGAGCATGAGCATCCACATCGGCCAGATCGAGAACCAATCCCGCTCGATCGCGGTCCAGGTGCCGGCGGCGAGGGCGAGTGCGGCGGGAGCCCCCAGCCAGCGCGTTCTCCGCAGCGCCGAGTCGACGCCGGCCGAGGCGCGGAGCGCACGGGCGACGAGCGCGAGCACCAGGGCGCCCACCGCGCTCACGCCGAGGCAGGCGACGAAGAGGCCCAGACCCTGCAACTGCGCGAAGTCCCAGCCGAGTCCGATGCGGATGCCCTGAAGCGGTCCGACGACTGCCGCGAGGCCCGCAGCGATGAGGGTCGGGATGCGCAGCTCGCGGAGACGGTGCAGCCTCGATCCGGGCTGGGCGCGACCGACCAGAGCGTCGAGGGCGAGCAGCACCCCGGCACCGGCGAGGAGTCCTCCGACTCGCCACGAGACCCCCGTCTGACCGACCGCGTCGGGTTCGATGAGGGCGACGAGAGCGAGGATCGGCCCGATCGCCACGAGCATCCCGGCGGCGAACAGCGCGGTCGCCCGACCGCCGCGGACCGTGACGAGCACGGCCACGAGCGCCGCCCCCAGCGACGGCGGAAGCAGATAGGCCTCGAGGAGGTCGACGCCGGCGATCCCCCAGACGCACCACAGTGCCCCGGTGAACGCCGCGCCCGCGACGCCCCACGCGTAGCGGCGACCGGCGAACAGCGCAGCGGCGACGCCGCCGATCCCGATCACGAGGAGCACGATCAGCGCGGTTCCGAGCCCCGCTGCCTCACGACCGACCGACAGGCCGGTGGCGATGAGGCCGGTGAGGAGCGCGGACGATTCGATCGCGATGCGTGCGGCGTCGGCCGTCGCCGGGGCGTGCCCCCTCGCGACGAGCACTCCACGGATCGAGGAGGACGCCGCGAGGGCGAGGGCGACGAGCACCGCGACGATCGGGAGGGCGACCGGCGACCCGCTCGAGGCGAGCAGCTGGGCCCCGAGGCAGACCACGACGACCGCGAGGGTCGGCACGAGCATCCCCGCTGCCGCCGTACGCACGAGACGCGTGAGTCCGGGTCGGCGCGTGAGCAGCAGCGTCAGGGCGAGGACGAACATCAGTCCGGTGGAGAGCGCGGTCCAGCCGCTGCGCTCCTCGACCACCTGCAGGACACCGATGCCGAACGGCACGGCGGAGACGACGAGGATCGCCTGCCATGACCGCGCACCGATGCGCGGAAGATACGTGGCCGAGATCGCCACGAGCAGACCCGCGGATGCCGTCAGGCAGAGCTGCGCGATGCTGCCGACCCCACCCTCGGCCAGCGCCGTCGCGATGAGGATCAGTCCGTAGGCGAAGCCCGCGCCGACCGAGATGAAGCGTCGGCGCGCCGGACGCACGGCCGCGACGGAACCCAGCGCGATCAGCGTCGCGAGGCCCGCGAGAGGCACGGCGGATGCGTCGCGCCAGGCGACGATCACCGAGGCGACGAGAGCGAGATACGCGCCGATGAGCAGGAGGGGCACGATGCCCCTGCCCGCCGTGCGCTGCGGCGCCCTGGCCATCACCACCGCGACCGCGACGACGGCACTCGTGAGGACGGCGATCGCCGCAGGCAGCACCAGCAGTCCGCTGCAGCCGAGCACGAGCACTGCGAGCGCACCGGATGCGAGGGACACCCGTGCGGCGGGTACGGAGAGTGCGCGGAGGCCGTCCCGATCGCGGGCGAGGCGGCCGAAGGCGGCGAGACCGACGCAGACGGCCGCGAGTCCGGCGGGGGTGCCCCACCCCGCGAGGCCGAACGCATCGACACCGTCGTTCTGTCGGAGGAAGCCGGTCATGGTGGTGCCGCCGGTGATCACGGCGTCGGCGAGAAGAGCGAGGGCCGGCACGGCGAGCACCGACAGCGCGCCCCCGGCGACCTGTCCGCGGGGCACCCGAGCGGGGAGCGGAACCACCGCCCCGATCAGCACGAGCGCGACGGCGGCCACAGCGGGGATGATCGCGAAATACCACGAGATCGAGAGCTCCCGGATGCCGGGGATGGCGTAGACGACGAGCACGATCGCCGCCGAGCCCGCCGCTCCGGCGACATAGGCCCAGAGACCACCGAGCATCCGCCGAGCCGCGATCACGGCGTGCACCGCGATCAGGGCGAGCATCCCGCTCATGGCGAGCAGTGACGCGGTCTCGCTCGCCAGGTCGATCCGCCACACGAGCACGAGTGCGCTCGCAGTCGCGATCAGCTGCACGGCCACGAGGGTGACGCGCTCGACGTTCGGCGGACGGAGGAACTCGATGATCACCGCTGCGGCGAAGGCGACGCCTATCGCGCCCGCCACGCCCGAGAGCGAAGTCGCTCCCGCCGCTCCCAGCATCGCGGGGGTGAGCGCCAGCGTGACCGTCGCCGTCCACTGCCAGACCCTGATGCCGCGTTGCGTGCCGGCACCGAGCATCACGATCGCGGCGACGGCGGAGACGACCGCGGCCGTGAGCCAGGGGTCGACCCCGGGCGCTGCGAGCTGTGCGACGGCATGCACGTCGAGTCCCGCGAACACCAGCCCGAGGCCGCCGACCGCTTCGGCGGAGAAGCGCAGGCCACGACGGGAGAGCAACCAGGCTCCCCCGAGGAACAACAGGGTGATCAGCCCGACGATCACACTGCGCAGGGCACGATCGGCGAGGTCGGGGTTGAAGTAGGTGAAGACGATCGCGGCGACGGCGAACAGGCCGGCACCGGCGGTCGCGAGGACCGATTGGAGCGTCGCGCTGCTCTGCGGAGATGCCGGAGGCTTCGCACTGCTGCCTGCTCCCGGAGGGGGCGGGGGCGGCTGCGACTCGGCCGACACCGCGGCATGCGCCGTGTCCGGCACGGCGACGGACACGGAGGCGGATGCGGAGACGAATGCCGGAGCACCTGTTGCTGCGCCCGTCGAGGCAGCCGGCCCGGAGACGAGCGGGACGCGGGTGAGAGTCTCGTCCCGAGCCCGGATCGCCGCGGCGGCCGCCAGCGATGCCTCCCAGACCTCGGTGCCCATGGGGCCGCGCAGATCCGCGCCGCATCGCGCGCAGCATCCGCCGTCCAGCATCCCGCGGCACACGGGGCAGCTCGTGTGGTCGAGGAGCTGCAGGGCGAGCACCTCGCCCCAGGTCGTCGGGTGCGAGCCCGAGGTCGACGGGGTCACAGATGTGATGGTCATGACCGCTCCTCCGATTCGGGCACCCAGCGCAGGATGTCGCCCGGCTGACACTCGAGGACGCGGCAGATCGCCTCGAGGGTCGTGAAGCGCACCGCTTTGGCCCTGCCGTTCTTGAGCACGGCGACGTTCGCCGGCGTGATCCCGATGGCGTCCGCGAAGTCCTGCACGCTCATCTTCTTGATGGCGAGCTGCACGTCGAGGTCGATGACGATCGGCATCAGACGACCTCCGACATGTCCTGCTCGAGCTCGAGCGCCTTGCGGAGGAGCCCCCGCAGCACCACCAGCAGCAGCGCGAGGGCGGCGCTCACGACGATTCCCAGGACGGCCAGCAGCGACAGCGACAGCGACACCGCTCGGCTGGCGACGATCACCATGTACGAGACGAGGATGATCGCGCCCGCAGCGATCAGGGCACCGAGGATGATGTCGACGTAGCGGAACGCCTCGACCCGGAAGATGCGCCCCTCCTGCACGAGAGACAGCAGGAACCAGATGCAGACCAGCGTCACCTCGATGAGGCCGATGAAGACCACGGCACCGATGATCCCCGGGATCTCGAGCTGCGCGACGTCGGGATTGCGGAGCGCGGTGATGCGCGCGACCTCGGGGATGACCAGGGTCTGGCTGGCCAGCAGAAGCGCGAGCAGGACGATGATCAGCGCCTGGAGGACGCGGGAGACACGAGGATGCATGAATGGGCCTATCGATCGCCAATGGGTATCTATCGAAAAACGATACCCACCGCCACGCGACGTCGCCACTCCCGCGTCGACCTCTCAGCGGATATGCAGGCAGCGGCGCGATCGCCGCCGGTCGCCCCGGGTCTACTGGACGTCGGGATCGAACGGGGAGTCGAGCGAGTCGGTGAGCTCCGCCAGCAGCGCCTCGATCTGCGGCTCGACATGCTGCGAGATCGCCGCCTGGATGTAGATGCGGTGCCGGAGCAGGAGGCTGCAGATCTCGCGACCCACCATGTTGGCGTACTCGTCGGCGAGCGCCACCTCCTGCCGCAGCGCCACCTTCGCCTCATCGCTCAGCGGTGGGAGGGGCGGAAGATCCGCCGTCGCATCGTCGGCCATGCCCGCGATCGTGAACAGGAACGGTGCCCCGGGAATCGGCTCCGGATCCAGCGGCAGGCCGTCGAACTCGGGGTCGAGCCCGTCCGCTGGCCGGTAGGTGCGTGCCCGATTGCGTGCGGTCTGCTGGTCGAGCTCGCGCTGCAGCATCGGCAGATTCCTGGCCGTGTACTCCGCGACGGCATGGTCGACGATGGTCTTGATCCGCGTCGAGAGCCCGTGCTGCACGCCGTGCGGCGTGTTCGAGCCGATGCCCGCCGCCGAGAGTATCGGCGACCCCAGACAGCGCCGACAGGGCGCGACTCTTCCTCGATGGGTGGCCGGCTCCCACCGAGGCACCCAGCGCAGCCAGGCCTCGACGGCCTGGTCGACCTGCGTCTCCAACGAGCGCTCCACACCTAGAGCGTACGGCGCACCCGGCGTGCACACGGCGATTTCCGCATGACGGCGGGGCGTCACTCCTCGTCGTCGCGTTCCCAGGGCCACTGCGGATGCTGCGCGCGCGTGCGCCGGAGCGCGATTCCACCCCAGGCTGCGATCGCGGCGGCGAGGACGAGCACCGCGCTCGGCCCTCCCGTCACGAGATCGCCGGCGACGGCCGTCGCGACGATGAGGTCACCTCGGGCCGTCGCCACGCCGATCCACACGGCGACCAGGTGCCCCAGCGCCGTCGCGATCGCGATGCCCGGAACGGCGAGGAACGACGGGTTCGATCGCCGCAGGGCGAACCAGAGGGTCAGAGCGAAGACGACCACGGCGACCAGCATGCCCGCAGCCCCCGGCACCTGACCGAGCCCGGGGACCGAGATGATGTCACTGTCGGTCGCCACGCTCACCGCACCGAGGCCGAAGACGGCGAGGGCGAAGAAACTGATCGCCGCGAGCACCAGCGCCAAGACGGCCGAAACCCCCGCGGACTCGGGTCCACGGGGGTTCGGCGATGACATGTTCGTGACTACCTCGACAGCGTCGGGCCGGCCTCGAGGGTGCGCTCGTACTCGCGCTGCGCCTCGGCATTCAGCTCGGTCTTGCGGGCGCCGCTGCGTGCGACCCACGCACCGAACCAGATCGTCAGCTCACGGGCGAACACGAAGGCGGCGATCGCGAGCGGGTGGAAGAGCTGCGCGCCGACGAGCTCATTGCCCTCGCTCGCGCTGAGCAGCCAGAACGGCGCCTCGAAGAGGGCACCGAGGATGTGACCGCCGTAGGCGATCAGACCGACGATGATGCCGAAGACCACCCAGAGGCCCCACCGACCGCGGTTGATGAAAGCACCGAGCAGCCAGAAGCCCAGGAAGAACACCACCACGGGAACCCAGTAGCCCCACGTGGTGAGCGGCGCGAGAGCCGACTCGGCGATGTTCTCGCCCGTGACGTCGCCGGCGAAGGCGCCGAGCCCGAGCGTGGCGCCCAGGTACAGGATCGCGAAGGCGACGGTGGCGAGCAGGCCGATGGCGCCAGCCGTGCCGCGGTTGCCGCGCTCGCGGGGCGGCTCCGGAGCCTGCACGAAGATCGGCTGCTGCTGCAGGGGCGGGGCGATGACGGGCTCGGCGACCGCGGGCTCGGACGGGACGATGCGCGTCTCGGTGTCGTCGACCGATGAGTACGCGGCACCGGCCAGGGCCGACTGCTCGTGTGCCACGGGCGGCGTGTAGGCCGCAGTGGCGTCAGCATCCGTGTTCCAGGACGTCGTCTTGTCGTCCTTCTCGGCATCAAGGTACTTGGGGTCGTTCAGCTCCGGCGTCGCGAAGGTGCCGGGGTGCTCGTTCTCGGCGGCCTCGAAGGCGGCCAGGTCGGGGTCGACGGCGGGCGTCGTCGTCGCGGCCGACTTGTCGTCAGCAGGGTCGGTGGTGTCGGCGGGCGTGCCGGAGACACCTGCACCCGCTGCGGCGGCGGCGTCGAGTCCAGCGTTCGCGCTGTCGACGACGTCGTTGACGTCCTTCGGCCGCTCAGGCTGTGGAACCTCGGGGTCACTCATGGGGTGCGCCTCTCATCGGAAGTGTGCTCTGCGAGGTTACCGCCGTCCCCGCGCCCGCTGACGGAGGCGTGCCGACGTGTCGCCCAGCCCGTATCCGTGCGGATCTCCCTGCACCCGTGGCGCGTCAGGAGTCAGGGCAGGGTCGACCGAAGGGTGTCTCCGACGAACGAAGCCACCGCGGGCAGGATCGGGATCGCGAACCAGATCAGAGCGCCCACGACACCCGTGCACAGGACTCCGGCGATCCAGCTGATCGCCACGTTGCGTCCCGCGACCCGTGCCATGCCTCCACGCTACGACCGGTGGGTGCCACCACCGCGTCGCAACGCCGAGGAGCGTGCGCCGATCAGCCCTTCGTCGCACCCGCCGTGAGCCCGCCGACGATGTAGCGCTGCAGGAACAGGAAGAGGATCATCACCGGGATGGCTGCCATCACAGCTCCCGCCGAGAACGCCGACCAGTCCGCGTAGCGCGGGTTCGCGACGAGCTTGGTGAGGCCGACGACCAACGTCTGCTGCTCGACATCGACGAGCATGACGCTCGCGATCACGTATTCGTTGACCGTGCCGATGAACGACAGCAGAGCGACGACCGCGAGGATCGGCGCCACCAGCGGAAGGATCATGGTGAAGAAGATGCGCGCGTGACCCGCGCCGTCGATGCGGGCGGCCTCGTCGAGCTCCATCGGCAGCGTGTTGAAGAAGCCGTACATGAGGTAGGTGTTCACGCCGAGCGCGCCACCGAGGTACACGAGGATCAGGCCCGTGTGCGTGTTGAGGCCGATCGCGGGGAACCAGTCCCCCAGCGTCGACATGAGGAGGAAGATCGCGACCACGGCGAGCAGCTGCGGGAACATCTGCACGACGACGATCGTGACGAGTCCGATACGTCGGCCGGCGAAGCGCATGCGCGAGAAGGCATATGCCGCGAGGGCCCCGATGAAGACGGTCACGGCGCCGGTGACGACGGCGATGACCAGGGTGTTCAGGAACCACAGTCCGTAGGGATTCTGAGGGTCGCTGAGGATGCGCACATAGCTGTCGAGGCCGATCGCCGAGAACAGCTGATTGGATCCCGTCAGGGTTCCGCGTGGGTTCAGCGACGCCGAGACGACGTACAGGAGGGGGAAGAGCGCGAACGCGCTGACGATGATCGCCACGACATGGCGCCATCCGGTGTCCGCGAACCAGCCGCCGAACGAGCGGCGACGAGGGCCGAGATTCCGCTCGACCGTGACGGGGGCGGCGGTGCGAGTGTCCGTGGTGCTCATGTCAGTTCAGCTCCTCGAGGGCCTTGGTCTTGCGGAAGCTGATGATCGAGATCGTCGCGACCACGATGAAGATCAGGATCGTGAACGCGGATGCGAGGCCGTAGTCGCGGGACTGACCCGTGAAGGCCACCTTGTAGACCATCGAGATCAGGATGTCGGTGTGACCGACCGGGATGCTCACGTCATCGAAACGCGGTCCGCCCTTGGTGAGCATGTAGATCAGGTTGAAGTTGTTGAAGTTGAACGCGAACGAAGAGATCAGCAGCGGAGCCACGGTCACGAGCAGCAGCGGCAGCTTGATTCGACGGAAGACCTGCCACGGGTTCGCGCCGTCCATCACCGCCGCCTCGTTGACGTCCTCGGGGATGCCCTGCAGCGCGCCCATGCAGACGAGGAACATGTAGGGGAAGCCGAGCCAGAGGTTGACCAGCAGCACCGACACCTTCGCGAGGGTCGGATCGGTGAGCCACGGGATGTCCGCTCCCCCGAAGATCACCTGGTTGATGAATCCGAAGCTCTCGTTCATCATCCCGGCCCAGACGAGGGCGGAGAGGAAGGCGGGGAACGCGTACGGGAGGATCAGGATGATCCGATAGCCGTTGCGGAACCGCATCCGCGTGTTGTTGAAGACGAGGGCGAGCAGCAATCCCAGGAAGAACGTCGTCGCGACCGACAGCAGGGCGAACACGAAGGTCCAGATCGTCACCGAGATGAGCGGACCGCGGATGGAGTCGTCGGTGACCGCGCGGACGAAGTTGTCGAAGCCGACCGTCGTCTGCCAGCCCGGCAGCAGTGCCTCGCCGTCGTCGGCGGTGAACGCCCCCTCGCCGGTGTCCGTGTAGACCGTGCCTGTCGTCGTGTCGGTGATGGTGTCGGCATCCGCGTCGTACTCGAGGGTCGAGACGTAGAGATAGCCCTTCTGCCCGTCGGGTGCGCGCAGGCTGCCGTCGTTCGGGTCGTCGCTGAACGGCACGGAGAGTTCTTCGAGCTGTTCGGACAGGGTGAAGACCTTCGCGAGCGGGAGCGTCGTCCACCCGTCGACGGCGACCGCCTGGCCGCCCTCGAAGTCGGCATCGACCTCCTGCAGCGGCTGCTCGGCAGTGCCGAGCAGGGCGTCACCGGAATCGGGGTCGGTCACGAGGAGGCCGTAGGTGCCGAACTGCTCGACGACCGTCACGGGGTAGGTGGCGGAGTCCTCGACCCGCTCCTGGGCGGAGGCGAGGAGCGAGGAGATCGCCTGATCCTTCGTGCCGTTGTGCCCGGTGCCGTAGTTCGTGAACCCGATGTATCCCGTGTACAGCAGCGTGAACACCTGGAAGATGATCAGGAAGATGATCCCGGGCGTCAGATACTTCGCCGGTACCCGCCTGCGCGAGAAGTAGATGTAGTTGACCAGCACGGTGACGGCGACGACGAGGCCGAGCACCAGCCACTCCTGCTGGCCGAAGAGCACGAATGCCGCGTAGAGCGCGATCGCATCGACGACCGCCAGCAGCAGGATCTTGAGCAGCATCCAGCCGATGTGTCCGGATGCGGCCTCGGCGATCTTCGCCGCCTGGCGCTGGCGCTTGGTGAGTGGAGCCGTGGGCTCAGCGAGTTCTGTCATCTCGTCCCCGTCGTCGAGCTGCCGGGGGGGACGACGTCCGCCCCGGCAGGGATGGTGCTGGGTGTGTTACTTGATCGCCGTGGTTACGTCGTCGACGAGCTTCTGCCACGTCGACGCCGGGTCGGAGCCGTTGATGATCGCCGCCTCCGCGACGCCCCAGAACTCCCACACCGCGCCCATCGCCGGGATGGCGGGCATCGGCACAGCGTCGGCGCCGACGGCCTGGAATCCGGCGATGATCGGGTCGGATGCCGCTGTGTCGGCCGCTGCCGTCAGCGCGGGGAGGATGTTGCCGGCCTCGAACAGCTCGAGCTGGACCTCTTCGGTGCCGATGTAGTTGACGAGGAAGTCGTTCGCGGCGACCTTGTTCTTCGACTCGGAGCTGACGAAGAAGCCCTTCACGCCCGCGAACGGCGATGCCGTCTCACCCGTGGGGCTGGGAACCGGATCGATCGCGACGTTGATGCCCGCTTCGGTGGCTGCGCCGACGTTCCACGGACCGGTCAGCCAGAAGGCCGCGGTGCCGTCGAGGAACTGCTGCTTGGCGATCTCGCCGTCGATGTCGGTGTTCAGCGTGCCTGCGGCGCCTTGCGCTGCGAGCCAGTCGGCGAACGCCGTGCCACCCGCACTGCCGAGCTGCAGGTCTGCGGAGTCGTAGCTCCCCGACTCGTCGGTGCCGAAGACCGGAGCACCGAAGGCCGTCTGGAACGGGTACAGGTGGTACGGGTTGCCCTCGGCGCCCTGCTCGACGACGAACGTGCCCTTCGAGACCATGTCGTCGAAGCTCGTCGGAGCTGCGGGGACCATGTCGGCGTTGCGCAGCACGGCGATGTTCTCGACCGCGTACGGGAGCATGTAGACCGTGCCGTCGTACGTCGCCGCCTGAAGGGCGACGGGGAGGTAGTCGGCCGACGAGTCACCGAGCTCGAGGGGCGCCACGACGCCGTTGGTCGACAGCTCGCCCAGCCAGTCATGCGCACCCATGACCACATCGGGGCCCTTGCCTGTCGGAACCTGCTGGATGAAGTCGTCCTTCATGTCGTCGACCGACTTGCCGACCAGCTCGACCTTGACGCCGGTCTTCTCCTCGTAGGAGTCGGCTGCACTCTGCAGCGCATCGACGCGCTCGGCGTCGACCCAGACCGTCAGCGTGCCGCTGCTCTCACCGTCGGACGACGAGTCTCCGCCGTCGGTGCCGGTCGAGCAACCGGCAAGGGTAAGAGTCGAAACGAGCGCGATGGCTCCGGCGGCAACGATGCCCCTCTTGTTCACCTTCATTGGTGTGTGCCTCTCTGAGTGCTGTGACCTGCAGGACTGCAAGCGCTTACAGTATGCAACGAGATAGGAGAGATTCGCAACGAAGCCCCACGTCGATACCAAGCTGTGACCGGGGTCGCACGGATGAATCGTTGTGGAAACGCTTCCAAAGACGCGGGAAATCAACGCTATCGATAGACTTTGCCCATGGCTGACAGTTCCTTTGACATCGTCTCGAAAGTGGATCACCAGGAGGCCGAGAACGCCCTCAATCAGGCGCGCAAGGAGATCGAGCAGCGCTACGACTTCAAGGGCACCGGCGCATCGATCGCCTGGAGCGGCGAGCAGATCCTGATCATCGCCGGCACCGAGGAGCGGGCGAAGGCCGTCCTCGACGTCTTCCAGACCAAGCTGATCAAGCGCGGCATCTCGCTCAAGAGCCTCGAGTCCGGCGAGCCGTTCGCGAGCGGCAAGGAGTTCCGCATCACCTCCACGCTCAAAGACGGCATCTCGTCGGAGAACGCGAAGAAGATCAACAAGTTGATCCGCGATGAGGGCCCCAAGGGCGTGAAGAGCCAGATCCAGGGTGACGAACTGCGCGTGCAGTCCAAGAGCCGCGACGATCTGCAGTCGGTGATCGCCGTGCTCAAGGGCGCTGATCTCGACCTCGACCTGCAGTTCATCAATTACCGCTGACGCCGCATAGCGAAGGGGACGGATGCTCGGCATCCGTCCCCTTCGCTATGCCCGCCAAATCGCATTCCGATATATGGGCGCCGGTGCCCGAGACTGGACTGAGTCGCGTCCCGATGCGACAGACGATGCGGCGATGCATGACGCGCTGCCGAACCTCGGTTCCGCGCTTCGCGGATCGCGGTTCCCGCCTTGTGGGGACTGGGCGCAGTCAGCTCCGTGCGCGCCATCGTCTGTGGCCGGCGAGTGTTCTGAACACTCGCCGGCCACAGAATTTCTTCTGTACCAAATCCCGAGATCACGCACTGCCGGCGAGTGCCCATGCGCCTGCCGAAAAATGCGCCTGTGGATTGTTGGCATCGCGATCTACTTCGTGATGTAGTGGCCGTCCGGGCACATCATGGGGGCCCGGATCTGGAAAGCAACTGGGGGCGGTCCATGAACAGCAACAACTCGATGACGAGTATCCGAGAGAGCAAGCAGCTTCTGGCAGAGGAGGTGTTCCAGCACATCGGCGCGCAGATCGTGGACGGCGTGTTGGCACCAGGGCATCGCATCCGCGATGTCGATGTGGCCGAAGAACTGCATGTGTCGCGGACTCCGGTGCGAGAGGCGTTACAGCGTCTCGAGCGCCTCGGTCTCGTGACGATGTACCCGAGCCGATACACCGAGGTCACCGCGGTCACACCGGAGACCGTGGAGCAGACGCTCGAGTTCGCCGGATACCAGGCGGGAATGGCGGCGCGTATGGGCGTCGCCAGAATGACGCAACACGAACGAGAGAGACTCGCGGCTCTCGTCGAGGAGATGTACATCGGTCTCGATGACGATGCGCACATCTCCAACTCGCGATGGGCGGTGTTCTCGTTTCTCAGCGAGCGCAGCCGCAATGTCCAGCACCAGGTGCTGATCAACGACGCGAGCCTGGCACTGTTCCGCAATCTGCGGGGCTGGAATGTCCCCGAGAGCGACCGGGAGCGCATGCTCCAGGTCTACCGGGACTTCCGGGTCGCAGTGCTGAACGCCGATGCGGACGAGGCCGAGCGTCTCGCCCGGCAGATGCACTACGTCTGACCAGAAGACGAGACGCCGCGCCTGATCGCGATCAGCGCGCTGCCGACCACCCTCTGACCCACGCGTCGAGACGACGATACGCTTCCTCTCTCGCCTCATGGCGAGAGAGGAAGACGTCGTGCAGCGCGCCGTCGATGCGTTCGACGGTGACCGATGGCCCGAGCTTGAGCGCTGCGCGGGCGATGTTGTCGACCACCAGCACCGAGTCTGCTCGGGTGAGGTCCTCGGACCACCGCGTGGGCGCCGCGAAGCGCGCCGAGAGCAGCACGCACACAGGGGCGTCGATCGACAGACCGGCTGCGACAGCGGCGTGCCCCGAGAGCACGGCGTGGAACCACCCGGCGTGCACGGCCATCGTCTGCACAGGTCGCCACAGGACGTTGACATCGACGGGGTCGTCCGGATCCGCGACCTCCTGCTGCGCGCGCGTGTAGAAGCCGAGATCGACCTGCGGGGCGACCTCCCGAGGAGCCCAGCGCGCCTGCAGCTCCGCCACCGGCGCGATCAAGGGCCGCGCCGACGCGACCTGGAACTCCAACCACGGGCTGTTCAGGATCACGGCGGCGGCGGCGTCAGGGTGTCGCGACGCCCACAGGCTCAGCGTGAGCCCACCGGTGGAATGCCCCAGCAGCACGAGACGACGGGCGGATGCCGTGCCCTCGGCACCCCTCCCCATCGCCTCGAGTGCTGCGGCGATGTCCTCGTCGTAGGTCGCGAGGTCGGTGATGTAGCCGGGTGTCTGGCCGTCGCGCAGACTGCGACCGTACTTGCGCAGGTCGAGCGCGAAGAAGCGTGCACCCCGCGCCGTCCAGAACCGTGCGAGCCGCTTCTGGAAGAAGTAGTCCGACCACCCGTGCACGTACAGCACGTCGACGCCCTCGAGCAGCCGACGGCTGCCTCGCAGGCGGTCCCACCACCCCTGCTCGCTCGGCAGCGCCCGCACGAGCGTCGCCACGACGGGCCCCTCGTCGTCTGCGGTGAGTTCGAGCGTCAACTGCTCGAACTCGTCGCCGAGTACGTCTGCTGTCCACTCAGGCATGCGGCCAGGCTAGCCGACCCCTGCCCGGCTACTGCGGAGCGGTGTGTCCGACCGTGAGGTTGCGCACGGCAGCCGCGGCAAGAGGTGCCGGGTCCGCCGCACCCGCACCGTTGTCATAGGTCGTGAATCGGAGCCAGTCGATGCCCACCCGCACGTCCAGGACGTTCTCCCCGTGTTCTCCGGAACTCGCCTTGGCCGCATCCGCACCCTCGACATCCACCGGCGTGCCCTCCAGCGTCTCGAACGCCCATACCCCTGCCGGGAGCGTGGTGAGCATCAGATAGCTCGGTCCTTCGTACTCGCTCTCAGAGGACCGGAAGTAGCAGATCCGCGATCCGTTGACGTACTCGTACACCTCTGCGGGAATACCCCATCCGCCGAAATCGGTATAGAGCCCCGCGTCGGACACGCCGAACAGGGTGTTCACGTCCTGCTCGGTGATGAACTTCTCGCACGGGGCGCCGACGATCTCGCTGTCGATGTACTCCACCTCCCGGAGAGTGGATGCAGCTGAGGCCGCGAGACGACGCATCGCCTCCTCCATCCGCTCGGTGTCCGCGCCCCCGAGACCGGGTCCGGTCACCGTGGCGGTCAGCAGCACCTCGCCGTCGGGGAACTCGAAGTAGCACCCACTGTCTTCGCAGCGCGCCTGCTCGCCCCAGTACCCCTGCCGCTCGGTCGCACCGGCGATCACGGCGGTTGCCCCCGGCACCAGCACGACCTCCCAGTGGCGATCGAACGTCGCCCCCGCAGAGCAGGCGATCCCGCCGGCTCGCTGGAACATGTGCTGCCCGGGGCCGGGGATCCAGCCCATCGTCGACACGACCGAGAGCACGGGTTCCACGGGCGTCTCAGGCTCCCCCACGAGCGCGCTCATCTCGGCGGCGACGTCGTCGCACGTCACGTCGAACGCCGTCTCCGGGTCGACGATCGGCTCAGGCGTGGGCGTCGGAGTCACGGATGCCGACGGAGATGCCGTCGGCTTCGGTGTCGGAACCGGCTCAGGAGCGCATCCGGAGACCAGCAGCAGAGCGGCCGTACCGAGCACGAGGAGAGAGCGCGTGCGCATGCGCCCAGCTTAGGGACAGTGACGCTCCGACACGCGAGGCGCCGACAACGATCGGATGACGATCATTCGCCGCGGGAGACGCGCACCATCTCGTCGCGGGGAACGACCTTGACCCGGGCACGCTCGTGCGGAGCGCCGAGGGCGACCTCGTGCTCGTCGAGACGGTGCCAGCCCTCGAGGTCGGTCCAGCGGACGCCGCGCTCCTGCAGCAGCGCGGGGATCGCCTCTTCCGAGGGGTCCTCCGGGTGCCACCACGAGCCCTGGTCGTTGATGATGTGCCGCACGGTCTCCATGGCGTCGGACTTCGTGTGACCGATCAGGCCCACCGGTCCGCGCTTGATCCAACCGGTCGCGTAGATGCCGGTCATCTGCTGGTTCGAGTCCTTGGCGAGCACCTGGCCCTCGCGGTTCGGGATGACGCCGTGCTTCTTGTCGAAAGGCACACCCGGAAGCGGGGACCCGAAGTACCCGATCGCGCGGTACAGCGACTGCAGCGGCACCTCGCGCATCTCGCCGGTGCCCACGGCACCGCCCTGCCCGTCGGGCTTCGTGCGCTCGTAGACGAGTGCGGCGACACGGCCGGCCTCGTCCTTGCGCACCTCGACCGGGCGAGCCCAGAAGTGCAGGTGCAGACGACGCGATGCGGTGCCGCCCTCGTTGTCGGAATCGCCTCTGGCGTCATTGACTGACGGGCGCTTGCGCCACGACTGCAGGATGCGGTCGATGACCATGACCTGCTTGTTGCTGGCCACGGCATCCTTCGACGCCTCGTCGTAGTCGAAGTCCTCGTCGTAGACGACCATGTCGACGTCGCGCAGCTCGCCGAGCTCACGCAGTTCGAGAGGGGTGAACTTCACCTGTGCGGGGCCGCGGCGGCCGAACACGTGGACGTCGGTGACCTCGCTCGCCTTCAGTCCCTCGTAGACGTTGTCGGGAACCTCGGTGACCAGCAGATCCTCGGCGTGCTTCGCCAGCATCCGTGCGACGTCGAGTGCCACGTTGCCGTTGCCCAGCACGCCGACGGATGCGGCATCCAGCGGCCAGTCGCGCGGCACGTCGGGGTGGCCGTCGAACCAGCTCACATAATCGGCGGCGCCGTATGAGGCCACGGCGTCGATGCCCGGGATCTCGAGCGTGGTGTCGCGGATCGCACCGGTCGCGAAGATCACGGCGTTGTAGTGCTTCTTCAGGTCGTCGAGGGTGATGTCCTCGCCGAAGCGCACGTTGCCGAAGAGACGGATGTCACCGCGGTCGAGCACATCGCGCAGGGCGTTGACGATGCCCTTGATGCGCGGATGGTCGGGGGCGACGCCGTAGCGCACGAGCCCATACGGCGCGGGGAGCTGCTCGAAGAGGTCGATCGAGACGTCGAACTTGCGCTCGGCCTTCAGCAGGATGTCGGCGGCATAGATGCCGGCGGGGCCCGCTCCGACGATGGCCAGTCTGAGCTTGGTCATAAGGGGTCCTTTCGTATGCCGTCACGCCCGGCGCACGCGGCCGAGGGCCGCGACACGCTCAGCTGGAGCGTTCGACGAGGGTCTCAGCGAAACGGGTGAGCGCCTCGCGTACGGTGCCTCGCGGGAGCGGGGCGAGCGCGTCGATCGCATCCTGGGTCCAGGAATGCGCGAGCGCGAGGGTCTTCGAGGTGCCGACGTGATCGCGCAGCTCGGTGAGCGGTCCGTCGAGGATCGCAGGATCCTCGCCCTCGGCGATGCGGGTGACACCGTCGTCGATGCGGGCGGCGAGGTCGATCGACGTCTCATCGGACTCGGCCTTCAGCAGCAGATAAGGCATGGTCGGCACCCCGGCACGCAGATCGGTGCCCGGCACCTTTCCGGTGTCCTCGGGCTTCGCCGACAGGTCGATCACGTCGTCGAGCAGCTGGAAGGCGACGCCGATCTTCTCGCCGTACACGCGCAGCGGCTCTTCGTACTCCGACGGGGCGTTCGAGAAGATCACACCGCCCTGGGTCGCCGCGGCGATCAGGGATCCGGTCTTGTCGGCGAGCACCTGGATGTAGAACTCGATGGGGTCGTCGTCGGGCTGGGCGCCGATCGTCTCGTGCATCTGACCGAGCACGAGTCGCTCGAACGTGTCGGCCTGCAGGCGGATGGCCCGCTCCCCCAGACGCGACATCAGCTGGCTCGCCCGCGAGAACAGGATGTCGCCGGTGAGGATGGCGATGTTGTTGCCCCAGACGGTCTGCGCGGCGGGAACACCGCGGCGGCGGTCCGCGCCGTCCATGACGTCGTCGTGGTACAGCGAGCCGAGGTGGGTGATCTCGAGCGCCTTGGCGACGTCGATCACCTTCTCGGTGTTTCCGTCGCCGAGCTGGGCGGCGAGCAGCGTGAGCACGGGGCGGATGCGCTTGCCCCCGGCCTCGTAGAGATACCGGCTCGCAGCGTCTGCCAGAGGATCGGCGACACGCACGTCGTCGGCGAGGCCGGTCTCGACGAGCTCGAGGCCGTCTTCGATCGCCTGAGCGATGCGTCGCCCCGCGGTGCCGATGAAGACACGGTCGCTGAAACCGAGACGGCTCGCCAGTCGCGAACCCGGGGCTACGCGGCTCGAAGTCACGTGCTCAGCCTACCTTCGTCAGACGTACGGGTTCGCGCGCGGCGTTCACGCGGGCTTGAACGCCCGGTGGAGCGCGACGATGCCGAACGACAGGTTGCGGTACTCGACCTCGGCCCAGCCGGCCTCGCGGATCCATGCCGCGAGCTTCTTCTGATCGGGCCAGTCACGGATCGACTCGTTCAGGTAGTCGTAGGCGTCGCCGTTGGTGCCGGCGACTCGGGCCACCCTGGGCAGCACCTGCGAGTTGTAGAAGCGGTAGGCGGCGCGGAACACGGACCCGGGAGGGGTGGAGAACTCGTTGATCACGAGGCGACCGCCGGGCTTGGTCACGCGCAGCAGCTCGCGCAGCGCCTTCTTCGGGTCGTTCACGTTGCGCAGCGCATACGACATCGTGACGGCGTCGAACTCCCCGTCGGCAAACGGCAGGTCAGTCGCATCCGCCTGCACGAACGAGAGATTGCGGATGCTGCCGTGACGGCGCTGCCCCTCGGCGAGCATGCCGGGCGAGAAGTCGGCGGCGACGACCTGGGCTCCGCTGCGGGCGAGGGATGCCGACGACGACGCGGTGCCCGCGCCGAGGTCAAGGATCTTCTCGCCGGGCTTCGGGGCGACGGCGCGGGTCGTGGCCGCGCGCCACAGCGCGTCGTTGCCGACCGTCATCGCCGTGTTCGTGCGGTCGTAGCCCGCGGCGACCTGGTCGAACATGCCGCTGACGCGGGCGGGGTCCTTGCCGAGATCGGCGCGGTTTGCATCGTTCGAGGTCACGACTCCAGTCTAGGTGCGAGGTGCAGGGCTTCGAGGCGGTCGAGCCAGAGATCTGCCGTCGCATCGTCGAACGGTGCGGTCCGGTGGCGCACGCGCTGCTCGAGGTCGAGCGCCAGCGCTTCGAGCCTCGTCATGACGTCTGCCGGATACCCGTACTGCGCGCTGTGCTCCTCCCATTCGTCGCGGTCGTCGACCCAGATCCCGCGGTCGCCGTCGACCCGGACGACGTCGAGATCCATGTCGATGCCCACAGCCAGCAGCGGGTCGTCCGACCAGCGCACGTCCCATCCGATGTCGATGTAGATGCGCATGGCCTTGGGATGGTCGCGGTTGACCGTCAGCGCGTAGTCGGTCTGCCTCGGGACGAGGGTGACGTTCGGACCGGAGGTCACGAAGGATGCCCCGGGGCGCGCGCTGTGCCAGCCGGCGGGCTGCCCGAGCCAGTCGCCCCACTCGTCGGCGCCGAGGTACACGCACTCGTGCCGCCAGTGCGGGGATCCGTCCCACTTGCGCCACTGGAAGATCATCTCGGTGCCGGGGGCGGGTCGCACATCGCTCATGCGTTCAGCGTAGGCCGCGCCCCGGACCTTCCTCCTGAGCGAAGAACTAGGCTGGAGGGGTGAGCAGCAGGCTGGTCGTGGAGACCCGTGAGATCGATCCGGTCGAGGATCTCCTGGCATTCGCCGACCCGGCGCGGCCCCTCGCGTGGCTGCGCCGCGGAGACGGGATCGTCGCCGTGGGCGACGGGGTCGTCGAGACCATCCGCGTGCCGGCAGGCACGGCGCCGCTGCGCTCCGCGGCGATCGCCGACGCCTGGCGAGAGCTCGCGCAGGATGCCGAGGTCGACGACGCACTCGGACTCCCCGGCTCGGGCCTCGTCGCCTTCGGGGCGGTGACGTTCGATGAGGACTCCGCCGCCGACAGCGTGCTGATCGTCCCGTCGCTCGTGATCGGGCGTCACAGCGGACGCACGTGGCTCACGCGCATCCGCTCCGCTGCTTCCTCCGCCGCCGCGTCGGAGGACCCTGTGACCCGGGAGTACGGCCCGCACTGGGCGGGCACGGTGGGCCCCGGCGCCCAGAGTCCGCAGGGCTATCAGGATTCCGTGCGGCGGGCGCTCGGTCGCATCGCGGACGGCGAGCTCAGCAAGGTCGTGCTCGCGCGCGACCTCACCGGCAGCATTCCGGCGGGTTCCGATCTGCGTCGCCTCGTGCGGGCGCTGTCGACCGGCTACCCCGACACGTGGGCTTTCGCCGTCGACGGGCTGATCGGCGCGAGCCCCGAGACCCTCGTCACCGTGCAGCAGCGCACCGTCACGGCCCGTGTGCTGGCCGGAACCATCGGACGCGGCGCCGATGCGGACGCCGACACCGTGGCATCCGCTCATCTGGCATCCAGCACGAAGGACCTCGACGAGCACGAGTACGCCGTGCAGAGCGTGCTCGCCTCTCTTCGTCCGCACACGCGGGTCCTCGCCGCGAGCGAGCAGCCCTTCCTGTTGAAGCTGCCGAACCTCTTCCATCTGGCGACCGATGTCGAGGGCGAGCTGGCCGACGGCGGCTCGGCACTCGACCTGGTCGGCGCGCTGCATCCGACCGCCGCCGTCGCAGGCACCCCGACCACTGCGGCGATCGCGGCGATCCGCGAGCTCGAGCCGTTCGACCGAGGTCGCTACGCGGGTCCGGTCGGATGGGTGGATGCCTCGGGCAACGGCGAGTGGGCGATCGCTCTGCGCTGCGCGCAGTTCTCCCCCACCGCGTCCGAGATCGCCGTCACGGCGTATGCCGGCGCGGGGATCGTCGCGGGGTCGGACCCCGAGTCCGAGATGCTCGAGACCCGCGTCAAGTTCCGCCCCCTGGTCGACGCGCTCGCCTGATTCTCGGCGCCGCACTCAGCTCGCGGCGAGGCGCTTCTTCTCGGCCTCGACGTCGAAATCCGCCTCCGGCCACTGCGGGTCGATGCCCTGCAGCGCGTCGAGCAGCAGCTCCTGCACCGCGAGGCGGGCGAACCACTTGCGGTCGGCGGGGATCACATGCCACGGCGCCGCGGTCGTCGAGGTGCGCTCGAACACGGTCTGATACGCGGCCATGTAGTCGTCCCACAGCAGCCGCTCGTCGACGTCGCCCGGGTTGTACTTCCAGTACTTGTCCGGTCGCTCGAGTCGCTCCATCAGACGCGCCTTCTGCTCGTCGGGCGAGATGTGCAGCATCACCTTGATGATGCGGGTGCCGGATGCCGCGGCGTCGGCCTCGAACGTGTTGATCGCGTCGTAGCGACGCTCGATCTCATCGGCGGGAGCCAAGGAGCGCACGCGACCGATGAGCACGTCTTCATAGTGCGAGCGGTCGAAGACCCCGATGAATCCGGGTTCGGGCAGACGCGGCGCGACGCGCCAGAGGAAGTCATGGGCACGCTCTTCCTCGGTCGGCGCCTTGAACGCCGAGAGCGCCACCCCCTGCGGGTCGACACCGCCCACGACGTGACGGACGATGCCGCCCTTGCCGGCTGAGTCCATGGCCTGCAGGATCAGCAGCACCGAGTCCTTCGCGACGCCCACCCGGCTCTCGGCGAACAGTCGCTCCTGCAACTGGTTGAGTTCGTGCAGGCCGGCCGCGAGATCGCGCGCACCGTCGGCCTTGGCCCCGTGATAGCCGGGAGTGCTCTCGGGGTCGACGTCCGCGAGACGGAATCCGTCGCCGACCTGCAGGGTCTTGGCCCACTCGTGCGCTGTCATGCGTTCATCCTGCCATTGCGCACCCGCGCCACGAGGAGAACAGGTCAGCGGGTGAGCGGAACCTCGATCAGCTGGCGTCCGCCGGCGGGGGCGGTCAGCACCTGGTCGAGAGCCGTACGGGTGGTGACGCGCTGGTACTCCCAGCCGTAGGCGAGGGCGAGCTTCTCGAGTCGCACGGTGTGGGGCGTGTAGAACGCCCTGTCGAGGTCGGCGCGGTCGGCCGTCGAGGCCACCTCGAGCCCGTCGAAGATCGTGCCGCCGCCGTCATTGCCGACGATGACCTGGATGCGAGGTTCGTCCTCATCGGGCGGCAGCAACAGCGCGCCGACATCGTGGAGGAAAGCGAGATCGCCCAGCAGCACCCGGGTGACTCCGGGAGAGCCGCCGGCCTGGCTGGCCAGGGCGATGCCCGTCGCGGTGGCGATCGTGCCGTCGATCCCCGCGAGTCCGCGGTTGGCGTGCACCGGCACCTTCTTGCCGCCGAGCACCGCATCGGCGACCCGGACAAGCCGAGACGAGCCGAACACGAGTCGGTCATGCGGCCAGGTCGCCCGCCAGACGGCGTCGGCGAGCAGCGCGCGATCGAGAGGTCGACGCACGGCCGCGAGTTCGGCCTTCACGGCATCGCGACGTGCGGTGAAGTCGCTGGAGGCGAGTCCGTCCTGGTCGGGCGCACGCTCGCTGAGGTCGACGGCGTGAGCTGCGGATGCGTGGAGCCACGCGCCGAGCCACTCGCGATCTGCGGTTCCGGGCGCGACCGAGACCGATGCCGCGGGAGTCGTGCGCCCGTTGAGGTTCAACGCCTCGCCGCCGCGGCGGACCGCGATCACGTCGACATCGCCGCGTGACAGCAGCCGGGTCACCTCACGACTGAGCGTCGGATGCCCGAGCACGACCGCCCGCTCGATGCGCCCGCCGAGGTCCTCGGCGCTCAACAGCGCGCGGTAGCCGTGCACGATCTGTCGACCGAAGCGGGCGCCGCTCACGATCTCGGCGATCAGCGGCCACGATCCCGCGTGGGCGATCCCCTCGGCGTCCGCTCCCGCGTCCGCACCGGCGATCACGACGGTGCGTGGCCCGCGATCGAGCACGAGAGACTCGGCGACACGAGCTGTCGGTGCGTCGCCCGGCGTGATCTCGAGAGCGGGGATCTCGCCCGAGAGCGGTTCGCGCGAGGGCAGGTTCAGGTGCACGGGGCCGGCGACTCCGGGCAGGCCGTGTGCGGCATCCGCCCCCAGAGCCACCGCGACGGCACGCTCGGCGAGACCCGACCAGTCGCCGTCGCCGGGCACGGGGGCGTCGATCTGCTCGCGCACCCAGGCGCCGAACAGGCCGGGCTGGGTCGTCGCCTGGTTCGCACCGACACCACGGAGCTCGGGCGGCCGGTCGGCGGTCAGCAGCAGCAGCGGCGCCCCGGAGTGGAAGGCCTCCATCGCGGCGGGCAGCAGGTTCGCGGCGGCGGTGCCCGAGGTGCAGAGCACCGGAGTGGGAACCCCGGTCTCACGCGAGAGGCCGAGAGCGGTGAAGCCCGCGACGCGCTCGTCGATGCGCACGTGCACGCGTAGGTGCCCCTGGTTCGCGGCGTGCACCGCGGCGAGCGCGAGCGCCTGCGAACGGGAGCCGGGCGAGAGCACCAGATCGCGCACCCCGTGAGCGATGAGGTCGGCGATCAGGGATGCCGCAGCATCCATCGCCGGCGATGCCGTCACGGACGCGTGTCCGGCGCGGGGCCGTCGGGTGCGGCGCCGTCCGGTGCGGGGCCGTCGGGTGCGGCGCCGTCGTCGGTCTCGTCCTCGAGCCGCGCGAGCTCCTCTTCGAGACGGCGGATGCGTGCATCCTGCTCGGTCTTGCTGATGCTGCGGAGGAACTGGGGGTCGTCGTCAGGAGCGACGATGCGGATCTCTCCGCCGTTGTCGTTCGCACGGCGGCGGCCGATCGTGAACCAGAGGATCCCTCCGATGACCGGGACGAGGATGACGATGACGATCCAGATCGCCTTGCGCACTCCGCGGTGCCTCGTCGGCGGCTGGACGGCGCAGTCGACGATGCTGTACACCCAGAAGATGGCTGCCAGGAACCCGCCTACGATCAACAGTCTCGCCACCCCTCCAGTGTAGGCGGGTGAACGGGAGGTGGATCGGCCGCGGCGGCATGACGGGGGCTCGGATCGCGTTCCGACACCCGATTGTTAGACTGCGCGGATCATGCCCACCCCGTCGATGCACCTGCGACAGCACGGCGCCGAGCGGATGCTGATCGTCCGGATCGGTCTCACCCTCGGCCTCGCCCTGCTGCTGGTCATCGGCGCGTGGTCGACGTCTCATGGCAAGGCGGACGCGCATACGCCCCTGTGTCTCGCACCGGGGATCTCGGCGGCGTCGGCATCCGGCCATCACGACAGCGACGTCGCAGTCGTCGACGCGGTGTCGTCCGATACCGGCATGGCCGTCGCGGCCGCGCTGTGCTGCATCCTCCTCGTGCTGCTGTTCCTGCGCTTCGGTCGCGCCGCGCGCCTCCTCGTGAGGAGCCGCGGGCTCCTGACCGCCGCTCCGACTCGCGCCGGCCCTCGCCTGCACGTCCCCGCGCTCACTCTCACTCAGCTCTCCCTCTCCCGCACCTGAATCAGGCACGCCGTCGTTCGGCGACTCCGGCCGCACCGCGGCACCGTCACCCCTGCCTGATATCACCCGTTGGAGAACCCCATGAAGACCCCTGTAAAGGCGACCCTGATCGCCGTCGCCGCAGCAATCGTCCTCGCGATCGTCGGCATCGCCTACGCCATGTCGCAGCGCGCCGCCGAGCCGGCTCCCCCTGAGGGCGAGAAGCTGCAGACCGTGCGCACCGACTCGCACGTGCTCGACGAGGGAGGCACGGATGCTGTGACCGTCGTCGAGTTCCTCGACTTCGAGTGCGAGGCCTGCGGCGCGTTCTATCCGATCGTCGAAGACCTGCGGGAGCAGTACTCCGGTGACATCACCTACGTCGTGCGGTACTTCCCGCTGCCGGGTCACATCAATTCCACCCAGGCCGCACTCGCCGCCGAGGCCGCGGCGCAGCAGGACCGGTTCGAGGACGTGTACCACCGCCTGTTCGAGACGCAGTCGCAGTGGGGCGAGCAGCCGAAGGAGACGCCCGAGGTGTTCCGCGGATTCGCCGCAGACCTCGGACTCGACATGGCGGCCTACGACGCGGCCGTCGCCGACCCCGCCACCCTCGCGCGGGTGCAGGCCGACAAGAGCGACGGCGAAGCCCTCGGCGTGCGCAGCACCCCCAGCTTCTTCATCGACGGCGAACCCGTGGTGCTGGAAGCCTGGGGCGACCTCGAGGCCGCGATCGAGAAGGCCGTGAACGAGAAGGCCGTGAACGGGTGATCTGCTGAGTCCGACCCAGGATCAGTCTCGATCGAGGCGCAGGACGCGGTCGTCCCCAGGCGAGGGGCTGCCGCGTCCGTCGGTGTTGTTCGTGAGGACCCAGGGCGAGCCGTCGGGACCTGTGACCACGTCGCGCAGGCGGCCCAGCTCGCCCACGAACTGCTCGGTGCTGGTCGTCAGATCGTCGAGCGGCACGACGCGCAGGCGCTCGCCCCGCAGGTTGGCGATGAGGATGTCGGATCCGGTGACCGCGATGCCGCTCGGGCTCGCGTCGTCGGGCGACCACTGCTGCACGGGGTCGATGAAGTCGTCGTCATCGGCGATCCCCTCGACCTCGGGCCAGCCGTAGTTGCCGCCCGACTCGATCACGTTGAGCTCGTCCCAGGTGTCCTGACCGAACTCGCTCGCGTACATCGCGCCTTCCGCCTCCCACGCGATGCCCTGCGGATTCCGGTGCCCGTAGCTGTAGACGGGCGAATCGTCGAAGGGATTGTCGTCGGGGATGTCGCCGTCGGGGGCGAGTCGCAGGATCTTGCCCGACAGGGCATCGACGTCCTGGGCGCTGTCGCGGTCTCCCGCGTCGCCGGTCGTGACGTACAGCATCCCGTCCGGTCCGAACGCGATGCGTCCGCCGTTGTGGTTGCCCGCCGCCGGGATGCCGTCGATCACCGTCGTCGGCTCACCGAGCGAGAGATCCCCCGCCTCGCCGATGAGCTCGCGCCGCTCGACACGGTTCTCGTCCTGGGTGGTGAAGTAGGTGAACAGCTCGCCCTCGTGCACCGCGAGTCCGAGCAGACCGCCCTCTCCGGCGGGTGCGACACCGTCGATCACGGCGACTTGCCGGGTCTCGCCATCGTCGGCGATCTCGAGCACCCGCGCACTGTCACGCTCGCTCACCAGTGCGACGCCGTCGTGGAAGGCGATCGACCAGGGCGCGTCGAGCCCTTCGACGATGGAATCGGTCGCTGCCTCGGGCATCGGTGCCGGCTGCGACGCGCAGGCCGTGAGCAGGGCGACGGATGAGGTCGCGAGCGCGATCGAGGCGCGCAGTCGTGCGGTTGACGAGCGGGTAGACCGATGCGCGGGCATGAGTCCATTCAAAGTGATGTCCTGTCGCACCGCCACTGGCGCTCCGCCCCTGCCGCTTCCGGTCGCACTTTGTGCCGCTGGAATGGCGCGCTGACGACTCGAAGTGAGACCGGAGGATCGGAGAGCGGCACGAACTGCCACAGGAACGTTCGACCCCGGAGTGCGACCCACGCTCGCTACGCTGAGCGCATGACCGAGGCGCGAACCCCTACGCATCCCGTCCTCGCCGTGGTCCGGCGAATCCCCGCGACGCTCACGATGGTCGCGCTGATACTCGTCGTCGGCGTGGCGTGGCAGGGACTGTGGCGCCCGTTCGAAGACACGCCGCTGTTCTCGACCGTGGCCTACGGGCTGCCGAACTTCCTCGACGCCAAGTGGTGGACGCCCCTCACCGGGACGTTCTTCGTCAACGCACCCTGGGTCTACCTCTTCACGATCTCGGGATTCTGGGGCATGGCGTACCTCGAGTTCCGTCGTGGTTCCCGCGTCGCGCTCGCCTACTACTGGGTGGGTCAGCTCTTCGCGATGTTCGCGACCGCTCTGGTGCTCGCCTTCGCGTCGCAGCTGCCGTGGGCGTGGGCCGAGGCTCAGGCCCAGGCGCTCGACGTCGGCGCCTCCGGGGGCACCATGGCGTGCATCGCGGCCGCCGTCGGGCTGTTCCGCCCGCCGTGGCGCGTGCGAGGCTGGCTCATCCTGCTGGGGTTCGTCTTCATCGCGATGCTGTTCTGGGGTGCGCTCGCCGACCTCGAGCATCTGCTCGCGGTGCTGCTGATCCTGTTCGCCGACCGCACTCTGCGCGTGCAGAGGACGACGGTACGCGAGCAACGACTCATCGCCGTCATCGCACTGCTGGTGCTGGGGGCCGTCGAGATCATCACGACGCTGGTGGCGACCGATGGCCCTTTCGGCCCCACAGAGCCGGCATCCGGCGGATTCATCGATCTGGCGATCGACCTCGTCGTGATCCTGGTGCTCGTGAACGGACTGCGTCGTGGCCGTCGCTGGTCGTGGGTGCTCGTGATCCTGCTCGGGCTGTTCAACATCCTGATCGCAGCGCTCGTGCTGACGCTCATAACCGTCTTCTCGCAGGCCGACATCGACCTGCGCTGGGACGGCGAGACCGAACTCGCTCTCGCGAACGGCTTCCTCTGGCTCATCACCCTGGTGTACCTGGTGGCGGTACGGCGGGCTTTCCGGGCGAAGCGCAGGTCGCCCCTCGGCATCCAGCCGGCGCCCTCGGTCGACGACGTGAAGACCGAGCTGCGCGCGCACGGCGGCGGCACGCTGTCGTGGATGACGACCTGGGAGGGCAACAGCTACGCCCGCAGCACCGCGGGGATCGTCGCCTACCAGCGGAGGTCCGGTGTCGCTCTCGCCCTCGCGGATCCGATCGGGCCGGCGGAGGTGCGAGCAGCTGCCGTAGCGGACTTCATCCGCACCGCGGAGAACGCGGGCCTCGTGCCGTGCTTCTTCAGCGCCGACGACGCCACCCGGCAGGCCGTGCCGTCGACCTGGCGGAGCATCGTCGTCGCGGACGACACGATCGTCGACCTGCCTGGGCTGGAGTTCACCGGCAAGCGCTGGAACTCGGTGCGGACCTCGCTCAACAGGGCCGGCCGTGACGAGATGACGTTCAGGATGACGCACCTGAAGGCGGAGTCGTGGGGCGTGCAGCAGCAGCTGCGAGCGATCTCGGAGGCGTGGGTCGGCGACAAGGACCTCCCCGAGATGCGCTTCACGCTCGGAACGCTCGAGGAGGCGGAGGATCCGGAGGTGCGGCTCGCACTGGCGATCGCCCCGAACGGCGATGTCGACGGCTTCTTGTCGTGGCTTCCCGTCTACGGCGAGGGCGGCACCGTGCGCGGGTGGACGCTCGACCTCATGCGTCGGCGGGAGGGCGGCTTCGCTCCGGTCATGGAGTACCTGATCGGCTCATCCGCCCGGCAGTTCTCGGAGGAAGGCGCCGAGATCATGTCGCTCTCGGGAGCACCCCTCGCCCACGACTACCCGCCGGATGCCGGCATGATCGCCGCGCTGAGCGATCGTCTCGCCGAGGCGCTCGAGCCCGTCTACGGCTTCGGGTCGCTGCACCGCTTCAAGCAGAAGTTCCATCCGCGATACGAGACCATGTACCTGCTGTTCCGCGACGAGAGCGACCTCGCGCCGATCGGCACGGCGCTGACGCGGGCGTTCCTGCCGGATGCGACGCTGCGGCAGTTCGCGGGCGCGGGGCTCGAACTGGTCCGCGGCAGCAAGGACTGACCCCGGTCGTGCGAGGTCACCCATGCAGGGTGACCCCGGGTGCGCGGACCAGCCCGGACAGCCAGGATGAAGTCACCGTCGAGGAAGGACTCACGATGACCGACACCCCTGCGCCCGTCACTTTCGCGAACTTCGCCCGGGTCGAAAGCGCTCGCATGTTCGACGCGATCGCTTCCGCCGCCGGCGGGTCGAATCGTTGGAACCACTACCGAGTGCCCACCCCGATCGACCAGCAGACGGTGATCCGGATGAATCGCGACACTCTGTACAGCGCCGCGATCATCGACGTCTCGCACGGCGCGACCATAACGATCCCCGACGCCGGCGACCGGTACATCTCGGTGATGCTCGTCAACGAGGACCACTACATCAATCGTGTGCTCCATGACCCCGGCACCCACGAGCTGTCGGCGCAGGACCTCGGATCCGACTTCGTCCTCGCAGCGGTGCGGGTGCTGGTGGATTCCGAGGATGCCGACGACGTCGCGACGGTCAACGCGCTGCAGGACCGTTTCGCGTTGACGTCGGTCGCGGGCGGCGAGTTCCCCGCCCCCGTCTATGACGAGGCGAGCTTCGCAGAGACCAGAGCAGCACTGCTGACGTTGGCGAAGGGACTCGGGGGACTCGAGCGGTGCTTCGGTCGTGCCGACGCCGTGGAACCCATCCGCCATCTCCTCGCCACTGCGTCAGCCTGGGGCGGGCTGCCAGAGTACGAGGCGTTCTACATCAACGTCGACCCGCGCCTGCCTCTCGGCGAGTACACGCTGCATGTCGACGACGTACCCGTCGACGGCTTCTGGTCGGTGTCGCTGTACGACGGCGACGGGTACTTCGCGGCGAACGAGCAGGGGGCATACAGCGTCAACAGCGTGACCGGAGTGCGGGACGCCGACGGCTCGATCACGATCCGATTCGGCGGCGACCTCGACCTGCCGAATGCGCTGCCCCTCCCTGAGGGGTGGAACTACCTGGTGCGCCTCTACCGTCCGAGACCCGAGGTCATCGACGGCACGTGGTCGTTCCCGAGCCTCCGGATGCCCTGACGGAGTGAGGCGCCGATTCGGCCTCGTCAGCCGTCGCGCGGTGGCTTGCGCAGCTTCTTGACGTCGGTGCGCTGCTTCTTGGCGGTCAGCCGCCGCTCCTTCGACCCGCGGCTGGGCTTGGTCGCTCGACGCTGAGGCGCTGGCGGGCGCAGAGCGTCGGCGACCAGGGCCACGAGCCGTTCGCGTGCGGCGTCGCGGTTGCGCAGCTGGGCGCGGTGCTCGGAGGCGGCGATCGTCAGCACCCCGTTCACCAGCCGACCGCTCAAGCGATCGAGGATCCGATCGCGCTGGTGCGGCGTGAGCACGGCGCTGTTCGCGGCATCCCACACCAGCTCCGCCCGAGAGTCCGCCGTATTCACGCCCTGCCCACCGGGGCCCGACGAGCGCGAGAAACGCCACGACAGCTCGACCTCGGGGATCGTCAGAGTGGACGAGACCCGGAGCCCTGGACGGTGGGATGACGGCATGCATCCATCATCCCTCCCGCCCGGTCAGTTGTCGGCGCGTGCGAGCTCCGGCGGCACGACAGCATCCTCGTCGACATGCCCGCGCTTCGCCGTGTTCGCGATGTGCGCGCGGGAGACCACGATCACGGCGACGACCATCAGCGCGACCCCCAGCCAGTACGGGGCCGCGTGGCTGACCGTGACGTACAGCGCGCCCGCGATCAGCGGTGCGGCGGTGTTCATCGCGGCGTTGAGCGACTGGGTCGCTCCCCCGAGCCACCCCTGCTCGTCGTCTCCGACCGCATTCGACATCGCACCGTCCAGCGCGGCCGTCGATGCTCCCTGGCCTGCAGCGAGCATCAGCGCACCGACGATGAACACCCAGGGCTGCGCGAACACCGAAGCGACGACCGCGAGGCCGACGAGTCCGATCGTCTGCGCCACGATGCCGCTGATGATCACACCGCGCTCGCCGATGCGAGGCAGCAGGATGCCGAGCAGCACACCCTGGATGAGGATGTCGATGATGCCGACACCCGCGGTGAGCAGGCCGATCTGGGTCGGGCCCCAGCTGATCGAGTCGAGCGCCAGCACGCTGAAGTTGTTGACGAAGAAGCCGAACGGCAGCGCGAGCAGGCCGAATCCGATCATCAGCCCCCGCAGCTCCTTGCGCCCGAATGCTTCCTTGAAGACGCCGAACGGCTGGATCTCGCGCACCGAGATGCGCTCGATCCGGTTCTCGGGCTTCAGGCTCTCAGGCAGCAGGAAGATGCTGAGGATCGCGATCACGAGGGCGACGGCTGCGGTGAGGAAGACCGGCAGCTGCAGGCTGACGGCCGCGAGCAGTCCGCCGATCGCGGGTCCGATCATCATGCCGATTCCCGACAGGGCGCCGAGCAGCCCGAACCGCTGAGCGCGCTTCTCGGGCGGGGTGATGTCGGCGAGATAGGCGAAGAGGGCCGGAAGGTCGCCGGCGGTCAGTCCCTGGATGACACGCGCGAGCACGAGCACCCAGATCGCTCCCCCGATGCCGAACAGCGCCATGGCGAATGCCGCTCCGAAGGCGGCGGCGATGATCACCGGTCGTCGCCCGAAGCGGTCGGAGAGGCGACCGAGGAAGGGGGCGACCAGGAAGGCGCACAGGCCGTTGATCGCTTCGAGCACTCCGACCCAGATCGCGAGATCGCCCTCGTGCGACACGTATTGCAGCACGACGAAGGGCAGGACGGGGAGGACGACGGTCATGCCGATGACGGTGAGCATCGTCAGCACGATGAGCATGATCCAGGCGCGCTTTTCGCTGCGCGCAGGCGGGTTCTTTAGTGAAGTTACTCCGAAACTGTATCAATACCAGTTTTGTTGTCAAGCCAGTTATGTATCGAGTTCGCGATACCCTGGATGCATGACGAACTCTGAGCCGCTCGGACGCCGCGAACGAAAGAAGGCGGCGACCCGCAAGAACATCTCCGATGTGGCGACGATGATGTTCCTCGAGCGCGGCTTCGACAACGTCAGCATCCGCGAGGTCGCGGATGCGGCCGACGTCTCCCCCACCACCGTGTTCGCGCACTTCCCCCAGAAAGAGGCGCTCGTCTTCGACGAGGACGACGAGCAGCGCGATCGCCTCGTCTCGGCCGTCCGCGACCGCGCCGAGGGCATCACGATCAACCAGGCGATCCGCGACTTCTACGTGGTCGAGGTCGGCGCCAACATCGATGAGCACGGCAACGACGTGACGCGGATCTTCCTCACCTTCCTCAACGAGACGCCCGCGCTGCGCGACTACGCGTCCAGAATGTGGCTCCGCCACGAGGACGCGCTGTCGGACGCGATCGCCGACGAGCTCGGACTCCCCGAGCCGACGGCGGAGATCCGCGTGTACTCGCGCTTCGTCCTGCAGATGCAGCTGCTCGTCAACGAGCACGAGGACCAGCTCGGGATCCTCGACGCCGGGTTCTCCGTCCTTGAGAACGGCTGGGCCCCGGTGGAGGCAGCCCTAACGACGTCAGAGGACTGAATCCGCCCTGGCGGCGTCAACGCCCTCCGCCGTGTCGGCGATGCCAGGATGGTCGCATGGCATTCGGGATGGCTCGTGACGTGCTGCGCCCCACGGACTCTCCGCGCGCGGATCGAGTGACCTATGTCGAGCTGTTCTTCGACCTCGTGTTCGTCCTCGCGCTGACTCAGCTGTCTGCGTACCTCTACGAGAACCAGACCCCTCTGGGTGCATTCGAGGGGGTCATCATGGTGTGCGCGCTGTGGTGGGCATGGGTGTCGACCACCTGGGTGACCAACTGGCTCGACCCCGTGAAGCTTCCCGTGCGCGGTGCGGTGATCGTCCTGGCCTTCGTGGCGCTCGTGATGAGCGTCTCGATCGCCGAGGCGTTCGGCGATCGGGCCTGGGCGTTCGCGATCGCCTACGTCGTCCTCCAGGTCGGGCGCACGGCCTTCATCGTGTGGGCGACAGCCCGCCACGATCGGCGGGTGGCCCGCGATTTCTCGCTCATCCTGTGCTGGACGGTCGCCGGAGGCGCATTGTGGATCGTCGGCGCACTGCTGCCCCTCGAGTGGCAGCTGCCGTTGTGGGCCGCAGCGCTGGCACTCGAACTGCTGGGCACCGTGCTCGGTTTCCCGGTCCCCGGACGGGGGAAGATCCCTCTGCGCTCCTGGGATCTCTCAGGTCCCCACATCGCCGAGCGCACATCCCTCTTCGTACTCATCGCGCTCGGTGAAGGTCTGCTGGTCACCGGCTTCGCGTTCGTCGAGAAGGAATCGTCGGCAGCATCCATCGCCGCGATGGTTACGGCGTTCGTCACTGCAGCGGCCACCTGGTGGATCTATTTCGATCACGGCGAACGCATCGGCGCCGAGGCGATCGAGGCGTCAGATCAGCCGGCCCGGCTCGCGCGCACCGTCTACACGTGGGTGCATCTTCCGATCATCGCCGGCATCGTGCTGATGAGCGTCGGCGACAAAGAGATGCTCGCGCTTCCCGACCAGTACGGACTCGCCGCAACGGTCGTGATCGTCGGCGCACCGATCCTCTTCCTCACCGGTAGCGTGCTGTTCCGCTTCGAACTCGAGGGGCGCTGGGCGCGAGCTCAGCTGGTCGGCCTGGTGGCTCTTGCTCTTCTGGCCGCTGTCGGATTCGCAGGCTTCATCGCCAACGCCCTCACGCTGTCGATCGCGAGCGCGATCGTTCTCGTCGGTGTCGCAGCGGGCGAGACTGTCGAGCGCCTGCGTCTCGGTCGCCGCTCAGGGGGGTGACCGGGCACGTCGAGGATATCTATAAGATAAAGAACCATTGCTTTAAAACTCTTTTAGATAAAGATTTATTGTTCTAAAATGAGTTCATGCCCACGACCCCCACCCCCGTCAAGCGGTCCCTGCGCGTGATCGGGCAGAACCTCGCGAATCAGCGCAAGCTGCTCGGCCTGACAGCGAAGATGGTCGCCGAACGGGCCGGAACCACTCCGCCCACGATCAGCAAGCTTGAGAACGGCGAGGGCACGACACTGGAGATCGCGCTGCGAGTGATGCGCGTGCTGGGCCTGATGGATGCTGTCGTGGCCGCGACGGATCCGTTCGCCACAGAGCGCGGACGCCTACTCGCCGACGAGAAGCTCCCCGAACGCGTCCGAGTGCGCGGCGATGCCTGACGTCTACGAGGTGACGACGGTCATCGGGCGCGAGCAGGTGCTCGCCGGGAGAATCTACCGCACCAGAGCGTCCGGCTCGTTCGAGTACAGCTCGGACTACCTGCGAACGCGAGAAGCTTTCGCGCTCACCCCCGCGCTGGGGCTGTTTCCTGGCGCCCAACCGCTTCTCCCGCTCAACCCGTTCAGCGATTCGGCACCGGACACGTGGGGACGGAAGGTACAGAATCGCGCATCCGGTCGGCGACTGGACGAGCTCACCCTGATGTTCGGCGTCAATGACGAGGGGCGCCAGGGGGCGACCCGCTTCTGGGCCGACGGTGCCGCAGTGGCCTCTGGCGATGGCGTGCCTGTCGAAGCCGATCTGGCAGACATCATCCGCGTCGCCGATCAGATCGAGCGGGGCGAGACGGATATCGATGACGTCGCGGTCCGTCGCCTGTTCCGAGCGACCGGCTCGCTGGGCGGCGCCCGCCCGAAGGCGAACGTGAGGATCGGTGCAGACCTGTGGCTGACGAAGTTCCCCAAGCCCGTCGGTGACGACTGGAACGTGATCGCGTGGGAAGCAGCGATGCTCGATGCGATGCGAGAGGTCGGAATCAATACCCCGCCGCACCGGACGAAGAGCGTGCTTGTCGACGGCACTGCGCGCACGGTGCTCTTCGTGAAGCGATTCGATCGTCTGGACGACGGAACTCGCATCCCCTACATTTCCGCGATGACCGCACTGGAGGCCGCCGACGGAGAGGGCGGGGACTGGATGGACGTCGTCGACTTCGCCCAGATCTCCGGCTCGGATACCGGCGAACTGTGGCGCCGAGCCGTCTTCGGTGCGCTCATCGGAAACCTCGATGATCATCTCCGCAACCACGGCTTTCTCCGGAGCGCCACAGGCTGGAAGCTTGCGCCTGCATTCGATGTCAATCCAGAACCGCTGGGCGACGGCGATGAGCATCAGCTCGCATTGCTGGGAAGTCGTTCCGTCGAGCTCGATTCGTTCATGTCGAACGATGCTCTCAGCCTGTTCCGCGTCAAGAGGCCAGCGGCCGGCCGTTTCTTGGAGCGCATGCACGCGGCCGTCGCTGACCTTCCCCGTTTTGCCGCAGCTCATGGCGCGGACAGCTTCTCGGTGGGAGTCATGGCTTCGCGCATCGACTCAGCGATCACAGCACTGAAGGGACGATGATCGTTCCACGTTCTCGAGGTCAGATCCCGGACGGAGTGGACGCGACGGCGGGAGTCGAACCCGCAACGCCGTCAGGTATGAGCTGAGGCCCGGGACCGCCCGGATCGCCGCGATGGGGACGACGTTACCTGGCCGTGATCCGGAATACCAGGAACGTTGCGGGGATTGACAGAGTGAGTCCGACGATGACGAGAGTCGTCACGCCGCGTCATCCGACACTGTCCGGACTGCGGTGTACGTTCGCCTCATGGCCGTTGATGAGGACACCGCCCCCACCAGCCTGAGGACCCACCGCTATCTGCGGCTGTCGCTCGTCTTCATCGTGTTCGCCCTGCTGACGTCAGTGCTGATCCAGACGGTCGTGACGTCCTGGGAGCCGTTCGCACTCGGTTGGGATCCGCCGCCCTCGATCAGCCACTCCTTCTACACACCGGCCCGCACCGTCTTCGTCGGGGCCCTGATCGCGGCAGCCCTGGCGCTCCTCGCACTCTCGGGACGTGACCGCGCGACGACTTTCCTCGACATCTCGGCGCTCTTCGCCCCACTGATCGCGATCGTGCCGACCGGTCTCGCGAATCGCCAGCGGATCGACGGACACGAGTGCCCGGACAACTTCGAGTGCGTGCCGGTCGAGTTCCAGGGCGACATGCGACTCGGCATCGCCGTCTACGTGGCGGTCGTGTTCGTCGCGGTGCTCACGATGGCGGTGATCCGCCACCGCACTCGCACGCCGAACCCCTCGGCCCGGCTCGTGTCGATCATCGCGCTCATCACCGCCGCCGTCATCGCCGCGCTGGCCTTCGTGCCCGCACTCGATGAGAACTTCCCGTTCAACTTCTGGCCGGTGCACAGCATCCACTTCGTGGTGACCCTGCTGTTCTTCGGAGTCTTCGCCGCGGTGCCGATCCTCTATGCAGGCGGCCCGATCGATGCAGAAGAGACCCCGCCGAGCCCGCGCCAACGATCGATCTACCGCTGGATCGCAGGGCTGCTGATCGTCGACCTCCTGCTGCTCGTCATGGCGCTGCTCTTCCGCCAGGCGTTCGGCGAGACTCCGGTCGTGCTCTTCGGCGAGGCCGTCGCCCTGATCCTGTTCGCCTCGTTCTGGTGGGTGCAGACGTTCCAGCGGTGGGATGACCCGGACCCACCCTCGATCGTCGCGCGCGGGCCGCTACCCGCGTGAGCCTGGAACCGGTGCGTCAAGAGCCCGCAGCAGGCGCCCCAGCGATTCCCTGAGCTCCGCGCGATGCGGCTCGGGGAAGCTCGTCGTGTACTCGACGCCCTCGGGTATCCAGAGCAGCGCATACATCGCCTCCCGCCAGTCCGAGCCGCCGAACGGCCAGCGGGTGCGATCCTCCCCCTCGGCCGTCGCCCCCTCGGACCACGGGCCGAACATGCCCTCCATCACAGGCAACGACAGTTCCATCACGGCATCCGCCTCGACCTTCTGCGGAGTCCACGATGCGGCGATCAGCACCCGCTCCTCGATCTCCTCCTCGGTGATCTCGCGACGTGTGAACAGCACTCGCGTGTGCTCGACCGAGACGATGCGGTCGACGCGGAAGGTCCGCCAATCGTCGCGATCGAGATCCCAGCACAGCAGGAACCACTTGCGCCCAGAGGGAGCGAGGGCGTGCGGCTCGACCCGTCGGGTGCTCTCGGCACCCGCCCCGTCGACGTACTGCATGCGCAGTCGCTCGTGGTCGCGGGTCGCCATCGCGATCTCGCCCAGCACCGCCGGCGACACGACCGGACCGTCACCGATCCGCGGCGGCTGCACGGAGGCGGCGAGAGCATTCACCCGCTGTCGCAGCGCCGACGGCAGCACCTGCTCGAGCTTCGCGAGTGCGGTCAGGGTGACCTCCGCCCCGCCGACGAGCTGCTGCGTCGCCGCCACGCGCAGGCCGATCGCCATCGTGACGGCCTCGTCGTCGGTGAGCAGCAGCGGCGGTACCGCACTGCCGGCCTCGAGGCGGTAGCCGCCGGCCGCTCCCGGCGTCGACTCGACCCGGTATCCGAGCTCGCGCAGCCGGTCGACATCGCGGCGCACGGTGCGCTCCGTGACCCCCAGTCGGCCGGCGAGCTCGGTGCCGGGCCAGTGCCGGTGCGTCTGCAGCAGGTTGAGCAGTGCGAGAGCGCGGGAGGTGGTGTCGGACATGTCTTCAGATTGTCAGATATTGCGGACAGGATCTGTCCTGGTTGGTTCATAGTCTCTGAGCATGTCGAACGAATCCATCATCGAAACAGAAGGCCTGACCAAGGTCTTCACCGTCAAGAAGACGCCGGTGCACGCAGTCACCGACCTCTCCTTCACCGCGGTCCGCGGCGAGCTCGTCGCGTTCCTCGGCCCGAACGGCGCGGGCAAGTCCACGAGCCTGCGGATGCTGACGACACTGATCCCTCCGACCTCAGGCACCGCGCGGGTGGTCGGCCATGACATCCACACGGATGCCGCCGGGGTGCGCGCCCGCATCGGTTATGTCGGCCAGCTCACGAGCGGAAGCTTCTCGCAGCGCGTCCGCGACGAGCTGCTGAGTCAGGGCGCGTTCTACGGCATGACCCGTCGCGACAGCATCCGTCGGGCGGACGAGTTGATCGAGTCGCTCGACCTCGCATCGTTCGCGACGCGCACGGTGCAGCAGCTCAGCGGCGGGCAGAAACGGCGGCTCGACATCGCGCTCGGGCTCATGCACGCCCCGCCGCTGATCTTCCTCGACGAGCCGTCGACCGGGCTCGACCCGCAGAGCCGAGCGAACCTTTGGCAGCACATCCTCGACCTCCGCACGCAGCACGGCACGACGGTGTTCCTCACGACGCACTACCTCGAAGAGGCCGACCGCTATGCCGAACGCGTCATGGTCATGGACAAGGGGCGGATCATCGCCGACGACGACGCGTCGTCGCTGAAGGCGACCCTCGCCGGCGACGTGCTCACCTTCGGCTTCGCGAGCGAGGCGGATGCGGCGAGCGCTCGCCCCGTCATCGCACGGCTCAGCACGGCCGACGCGACCATCGACGGCGACGCGGTGTCGCTCGCCGTCCCCGACGGCGATCAGCTACTGCCGGTGATCGTCCGCGAGCTGGATGCCGCCGGCATCCTCGTGCATCGGGCGACCGGCGTGCCTCCCACGCTCGACGACGTGTTCCTCGCCCTCACCGGGCGCACGCTGCGCGAAGCGGGAGAGGGCGGCGCCGGCGAATCCGACGCAGCATCCGACACCGACGCCGCCCCCGGCAGCATCGAGAACGACAAGACAGGAGTCCTCTCATGACCACCACCGGCCTTCCCCGCACCGACACCCTTGTGCGTTCGAACCTCGCACGCGATACGAAGAACGTGCTCACCCGTGAGCTCAAGCCGGTGCTGCGTGATCCGTTCACACTGATCTTCAGCCTGCTGCAGCCGCTCGTGTTCCTGGGGCTGTTCGCTCCGTTGCTGATCGGCGGTTCCGGTCAGCCGGCGAGCGAGACCTTGGCGTGGTTCGTGCCTGGGGTGCTCGTGATGATCGTGCTGTTCGGCACCGGCGCGACGGGGTCGAATCTGCAATACGAGATGATGACGGGCTCGCACGAGCGCACCCTGGTCGCTCCCCTGGCCCGCTCATCGCTGCTCGTCGGGCGGGCGCTCAAGGAGGTCGCGCCGATCGTCGTGCAGGCGCTCGTGATCGTGCTGATCGCCTGGCCGTTCGGATTCGCGATCAACATTCCGGGGCTGCTGATCGGGCTCGCCCTGCTCGCGGTCTTCGGCGTCGGGCTCGGCTCGTTGTCATACTCGCTGGCACTGGCCACCAAGGACCGGGAGTGGCTGTTCTGGGGAGTGCAGCAGTCGCTGATCTTCCCGCTGCTGATCCTCTCGGGAATGCTGCTGCCGCTCGATGACGGCCCGGCGTGGATGCGCGCGGTCGCCTCGGTCAACCCGGTGAACTGGGTCGTGCAGGCCGAGCGGGCGCTGTTCGCCGGCGACCTCGGCGATGCCACCGTGCTCTGGGGCTGGGTGTCGGCGCTGGCCGTCGCCGCGATCGGCCTCGTCGTGGGGGTTCGGGCCATTCGCCGCAGCAGCTGAGGGCGACGCGACACCGGCTCTGCGCCTCCTCGCCCGATTCGGGCCGGAGGCGCAGAGCCGGGGGCGCCTCGTTCAGCTCTCGAGCGTCGCCACGATCTTGCCCCGACCGCCACCGGACGCGAGGTCGGCGAGGGCCGCCGGGAGCTGCTCGAACGGATAGGTCTTCGAGACGACGGGCGTGATCACCCCGTCATCCACCAGCGACGCGATGGTGCTCAGTTGCGCACCGTCGGCCCGCATGAACAGGAACTCGTAGGTGACCCCGAGTCGCTTCGCCTGGCGCCGGATCTTTCGACTCAGCGCGGCGATCGCGAGCCGCACCACGGGGTTCAGCCCCTTGCGCTTCGCGAACGCGGGGTCGGGCGGCCCCGAGATTCCGACGGCCAGGCCGCCGGGTCTCAACACCCGCAGTGATCTCTCGAGATTCTCTCCGCCGAGACTATCGAGGACGAGGTCGTAGTCCGCGAGCACCTCTTCGAAGTTCTCGGCGCGGTAGTCGACCACGACGTCGGCACCCAGGCGGCGGACGAACTCGGCGTTGGCTGCGCTCGCTGTCGTCGCGACGGTGGCTCCGAGATGCTTGGCGAGCTGGATCGCGATTGAGCCGACGCCGCCAGCGCCCGCGTGGATCAGAACCTTCTGGCCGGGTTCGACCCGGCCCCGCTCGACCAGCGCCTGCCAGGCCGTGAGCGCCACGAGCGGCAGGGATGCGGCCTCGGCCGCCGTGATGCGCGTCGGCACGAGAGCGAGATCCGACTCGGCGACGGCGATCCGTTCGGCGAACGCCCCCATGCGGCGCTCGTCGGGCCGTGCGAACACCCGATCCCCCGGGCGGAACGACTCGACGAGTTCGCCGACGCGGATCACGGTGCCGGCGACGTCGTTGCCGAGCACCACCGGCAGCGAGTACGGCAGGATCTGCGCGAACTCCCCCAGGCGGATCTTCTCGTCGAGCTGGTTGAGGCCGACGGCCTCCACCCGGACCAGGACGTCTCGGTCACCGACCTCGGGTTCAGCGACGTCCCGCAGCTCGAGCGGCTGCTTGTACTTCGTGAGCACGAATGCGCGCATGTTCGTTCTCCTCGGTGTCTCAGGCGGGTGTCAGACGGCGGTCGCGCGCAGCTGCGGATAGACCGCGTCGAGCGGCGCACTGAGACCGGCCTTGAGCTGCACCGAGATCTCGTCGGCGAGCACCTCGTACTCGCCCCGTTCGGTCGCGTCGAGGATCGCCCGCACGAGGTCGGCCGGATCGGTCTTGGGGTCGGAGACGTGCTCGGCCATCGCCGTGTCGACGTAGCCGACGTGCACGCCGACGACGTGCACTCCCGCGGGCGCAAGCTCGAGACGCAACGAGTTGGTGGCCGACCACAGCGCCGCCTTCGTGGCGCTGTAGATGCCGCCGACGGCGAACCACGCGAGAGCCGAGTGGATGTCGATGACCGTGGCTCCGTCGCGTCCCGACAGCAGCGGGGCGTATGCGCGCGTCAGGAACAGCGGGCCGAGGAAGTTGGTCTCGACGTTGCGGCGGATCTCGTCGTCCGTATGCGTGAGTATGCCCGCCGTGGGCACAGAGGCGCCGGCGTTGTTGATCAGCACGGTCACGTCGGATGCCACCTCCACGGCATCGCGGATGGACTGCGCATCGGTGACATCGAGCGTCAGCGGCACCACCCGTGCGTCGTCCCACTCGCGCGGCGTGCGGGCGCTGGCGTAGACCTTGGCAGCTCCCCGTGCGAGCGCCTGGTGCACGAACTGGGTGCCGATACCTCCGTTCGCGCCGGTGACGAGGACGACAGCTCCGTTGAGTGAAGGCATGGACCGCTCTTTCTTTCTTGCGACAATGGGGAATGTTCACTGAGCGTACGCACAAGCGACTCCAGTCATAACCGACTGTACTCAGTTTCTATTCCGAGAGGATCCCCATGTCGACCCAGGCCACGCCTCTCGGGCGCCGCGAGCGGAACAAGCAGCAGAAGCTCGAGCGGATCACGGCGGCCGCAGCCGAGCTCTTCGCCGCCCACGGCATCGACGACGTCACGACCCAGCAGATCGCTGAGAAAGCGGATGTCGGCACCGGGACGCTCTTCCTCTACGCCAAGACGAAGGGCGAACTACTCCTCCTCGTGCAGAACGCGCACTACGCGGTGGCCCTGGAGACCGGCCGCACAGCTGCCGCGCGAGAAGCGGACACCATCGACGCGACGATGGCCCTTCTGCGCCCGATCATCGAGTGCAATCGGGTGCAGGTCGAGAACGGCCGCACGTACCTCCGAGAGATGGTGTTCGGCAACCCGGCCGACTCGCATCACGCCGAGGCGCTGCGGATCGTCGGCGACACCGAGACGGCGCTGACCGGCATCCTGAGCAGCGATCCACAGATCGACGAGCACCGCGCCCAGATACTCGCGCGCATCGTCTCGGCCGCGATGTTCGTCACGATGGCTGCGAGCGTCAACGCGGAAGCGAGCATCGACAAGATCGCCGCGGAAGTCAGGACCCAGGTCGGCGCACTGCTCGACCGGTGAGCGGCGCTGCTCAGCGCCTGATCGAATCGTGGAACGGGTTCGGCTCGAGCGTGAAATCGGTCGACGCATCCGCCCAGGTGCCGCCGTCGACCGGTGCCCGTCGGCGACGGAGCGCCGCGATCGCCTTCGTCGCGGGGGCCCCGACCGCCAGAGCAGCCACACCGGTGAGAGTGTGATCCTCCGACCCCAGCACACTCGCGCGGTGCCATGCCTCGTGCACCGCCCCTCCCCGGGCGGCGGGCACCTGCCTGGCAGGCAGCGCGCCGGCCCTGCGCAACGCGACGAGCTGCTCGACGTGCTCCCACCAGGTCGACTCGACCGAGGGATGGAAGTAGTTGTCGCGCAACCAGTCGGGGTGCGGATGCCGGAAGCGCCCCGCCACGACCTCGCTGCGTCCGCCGAGCAGGCCGCTGCCGACGAAGACCGTGTTCAGCAGGCTCTTGCTCACCCCGAAAGAGTCGAGTGCGATCACCGGCACGCCGAGCGCCACCGCCTCGACAGCTGCGGTCGAGCTCACGGTGACGAGCCCCGCGGCCGTCGACAGCGCCCTGGCCATGGAGCCGTACGACACCACGAGGTTCTCGGGCAGCCGTGCCGGCAGCAGATCGAGGTACGGGTCGCGTTCGAGGTGGGTCTCGGACTCCCCCGGCCGTGAACGCAGCTTCACGACGACACGGCGATGGAGGTCGGCCTCAGCCGCCCGCACCAGGGTCGCCGCGATCTCCGCGCGCTCGTCCCGACCGACCGGCACCAGCGCCTGCGCCGCGAACACGATGTCGGTGGCGGGCATCCGCACCGGACGCAGCTCCGACTGCGGCACCTGTTCCGGCGACCGGGGTCGCTCGGCCACGAGAGTGCCCGTCGGGCCTGCGGTGTCCGAGGTGAGGACGCGCGCACGATCATGCGCGAGCATCCGCGACCTCGACCGCGCGAACGGCAGGGTCGCGAGCGCCGTCGGCACGTGCACCCCGATCCGGCGTCCGAGCTCGGCGAACGCCCGCTCCTCCCGATGCGAGTGCACGACGAACAGATCGGCGTGGCGGCGATATTCCAGAGCTCCGCGCTGGGCGGGGATCGCCATGCCGGGCAGCCCCGCCACGACGACGGGGCGACGGGTGAGACCGTCGATGACCCTGCCCATGAGCCGCACGAACGGACCGCGGCCGGCGAGCAGCACGACGTCGGGTCGCTGGCCCTCGAGCCACCCCGCCGCCTGCGCGAATGCCACCCGGGTGACGTTCTCGGGCAGCATCGCTGTGCCGGTCAGCGCCGTGCGCTGCTGCTCGACGCTCGCCGTCAGCGGTGTCTGCACCAGCAGCAGGTGCGGACGGATGCCGGGCACGCTGCCGAGCAGCGACGCCGACCACTTCACGAACGAGTCGGCGTCCGCGATCGCGACGACCCGCAGCGCACCCGATCCGCTCATCCCCGATCCGCTCACGCCCGCACTGATCATGCCGAGAGGCGACGCAGCTTCGCCATCGGCGCGCGCTCGCTGTCGAAGACGCGCTTGACGCCGTCGCCGAGCGCCGCCTCGATCACGCGGATGTCGCGTACGAGGTGCTCGAGGCCGGTCGGCTCGAGCGAGGCCGCGTGGTCCGATCCCCACATGGTGCGGTCGAGGGTGATGTGGCGCTCGACCGCGACGGCGCCGATCGCGACGGCCGCGAGCGAGATCTGCAGGCCGCGCTCGTGACCCGAGTAGCCCACCGGCACACCGGGGTAGCGGTCGCGCAGCGTGGCGATCGCCCGGAGGTTCGCCTCTTCGGGCTCGAGCGGATACGTCGACGTGGCGTGCATGAGCACCACGCGGTCGGTGCCGAGAGTGGTGAGAGCTCGGTCGATCTGCTCGATCGTCGACATTCCGGTCGAGAGGATGATCGGCTTGCCGGTCTCGCGCAGCGCGACGAGCAGCTCGGTGTCGGTGAGGCTCGCCGAGGCGACCTTGTGGGCTGTGACGTTGAGGTCCTCGAGGAAGTCGACGCTCGGCACATCCCACGGGGAGGCGAACCAGTCGAGGCCGAGCATCGTGGCGTGGTCGCCGATCGCGATGTACTCGTCGCGGCCGAACTCGACGCGGCGACGGTAGTCGAGGTAGCTCATGGTGCCCCACGGCGTCTCGCGAGGCACGTCGCGCATGTGCTCGGGGGTGGAGATCTCGGGCGTGCGCTTCTGGAACTTCACGGCGTCGGCACCCGCCTTCGCAGCGACGTCGATCAGACGCTTGGCGATGTCGACGTCGCCGTTGTGGTTGAGGCCGATCTCCGCGATGAGATAGGCGGGGTGACCGCCGCCGATCACGCGTGAGCCGATGCTGACAGTCATGGTTCCTCCGGTCGTCGAAATGGCCTTCTCTCCTGAGTACGCGCCGGGGATGAACGCCTGGAGACCTGTCGGTTACCGGGGTCGGTCAGGCAGGCAACACCCGTTCGATCAGCTCGCGCACGGCCCCGTGCCCGCCCGTGCGCCCCAGAACGACGCGTGCCGCCTCGAGCACGAGCGGATGCGCGTTCGCGACCGCGATCGGCCAGCCGACGATGCGCAGCGCCGGCAGATCGTTGATGTCGTTGCCGAGGTACGCGATCTCACCGAGCGGGATGCCGTTCTCCTCCGCCCATCCGCGCAGCGCCGACTCCTTGTCTTCGATGCCGTGCAGCACCGGCACGCGGAGCTTGTCGGCCCGCGCGCGCACGACCGGGTTCGCCTCGGTCGAGAGGATCAGCATCGGGATGCCGGCACGACGCAGCAGCGACACCCCCATGCCGTCCTCCCGGCTGACCCGCACGCGCTCGACGCCGTCGGCGTCGACGGTCGCGGTGTCGTCGGTGTGCACCCCGTCGAAGTCGGTCACGATCGCCCGCACCGGAATCCGCTCGGGCGTCTCGTGCAGGGCGGCGAGCGCACGCGCGATCCGCAGCTGCTGCTCGTCGTCGATCTCGATTGCTGTCCATTCGGGCACCTCGGCGATGCGGATGCGTCCGAAGAAGCGGTGCTTCGCCTCACGGAAGCCGTCGGCGCGGAACACGTAGAACGCGCCCGTCTCGAGGAAGTGCGGCTCGCGATCCTGACGCCGCGGCCTGTGGGTCGCGTCGTGGTTCAGTGCCACGGCCGCCCCGGCATCAGCCTGCCCCGCCTCGGCCCGCGCCCACAGGAACCCGTACGTCTCGTGCGCCGAGAACACACTGTCTGCGCCGCCCGCGCGCACCTCGCGCACGGCGTCCGCGAGCACGCCGCTGGGGATGAACGGCGAGGTCGCCTGCAGGAAGGCCACCACATCGGCCCCGTCATCGGACCTGTCGAGCTCGTCGAGCGCGTGCAGGATCGCGCTCTCGGATGATGCCGTGTCACCGGAGATCTCGGCGGGCCGCCGCACGACCCGCGCCCCGGCGGCCGCGCTCACCGCGGCGATCTCGTCGTCGTCGGTCGACACCACCACCAGGTCGATGCCGTCGGCTGCCTGCGCACTGCGCACGGCCCGCTCGATCAGCGGCACGCCGCCGACCCGTCGCACGTTCTTGCGAGGCACGCCCTTCGAGCCGCCCCGCGCCGGGATGATCGCGACCACCCGGGGTGCGGCGTCCTCGTGGTCCTCTTCCGTGCTCGTGCTCGCGCTCATGTCCGTCTTCATGGTCGTCATCCCTCACCGTCCTCGCAGTGCGCGCCACGCGCGTCCGATCCGTCGCCGCGCGCCGAGCGCCGTCAGCCGCAGCTGTTCCACCCGACCGATTCCGCCTGCCGGACGCAGCGCACGACGCACCGCGGTCTCCGGCGGCGCCCCCGGCAGACGCAGCTCCGACAGCCGATCCGGAGCGAAGTACCTGTCGCGGTCGGAGGGGTGGATGCTCGTCAGCAGCGCCTCCGCCCGCCCGCGCAGGTGTCCGGCGACGACCGGCTGCATGGCATAGCCGACCGCGTCGATCAGCAGCTGCATCCGCTCGGGCTGCCGATACGGCGAGTCGCGCCGGGTGAGCGCATCGACGATCGTCGCGGGCACACGGTTGCTGTTCTCATACGGGGTCAGCCGAGAGAGCACGGTGTCGGCGCCGACCGCCTCGATCTCCGTGCCGAACACCGCCTGCACCGTGGGCAGCGCGGTCGAGAACCCGGCGATGACGGCGCGCGCGTCGATCCGCTCGGCCAGCATCTCTGCGGCGAGCGCTCCGCGGTACTCGTGGAAGACGACGCCGTGCACCGCCGCCCGATCGCGCAGCGCGTCGCTCAGCCGAGGCGGCGCGGCGGGATGGGGCTTGAAGACGATGTGCGCGGGCATGAGGTCCGCAGCCCGGTCGATCATGCGGGTCTGCAGCGTCACCTCCTCACTCTCGCTCACGAGCCCGAGCGCAGACAGGTACTGGCCGAGGACGAGCACGGTCGACTGCCCATCGAACGCGCTGACGAGATCGGCCGCGTCATCCACCCCCGCCGCCGTCTCGGCGAGCACCGCGCGGAACAGCGCAGGAGAGACAGGTACCGGCGTCGCGGTGGGAGAACCGACCAGCGGCGTCACCCCCGGCACGACTTCGGCGTGCACGACGCGGCCGATTCGGGCGGTCACCGTGTGGGGCAGACGCACGCGCATGGGCGAGTAGGTCATCAGCCCGTCGCCGATGATCGTGAGCCGAGCGTGCGGAAAGAGCATCATCAGGGTGCGAGCGGGGGCGACCTGCGGGCTCTGCACCAGCACCTCGAGGTCGTCGCCGTCGAGGCCCCAGGCGCGCGTGAACAGCCTGCGCAGCAGCGGCAGATCGGCGGCATCCGGCTTCCACGAGCTCGGATGCAGCGGACCGAGCAGTGCACTCAGATCCTCGACCCGGTCGAACCGATCCCGAAGACTCGCCAGCGCGGGGTCGGCGAGGATGCCCACTGACGTCTCCGGCACCCGCGACGAGACGAACGGCACGAGGATGCGCTCGCCGTGCTCTCCGAGGAGGCCTTCGTCGAGCGCGGCCGCGGCCGTCGCGAGTCCGTACGCGCTGTGCAGCGCGAAGAGCTGGGTCATGCGGCACGACCGACCGCGCGCAGCAGTGGGGCGAGCACGCGCCGCCGCGGGCCGTCGAGTCGCGCCAGCACCGCTGCAGACTCGGTCTCGGGCAGCCGTGCGAGCAGTCCGCGGATGCCCGCGCGCATCTCGGCGCGCAGAGACGGCGTCATCCGCCGTGCCCGCACGAGGTGCCGCGAGCTCAGCGCCAGCACGGTCCACACCGCCTTCGGCAGGAAGCGGTCGGCCTCGGCATCCGCCGCCGCGATGTCGAGCACCTCGTCCATGGCGCGGACGAAGTCGAGCTGTCGCCGATCGCGCACCTGGGTGAGCGACGTCGACACCCCTCGGCGATAGAGGAGGGCCGGAGCATCGACCACCGCGAACGAGCGGGCCTGCAGGTGCAGGCGCCAGATCCACGGGCGATCCTCGGCGGTGAAGAGTCCGGGGGTGAATGCGGCGAGACCATCGTCGATCAGCCGGCGATGCAGCATGCCCGCCCACGCGAACGGGTAGTCGACCATGGTCGGCTCGTTCTCGGGCAGGATCGCCTCGCGCGGCGAGCCCACCCGCTCGCGCCACGGGTACGGGGCCGGCACGAGGGTGCGCACGCCGGCCTTCACGGTCACGTGATCCGTGCGCACGAAGTCGCAGTCCAGGTCGCGCAGGCGACGCGTCAGCACGTCGAGCCGCTGCGGCTGCATCCAGTCGTCCCCGTCGAGGAAGCAGAAGGCGTCGCCCTCGACGTGCGCGAGTCCCTGGTTGCGGGCGCTCGCGAGCCCCTGGGGCTGCGGGTTCTCGATGACTGTCGAGTGCGGGAAACGCTCGGCGTAACGCCGCATCAGCGTTCCGGTGTCGTCGCGGGATCCGTCGTCGATCGCGACGAGCTTGAGCGCCGCCGGGTCGTCGAACTGGCGGGTCAGCGTCTCGAGCGTCGTGCCGATGTAGGCGCCCGCATCCTTGGCGGGCAGGATGACGGTGACGAGCGGTGTGCGCACAGAACTCCCCCGGGTCGACGGTCTCGGCATGCTCGCAGGCGATCGTTGCCGGTCGGGGACGCGAGGGTGAACGTGCGGTGACGCGATCGGATGCATCCGCTGAGCGCGGTACGGCGGATTCGCGCCTCGCTCGGCGATCGGCGACGATGGGACCATGCTCTGGCCGTTCGGAACGACATGGCGCCCGGTGCGGCAGAAGCACCGCGGCACCGTCGACCTGCGTTGGCTGAGCGCCCGTACGTGGACGCGCCGCTGGTATCCGCAGGGCATCGACCTCGGACTGTGGCACGGTCGGCGCACCCTCGCCGTGAGCTGGTTCCGTCAACAGCTCGACGGGCACCACCTGGCCTCGCGGGTCGCGTTCGTCGACCTCGACCGGTCACGCCACCTCGACGTGCTGCTCGCCGTCGAGGAGGACGGCGAGCTGCAGCCCGCACGGATCCACGCCGGGGGCCTTGCCTGGTTCGACGACCGCCTCTTCGTCGCAGCGACCGGCAAGGGCATCTGGGAGTTCGACCTCGCCCGCATCCGCCGCGTCCGAGGCGCGGACGCGCGACGCCTCGCCGGTGCCGGCGGTCGTGGCGTGCGCGCCACCGCACTCGTCGCGGTGCGCACCCGCGTGCATCCCGTCGACATCCGCTGCTCGTACCTCGGTCGAGTGTTCGACGACGACGGCACGCCGCTCCGCCGCGTCCTGATCGGCGAGTACACGAAGGACGACCAGGGGCGCGTCGCGGAGTTCTCCATCCCGGAGTCCGACGACGACGGCTTCCACGAGGAGAGCCGCTTCACCCCCGGCATCCGCCACATGCAGGGCGCGGTGCGCTGGGGCGACCGGCACTTCGTCTCGCAGTCCGACCGCATGCACCCAGGAATCCTCTGGACCGGCGACCGCGACGCCCTGGTGCGCGACGAGATGCCACTTCCGGTCGGATGCGAGGACCTCGCCCTCGACCTCGACGCGAAGCTGCTGTGGTCGCTCGGGGAGCATCCGTGGAGGCGCGTCGTACGCGGCATCCCGTTCGCTTCTCTCGGCGTCGGCGACGCACAGCGCTCGGACGGCTGACAGCAGACGCCTCAGGTCGCGAACGTAGACTGTCCGCGTGAAGAACCGCGCACCTTTCCTCGTCTACACCGTGCTCCGACTGCTGGCATTCCTCGTGCCGCTCGCGATCCTGTGGTTCTTCTTCCCGATCTTCCGCGAGTTCTGGTGGCTGGCCGCGATCTTCGCCGCCCTCATCGGCGTCAGCATCTCGATGCTCTTCCTGCGCGCACCGCTGACCGACGCATCGGCGCGACTGGTCGAGCGTCGGGGCGGACGCAGCGAAGCCGAGCAGGCCGACGCGGATGCCGAGGACGAGGCGATCGACGGCTCCGGGCACCCCGAGTCGGGCAGCACCGAGTCGACGCCGCGAGGCTGAGAACGAGATCGAGACCGAGAGGTCACGCATGGCCGTCGTGCTCGGTCAACGACCGGCGGGCGCGACGAACATCTCCTCGATGATTGCGACGATCGACTCTCGATCATGATGGTCGAGCGCCGCGCACCGATCGATGATGGTTGCGACAGCGACGGGGTCGGCCCGCAAGCGGTCCGTCGGCCACCGCACGACGTTCTCCGATGTCGTGAGCTCGATCACTCGTCCCCGCGGGGAAGCGGCGAGGAGTGAGCTCCAACGCACGGTCTCGCTCGCACCGAGAACGCGGACGGCCGTGACACCGTCGGCGTTCACACGGATGTCGACGCGTCGGATGCTGCGCACGATGAGCCGCACTGCATACACGAGTCCGGCGGAGAGGAGGAGCGCGAAGCCGCCGAAGAACATCGGCAGGTCGAGACCGGGCGTGGTCCACACCACGACGACGAGGACCGACGCTGCGGCGAGCGCGACGAAGAAGAGGACCGCGAGCGCGACAGCCCCGCGGTAGGTGCGGAACGTCACGCCGTCGGATTCGATGTCCGCGACCACATGACCTTCACCCCACGACGGCGCCCGCCCTTCGAGCGCACGCTCCAGAACACCTGCAACGACCATGACGGCCACGAATGCGTAGAGCGCCGGTTGCCCGGACGCCACGACGACCGCGAGTCCCACGAGCAACAGCACGCCGAGCGCGAGCACCGCCCAGGTCGGAGCCTGAGGGGGAGGCTTCTGCTGCTCCTGGCGCCGCACCTGTGCGACGAATCCGTCGATCCTGCGGGATGTCTCCATGCTCGCGCCCGTCGGTTCGCCAGACTCAGCCGGCGAGCGCCCAGAAGAACGCGCCGGCGTAGAGCAGCGCGGTCAGCGAGGTCAGCGCCAGCGCGATGACCAGCTCCTTCGCCTGACGGTACGTCCAGACGATCAGGATCGCCGGGAGCCCCGAGAGCAGCGCCAGCAGTCCGATCCAGGCGATGGGGTACAACAGCGCGATGAACGCCAGGATGCCGAAGGGCGCCAGCACGAACAGCGTGAACAGCACCTGCGTCGCGCGCTTTCCGATCAGGACCGTCAGGGTGCGCTTGCCGACCAGACGGTCCTGGTCGATGTCGCGCAGGTTGTTGGCGAGCAGCACGGCGCAGGCGAACAGCCCTGCGGCGATGGCTCCGAGCCAGGCCTGCTGCGGCAGCGTGAAGGCCTGCACCCAGGTGGTGCCGAGGGTCGCGACGAGCCCGAAGAAGATGAAGACGAAGACCTCGCCGAGAGCGTTGTAGCCGTAGGGGCGCTTGCCACCGGTGTAGAACCAGGCGGCGATGATGCAGGCCGCGCCGATGGCGAGCATCCACCACTGCTCCGTGCGGATGACGATCGCGACGCCGACCGCCGCGGCGAGGGCGAAGAACACGAGCGCCGCGATGAGCACGGTGCGGGGCTTCACTCGACCCGATGCCGTGAGGCGGGCAGGGCCGACGCGCACCGCATCCGTGCCACGGATGCCGTCGCTGTAGTCGTTCGCGAAGTTGACGCCGATCTGCAGCAGCACCGCGACCGCGAGGCACGCGAGGGCGATGACCCAGTGGAACTCCGGACCCGTGCTGCGCGCGGCACCGGTGCCGATCACGACCGGCGCGATCGCGAGTGGCAGCGTGCGCACGCGAGCGGCGCCGATCCAGTCGCCGACCGTGACAGGGCCCGCCTCGATGACGGGCCGCTGGGCCGGGTTGCCACTCGCCCGCTTCGCGGGGTTGCCGCTCACACGGGTCGGATTCTTCTTGCGCTTCGAGGATGCTGCCACGCAGGGAATCCTACTGGGGCACGCGATGGAGGCCTGCGCGGTTGTGGCCGTCAGTCGCGACGGAACGTCAGGTGCGTGACGCCGGACTCGGCGACCTCCGACTCGACGTCGTAGCCGTTCTCGATACCTCGGAGGCCGTCCCAGATGCGCTCGCCGCTGCCCAGCACGAGCGGAGCGACGGCGAGGTGCACCCGGTCGACCAGCCCCGCGCGGAGGAACTGCCGCACGACGTCGATGCCGCCGCCGATGCGCACGTCGTCGCTGCCCGCCGCATCGATCGCACGCGGCAGGATCTCTTCCGGCGCCGCATCGACGAAGTGGAAGACCGTGCCGTTCGCGAACTCGATCGAGTCGCGGCGAGTGTGAGTGAGCACGAAGACCGGCACATGGAAGGGCGGCTCATCACCCCACCAGCCGCGCCACTGCGGGTCATCCGGATTCTGGTGCAGACCGAACATGCCCGCGCCCATGATCTCGGCGCCGATGCCTTCGAAGTAGGCGTGGGCGTACTTCTCGTCGATCCCCGTCGTGCCGGCGCCGGAGTCGTCGCCCAGCACACGGGTACGGAACGTGCGCGTGGCGGCATACGCCGCGACCAGACGCGGCCAGTCGTCACCGAACGGCTTCTCGGGAGTCTGATCGGTGGTGGTCGCGAATCCGTCGAGGGAGACGTTGAGATCGACGCGGACAGCCATGATGGTCTCTTTTCTGCAGTTGCCGATTGATGCGGGTCAGGCGTTCGGGTTACTGCCCTTGCCGTCGAGCCATAGGGTGTCGGACGCATCACCGTGCGCACCGCCCTTGCCGACGTGCTTGTCGTTGATCTTCGGTCCTTTGAGGATCACGTGCACCATCGCCTGGGCATGGCCGTGACCGAGGCTGTACTCCTCCTTGAGCCAGTTGAGCACCACCGTCGATTTCGTGGTCTCGTCGAACCCCTGCTCCTTGGCGAGCTCGATGAACTGCCGAGGGGTGAGGCCGGTCTGGGTCTCGACCTTGTCGAGGTATGCCTGGAAGGACATGGATGCTCCTGAATATGTCGGTGTGAAGCGGATGATCGTCGGTGCGGGTGCGGGTGCGTCAATCGTCGGAGAGGAAGGTCTGGATGATCGCGGCCGACGCGTGGATGCCGATGAGGCGCAGCGTCCCCTCGCCGACGTTCGTGAAGCAGTGTGGCACGAAAGCGGGACCCGTCGCGGTGTCGCCCGCAGTCGCGACGAGCGTCTCGTCGCCGACTGTGATGCGCACCGTGCCCTCGAGCACCACCCAGGTCTCGGGGTATGGATGCCAGTGCAGCCCGGGGCCTTCACCCGGCTGGTTCTCGACATAGAAGTACGAGATCCCCGCACCGTGCTCGGCACCGACGAACCTGCGGCTTCGGCCGGTGCCGATGCGGATGTCCGCTGCGGCGACGGCTTCGAGAGCTGAGGGGGTGGTGTGCATGAGCCCAGTCTCGACAGACGTGACGCCTCGTCCTAGAGTTTCGATGTGGATCGAAACATATCTTTCGAGCGGACGGATGCACCGGTCGAGGGCCTCGAGCATCCGGGCCACCGAGTCGAGTTCCATCTGAGCCCTGGTGACATCCAGGCCGTGCGGTTCGGGATCTCCCCCGGCCACGAGCTCGCCCATGCAGTGCGCATCCTGCTGCGCCCCGAGCAGCATCCGCTGCAGTGGGGATGGCTGCGCGCCGTGCGGGATCGGCTGCCGCGTGAGAGCTTCCGACTGCTCGCCGCCGTGATCGGCGATGACGGCTACCTGCCCGACTTCCTCACCGCGACGCCACGGTGGGACATGACCCCGGATGCCGAGCTCGCAGCGCTCCGAGATACCGCCCTCGATCCGATGCGGGTCGATCTCGGCAAGATGGTGCTCCGCTCGTCCGGATCGCGTCAGCAGGCGCTGCGGGAGATGCAGGAGCATCCGGCTCGAGCCCGCGAGATGATCGCGACCGCCTGGTCAGAGGTGTGGGACGCCGCTCTCGCGCCGGTGTGGCCGCAGATCGAGCGACTCCTGCGTGCCGATGTCTCGGTGCGAGCGCGCGTCATCGCGACGTCCGGCATCGCGGGGATGTCCGGAGCTCTGCATTCCACGGTGAGCTGGGGCGACGGAGCCGTGCGGGTCTCGCTGCGCAGACACAGCGAGCAGGTCGACTGCCGCGGAAGCGGCCTCGTGCTCGTCCCCTCGGTCATGTCGTCGTGGGGATGCATGGTGCTCACCGAGCCGCCGGCGCAGCCGACGCTCTTCTACCCGGCGCGGGGTGTGACCTCGGGCTGGGCGCGCGAGGCCCAGGAGATCGCCGACGCGCTCGGCGCCCTGCTCGGCCCCGCCCGCGCATCGATCCTGCTCGCTGCCGGCGCCGAGCGCACCACGTCGCAGGTGGCGCAGGATGCGGGGATCGCCGTGTCCACGGCATCCCATCACCTCACGGTCCTCCGCGACGCCGGGCTCGTCTCCAGCGAACGCGACGGCGCCAGGATGATGCATCTGCGCACCCCTCTCGGCGAGGCGATGGTCGGCGCACTGCTGTAGCCGCGGGCGCCCCTGTTACTCGGATGACTCCGGTGCGACGGCGATGATCGGCCGGTGCTCGTAATAGGTCTGCAGCACGACGGTGGTGCGGGTGCTCACGTTCGCGGCGAGGCGGATGTCGCGGACGAGCTCTTCGAGCGCGCGGGGCGAGGCGACCCGCACGAACAGCATGTAGCTCGCGTCGCCGGCGATCGAGTGGCATGCCTCGATCGCGTCGAGGTGCTCGAGGAGCTCCGGCGCATTGTCGGGCTGCGCGGGGTCGAGAGGGGTGATCTCGATGAACGCCGAGAGCGGGGTGCCGACAAGTTCGGGGTCGAGGATCGCGCGGTACCCGGTGATGACCCCACGGGTCTCGAGGCGACGGAGTCGCGACTGCACGGCCGACACCGACAGGCCCACGGCATCCGACAACTGAGACAGAGTCGCCCGGCCGTCTCGAGAGATCGCGGCCAGGATCGCGCGGTCGACAGAATCATCCATGGATGTAAGATTATCGTCAGGATTCCGTATATGCCGGAATCTTTCCGTCAAACTCTCCGATCGGAGGTCCCGATGTCCATCATTTCCGCCCACAGCACCGCTGTTCAGGCCATCGTCGGCGAACCCGAGGTCGTCGAGGACGCATCGATCGCCGAGCAGAGCGCCGCCTGGGCGCAGCTCAAGGACGCCGCTGTCGCGATCCGCGAGATGCAGATCAAGGACGGCTCCATCCCGGATGCCGCGCACCACGCCGCCGCCCGTGAGCTCGTCGCCGCGATCACCGCCGGCATCCGCGCTCTCGCCCCTGCCTTCCCGCACGACGCCGAGTACCTCACCGCCTCCGTGGTCGACTTCGACCGCTGGGTCGCAGAGGGCTTCGGCGTGCCGGACTTCCTCGATTCGCTCATGGCCTTCCAGCCGCAGCAGCACCGTGTCGACGGCATCCGTCATCTGGTCGTCTTCCCGATGTACACGCAGAACGGCTCGAGCGACCGACTCGTCGAGGCGCTCATCGTCGAGACGATCTGGCCGGAGTTCATCGCCGCCCTCGAGGCCGGCGACTACGGCAACAAGCTGTTCGTCTCGCTGCGCCTGGTCGACTTCACCCCCGGTTACGACACCAACTCGGCCGTGCTGTTCCCCGAGACGGTCGCCATGCGCGAGATCCCGTCGTTCACGTGGGGCGCGATCTTCCAGGACCGCGAGGCCGCCCGCTACCGCCGGGTCACCCGTGCGGCCGCCGCGATCACCAACCTCGACCTGCCGGAGCGCGCGAGCGCGATGCTCGACGACCAGCAGGTGGCCGAGAAGACCTTCGTCATGTGGGACATCATCCACGACCGCACCCACATGCGCGGCGACCTGCCCTTCGACCCGTTCATGATCAAGCAGCGGATGCCGTTCTTCCTCTACTCGCTCGAAGAGATGCGGTGCGACATGACGGCGTTCCGCGAGTCGGTGAACATCGAGCGCGCCCTCGCTGCCCGCATCGCCGCGGGCGAGCAGCTCACCGAGACCGAGCAGGAGATGCACGACTATGCGCACCTCGTGCAGTACGCGGTGATCTTCGACCGGATCTTCCGCTTCTCGATCACCGGCACCCGCACGCGCAACTACGACGCCGTCGGCGGACAGCTGCTGTTCGCCTGGCTGCACCAGCGTGGAGTGCTGCACTGGACAGACACCGCTCTCGCATTCGACTGGGACAACGTGCCGGATGCCGTCGTGGCTCTGGGCGACGCGATCGATGACCTGTACTGGCACTCGATCGACCGCCCGAAGGTCGCTCACTGGCTCGCCGCGTACGAGCTCGTGCGCGGAACGCTCACGCCGCACCCGGCATCGCAGTGGGCCCGGGGTCTGCCGGACGAGATCCTCGCAGGCTCCCCGAAGGGGTACACGGATGCGGTGATGGACGACGAGTTCCCGCTGTCGATGTTCTTCGAGACCCTCGATAAGAAGATGAAGACGGTCATCGAGTCGACCGTCGGCATCCGAGGCACCGACGACTGACTCGAATCGCGCATTTCTGGGGTCCGGTCGTGTGGTGCGACCGGACGCAGCGTCTGCGGCCATTCCTGCCCGGGGTGGCCGCAGAACTGTTTCTTCACGAGAGTTGAGCACATGACCGTCACGGATCGCACGATCGTCCTCGCCGGAGCCACCAGCGACTCCGGCCTCGCCCTCGCACGGGCCCTCGTCGACGCGGGTGCGAATGTGGTGGCGACGGGCCGATCGGCCGAACGCCTGGAACCGCTGCGCGCGCGCGGCGCCGAGGTCGAGGTGACCGATGCCGCCTCCCTCGACTCGATGACGGATCTGGCCGCGCGGCTGGGCGCCGTCGACGCCGTGATCCCGCTGGTCGGCGGATGGCGCGGTGGCGGAGGGCTCGCCGGACAGACCGATGCCGATTTCACCGCCCTCCTCCCCGCCCTCGAGGCGGTCAGGGCGACCAGTCGCGCGTTCGACACTGCGCTGCGCGCCTCGGATGCCGGCCGTTTCGCGATCGTGTCATCGACCGCGGCGGGCCGCCCTCTCGCGGGTGGCGCGAATTATGCGGCCGTGAAGGCGGCGAGCGAGGCCTGGACCCGCGCGGTCGCGCAGGGCTTCGCGAAGGCCGCACGGGATGCCGGAGAGCCGCTGCGCGCGGCATCCGTCGTCTTCCGTGCGAAGGCTCTCGATCCGGCATCCCTCGTGCCGCGAGTCCTGGCGCTCTGGGATGCCGACGCCGCCGAGCTCAACGACCAGATCATCACGCTCGACTGAGTTCGTCGGGCACGACCGACAGCACCGGACGCCGTCAACGCCACCGTCAGCGTCGTCGCGCCTCCGGTATCTCGGGTGGCAGACCGCGCACCGGCGGCGGTGACTCCACGAGCCGCCCGTCGTCGTTGTGCTGGTCCGCATCCGAGGTCCGGGCGCCTGCATCCGCATCGTCGTCCGGATCGGTCGGAACCGTCTCGCCTGCGTCCTGCGACGGATCCTGCGCCGGATCCTGCTCCGGCGCATTCGCGTAGAGCTCGGTGAGCTTGCGGTACGACTTCGTGAAGAACGCCAGCGTCCCGGCGATCACCATGACGATGCCGGCGAACAGGCAGATCAGGGCGATGCCCCTGGCCTCGCCCTCGCCGAGCAGCCACTCCCACTGCCGCTGACCGGCGTCGGTTCTCATGTACGGGATGATCAGGAACTCGGCGATCGGCGCGATCAGGAACGCCGTGATCGGTGCGGCGGCGGCCTCCATCGCTGCGGCCACCCCGAACACGCGGCCCTGACGGTCGTAACGGACGACCTTCTGGATGATCGTCTGCTCGGCAGCCTCGGCGGGCGGCACGAGCGCCATGTACAGCCACATGCCTATGACGTAGAGCGGCCACCACTCGCGCAGCATGAAGACCGAGCCGAGGATGCCCATGGCGATCACGACGAGCAACAGGGTGCGCATGGGTTTGGCGCCGAGCCCGAACTTCGCGACCAGGCCGCCGCCGATCAGGAAGCCCGTCGAGGAGAACGCGAGAGCGAAGCCCCACATCTGAGCGTCGAACAGGGTCAGGCCGTACGGATCCATCAGCGCCATGTAGACGCCGCCGATGAGGTTGTTGAAGGTCGAGAAGATGATGAGCGCGAAAAGCCCCGGTGCGAGCCGGATGGCCTTCACGCTGCCGCGGAAGTCGAGCGCGCTCGTGGCGTCGGGGTCGGGCTCGGGTGCGCCCTCGGGGATGCGGATGAAGAGCAGGTGCACGAACGTGAGCACCATGGCGCCGATGGCGATCGCGAGCGTCCATCCCATACCGAGGAAGCCGATCGACAGGCCGGAGAACACGCTCGTCACGAGGAACGCGAGGCCCTGCACGGTGCCGACGAGGCCGTTGGCGTTCGCCCGCCTGTCTTCGGGCACCAGCAACGTGACGGTGGTCGAGAGCGCGATGTTGCGCAGCTGCTCGATGACGCCGCCTAACAGGATGACGGCCGAGAACACCCAGAACCACGGGCCGCCGAGGTCGAGCAGCGCCGCCTCGGGCTGCCAGACGTACAGCACCCCGGCGACCAGGAAGGCGACGGCCGAGATGACGCTCGAGAGCAGCATCACCGTGTGCTTGCGGTTTCGGTCGACGATCGTGCCGAAGATCATCGCGAAGAAGGCGATGAACAGCATGTACGCGCCACCGATGACACCGGTCGCGAGCACTGACTGCGTCTCGATGTACACCCAGAACGTGAGGGCGAACCACAGGAAGCTCGTCGTCACGTTCGCGATGAGCGTGTTGACGAGGACGTTCGCGAAGGCGGTCTTCGCTGCGGTGCGCTCCATGAGTTCGAGGGTAGGCGGAGCATCCGACATTCGGTAGAGCGCGTCCCGATCTGCGAACTCGGCCCCGCATCCGCCCGTAGGCTTGTGCGGTGACTATTCAGCATGACCCCGCGGTCCGCGGCTTCGCGAGCGACAACTATTCCGGCGTCCACCCCGAGGTCCTCGCGGCCATCGCAGCGGCGAACGGCGGCCACCAGGTCGCGTACGGCGAGGATGCCTACACCGAGCGCCTGCAGGAGGTCTTCCGCGCGCACTTCGGCGAGGGCGTCCACGCCTTCCCGGTGTTCAACGGCACCGGCGCGAACGTCACCGGCCTGCAGTCGATGCTGCCCCGGTGGGGCGCCGTGATCGCAGCATCCTCCGCGCACATCAACGTCGACGAGGGTGGTGCACCCGAGAAGATCGGCGGCTTCAAGATCCTCGCCGTGCCGACGGATGACGGCAAGCTCACCCCCGAGCTCGTCGACCGCGAGGCCTGGGGCTGGGGCGACGAGCACCGCGCGCAGCCGCTCGTGGTCTCGATCACGCAGTCGACCGAGCTCGGCACCCTGTACTCGGTCGAGGAGATCCGCGCGCTGGCCGACCACGCGCACGAGCGCGGGATGACCCTGCACCTCGACGGCGCGCGCATCTCGAATGCGGCCGCCGCCCTCGATGTGCCGCTGCGCGCCTTCACCCGCGACGCCGGCGTCGACGTGCTGAGCTTCGGGGGCACCAAGAACGGCGCCATGCTCGGAGAGGCCATCGTGGTTCTGAACCCCGAGGCGTCGAACGGCCTGCAGTACTCGCGCAAGTTCAACATGCAGCTGTCGTCGAAGATGCGCTTCGTGTCGGCGCAGCTGATCGCGCTGCTCGAGGGCGACCTGTGGCTGCGCAATGCTCAGCATGCGAACGCGATGGCCCAGCGTCTGCGCGGCACCATCGAGGCCGGCATCGCCGACGGCGCGATCAACGGCGTCTCGTTCACGCAGCCGACCCAGGCGAACGGCGTCTTCGCCCAGCTCCCCGAGGGCGTTGCCGACCAGCTGCGCGAGTCGTTCCGCTTCTACGACTGGGATGCCGCACGCAACGAGGTCCGCTGGATGTGCGGATTCGACACCGAGGAGTCCGACGTCGACGAGTTCGTCGCCGAACTCGCCCGTCTCACCTCGCGCTGAGACGGCCGGTCGCGGCGCCCGCGACATACGAAGTGACCCACCGCCAGAAGTCGTGACGGTGGGTCTTTCGCGTATGACGTGGATCGGCGGCTAGCGCAGCAGCCCGAGGTTGGCCAGCGCCAGACGGATGAGAGTGCCGCGCCCGCCCTCCATCTCGGCGGCCACCGCGTCGGACCCTGCGGCCTCCGCCGAGAACCAGGTGACCTCGAGAGCGTCCTGACGCGGCTCGCACGTGCCCGTCACGGGGACCACGAACGCGAGTGAGACGGCGTGCTGCCGGTCGTCGTGGTAGGCGCTGACGCCGGGGATCGGGAAATACTCGGCGACCGTGAACGGCAGCGGCTGCGGCGGCAGCAGCGGGAACGCCATGGGGCCCAGGTCGTTCTCGACGTGGCGGAACAGCGCGTCGCGGATCGTCTCGCCGAAGCGCACACGCCCCGACACGATCGTGCGCGTCATCTCGCCCATCGGGGTGGAGCGCAGCAGGATGCCGATCTCGGTCACCTGCCCTGATCCGTCGGTGCGCACCGGGATCGCCTCGACGTAGAGCATCGGCAGATGACGACGCGCCTCTTCGAGCTCGAACTCGCTCAGCCAACCGGGGTTCGTGTCTCGCGCAGGGGGCTGAGCGGCGCCGAAGCCCTCGATCCCGTCGTCGGGCTCTGGGTCGGGATCAGGTGTGCGGACGGCCATGTGTCCTTTCTACCAGCCGCGCCTTCGGCCCGACACTGACTTGACATCCCGCACCGGCATACGATTCGTCAGGCCGACCGGGCGCGTGTCCGCGCCCGCTGGCAGGATGGTGCAGGTGAGCGAAGAACTGACGATCGACGGCACCCTCACCCGCTGGTCCACCGCAGATCGGGCGGGGATGCCGCTGCTGGTGCTGTTGCACGGCTATGGAGCAGACGAGCACGACCTCTTCGGGCTGACGCCCTATCTGCCGGACGGCGTCGCCGTGGCATCCGTCGCCGCCCCTCTCTCACCACCCTGGCCGATGCCCGGCCGCTCGTGGTACGCGATCGAGGGACTCGACGGACGCAGCTCGGACTCAGTGACCGCCGCCGCCGAGGCCTTCCTCCGCTGGCTCGACGAGGCCGCGGCGGATGCTCCAGCCGTGGCGCTCCTCGGATTCTCGCAGGGCGCGGCCGTCGCCCTCCAGGCCATGCGCCTCGACCCCGAGCGGGTCGACACCGTCGTGGCACTCAGCGGATACGTCGCCTCGGGAGAGCTGCCGAACGACGAGTCCCTGACCGAGCGGAAACCGCACGTGTTCTGGGGTCGAGGCACGAACGACCAGGTGATCCCCGAGGCCCGCATCGTGCACACCGCGCAGTGGCTCCCCGCACACTCCGAGCTGTCGGGGCGCGTCTACACCGGGCTCACGCACAGCATCTCGGAAGACGAACTCGGCGACGTGCACGCCTTCCTCGCGAAATGGCTGGGCCGCAAAGCAAAGAGCTGAGCGGCACCTCGGAGCGATCAGAATCACGACACGCCCGGGGTTGCGAAACTCCGACACGCCCGGGTATCGTCGTGGAGTCCTGTCCGCCGTGTCTGGAAGTCCTTTGATCTGATCCGTCGCCTCCGCGCTCATTCCTTCGCGCGCTGACCCGACGATCGCCGACTCCACGGCAGACCATCGCCCGCTGTCCTTCGCGACGGCATCCCCGCTCAGACGGGGTCCCGGGCGACCGGTGTCAGTGCACCCTCGCACTCGACAGGAGACACCATGTCAGTCCCCGCTCTTCACTCCTCGGTCGCTCTCGACCGTCTCACGTTCACCTGGCCGGACGGCACGACCGCGCTCGACGCCGTGTCCGGATCCTTCGGCACCGGTCGCACCGGACTCGTCGGTCGCAACGGTGCAGGCAAGTCCACGCTGCTGCGGCTCATGGCGGGCGAGCTGACCCCGACCTCGGGCTTCCTCACGGCGACCGGCGAGGTGGCCTATCTGCCGCAGCAGCTCACGCTCGACGTCGATCGCAGGGTCGCCGATCTCCTCGGAGTCGCCGTGCCCCTGGACGCCGTCAGGGCGATCGGCGCCGGCGACGTCGATCAGGCGCACTTCGACGCGGTCGGCGACGACTGGGACATCGAGGCACGCGCCGAGATGTCCCTGGCCGAAGCGGGTCTCGCCCCCGAGTTCCTCGACCGCAGGGTCGGCGAGCTGTCCGGCGGCGAGGCGGTGCTCGTCGCGATCGCCGGGATCCGCCTGCGGCGCGCGCCGATCACCCTGCTCGACGAGCCGACCAACAACCTCGACCGCGACGCGCGCGCGAAGCTCGCGACGATGGTCAGGTCGTGGAAGGGCACGCTCATCGTGGTCAGTCACGATCTGTCGTTGCTCGAACTCATGGACGACACCGCCGAGCTCTACGCCCAGACACTGAGCGTCTTCGGCGGACCGTACTCCGAATGGCGGGCCTGGTTGGATGCCGAGCAGGAGGCGGCGAGACAGGCCGAGGTCACCGCGAAGCAGGAGTTCCGCAAAGAGAAGCGTCAGCGCATCGAGGCGGAGGTGAAGCTCGCTCACCGCTCGCGCACGGCGAAGAAGGCCGAGATCGAGAAGCGGGTGCCGAAGATCATCGCCCACGGCCGCAAGATGGCGGCCGAGGTGTCGGCGGGAAAGCTCCGCACAGAGGTCGGCGCGAAGGAGGATGCCGCCCGCACAGCGCTCGACGAGGCCGGGCGACGCCTGCGTTCCGACGCATCGATGAAGATCGAGCTGCCGGATCCGCAGGTGTCGCGCAGCCGCCGCATCGCGACGATAGGCGACGGCGAGCGCTCATGGATCATCCAGGGCCCCGATCGCGTCGCGCTGATCGGCCGCAACGGCGCCGGCAAGACGACGTTGCTCGAACGACTGGTGGCGAGTGCCGGCGGCGGAGTTCACGACTCAGCACAGATGCCGCCGATCCGTCCGGATGACGGTGCGGAGGGCGACTTCGAGGAATCCCTGCTGAATACGGAATGGCCGTCGGTGAGCACGGAACGACCGGTACTGACCGCGACAGCTCTCACCGACCGCATCGGCTACCTGCCGCAGCGCATCGACGGGCTCGACGAGAACCGGTCCGTGTTCGAGAACATCGCGGATGCCGCACCTCAGGTGCCCGAGAAGGAGCTGCGCAATCGACTCGCGAGGTTCCTGATCAGAGGGGCCACTGCCGAACGGCCGGTCGCCGCGCTGTCCGGCGGCGAGCGCTTTCGGGCGGCGCTGGCGACGCTGCTGCTCTCGGATCCGGCACCGCATCTCGTGGTGCTCGACGAGCCGACGAACAACCTTGACATCGACACCGTCGATCAGCTCGTCGATGCTCTACGCGCCTACCGCGGGGCGGTGCTCGTCGTGAGTCACGACGACGCGTTCCTCGCCAGGCTCGACCTGGACCTCACACTCGAGGTCCAGCCCGACGGCTCGCTCGCGGCGATCTGAGCTCAGGCCCGCCGGCTCCGCATCGCCCGGGTGTGGGCGACCGCGGGGTCGGCGGCCAGCAGCGTGTAGTCCTCGGAGTCGCGAGGCACGAGCGCGACCCGTCCCTCGGCGTCGTGGGCGATGCCCCAGCCGTAGCGCTTGCCGAGCGGCGACGAGCGCAGGCACGGCTGACCCTTCGAGAAGAACGCCTCACGCGCCGCCGCGTCGTCGGGATCGAGTCCGTGGCGCAGCGCATGGGTCGTGAAGATCACGTCGTCGGAGGTATGCGCATACGGCTCCTGCGCGATCAAGCGGTAGTGAAGCGCCGCGATCGTCGGCTTCTCGCCCGTCGGCGGCTCTTCGGCATGGTCGACGGGGCAATCCTCTGCGACCTCGATGAAGGTGCTCACGTAGTCCGTGGTGTGCGCTGCCATGCCTACAGCATGCCCTCACCCTCCGACAATGGCGACGCCGATGTCGGTGGCACGGGTGATGATGGAGGGATGAGCGACGTGCTCGACCGCTTCACCCCTGCCACGCAAGACTGGTTCCGGGGTGCCTTTCCCGCACCCACTCCCGCCCAGGCCGGTGCGTGGAACGCGATCTCGGCGGGCAAGCACGCGCTCGTCGTCGCCCCCACCGGCTCGGGCAAGACCCTCTCGGCGTTCCTCTGGGCCATCGACAGCGTCTTCCGCGAGCGCACGGCGAGCATCGAGCCCACAGGGACGAACGAGCGCACAGGGACGAACGAGCGCGCCGGCAAGAAGGAGCGGAAGGCCGACCGCGACAAAGACGGTTCGCGCACCCGCATCCTCTACATCTCGCCGTTGAAGGCACTCGGCGTCGACGTCGAGCGCAACCTGCGATCGCCTCTCATCGGCATCGGGCAGTCCGCTCGGCGCCTCGGCGTCGAGGCTCCGGCCGTGACGGTCGGCGTGCGTTCGGGCGACACCACCTCGAGCGATCGCCGCAAGCTCGTGGCCGATCCCCCCGACATCCTCATCACGACCCCCGAGTCGCTCTACCTGATGCTCACGAGCCGCGCGGGCGAGACGCTGCGAGACGTGCACACGGTCATCATCGACGAGGTGCACGCGGTCGCCGCGACCAAACGAGGGGCCCACCTCGCGGTGAGCCTCGAACGGCTCGACGCCCTGCGCCGCTCGCACGGCCACGAAGCCGCCGCACAGCGCATCGGACTGTCGGCGACGGTCCGTCCGATCGATGAGGTCGCACGTTTCCTCGGCGGTGCCGCCCCTGTCGAGATCGTCGCACCGCCCGCATCGAAGACGTTCGAGCTCGGCGTCGTGGTGCCGATGGACGACATGACGAACCCGCCGCCTCCTCCCGGTGCGCCGAAGGATGCCGGCGATGCCGCCGACGCCGAGTACACGGAGGTCACCGGGTCCGTCTGGCCGCATGTGGAGGAGGCGATCGTCGATCGCATCCTGCAGAACAAGTCGACCATCGTCTTCTCGAACTCGCGCCGCCTCGCCGAGCGTCTCACGGGCCGACTGAACGAGATCTACTCCGAGCGCATCGGCGTCGCGTTGCCCGAGGCATCGGTGCCGGCCGCCATGATGGCCCAGGCCGGTGCCACCGCCGGAGCCGACCCCGTGCTCGCCAAGGCCCACCACGGCTCGGTGTCGAAGGAGCAGCGCGCCCAGGTCGAGGAGGAACTCAAATCCGGCGTGCTGCGCTGCGTCGTCGCGACGAGCAGTCTCGAGCTCGGCATCGACATGGGTGCGGTCGATCTGGTGATCCAGGTCGAGGCGCCGCCGTCGGCGGCATCCGGTCTGCAGCGCGTCGGACGAGCGGGCCACCAGGTCGGCGAGATCAGCCGCGCGGCCCTCTTCCCGAAGCACCGCGGCGACGTGCTGCACACCGCGATCGTCACCGAGCGGATGCTGGCGGGCAAGATCGAGGCGATCCAGGTGCCTCGCAATCCGCTCGACATCCTCGCCCAGCAGACCGTGGCGGCCAGCGCCCTCGGTGAGATCGGCGTCGAGGAGTGGTTCGAGACCGTGCGGCGCTCCGCACCCTTCCAGTCCCTCCCCCGGTCGGCATACGAAGCGACCCTCGACCTGCTCGCGGGGCGTTTCCCCTCCGACGAGTTCGCCGAACTGCGCCCGCGTCTCGTGTGGGACAGAGATGCCGGCACCCTCACCGGACGCCCCGGCGCACAGCGCATCGCCGTCACGAGCGGCGGCACGATCCCCGACCGCGGCCTGTTCGGCGTGTTCGTGGCCGGCGAATCGACCGGCGCCCGAGTCGGCGAGCTCGACGAGGAGATGGTCTACGAGTCCCGCGTCGGCGACGTGTTCACGCTCGGCACGACGAGCTGGCGGATCGCCGAGATCACTCACGACAGGGTCAATGTCATCCCTGCCTACGGACAGCCGGGCAAGGTGCCGTTCTGGCACGGCGACGGAATCGGTCGTCCGTTCGAGCTCGGAGAGGCCCTCGGCAGATTCTCGCGCGAGGTGTCGGCTGCGACGCCCGAGAAGGCGGCGCAGCGGCTGATCGAGGCAGGACTCGACGAGCAGGCGCGGATGAACCTGATGGCGCACCTGACCGAGCAGCGCGAGGCCACGGGCACGCTGCCTACCGACCGCACCCTCACGGTCGAGCGCGGCCACGACGAGGTCGGCGACTGGCGGGTCATCCTGCATTCCCCATACGGCATGAAGGTGCACGCGCCCTGGGCTCTGGCGATCAACGCGCGCATCCGCGAGCGCCTCGGCGTCGAGGGTTCGGCAGTAGCGAGCGACGACGGCATCATCGTGCGCATCCCGGATGCCGAGGCCGAGCCGCCCGGCGCCGAGCTGTTCGTGTTCGACCCCGACGAGCTCGAGCAGCTGGTCACCCAGGAGGTCGGCGGATCCGCCCTGTTCGCCTCCCGATTCCGCGAGTGCGCCGCCCGCGCACTGCTGATGCCGCGGATGAACCCGAACAAGCGCACACCGCTCTGGCAGCAGCGTCAACGGTCGGCGCAGCTGCTCGAGGTGGCCCGTCGGCATCCGACCTTCCCGGTGATCCTCGAGACGCTCCGCGAGGTGCTGCAGGACGTCTACGACCTCCCGTCGCTGCGCAAGCTCGCGGTGTCCATCGCCGATCGCCGCATCCGACTGATCGAGACCCAGCCGTCGCAGCCCTCGCCCTACGCACGCGACCTGCTGTTCGGCTACGTGGGCGCGTTCATGTACGAGGGCGATTCGCCGCTCGCCGAGCGCCGTGCGGCCGCACTGTCGGTCGACCCCGCGCTTCTCGGCGAGCTGCTCGGCACGGTCGAGCTGCGCGAGCTTCTCGACCCCGACGTCATCGCCCAGTTCGAGCGCGAGGCACAGCGGCTCGCCCCCGAGCGGCGCGCTCGCGGACTCGAGGGCGTCGCCGACCTGCTGCGGATGCTCGGCCCCATGGACGCGGCCGAGATCGACGCGAGGCTCGACCCTGAGACTGGTTCGGGCTCCGAGCACCTCGACGCGCTGATCGCCGCACGACGCGCGATCCCTGTCACGGTCGCCGGCACCACCAGGGTCGCCGCGATCGAAGACGCCGGCCGGCTGCGCGATGCGCTCGGAGCGGCGCTGCCGACCGGCATCCCGGTCGCGTTCCTCGAACCGCTCGCCGACCCACTCGGCGACCTGGTCGCCCGCTACGCGCGCACGCACGGTCCGTTCACGACGGATGCCGTCGCTGCGCGCTTCGGGCTCGGCGCCGCCGTCGCTCGCCACACGCTGCAACGACTCGAGCACTCGGGCCGCCTCACCAGCGGCTACTTCCTTCCCGAGGCGTCAGGCTCCGGCAACGAGACCGAATGGTGCGACACCGAGGTGCTGCGCCGCCTGCGGATGCGGTCGCTCGCCGCGATCCGCGGCAGCGTCGAACCCGTCTCACCGGAGGCGTACGCGCGTTTCCTCCCCGACTGGCAGCACCTGGGGCGTCCCTTGGAAGGCCTCGACGGCGTCCTCACCGTGATCGAGCAGTTCGCCGGCGTCCCGATCCCCGCAAGCGCGTGGGAGTCCCTGGTCCTGCCGTCACGCGTGCGCGACTACTCCCCCGCACTGCTCGATGAGCTGACCGCCGCGGGCGAGGTCATCTGGTCAGGCCACGGGACGCTGCCCGGCCGCGACGGCTGGGTGTCGCTGCACCCCGCCGACCTCGCGCCCTTCACCCTCCCCGAACCCGACGACGAGATCGCCGCCGACTCTCTCGAGGCGCGAGTGCTCGCGGCGCTGGAGGCCGGTGGCGCCTACTTCGCGGCGCAGCTCAAAGACATGGTCACTGCCGAGAACGAGCAGTCCGTCCTCGAAGCGCTGTGGGCGCTCACCTGGGCAGGACGAGTGACGAACGACACCTTCGCCCCGATCCGGTCGCTGCTCGCGGGAGGGTCACAGGCGCATCGGGTCACCCGCCGGGCCCCGCGCACACGTGCCTATCGGGGCATGTCGCTCGCCCGCACAGCACCGCGCCCGACCTCCATCGGCGGACGCTGGTCGCTGCTCCCCTCCGTCGAGACGGATGCTGCTCGTCGAGCCACGGTGACCGCCGGGCTGCTCCTCGACCGCTACGGCGTCGTCACGCGCGGAGCCGTGCAGGCCGAGGGCGTACCCGGCGGCTTCGCCCAGACGTATCGGGTGCTCGCCGGTTTCGAGGAGGCGGGGCACTGCCGGCGTGGCTACGTGATCGAGCGACTCGGGGCGGCGCAGTTCGCGGCATCCGCCACCGTCGACCGACTCCGCACGTTCGCCGGCCTCGCCGACCCCCCACCCCGCAAGGCCGTCACGCTCGCCGCGACCGACCCCGCCAACCCCTACGGCGCCGCGCTCGGATGGCCCAAGCGCGACGATGTGTCGCACCGCCCGGGGCGGAAGGCCGGCGGCCTGGTCGTGCTCGTCGACGGATCGCTGGTGCTCTATCTCGAACGCGGCGGGCGCACGGTGCTGTGCTTCACCGACGACGCCGAAGTGCTGCGGGCCGCTGCGACGGACCTGTCCACGACTGCGCGTGCACGACGTCTCGACACCCTCACGGTCGAGAAGGTCAACGGCGAGGGCGTCTACGGCACCGATCTCGCGCTGGCGCTGCAGGAGGCCGGGTTCGTCGCGACCCCGCGCGGCTACACGCTTCGCAAGGCGATCTGACGGTGCGCGTGGCCCCTGCTCCTAGGCTGGACGCATGATCCGGGAGTTCTTCGACGGCGTCCGCACCCTGCTGCGCGGCTTCGGCACGTGGCGGCGACGTCCAGGCCTCATGGCACTGGGACTCGTTCCCGGCGTCATCGCGGCCATCGTCCTGCTCGCGGGGCTCATCCCCCTCGCTCTCTCGCTCGGCCCGATCTCCGACATGCTGACGCCGTTCGCCGACGGGTGGATCCCCGCGTGGCGTTCCGCGCTCCGGGCAGCCGTCGGAATCGTCGTCTTCGTCGCCGCACTCGCTCTCGCGAGCGCCGTGTTCAGCGCTCTCGCCTTGGCGATCGGCGACCCGTTCTATCAGCGCATCTGGCGAGCCGTCGAGACGGATCTCGGCGACGCCCCGGCCACGGACGGCGGCGGCTTCTGGATGGCGGTGGGCGAAAGCCTTCGCCTCGTGCTGCTCGGCATCCTGATCGCGCTCTTCGTGCTGCTCCTGGGGCTCGTCCCTTTCGTGGGCGGTTTCGTGGCCGCGGTCGCCGGTGTCGTGCTCTCGGGACGGATGCTGGCACGCGAGCTGACTGGCCGCGCCTTCGACGCCCGCGATCTCTCGCCCGCCGACCGCGCCGCGTTGTTCCGAGGCAGCAGGGCGCGGGTGCTCGGATTCGGCGTCGCGACGCAGCTGTGCTTCCTGATCCCCGGCGGTGCCGTCGCGGTGATGCCGGCGGCCGTGGCCGGGGCGACGACCCTCGCCCGCTCCATGCTGCAGCGCACACCCCTGCAGGCGGTCGCACAAGCGACTCCCCCGCCGCCCGCGCCGGGCTCCAGCCCCGCGCCGCTCCCCCCGTCTCCTGCACCCGACGCCACCCCCGCACTGTTGCTCCCGCCGCCCGCATCGGGCGCCACCCCCGCACCGCTTCTCCCGCCGCCGGCAGCTCCGTCGCAGGCCGCTCCGCCGCGTCCGGGCCCAGGACGTGTCTGATGCCCGAGGGCGACACCGTCTTCCGCGCGGCCAGACGTCTCGACGAAGCCCTGGTCGGCCGCGAGGTCACGCGTTTCGACCTGCGCGTCCCCCGCTTCGCGACCCTCGATCTGACCGGCCAGCCGATCCACTCGTCGATCGCGCGGGGCAAGCACCTGCTGCTGCGCATCGGTGACAGCACCCTGCATTCCCATCTGCGCATGGACGGCGCATGGCTCGTCTACCGCACGGGAGAGAAGTGGCGGCATCCGGCGTTCAAAGTGCGGGCGATCGTCGGAACAGCCGAGCGCGAGGCCGTGGGCATCGACCTCGCCGAGATCGAGGTCGTGCCGACCCGCGACGAAGACGAGCTTGTCGGGTACCTGGGCCCCGACCCGCTCGGACCGGGCTGGGATGCGGCCGAAGCAGTGCGACGACTCGGCGCAGACCCCCGCAGCATCCACGTCGCCCTGCTCGATCAGCGGAACGTGGCCGGATTCGGCAACGAGTACGCCGCGGAACTCCTGTTCCTCCGCGGAATCCTGCCGACGACGCCCACCCCTGAGGTCGACGTCGCAGCCCTCCTCGACCTCGGCGTACGCACGATCCGCACCAACCGGGACCGCCGACATCGCACCTTCACAGGGGTCGACCGCCCTGGCCAGGGGACGTGGGTCTACGGCCGCGCAGGGCGCCCCTGCAGGCGGTGCGGAACCCTCATCCGACGCGGTGAACAGGGCGCGGATCCGACTCGCGAACGCATCACATTCTGGTGCCCCGTCTGCCAGCGCTGACCCGCATCCTCGCTCGGGACGACCCGCATCCACGCTCGGGAAGACCCCGCATCCATGCTCGGGAATGAATCCGGCGGCCCTGTGGTTATTGATATATCCGGAGAACTCCGGAACACGGGGAGGAATCGTGGGCAAGAACTACGTCGACATTGAGAACGACCAGGGCGCGACGCTGCGGTACCGCAAGCACGCCAACGGCCGCGGTCTCGTCGCGCACGGCGCGAAGGTCCATCCGAAGGCGCACATCGAAGCGGGCGCGTACATCGAACCCGGCGCGCGCATCGGTGCAGGGGCGACCATCGCCCGCGGCGCCTGGATCGAACCGGATGCCGTGATCGGCGAGGGCGCGCACGTCGACGCGCACGCACACATCGGCCAGGGTGCCGCCGTCGGTGACGGCGCGCACATCGGCGTCCGCACCGAGGTCGGAGCCGGAGCACGCATCGTCCGCGGCGCGCGCATCGGCGACGACGAGACGGTGGCGGCCGGCCTGACCGTCGCCACCAACCAGAAGGGGCTCTGGCTCGCAGCCTGAGCCCAGGCGTCGTCGACCGCCATGCCGAGCGCGACGCCGACCTCGGGAGCGCCGCATCGGGCGGGTACCCTGGAGCACATGGCGACTCAGGGACGACGACCGGCTGGACGCGCCGGCAAGGGTTCGCCCGTGCGCCGCAACAGGGCAGCACCGGCGCAGCGCTTCCCGCCTCCCAAGCCGCCGAAGAAGACCGCCAAGGTGGTCTTCGACGCCCCGGAGGCCGAACCCGAGGAGCCCCGCAGCTTCCGCCTCGGCGCCGTTCCGGGGGCCACGCCGGGCAAGTGGATCGACGCGTGGAAGCGCCGGATGCCCCACGTGCCGCTCGAGCTCGTGCCGATCGAGGTCGCGGCCCAGTCCGAGGCCATCGGCGACCTCGACGCCGCGATCGTGCGACTGCCTCTGGATGACGACTCGCTGCACCTGATCACGCTGTACGACGAGGTTCCTGTCGTCGTGGCGTCGATCGAGTCACATCTGCTCGCCGCCGACGAGCTGACAATCGCAGATCTCGCCGGCGAGGTCGTGATGACCCCGATCGACGATCCGCTCGGCCCTCTCGACATCCCCGGCGCCGTCGCACCGCGCTTCGCGCCGCTTCCCGTGGCCGACGCCATCGTGACCGCGGCTGCCGGCACGGGCATCGTGATCGTCCCGATGTCGCTGGCTCGGCTGCATCATCGCAAGGATGTGGATCAGCGCCCGCTCGTCGACGGACCGGTGTCGACCGTCGCACTCGCCTGGCGGCGCGAGCACACGACGCCCGACGTCGAGACCTTCATCGGGATCGTCCGCGGACGCACCACGAACTCGTCACGGTGACGACGCGGCGACGATGCGGTGATGATGCGCGGTCGACGCGGCGAGGACACCTGCACCAGTCCGTGATCGCAGTATGACGCCGGCGGCATCGACCCCGTCGCGTCGTCGTTAGACTCTCGTGGTGGTCTCGCTTCTCTATGTCTGTGTGCGCCCCGAACTCGGGGCGGCGGATGCCGAGCACGCCTCGTTCCGACGGGCGCTCGGCGTCGACGTCGTCGACCGCCTCGATCTGCTCACCGAACGGCTCGATTCCGCCCGCCTCGCGCGCTACAGCGGCGTCGTGGTCGGCGGCTCGCCCTTCAACGTGAGCGACGAGCACAAGTCCCCGGTGCAGCTGCAGGTCGAGGCCGACCTCGAGCAGATCGCCCGACGGTCGATCGCCGGCGAGATCGCCGCCTTCTTCACCTGCTTCAGCATCGGAGTCGTGACGCGGATGCTCGGCGGCGAGGTCACCTCGGACACCCCCGAATCCGCGAGCGCGACCGTGATCTCGACGACCGCCGCGGGTGCCACCGATCCGGTCTTCGGGCCGAGCTCCCCCGCGCTCACCGTGTTCACGGCACACAAGGAGAGCGCTGCCGCCGTGCCCGAGGGCGCAGTGCTGCTCGCCACGAACGACACCTGTCCCGTGCAGGCCTACCGCGTGGGCACGCACCTCTACACGGCGCAGTTCCACCCCGAACCCACTCCACGCGATTTCGCAGACCGCATGACGTTCTACCGCACCACCGGCTACTTCGACCCCGACGAGTTCGACCTCGTGCAGGGTCAGGTGCTCTCGGCATCCGTCACCGAGGGTGCAGCGCTCCTGCGCCGGTTCGCGCAGACGTTCGCCACGCGCTAGACACGGCGCCGCCCGGCCTAGCCCCGCAGCAGCTCCACCCGCTCGCGCAGGTATGCCTCCAACGGCATCCATCCGCCCGCAGTGCTCCAGTGCACGGACGGCACGCCGTCGATCATCTTCAGGGGCCCGGACTCGCCGCCCGCATCGACGGCATCCACGTCGATCACGGTCCACCCGATGTGCGCGACCTCGCCCTCACCGAAGCCCCCGCGCAGCGCGAGTGCTCGCCGCGCGGCGCGCTCGCGTGCGGACTCCGCCGTGTACCCGCGCCGACCGGGGTCGGCGGCGCGCAGCACCTCGGCCGTCGCGAGAGCGTGGGTCTCGGTGAGCAGCAGCACACCGAGGTGCCAGGCCTCGCCGACGCGGACGATCCGCTGACCGCGCCAGCGCGAGTCGCGCTCCTCCCCGAGCCCTTCCTTCGGCAGACCTGCCAGGTCGGTCACGGCCTGCGTGAGCAGTGCGGATGCCGTCGTCACAGCTCCCCCTGGGGTGTCTCTCGCACCAGCTTCGGGTCGACGAGCCGCGCCGCGTCGCCGCGTATCAGCATGCCGATCAGCGGGAACAGGAGCACCGACAGCATCCCCGCCCCGACGAGAGCTGCCGCCGTGCCGGTGTCGATCATGTCGTGGTCCACACCGATCGCCGTCACCGCGACGATGATCGGCAGGCCGGTGGCGGCCAGCAGTCCGAGCGCGGTGCGATCCTTCAGGGTCGCGCGCGGTGGCGCGGAGAGCTGCGCCGTCGATCCGCGGAGCACGAGCAGCGCGACGACGAAGAGGGGCAGCATCAGCATCGCCGACGACGAGGTCACGAGAGCCTCGAGGTCGAAGTTCACGCCGGTGTAGAGGAAGAAGATCGGCACCAGGAAGCCGAAGGCGATCGCCTCGATCTTGGTCTCCATCGCCTCGGCATCCCGCTTCGGGGCCCGGGCCATGATGATCCGCCAGATGGCACCGGCGACGAAGGCCCCGAGGAGCATGTCGAGATCGAGCATGACGCTGAGACCGACGAGCGCCGCGACCAGCAGCAGCACGAACCGCACGCCGAACTGGTCGGAGGTGTGCAGCGTCGCGCGCACGAATGCGTGCAGACGCCCGTGCGACACCCGGTGCGCCATGAACACCGCGAGACCCGCGAGAACCACGAAGGCGAGCAGCACCGCCGTGGCGAGAGGGGTGCTGCGGGTGCTGAGGAAGAGCGAGATCGCGATCAGCGGCAGAAATTCGCCGGTCGCACCGATCACTGTGACCGCGCGGCCGAACGGGGTGTCGGTCTCCTTCGCGTCGCGCAGGATCGGCATCAGGGTGCCGAGGGCCGTGGAGCTGAGGGCGATCGCGATCACGACCATCCCCTCGCCCGGTGCGATGGAGAACCCGATGACGAGGCCCAGCACCGCACTGATGATCCATCCGATCGAGGCGCGCGCGAGCGGCCTGCCTGCCACCGCCCGGAAGTCGATCTCCGACCCTGCGACGAAGAACAGCAGCGCCAGACCGAAGTCGCTGAGCTTCTCGAGGATCTCCGTCGGCTCGACCCAGCCGAGCACCGCCGGGCCCACGAGGATCCCGAGGATGAGCTCGAACACGATGATCGGCACGCGGATGACGGGACGTATGCCGCGCGCGAGCAGCGGCGCTGCCACAGCGAGCAGCGGGATCAGCACCAGTCCGAGATCGCCCGCGTTCACAGTCTCAGAGTAGCGAGGGTGCGCCCGCGATTCGCCCCGGTGGTCGCATGCACGGCAGAATCGATGCACACCCCCGAGGAGCCCCCATGTCTCAGCCCGACACCGCCCGCCTGCTCATCGCCTGCGACGATCAGCCCGGCATCGTCGCCGCCGTCGCCGGCGTGCTCGCAGCGCACGGCGCGAACATCATCTCGCTCGACCAGCACTCGACCGACTCCGAGGGTGGTCGGTTCTTCCAGCGCACCGTGATCCACCTGCCCGGCCTCTCCGCCGCCCGCGTCGCTCTCGAGGCCGACCTCGCGCAGGTCGGCGAGCGGTTCGGCATGGAGTGGTCGCTGCACGACACCGCACGGCGCAAGCGCGTCGCGATCTTCGTGTCGAAGTACGATCACTGCCTGATGGAGCTGCTGTGGCGCACGCAGCGCGGTCAGCTCGACATCGACATCACCATGGTGGTGTCCAACCACCCCGACCTCGCCGAGTCGGTGCGCTCGTTCGGCGTGCCGTTCGTGCACATCCCCTCGGGTGACAAGCAGGAGATGGAGCAGCGTCAGCTCGACCTCCTGCGCGGCAACGTCGACCTCGTGGTGCTCGCGCGCTACATGCAGATCCTCACCGACGGCTTCATCGAGGGCCTCGGCGCACCGGTCATCAACATCCACCATTCGTTCCTGCCGGCATTCATCGGTGCGAACCCTTACGCCCGCGCGAAGGACCGCGGCGTGAAGCTCATCGGGGCGACCGCGCACTACGCGACGGCCGACCTCGACGAGGGTCCGATCATCGAGCAGGACGTGACCCGCGTCACGCACTCCGAGTCGGCCGCCGACCTGCAGAGCCGCGGCGCCGACGTCGAGCGCCTGGTGCTCGCGCGCGCCGTGCAGTGGCATGCCGAGGACCGCGTGATCGTGCACGGGCGCTCGACCGTCATCCTCTGATCCGGGACTCCCGCGTCTCGGAGTCGGAGAATCACTCCCCGGCTTGTCGGCGGTTCTCTGTGATCCGGGCATCGAGATCCTCTGACGCGATGGCCCGGGGCCGGCTCGGCACTCCGGCGAGCAGCTCGGCGAAGGCCTCGGCCGCCGTCGGATACCCGGCGAGCGGTGCGCCCTGGCCCATCCACAGCGACTGCAGCTCGCCGAGGTTCTGCTGACCTGCCGCCGTGCGGAACTGTCCCGTGAGCCAGTTCTGCATCGGGAACGGGGCGATCATGCCGCCCGCCTCGATAGCGCGCACCACCCTGTTCCGAGCACCACGGGCGAGACGCCCGCTCATCGCGCGAGTGAGCACGGTGCCGTCGGCGGCGGTGGATCGAATGGCTGCTCGGTGCACGTCGTTCGCCGCCGATTCCGCCGTCGCCAGGAACGCGGTCCCGACCTGCACGCCTGAGGCTCCGAGCGCGAACGCCGCCGCGACGCCGCGCCGGTCGGCGATCCCGCCCGCGGCGATCACAGGCACGTCGACCGCGTCGACGACCTGCGGGATGAGCGCGAACGTGCCGACGAGCGACTCCTCAGGCGGTCGCAGGAACGAGACGCGATGCCCTCCGGCCTCCAGCCCGGTCGCGACGACGGCGTCGACCCCGACCTCGGCGAGGGCTGTGGCTTCAGCGACGGTCGTGGCGGCTCCCACGACCCGGATGCCGCGGCGATGCGCCTGATCGACAAGCTCGACCGAGGGCACGCCGAACACGGTGCTGAGCACCGGCGGAGCCGACTCCCAGATGGCGTCGAGCTGCTCGTCGAGCGGGGGCAGGTACCGCTCGGGTCGGCTCGGGACCTCGACGCCCACGGCGTCGTAGAACGGCTCGAGGGCCTGCGCGAACACGGTGTGCTGCGGGTTGGGTACGACCTCATCGCCGGTGGGCAGCCAGATGTTGACGGCGAACGGACGCGACGTCGCCTCGCGCAGAGCGGCGACGGTCGAGCGGATGCGGTCGCCGTCATAGCCGTAGAGGCCGTACCCGCCGAGTCCTCCGGCCTCGCTGACGGCCGCCGTCAGAGCGACCGAGGAGAGTCCGCCGAACGGGCCGAGGAAGATCGGATGCTCGACGCCGAGCATCTCACGCAGGTCAGTCATGCTTCGAGGCTATCGCCGCCAGGACGCTGGAGGGCGGGCGCCAGCAGTCGATCCTGCTCCCAGATCCCGGTGTTACGCTCGCTGTGAGGGAGGCGCGCATGAGCGAGTGGTTCGGGCAGATGCTCGCCTTCGTCGCGTCCGCGCTCGGGATCGTCACGGTGCCGGATGCCGCCACCCTCGGTCTCGCGATCGCGTTGATCGCCCTGACGACGCTCACCATCGTCGTCGCGCTCAGCGTCGCTCCGCCCTCGCCGAGCACCGCTCCGCATCCGCTGCGGGCGATCGACGTCTCGACGCTGCTGGCTCAGAGCGATCCGGATGCCGCCGGTCACCCGCGCCCTCGTGCGCCGGGAGTCGCCGTTCTCGCGTAGTCCGTCCTCGTACGGGACTGCGCGGCTTTCGCCGACCCTTCCCGACACACGAACGGACTTCCCATGGACATCTTCGCCTTCCCGCCCCTGACCGCCCTCCTCGATGCCGCCTACGGCGCCCTCGCCGGACTCGTCTCCCTGCTCGAACCCTTTGCGGGGGCATCCTCCGCCGCTCTTGCCGTGGTACTCGTCACCCTCCTCGTGCGCGCCCTGCTGATCCCCGTCGGCTTTTCGCAGGCCAGGGCGGAGCAGACGAGAGCGCGTCTCGCACCTCGAATGCGCGAACTGCAACGACGCCACAAGAAGAATCCCGAGCGACTGCAGAAGGAGATGCTCGAGCTCTACCGCTCCGAGAACACGTCTCCGTTCGCCGGCATGCTGCCGGTGCTCGCACAGGCACCGATCGTGGGCCTGCTGTACACGCTCTTCATCCGCCCCGAGATCGCCGGGCACCCCAACGACCTTCTGACGCATGACCTCTTCGGCGCTCCGCTCGGCACGAGCCTCGTCTCCTCCGTGTTCGGCGGCACCGCGTCGCCGTCGACGCTGCTGGTGTTCGGCGTGCTGATCGTCATCATGCTCGTCGTCGCCGACATCACGCGTCGGGTCTTCACACCGGCCCCGGTCGAGGGCGACTCTCCACTGAACTCGGCGACCATGCTGCGCGTCACGAGCGCACTGCACTACCTGACGGCGGTGTTCGCGGTGTTCGTGCCGCTCGCCGCGGCGCTCTACCTCACGGTCACGGTCGTATGGACCCTCGTGCAGCGCACGCTGCTGCGCCGCCGCTATCCTCTGCCCGTACCTGCGGCGGTCGCCGCCTGACGCGCCACCGTGGTCACTCCGGCAGCGGGATCGGCGCGGTGAACGGCCCGGTCTCGTCGTCGGGACCCGTCCCGTAGCGATCCGTCTCGCGGCGATCCGTCCCGTCGGCATCCATCCCGGCGCGGTCGGACTCGGCATCCGCTCGGCGTCGCTGTCGACGCACACCGAGCGTCGTGCCGACGCTGGCCGCGACCACGAGGGCGATCGCGAGCATACGCAGCGGGGTCGCGCTCTGGCCGAGGATCAGCCAGCCGGCGAGAGTCGCGAACGCGGGCTCGAGGCTCAGCAGCACGCCGAACACGCGCTGCGGCAGACGGCGGAGTGCGGCGAGTTCGAAGCTGTACGGGATGACCGACGACAGCACGGCGGTGACCGCCGCGAGCAGCAGCAGCTGCATGTCGCCGGCGACCGTGACGGCCGCCGGAACGCCGACCGGGATCAGCAGCACGGCGGCCACGACGAGTCCCACCGCGAGGCCGCTGCTGCCGGGGATGATCGCGCCCACCCGCGCGCTCATCCGGATGTACATGGCCCAGAACGCTGCCGCGATCAGGATGAACACGAGGCCGAGCGGGTCCAGCGGCTCGGAGCCGATCAGCCCGTCGACTCCCAGCAGCACCATGCCGAGCAGAGCGACGCCGACCCACGCTGCATCCGCGAGGCGCCGGGTGAGCACGGCGGCGAGCACGAGCGGGCCGAGGAACTCGATCGCGACGGCGGGCCCGAGCGGGATGCGGTCGATCGCGGCGTAGAAGAAGCCGTTCATGCCCGCGAGAGACAGCCCGAAGAACACGGCGGCGAGCCACTGCGACCGGTTCCAGCGGATGGGGCGCGGCCGCACGATGACGACCAGCAGCAGAGCGGCGATCGCGACGCGCAGCGACGTCACCCCCCACGGGCCGAGCACGGGGAAGAGCTGAGCTGCCACTGCTGCGCCGAACGGCAACGAGAGGCAGGAGCAGACGACGAGAGCGACGCCCACGAGAGGGCGGGACGACGCGGATTGCTGCACCCACTCAGCCTACGGGCCTGTCAGGTCGGCGTGATCTCACCGGGTCAGAGGTGCTTTCCTCCCGTGACCGCGAGCACGGCTCCGGACGTGTACGACGACTCCGCCGAAGCGAGGTAGACATACGCTCCCGCGAGCTCCGCAGGCTGCCCCGCCCTTCCCAGAGGCGTATCGGCGCCGAAGGTGTTCAGCCGTTCCGCGTCCCACCCGGTCGCCGGGATGAGCGGCGTCCAGAACGGACCGGGAGCGACGGCGTTCACCCGGATACCACGCTCCCCCGCTTCCTCGGCCAGCGCCTTGACGAAGGCGACCTGCGCGGCTTTCGTCATCGCGTAGTCGATGAGGCCCGGCGACGGCTCGAAGGCCTGCACGGATGCTGTGACGATGATGCTCGCTCCCGCTTCGAGGTGCGGATACGCTGCGCGCGCCGAGTAGAGCAGCCCGAAGAGGTTCGTCTCGAAGACACGGCGCAGCTTCTCGGTGTCGAGATTCTCGAAGCCGTCGATGTCGTGCTGGTACGCCGCATTCAGCACGAGCACGTCGAGCCCTCCCAACGCGCTGCGGGTCTGGGAGACCACCTCTGTGGCGAAGGACTCGTCGCGGAGGTCTCCGGCGAGGCTCACGCCCTTCCTGCCCTTGGCGTGGACGAGTCCGATCGTCGCGTCGGCGTCCTCCTGCTCTTCGGGCATGTGGACGATCGCGACGTCGGCGCCTTCCCGGGCGAAGGCGATCGCCACGGCACGTCCGATGCCGGAGTCTCCACCCGTGATCAGGGCCCGACGGCCCGCGAGGCGCCCATGACCGACGTACGATTCCTCGCCGTGATCAGGAACGGGACGCGTCTCTTCCGTCAGTCCGGGCTGGTCCTGCCGCTGCGCGGGGAAGCCGTCCTGGCGGTGCTGGCTGCGGGGGTCTGCGGTGTTCTCTGCCATGCCCCGAGGCTCGCGGCGACCGGCGCGGCTCGGCAGGGGGTTGACAAAGCACCCCCGTTCTCCGCACACCCCGTTCGCCGAGCGACACGGGAACGCGTTCGAGGATCAGACGAGCGGCCCCGGAGGCACCTCGTCGGCTCCAGGAGCGGAACCGGAAGCCTCCTGCGGCTCGGGCACGAGGTACAGACCGCTCGGCGCGTTGGCGGTGAAGGCCAGCGCCTCGATCCACGCCCTGTTGATCGACGGCTGCCGGCTGCCGAAGTACTTGAAGACCAGCGAGCTGCCCGGCTGCACCCACACGGTGGTGCGGCCGCCGCCAACGCTCGAATCCTCACGCCAGCTGAAGGGGAAGGGCTCAGCCCTGCGCAGCTTCGCCGTGATGACGAGCTGCAGGTGAGTGAGCGCGCGATCCTCGATCTCGGTCTTCACGCTGCCCTCGTAGATGAACTTGCCCATGCAGCCCTCTCCTCCCAAGTTCCAGGTGCATCGCATCGATCATAGGGGGAAGGAATGACATCGTCCCCACCGGATGATCGGACCCCGATCGCGGCCTGTACGTGGGTGAGCTTGCGGGCGCCGGGCCGCGAAGTCAACCCCCTCCGCACCCTTTTTCGTCCCGTCTATCCTGGCTCTGACTGCGAGGAGACGGCACCATGAATGCACGCCACATCGACGACCGATCCGATGAGGGATACACCCCCACCACGACCCATGCGGAGTTCGGAGCGGGCAACCCTCGGTTGCGCGTCTCGCGAGACGACCTGCGCTCCGAGTTCCTGCTCGAGGTCGACGTGGTGCGCATCGGTTCCGCCGCCGACAACGAGCTGCGCCTCGACGGATCAGACCCGGTGCACGCCACGATCACGCACGACGACCGCGACGAGTACGTCGTGGAGCTGCACGGCGAAGGCGAGATGAACACCAACCCCGATGCGGATGCCACGCACCCCGGCGAGCGCAAGCAGACCCTTCGCACGGGTGCGCGCTTCACGGTCGGACCGTGGGAGCTCGTGTTCGCTCGCGACGAGTTCGCCGACCACGGCCGCCCCTACGGCGGCCGCAAGGGCGGCGAGTACTCCGATCAGCCGCTGCAGCCTCCCCGTCCTGGCTACGACGATGCGGCGAGCGTCGAATCGGATGCGCCGACGCACGCCGACTCCGCCGACTCCGCCGAATCCACCGCCGCCGAGAAGTGACAGCTGAACAGTCGGCGCTGGAGCGTCTGAGCGAGGTCGCTGCGGAGCGTGGACTGCGCGTCTGCGTCGTCGAATCCCTCACGTCCGGACGCCTCGCGAGCACGATCGGCGCGGGTGACGATGCCGGTGAGTGGTTCGCCGGCGGCATCGTCGCCTATCTCACCGACGTCAAGGAGAGCCTGCTCGGTCTGGTTCCAGGGACAGACCCGTGCTCTGCCGAGTGCGCGGAGCATCTCGCCGAGAGCGCCCGACGACTGTTCGACGCCGACCTGTGCGTGTCGACCACCGGTGTCGGAGGGCCGGATGCCGAGGGCGGACATGAACCCGGAACCGTCTTCGTCGGATGGGCGACGAACGAGGGCGTCGGCCATCGGATGCTGGCGCTGACCGGCGATCCTCAGGAGATCCTCGACGAGACCGTCGACACCGCCACGCGGCTGCTCGCGTTCCACGCCGAGGGGATCCGCCCTGTGGGGCCCCGGCGTGCGGGGTCGCCTGCGGCATCCGTCGTCTGAGCGCAGCTGTGCCCGTTCGCTGAGCGCAGCCCCCCTCAGCGCCCCGGCACGAGGCCGATCCGCAACGGAGCCCCGGTCTCGGAAGCGGCGGTGATCGCCTCGTCGATCGCCACCAGCTGACGCACCTCGCCCACCGCGTCTGCGAAGGGATAGGCGCGCCCTCGACCGGCGAGGAAGGCGACGGCCTCGGCCAGCTCGGCGCCCGTGTAGTTGTGCACTCCGGTGACCGTGACCAGGCGGCGCACGATGCTCTCGGCGTCGAAGGGCACGGGGTCTGCGGGGAACACGCTGCCGACGAGCACGACCGTCCCGCCGGTGCCCACGCCCGCAAGGGCCTCGGTTACGGCATGACCCGACGCCTCGATCACGACGTCGGGGTCGCGGTCGAGCTGCCCGGCTCCGAACCGGGCGGCGAGGGCAAGACGGGCGGGCGCAGGGTCGAGGACCTCGACGGTCGCCCCGTGCTCGACCGCGATCGCCGCGGCGGAGAGCCCGACGAGGCCCGCACCGTGGATGCGCACGGTGGCGCCGTCGAGGTCACGGTCACGCGCTGCTCTGGCCACGGCGGCCCAGGCGGTGGCGGTCGCGCAGGACGCGGGTGCGAGTACGGACGCCGGCAACGACTCGGGAACCCGCACGATCGCCGTGCCGGCTCGTACCTGCACGTGGGTGCCGAAGGCGCCGGTGAGGTCTCCGTGCACGCCGATCCGGTCGTGGCCGTACTTGCCGAGGTCGCGGCACTTCTGCGTGAGGCCGCTCGAGCAGCGATCGCACGTGCCGCACGAGATCGTCACCGACCAGACGACACGATCGCCGATGCGCAGCGGAGTGCCGTCGACCGCGGTCGCGCCCGCGTCGCCCGTCGCGATGACCCGTCCGACGCTCTCGTGGCCGAGCACCAACGGCACGGGAGCCGACCGGCGACCCTGCACAGTGTGCACATCCGAGCCGCAGATCGTCGACATCTCCACCGCCACGAGCACATCGTGCTCGGCCAATGCGACACCGGGCACCGCGATCATCTCGTGGGCGTGCCCCTCGCCGATCCACACCATCGCGGTCGCGGCCGGGCGCAGGGTGACGTCACGGCGGTGGCCGGGAGGACGGATCAGCAGCGTTCCCATGTCGTCGCCCGACTCAGACGGTGGCGGTGAGGGGCAGCAGCCCACGTTGGGCGAGTGCGCCCTGAAGCTCCGTCACATCGGCGAGAACCGCGTCGGCGCCGGCCTCGGTGAGCGCCCGGATGTCGTGGGCACCGGTGAGCACGCCCGCGACGAATCCCGCCCCGGCCCGGCGGCCGGATTCGACGTCGCTGACGGTGTCGCCCGCCACCGCGACCGCGGCGACCGACGAGGTCTGCGTGCGGATCAGTGCCGTGAGAACGAGGTCGGGTGCGGGGCGCCCTCGGCCGGCATCCACCGGCGACAGAGCGAGATCGATCAGGCCGCTCCAGCCGAGACGGTCGATCAGGGCATCCCGCGTCACAGGCGCGAACCCTGTCGTGAGCACGACCGAGACACCGGCATCCTTCAAGTCCTGGATGGCGTCGGCCGCCCCGGCGATCTCAGTGACTCCCTGCTCGGCGACGATCTCGGCGTACGCTCCCTCGAAAGCAGCCGTGGCGCGCGACGCAGCGACGCGATCGCCCCCGGCGAGATGCGTGAACACGTCGATCTTCGACTGGCCCATCGTCGCGCGCACATGGGCGAGGGCGTCGTCCCACGGCATCCGATCGGCGACTCCGGTGCGTTCGGCGGCGCGCTGGAATGCGGTCTCGACCACCCCGTCGTCGAGCACGGTCGTGCCGGCCATGTCGAGGACGACGAGTTCGAGCGCGCGGCCCTCTTCGATCGCGCGGCCCTCTTCGAACGGAGTGGTCATGGTGTTCCTTCCATTGCGGGTGTCCACCCGAAGGCGGCGGTGAGATTCTCTTCGGCGAGCCCCAGCCCCGTGGTCATTCCGATGCCGGTGGTCGCGGCGAGCACCAGCACCCCCTCGTCGCCCCTGTCGATGAGGAAGTCCTGCGACGCCTTGGCGTAGACGCCCTGCCAGCGCTCCAGCACGCGCGGTGCCGGCATATCGAAGAGCACCTCGGCCTCGGCGAGGAAGGCGGCGAACGCGGCTTCGGGCTGGAAAGGCGCAGGCGCGGTGGAGGCGGCGTGCGAGTCGCCGATGATGAGCGTGCCGTCGGGCAGCTGCGTGTACATCTGGTTGAGGTCCAGGGCTGCGAGATCGGGGCGCTCGGCATGCAGGCGCTCCCGCAGTGCGGCCGTCGCGTCGCCGTCGGCGAAGCGCCCGTACCGCACGAGCGACCAGCCGGTCAGCAGCGGCGCCGAGAGCGGATGCCGGAACGTCACCGCCGCGCGCATCATGTCGAGCGCGCAGCGGACCACTCCTACCCGCTCGGCGACCTCGGGCAGCAGCTGATCGATGTCGTGGTTCACCGCGACGACGATGGCACCGGCCGTGATCGCCCCCCGGGTCGTGTCGACGCGCCCCCGCGACACCGCGGTCACCGCGGTGCGGAAGCGGAAGTCGACACCCAGGCTCGCGAGGTGCCGGACGATGGCTGGGGCCGCGGTGCGGGGGTCGGTCTGCAGATCGGTCTCGATGTGGGCTCCGCCGACCAGGCCGTCAGCGCGCAGCGGTGCCAGTCGCAGCAGCTCGTCGGTCTCGAGCATCCGGATGCCGCCATCGGCCGCAGCCCGTTCGAGCACCGCGATCTCGTCGGCGTGACGGGCCGCGACCAGGGTTCCGGATTCGCGCAGCCAGAAGCCGGCGTCGCGCGACAGGCGCAGCCACAGGTCGCGGGAGCCATCCGCATAGCGACGCGCCTCCCCCGCCTGCGCCCCGATGCAGAGGTGGCCGAAGTTGCGGATGGTGGCGCCGACCGGAGCATCCGCTCTGTCGACGACGATCACGCTCAGGCCTCGTCGCACGGCCGCGTAGGCGGCGCCGAGCCCGACGATGCCGGAGCCGACGACGACGAGATCGGCGGAGTCGGTCGTGAGCGCAGCGCGGGTCATCGGAACACCTTGCGCATCCACATCGCGAGCCCTTCGACGATCAGCACCGTCGCGAGGATCATCAGCACGATCGCGGTGACCGTCTCGTAGCGCGAGCCCTGACTGGCGTTGAGCAGGTAGTAGCCGACCCCGCCGCCACCGACGATGCCGAGGATCGTCGCCGCGCGGATGTTCGTGTCGAGCATGTAGAAGCTGTGCCCGATGAGCGCCTGCATGCCCTGCGGCACAGTGGCCGAGGTGTAGGTCTGCAGACGCGTGGCGCCGACGGCGCGGAGCGCGCGCTCCGGCCCACGGTCGACCTCTTCGAACGAGTCGGCGATCAGCTTGCCGAGCAGTCCGATGCCGCCGATCGCGAGGGCGATGACACCTGCCTGTGCCCCGAGGCCGGTGATCACGACGAGCACGATCGCGAGGATGAGCTCGGGGATGCCGCGGATGCCGACGAGCAGGAATCGGGCCACGCCTCGCGCGCCGGAACTCGGTGCGACGTTGCTGGCGGCCAGCGACCCGAGGATCAGCGAGGGCAGCAGGGTGAGCACGGTGGCCGCAAGCGCGATCGCCACGGTGTCGCGCATAGCGGTGAACATCGCTGAGGCGTCGTAGCTGCCGAACGACGGCGGCCAGAACTTGGCGGCGACCTCGGGCAGCTTGGCCCAGAACGTGAAGAAGTCCATCCAGTTGATCTGGCTGACGACGACGCTGCCGATCACGACGAGAGCTGTGATCACCACGCCGATGGTGTTGCGCACACGCTCGGCCGTCCACGGCCGGCGGACGGCCGTCTGCGGAGAGGCCGCCCACGCGGGGGTCGTGCTCGCGGCGTCGCTCGCCCGGTCTCCGAGGCGCGGGTGGATGAGCCGGTCGATCCACGAGCGGGTCTGCTTCTGCCCGCCGAGCATCGCGCCGCGCACCATGCTCGAGACGATCTCCATCGCGACGCACAGGATGAAGATGACCAGTGCGATGCCGAGGCCCTTGCCGTAGTTGAGTGCCTTGAACGCGTACGACATCTCGAGTCCGAGACCTGCGACGCCGACGTAGCCGAGCACGACGCTGCCACGCAGGTTGATGTCGTTGCGGTGCAGCACGGTCGCGACCCAGCTCGGAAGCACCTGCGGCAGGATGCCGGAGGCGAACTCCTGCATCTTCGACCCGCCGGCGGCGCGGATCGCGAGGCGGGGGCCCTCGTCGATCTGCTCGATCGCGTCGGCGAACATCTTCGAGATCATGCCGATCGAGTGGATGCCGATCGCGAGGATGCCGGGCAGTGTGCCGAGCGAGAACATGAGCACGAAAGCCATGGCGAGCACCACGTCAGGAAGCGCGCGGGTGAGCACGCCGACGAATCGCGCTGCGGCACGCCATCCGTTTCCCGGGGTCGTGTTCGACGCCGCGAGGTAGGCGATCGGCACCGAAAGCACCGCGGCGAGCAGCGTGCCGACCAGTACGAGTCCGACGGTGAGGGCGATCAGCCAGGCGAGGTCGGCCGGTTCGGGGAAGGAGAGTCCGCCGACGCGGGCCATGAAGTTCTCGGCGTTGCCCCAGCTCTGCACCATCGCGGGGATCGAGATGCCCACCTCGTTCACCGCGAGGATGCCGAGGACGACGAGGGCGAGAAGGGTCAGCCCGGCGGCGATGCGCTCGGGCGAGATCGGACGCCGCGGGGTGCGATCGGCGACGGTCGCGGACCCGGGCACCTCGTGGGCACGCGGGGCGCCGGAGAGGATGGTCACGAGACTCGCGTCCTGTCGAGCTCTGCGGCTTCGGTGACGCTCTCGCTGTCGGTGGTGCGCACGGTGGTTTCGCCCGCGGCCTTATCGCCGGCGGTCTCGATGGCGACGTCCGCCGCGATCTCGATGAGCTCGGACTGCACCGCCGTGATCTCGGCGGTCGTCGTCGCGACGCGTCCGTAGATCTCCATGACCTCGGACTTCGTCAGGTCGGTGGTGGGCATGTCGAGCACGACCTCGCCGTGCCGCAGACCCACGATGCGGTCGGCCCACGAGATCGCGAGGTCGACCTGGTGCAGGCTGCAGACGACGGTGAGCCCTTCGTCGGCGGCGATCTCGCGGATCAGTGCCATGACCTGGTCGCTCGATTCGGGGTCGAGTGATGCGACAGGCTCGTCGGCGAGCAGGATGTCGGGCTTCTGCATCAGTGCGCGGGCGATCGCCACGCGCTGCTGCTGGCCGCCCGAGAGCGTGTCGCTGCGCTGGTAGGCGCGATCGAGCAGGCCGACCCGGTCGAGATGACCGAGGGCGCGGAGCTTGGCCCCCTTCGAGTAGCCCCACAGACCGAGCCTCGGCCCGCTGACCTCGGACAGCGACCCGGTGAGCACGTTCTCGAGCACGGTGAGCGAGGGCACCAGCTCGAACTGCTGGAAGATGAAGCCCACCCGACTGCGGAGCCGGCGCAGAGCCTTGCCCTTCAACGCGGGGACCTTGGAGCCCAGCACCTCGATGTCGCCGGAGGTCGGAGTCTCGAGGCCGTCGAGATGCCGCAGTAGCGTCGACTTGCCCGAGCCCGAGAGGCCGAGCAGCACGACGATCTCGCCGCGTGACACCTGTAGCGACACGTCCTTGAGCGCCGTGGTCGAACCGAAGTTCTTGGTCACGCCCGCCAGGCGGATCAGGGCATCGGATGCCGCATTCATCTCATTCTCCTCGTGATTCTCTGAAGTCGGATCGTTGAGCGAGCGAAGCGAGACGAAACGCAGTGAGTCTTCAGCGCGTTTCGTCTCGCTCGCTTCGCTCCCTCGCTCAACGAACGGGAGCGAAGCGGACGCCGGGCGTCAGCCCTGGCACTGCTCCGCTTCGGTCTCCTTGCAGATGTCGCGGATCAGGTCGTAGTACGCGTCGTCGACCGGCTTCGTGGCGAAGAAGACGCTGCGGAACGAGTCCGTGTCCGCACTGTCGATGCCCGCGGCGATGATGTCGTCGATCGTGATCTCGGAGAGTCCGTCGATGAGCTTCTTCGAGACGTCATCAGGAAGAGTCGAGGAGTAGACGAGCGGGGCGCCGGGGACCATGGTCTCGTCGATGACCTTCACGGCATCCGACTTCTCGACCTCCGAGTCCTCCGCGAAGCCGACCTCGCACTCGACTCCCTCGCCGACCTTCTGCACGCTGACGTCGTGCTTGCCCGCGAAGACCGGGGTGATGTCCGTCTTGGGGTCGATGCCCGCCTCGAGCAGGTTGTACGACGGGAAGAGGTAACCCGACGTCGACGACGGGTCGACGAAGCAGACCTTCTTGCCTGCGAAGTCCTCGATGCTCGAGATGTCGCTGTCGGCGGGGACGATCGCCTGCGAGTAGTAGCCGGGCTCCTGGCCCTCCTCGGTGACGATCGAGGAGATCGGGGTGAGCTTCGCGCCGTTGTTGGTCGCGGTCACGTAGGTGAAGCCCGAGAACGAGGCGACATCGACCTTGCCGGCGACAGCGGCCTCGATGAGAGCTGCGTAGTCGGTGGACTCGTGGTACTCGACGGTCTTGCCGGTGAGATCGGCGATGTAGTCCATCAGCGGCTGGTAGTTCGTCTCGGTGTCGACCGAGTCGGGCACGACGCCGAAGACGAGTGTGTTCTCATCGACGGCGAAGCCGCTGGCGGTGGACGACTCGTCGGCACCGGACGAGCCGGTGGCCTCTGCGGAGCCGGAACAGGCGGCGAGGCCGAGCGCGAGGATCGCGGCGCCGGCGAGTACGGGGAGAGCGCGGAGCTTCATGAGGACCTTTCACGGTGGGAGGAGGTGATCCGTGAGCAACTCTGACAGCCTGAACGTCGAGATATATACCTAACTCAGAAGAGTTCAGGCGTCGTTCACCAGTGATTTCCCCGGATGAACGCGCGCGGAACGGTCGCGCTCTACCACTGTGTGCCAAGTAGTATGCCTATGTGGCCGAAGCTGTATACACCCAGATCGCCGACGAACTGCGCGCCCAGATCGCCGCGGGCACCCTGCGCCCCGGTGACGATGTGCCGACCGAGGCGGATCTCGCGGCCCGATGGCAGACATCGCGCGGCCCCATCCGCAATGCGCTGGCCGTGCTGAAGCGCGAAGGACTGATCGAGACGGGCCGCGGGCGTCCCGCACGCGTGGTCGCGCGCAAGGCGAGCCAGGCGGTCGACATGTCGGTGCCGTTCACACGATGGGCGCGAGATCTCGGGGTCATCCCGGGGGCGAGGACGCAGGAGCTGACCCTGCGTCGCGCGGGCGATCGCGCGGACATGCTGGGCGTCGCGCCGGACGACATCATCGTCGGCGTCGTGCGACTGCGCCTGCTTGACGGGCGGCCCACGATGCTCGAGCGGCTCTTCTACACGGAGACGGTCGGACGCCGCCTGTTCGACGTGGACACCGACGAGATCTCGATCACCGAGTACCTCGGCTCTGTCGGGCACCCCATCGTCGGGCTCGAGCACCAGATCGATGCGGTCGCCGCCGACGAGCAGGATGCTTCCCTGCTGCGAGTCCCCCAGGGGACGCCGATCCTGCGGTTGAGCCGCATCTCGCGCGACGCGGACGGGCGCATCTTCGAGGCATCCGAGGATCGATACCTGAGTGAGGTCGTGCGCTTCACGGTCGCAGCGTCCGGGATATCGACGGACGGTCACTACATGCGTGCAGTCGGCTAGAAGCCGGGGCAGCCGACTTCTCATCCGTGGGGGAGAGAAGCCGATCGCGAGCGCGATGGGGATCAGATTCCAAGGACCGCGCTCGCGATCACAGCGCTGGGGATGCGCTATTTCTGGGGTATACCCAATGTAAGCGTCCGGCTACACCATGGAACACAGCCTAATGTCGAGACATCCCCTAGACCTTCGTCTAGTATTTCGCCATCGAGGCGCGGATTTCCGCGGTTCTCCAGGGCGAATGCCGGTATATCTCTGACGTCGGAAGCGCTCGCAAGCGCCCGTTCGTCAGGGCTTCGCGACGGATCGGGCGATCGGCAGACGTGCGGCCACGACCCACCGACCATCGACTTCTCCGGCTGTGAACTCACCGCTCGCGCCGAGCACACGCTCGGCCATACGGCCGATTCCGGTGCGGCTGGAGGAGAGCTCACGCCGCGGGGTCACTGACAAGGGGCTGCTCACGGTCATCCGCGCCATGTCGTCGTCGACATCGAGTCTGATCTCGACCTCGCCCTGACCGGCGTACTTGAGGACGTTGGTGGCGGATTCGCGCATGATGCGCGCGAAGATGATCTCGGCTGCCCGGGGGATGCGCTCGTCCGCAGGATCTCCGTCGAGCAGTACCGAGTGCCCGGCGGATTCGAATTCCTGCTTCGCCTCATCGATGGATGCGGCGAGGTCGCCGGTCGGCATGCCCTCGGAACGGGGGCCGTCGTCGGCGAGGTCGATCACGAAGCGGAGATCGGTCATCGCCTTTCGGGCGGCGATCCGGATCGCCTCTTGCGAATCGGTGCTGGTGCGATCATCGTCGAGCATCTGCACGTGCAACGACACCACGGTGAGGTGGTGCGCGATGCTGTCGTGCAGCTCGCCGGCGATCCAACGTCGTTCGGCGAGTACTGCTTGGCGCTCCTGCTCGGCCTTCTCGGCCAGCTGCACTTCGAGGGTCCGCCCTCGGGCGAACGCGACACGAAGCGCGAAGCCGACGGCACCGGCGACGGTCGCGGAGATGAGGTAGATGCCGAGGTTGATCGGCGTGCTTGTCTCGCCGAAGGCAACGAGTGCCGTCGCGAGGAGGAAGACTCCCGCGTACGAGAGGATGAGTGCGTTCCAGCCGAGTCGCATGACCAGAGCCGCCGCGAGTGCGGCGACGGTCAGCACTTCAGTCTGAGTTCCGGTGAAGAACGAGAGCGCGAACACGACGGCGAGTGCGCACGTCGCGATGAGGGGCCACCAGAGATACAGAACGAGCACGGCGGTCGATGTGATGCTGACCGCGGCGACGAACGGGTCCACTCCCGGCGGGAGGAACAGTCCGACTATCCCGAAGGCGACTATCGTGCCGACGGTTGCGAGAACGGCGATGCGTTCGATCGTGCTGAGCTTCTCTCCCCTCCCGAGCCGTGAAACGACAGAGTCGCCAGTGCGGGGGGGACCAAAAGCCATGCTTCAGTATCTCCTAATAGCCAGGTAGATTAGCGAGTGAAGCCAAAGAACTGGTTGAATGCCTGCCAGAAAGTCATAGTGATTCACCTCCGTTGTTGGACTTTTGTGAAGTAATAAGTTCATCTTCTCGGTGATCTGCACGCTTCACATCTGTCAGACGTCTAGACATCACTAGCCAAAGGTCTAGGTCTGAACGCCGCACAGCGACCCCAGTTAGGCTTCCCACATGCCGGAAATCCGCGTTCTCATCGTCGATGACGACCCACTGGTGCGTTCAGCACTCTCGCACTTCGTATCTCGCGACCCCGAGATCAACGTCGTAGGCGAGGCCGAGACGGGCCTGGAGGGCATCGCGGCGGTCGAGCGCGAGCATCCTGACGTCGTCATGATGGACGTGCAGATGCCGGAGATGGATGGCATCGAGGCGACGTCGGTGATCAGCGAGCGCTGGCCGGAGGTGAAGATCCTGGCCGTGACCACGCTGGATGGCAGTGACACTGTCCTGCCGATGCTGAGCGCGGGCGCCTCGGGGTACCTGTTGAAGGACTCGAGTGCGGCGAGCATCCTCGAGGGCGTGCGAGAGGTGTACAGCGGTGCGAGCTCGCTGTCTCCGCGGATCGCGTCGCTGCTGATCAAGCATGTGCGCGACACAGAGCCGGTGGGCAACGACGGAACGCTGGAGGTGCTCACCGAGCGTGAGCAGGAGGTGCTGCAGCGTCTGGCCCAGGGCATGTCGAACGCCGAGATCGCGCGGACGCTCATCGTCTCGGAGGGCACAGTGAAAGCCCACCTCGGTCGCATCATGTCCAAGTGGCACGTGCGCGACCGCGTGCAGATTCTCGTCACCGCGGCGCACGCCGGCCTGGTCGAGTTCCGCTGAGTCTCTGACCTGGTTTCCGCGGCTGCTGCTCCGGGCACCAAGAAGACGCAACGGTGACCGCGGTCGCTGTGCGGTGCACGGCATGCAGAAACACTTGGTGTTCGCGAGTTCCAGACGAGGCGAGCAAGGTCCAGCCAGCGAGGGCAGGCTTCAGCCGACGCGAACGAGTGTCGGCGATCGGTGGCGCTTTCCCGGGAGGCTGAGTCGCGGGGTGCGCCATCGTTGCTCGGGATCCCACCATCTCGGACCCCGCACCTGTGGGAGGCCCGCGTCCATGCGGATCTCCCACCCGGAGGTGCCGAGGGATCGGTGATGCCACCAGCACAACGGCACACCGTTATCCGTAT